>JAQIBT010000058.1 GCA_027858915.1 Salinisphaera sp.
GGAGCTATTGTGCTCATCGGCCGCAACCCGACGATCAACCCAGATCAGCCTGATCGCGGAAGTGGCCAACGACTGGCTGACGCTTTCGGCCGACCAAGAGCTGCTGGCCCTGGCCAGGAAAACACTGAAAAGCCAAAAAGCCAACTATCGGCTGGTACAGGCCCGGCATCGTTACGGCATCGCGACCGGGATTGATCTCGCGAACGCCCAAAGCACGGTTCAATCGGCGCGCGTGAGCGTAGCCACAACGTGGCCCAGGTCGCTCAGGACCGCGACGCGCTCAATCTGGTCGTGGGCGCGACCGTCCCGGTCGCCGACTTGCCCGGCGCAAGAGTGCCGGCGCATCCGGTCGTTGCCGGGCTGCCGGCCAACGTGCCGTCGTCGGTGCTGGACAACCGGCCGGACATTCTGGCCGCCGAATATACGCTGCGCGCCGACTATGCCGACATCGGCGCCGCGCGCGCGGCGTTCTTCCCACGCATTAGCCTGACGTCCAGCATCGGTTTTGCCACACAGGAATTATCCGGCCTGTTCAAGGGCAGCAACCGCACATGGAGCGTCTCACCACAGATCAACCTGCCGATTTTCGACGCCGGCACCCATCGCGCCGCGCTGAACATCACCAAAATCCAACGCAAGATCGACGTTGCCAACTATCAGAACGCCGTCCAGACTGCGTTCAGCGAAGTCGCCGATACGCTGGCCACGCGCGCCACCATCTACGAACAGATAGCGGCCCAGCAGGCACTGGTAGCAGCCAATCGCCGGGCCTATCAACTGTCGCAGGCGCGTTATCGCTATGGCACCGACAGCTACCTGGATACACTGGTTGATCAGCGCACGCTGTATGCCTCGCGCAAGAACGAAGTCAGCCGGCGGCTGGCACGACAGACCAATCTGGTGACGCTGTACAAGGTGCTGGGCGGTGGCGGGTTGGCGGCCGGCGAGAATCCGAGCATCAGGCCCGGCGTGCGGCTGCCCAACGACTCGACGCCGGATTGATGTAAATTGGGCCCCCGAATGCGACCAGGTCTGAGTATGAGCGACAAGCCCTTCGATATCGTCATTTTCGGCGCCACCAGTTTTGTGGGTCGGCTGACCTGCGCCTATGTGGCCAGGCAGTACGGCGACTCGCTCAACTGGGCCATGGCGGGGCGCTCACCAGCGCGGCTGGCCGATCTGCGCGCCGACATTGATGCAAATAGCGCCGAACTGATCATCGCCGATGCCACCGACGCGGCTTCACTTGATGCGATGTGCGCACAGGCCCGGGTAGTGGTATCCACCGTCGGCCCCTATGCGCTCTACGGCGAGCCGCTGATCGCGGCCTGCGTCAAGGCCGGCATCGATTACTGCGACCTCACCGGCGAGACCCAGTGGGTACGGCGCATGCAGACCAAATATGCCGAATCGGCGCGCGCGACCGGCGCTCGCATCGTGCATTCCTGCGGCTTCGATTCGCTGCCGTCGGATCTGGGCGTGCATTTCCTCCAGGCCGAATCACGGCGTCGCTACGACCAGCCCTGCAACCGCGTGAAGATGCGCGTACGCGCGATGAAGGGCGGATTCTCTGGCGGCACGGTGGCCAGCATGGTGAACATCGCCAAGGAACTTCGCGGCAATCCCGGGCTCAAGCGTGAACTCGCCGACCCGTATTCCACCTGCCCGCCGGGCTACAAGCCGGCGGTTCGCCAACCCAGCGTCAACGGGGCCCAGTACGACAAGACCGCCAAGGCGTGGATTGCGCCGTTCATCATGGCTGCGGCCAACACGCGGGTGGTCCAGCGCAGCAACGCCTTGTCGGACCAGGCCTACGGCGCCGATTTCCGCTATGACGAGGCGATGCTCATGGGCCGCGGCAACAAGGGCCGCCTGCGCGCCTATGCGCTGACCGCTGCGCTGGGCGGCTTCATGTTCGGCGTGGCTCTCAAACCCTCGCGCGCACTGCTGACTCGTTTCGTGCTGCCCAAGACCGGCGAAGGCCCGAGCCCAGCTGCACAGCAAGCCGGTTTCTACGATATCCGCTTTTACGGCAGTACCGCAGATGGCCAGCCTCTACGCGTGCGCGTCATCGGTGATCGTGACCCCGGCTATGGCTCGACCAGTAAGATGCTGGCTGAAACCGCGCTCTGTCTGGCCGAGCTCGATGGCCCTCGCGAAGGCGGCTTTCCGACGCCGGCAACGCTGATGGGCGACTTGCTGGTCGAGCGTCTGAGCGAGCGTGCCGGCCTGAGCTTCGATATCCTTAATTGATGCGAAAGATCCGCCACTGGTTTGAACATTTATGCCACAGCCGGTCGCCCGCCCTGGTTCCCTTGCCTGACTACCTGACTCAGGAGCAATTTATGTCCTTCATTCGTCGCCCGCGCGGCGCCGCCGTCTTTGTGTTCTGCCTGACGCTTGTCATGGCCGCACCGGCGTTCGCTGCCAATACCGACAAAAACGCGTCCAAGCCGGATACCGCCGAGCTACCCAAGATTCTTCAGCAGTCGGTGAAAGCCGGCAAACTGACGGTCATCAAGAAGTTCAAGACCGCGAAACCGGGGCTGACCGGCTATGTGATTCAGCAGAGCGGCCAGCACGAGGTGGTCTACGGTGAAGACGGATTTCTGATAGTCGGCCAGTTGATTTCACCGGACGGCGATAATCTATCAGCCCAGTACACCCAGCAATACGTACCCAAGCCGGACGTCGCAAAGGTCGTCAGCGATCTCAAGAAAACCGGACATCTGGTGCAGCAGGGGCCGGACGACGCTCCGGTGCTGTATGTCTTTGCCGATCCGAACTGCATCTACTGTCACCGTTTCTACGACCAGGTCGCGCCGCTGGCCAAGGCCGGCAAGATTCAGGTGAAGTGGGCGCTGGCCGGTTTCCTCAAACCGAGCAGCATGGGCCGCGCAGCCGCCATCCTGTCCGCCGATGACCCAACCGCCGCGTTGGCAAAAAACGAAGCCGGCTTCAATGAAGCCAAGGAAGAAGGCGGCATCAAGCCGGTCGATTCGCCGAATCCGAAGCTCGAGACGTTGATCAATCTGCACTACAAGCAAATGGCCGCTGCGGGCGGCAATGGCACGCCGACCGTAATCTATCGCGAAGGCGGCCCGAACCAATGGGCTGCCAAGGTTGGCATGCCGCCGAAGGGATGGCTCGAGTCCTATATCAAGAGCCAAGACGGCCACGATAATAGTCAGAACAATAGCAAAAACGACAAGCAGGACTGAGCCATTTCCCGCGTCCTGTTCTGTCTACGTGGCCGTGAACGGCCACGTATCGTAGCCCAGTCGCGTCGATGATAAGCGCGTCGGGTATCCGCTGGCCGCAGGGCTGGCTGGCTGTGGCCTGTGCGCTGCTGGTTGGCGCTGGGTCGGTGCTGGCGTTTGCTCCGTTCGGCTGGTTCTGGATCGCACCCCTGGCGCTGGCGCTGCTGTTTCGCCTGGCCGGCGACAGCGGCCCGCGACGTGCTGCCCTGGTCGGCCTGGCGTTCGGGGTCGGCCAGTTCGGCGCCGGTACATACTGGATCCTGATTGCCCTGTCTGGGGTCGGTGGCGCGCCGCTGCCATTGGCGGTCGCGTTGCTGGTGGGGCTGGTTTTTCTGCTGGCGGCGTTCCCGGCTATCGTCCTCGCCGGCGCCGCGCGGCTGTCGACTGGCAGCGCCGCGCTGCGCTATCTACTCTGGTCGCCAGTGCTGTGGACATTACTCGAGTGGCTGCGCAGCTGGGTATTTTCCGGTTTCCCCTGGCTGTCCATCGGCTACAGCCAGATCGATTCGCCGCTGATCGGCTATGCGCCAGTATTGGGCGTTTTTGGCGTCAGTCTGGCGGTGGCGCTGTCGGGCGGCCTACTGGCATGGCTGAGCGCGCAGCCAAGGCGCGCGCCCTGGGCTATCACCGGATTCGCCGTGCTCTGGTCTGCCGGATTCGGCCTAGCGCAGATACACTGGACCCATCCGCACGGCGAGGCGCTTTCGGTCACCTTGGTACAGGGCGACGTCGATCAGCAGAGCAAGTGGACGCAAAAATCGGTCGACTACGCAATCCACCGCTATTCGCAGCTGATGCGCGGCCACTGGCAGTCGGATCTGATCATCTGGCCGGAAACGGCCATCCCCGACTACTACTATGCGGTCAAGCCCGCGCTCGTTTCGCTCGGCAAACGATTGGCCGCACAGCACAGCACGCTAGTCACGGGTCTGCTCACGGCGAACCCCAGCAATCGACATATCTACAACAGCGTGATTGCCGTAGGCGCAGGCCACGGCGTCTACTCGAAGCGGCATCTGGTGCCGTTTGGCGAATATTTCCCGGTACCAGAATTCATCCGGCGCTGGATGGCAGAGTCGGGCATGCCGTATTCCGATTTCACACCTGGCCCGTTCAGCCAGCCACCCATCCGGGCCAACGGCGTCGCGCTGGGCATTTCGATCTGTTACGAGGATATCTTTGGCGGGCTGATAGCGCGTGATGTGCCGCCAGCCGGGATACTGATCAACGTCAGCGACGACGCCTGGTTCGGGCGCTCCATCGGCCCCGCGCAGCACTTCGAAATGGCGCGTATGCGAGCCGTCGAAACGGGGCGCTATCTGTTGCGCGCCGACAACAGCGCCGTCACCGGCATCGTGGCCCCCAACGGCCGGATCGTATCGCAGGCGCCCAAGTTCAAGCAGGCCGCGCTGACCGGACATGTGCGCCCCTATCGGGGCCGCACGCCGTTCGTCCTATGGCGCAACTGGGGCCTGGTAGTTCTGCTGCTGGTTCTGGCTGTTGCCGGCGGCTTTTTCACGCGGCTGCAGCGCCGGCGGCCATAGACTGGAGCGCTCGTGATCATGGTTCGCGTCTGAACGTGCTAGGGTCGAGCCGCGGGCCGGCGCAGCAAAACGGCCACGCGCAGAGTGCCCATACGGCCTTTCGATAGACGCAGTAGTCGATATTTTCCAGGCCGTATTTTCTTTCGAGAAGGATTTTTACCATGTCATCAGTAGCGCCTGTATCTGTCGACCGACGAGTTGACCGCGGTCTGGCCGAACCGCTGGCTCGCGATATCCGCAAGACCGGCATCGATCCGAACTACTGGTATCCACTGGCTCGGGCGCGGGATGTGCGCCGCAGCGGCACGCTCGGCGTGTCATTCGCCGGAGAGCCAATCGTTCTTGCGCGCACCGAGAAAGGCCAGGTATTCGCGCTCGAGGATCGCTGCGCGCATCGCCAGGTGCCGTTGTCGCTGGGCGAGGTAAAAGGCGATCGCCTGCTGTGCAGCTATCACTGCTGGGCCTATAACGCCACCGGGGCCTGCGTGAACGTGCCTTATCTGGACAAGGACAAATCGCTCCCCAACGGCGTGCGCAGTTATCCCTGCGTGGAAGCCTATGGCCTGGTGTTCGTGTTCCCCGGTGACGTCGATTCACCCAACGTCGACGACTTCCCGCAGATCGCCACCCAGGGCAACCCAGCCTACAAGACGCGTTATCTGGATCGGAAGATCAAGTGTCACTACTCCTTCATGCATGAAAATCTGATGGACATGAACCATCAGTTTTTGCACCGCAGCCTGATGGGCAGCATCAATCCCAAAGCGCTGGCAATCCGCGAGGGCGACGGCTGGGTAGAAGTCGACTACACCTTCCACCGCGCCGCCGGCAAGCAACCGATTGGCGAGAAGTTCATGCTCGGCAAACGCAAGAAAGCGCCCAATGCCAAGGCGAACGCGCGCGAGGACATGGACATCATGACCATCCGCACCGGCTACCCCTACCAGACGCTGCAGTTCTGGACCGCGGGCTCCGACGAGCCGGCGCTGGATCTGTGGAACGCGTATGTGCCGACCGACGGTGAACAACGGGAAAACCAGACCTACGGGCTGATGATGGTGCGCAAGCCGGGCATTCCCGGTGCCATCAATCTGCTCTGGCCCTTCATCATCCTGTTCACCAACGGCATCTTTGGTCAGGACAAGGACATTGTCGAAGCCGAGCAGCGTGCATTCGATGCCCAGGGCGAGGATTGGAACAATGAAGTGTTTCCCATCATCCAGAAACTACGGCATCTTCTAGTCAACCAAGGCGTTGAAATTAATTACGACTAATGGCGTCTTTTGTTCAGCCTGCAGACAGTGATAGGGCGTAGTGTCTAGGTCGTAAGCCAGCCCGGTTTGCCGCGCGGCCAGTGATTGCGCTTCAGCGCGTTCGACCGCAGCGTCACCAGCACTCTTCAGGAGAGCCATATGGTAGATAAAGACCGCAAGGAAGGCACCGCCGACAAAATCAAGGGCACGGTCAAGGAGCTGTACGGCAAGGTGACCGGCAACGAGGGAAAAGAAGCCGAGGGCAAAGCCCAGAAGAACAAGGGCAAGGTCCAGAACAAGGTCGGCGAAGGCAAGGACAAGGTCCGCGACGCGCTGGATTGATCAGACGCCGCGCTGACAGACAGGCGCCGGGGCGAAAGCTTCGGCGCTTTTTCTTTATGTGGTCGTCGGTTTCGCGCATGTCGGCCGGCAGCTGGGCACCGCCGTCAAATTGCAGTCGGCCGCACTCCGAGGCCAGCATCCGCTTGTCGAAAGCCGGAGAAACGAGCGTGCCGTGAATCGCACCGTCAAAGCCGGGCTTGACGTGTATCACGAACGCCGGCCCGTCGAACAAACGAGCCATGGCATCCTGGCTGCCAATGCGCACCGGCGCCGCCCGGCAGGAATCATCGCCGGCCGAGCACTGCCGCCCAGGCATGGCCGGCGCCCTCGAATTTCCCTATCCTCACGGCTGTCTCCATCGATAAATCAGGAGCGTGCACGTGAACGCGCATCTCGAAGATCTCGAACCCCGATTGCTATGGCAGCATTTTCGTACCTTCTGCGACACTCCCAGGCCCTCATGGCACGAAGAAGCGCTGACCCAGAAGATCGAGGCGTGGGCCGATGCCCGCGGTTTCGCACACGAGCGAGACGCAGCCAACAACCTGCGAGTCGTCAAACCTGCGTCGCCTGGCCGCGAAGACGCGCCGACCGTCGTGTTGCAGGGGCATCTCGACATGGTCGCCGAGACTCGGGCCGGCGTGACCCACTGCTTCAAGACCGACCCGATCAAAACCATCGTCGAAGACGGTTGGCTCAAGGCACGCGGCACTACGCTGGGTGCCGACAACGGCATCGGCGCCGCGGCAGCGCTTGCGATTCTAGATGATGACAGCCTCAGCCACGGCCCGCTGGAAGCGTTGATGACGGTAGCCGAGGAAGTGTCGCTGGTTGGCGCATCGAATCTGGCCCCTGACTGGCTGGACGGCCGGCTGCTGCTCAATCTGGATACCGAGGAAGCAGGCGAGGTGTGTATCGGCTGTGCCGGCGGCACCAACGTGTCGGCCCAGGCGCAGTTCAACGACAGCCCGCTGGAAGCCGACATGACCGTCTTCAAGCTGGGCGTTCATGGCCTGATCGGCGGCCATTCCGGCATGGATATTCATACCGGACGCGCCAGCGCCAATCGTTTGCTGGCTCGCGTACTCGATGCGCTGATGGAGCACGGTCTGCGAATTGTCGATTATGACGGCGGCCGGATGGATAACGCGATCACGCGCGCAGCCTGGGCTACCGTGGCCATCCCGGACAGCGCGTTCGACGAAGTCACGGCTGCCCTGGTGGACTTCGAGGCCATCTTCCGAAAAGAACTGGCCGGCATCGACGCCAACGTCCAGGTAAGCCAGGAACGCGCCGAAGCCGAACGCGCACTCGGCAGCGCCGACTCACGACGCCTTGCCCGGCTGCTGAATGCGCTTCCGTTCGGGGTGGAACGCATGAGCCTGGCGGCGCCCGGCGTGGTGGAAACCTCCAACAACCTCGGCGTCATCCAGCTTCAGAACAACCTGTTGCGTCTGGAACTCATGGTGCGCTCGCTGGTCGATTCTGCCCGCGATGCGCTCTGCCAGCGAATTGCCTCACTGCTCGATCTGGCCGGCTTCGAGCCGAGGCGAAGCAGTGGCTACCCGGGCTGGAAACCAGAACCCGGCTCAGCCCTGCTCGCCCGCTTTGTCACCGTTCACGAGCAGGTCACCGGCCACAAGCCCGAAGTGAAGGTTATCCATGCGGGCCTGGAGTGCGGGCTGATCGGCGCCAAGTACCCCGGCATGGAGATGATCTCGTTCGGCCCGACCATCCGCGGCGCGCATTCGCCAGACGAACGCGTGGACATTCAGAGCGTCGAGTCTTTCTACGCGATCCTGCGCGCCACGATCGAGGAGCTGGCACACCGGGCCAACTGACGCAGGGCCTTTTACCGTTCCATACGACCCCGTCCCTCCGGGTTGCGGAGCCGGATGAAACAGCAACAGGCCCTCCGCCTGTCCGTATTCAGCCGCATGGCCGAACCCGCCGTTGTGCTATACAACGGAGATGGAAAGTACAGCTTTTACAGGGAAGCGGGCATGAGCAACAACGTCGCAGAAATCATTGTCGATAGTTTGATCGAGGCCGGCGCGAAGCGCTGCTACGGCGTCGTTGGCGATACCATCAACCATTTCACCGACGCTATCCGCCGGTCAGAGATGGATTGGGTACACGTCCGCCACGAAGAAGTGGGCGGATTTGCCGCCGGCGGCGAAGCCTTCATGACCGGCGAACTGGCCTGCTGTGCCGGCACCTGCGGGCCAGGCAGCCTGCATTTCGTCAACGGGCTGATCGAGTCCCATCGCAACGGCGCGCCTGTGGTCTTCATTGCCTCGCAGGTCGCGACCGCCGAAATGGGCGTCGGTTTCCCGCAGGACGTCGACCAGCGCCCGATCTATGCCCAGAACAGTGTGTTCTGCGAGTACGTCACCAGCCCCGAGAATGCCCGTCGGCTGGTCACCATCGCGGCCCAGAAAGCCCTCAATGAAGGCGGCCTGGCAGTGCTGATCGTGCCCGGCGATATCTTCACCCAGAAACCGTCAAACAGCCTGGCCTATCGCACCATGCGCTTCGATCCGGTCATGCGACCGAGCAACGCCGAACTCGACGTCATCGCCGAAAAACTCAACGCCGGCAAGAGAGTTTCCATCTATGCCGGCTACGGCTGCCACAACGCCCACAACGAGTTGATCGCCCTGGCCGACCGGCTCGCCGCCCCCATCGCCTGGACCTCCCGCGCCAAGGACTTTGTCGAGTACGACAACGAGCTGGAAGTTGGCATGACCGGCGTGTTCGGCCTGGAAGGCGGCTATCGCGCAGTGTCGGAATGCGACACGCTATTGCTGCTCGGCTGCAGCTTCGCCTGGACCCAGTTCTATCCCGAAGACGCGACCATCATCCAGGTCGATATCAACCCCGGAAAGATCGGCCTGCGCCATCCGGTCCATATCGGCGCCATCGGCACCGTGCGCGATACCTGCGCCGCCCTGCTCGGCCGCGTCGAACAGAGCGATGACCGCAGCTGGGTCGACAAATGCCGCAAGACCTATCTCGAATCACGCGACGACGCAGCCGCCCAATCAGACGACGATACGCTCATCCATCCGCAGGAACTCACCCTGATGCTGGACAAGCACGGCGCCGAAGACGCTGTGTTCACCGCCGACGGCGGCAGCCCCATGGTCTGGTGCCTGCGCCATATCAAGGCCAACGGCAAGCGTCGCACCCTGCCCAGCCTCGTCCACGGCACCATGGCCAACGCCTACCCGCAGGCGCTGGGCATCGCCAAAGGCTTTTCTGGCCGGCAGGTCATCGCCATGTGCGGCGATGGCGGCATCAGCATGCTGCTGGGCGACCTGCTCACGCTGGTGCAGGAAGAAATCCCCGTCAAACTCGTCGTCTTCAACAACAGCGCACTAGGCTTCGTGGAAATCGAACAGAAGGTCGAAGGTCTGCTAGACGCCTACACCGACCTCAAAAACCCCGACTTCGGCAAGCTCGCCGAAGTACTCGGCATGTGGGGCCGAAAGATCGAAGCCAAACACGAGCTCGAAAGCGGCGTGAAAGAACTGCTCGCCCACGACGGCCCCGGCATCCTCGACGTCAAAGTCAACCCCGTCGAACTGATCATGCCGCCGCATATCGAGATCGGGCAGGTGGCGTCCACCGCGCTTTACTCGACCAAGGCAATTTTCAGCGGGCGCATGGATGAGGTGGTTGGCTTGGTACGGAATAATTTCTGGCGGCGGTAGTTGGCGGTTGCGATTGAGCAGTTCGGAGTTGCTTACTCTGCCGACCTCGGTTTTCGTATTCTGATAGGGCTAGTGTCCTGTAACGGAAATTCGTTCGCATAGTCGTTCGATTTTACGGACTATGGAATCGGCGGAGGCATACCAGGCAAACAGCTCGCATTGCGCATTGTGTTGTTCGACGAATCGATCGATTCGAGCCACCAGATCCTTGACGCTTTTGAACGAGCCACGTCGAATAGCGCGCTCTGTAATATGCGCAAACCATCGCTCGACCTGATTGAGCCAGGAGGTGTAGGTGGGGGTGAAATGCAGATGAAACCGTGGGCATTGCGCCAGCCAGGTTCGAACCTTGGGATGTTTGTGGGTGGCGTAGTTATCGAGCACCAGATGCACATCCAGATCGGCGGGGCTCTGCGCCTCGATATGCCGCAGGAAACGTAGAAATTCCTGGTGACGATGGCGATGCTGGCATCGCGCCGGTCGGCGATGGCGCATAACGTCCTACGTTCCGGGCCATATGCCGATACCGCTCTGCCGCTCGCATGATATCCCTCGGACGACATCATTGGGCAGCGCGAGCGGGCCACATGTCCGGGTCATCTTAGCGATGTCATCGGGAATGCGCAGACTGCTCCAGGTAGGCTTCTATCGCCCGTGTCTGCGTACGATCTGGCGCCTTGATCCCGCGCGAGTACATGTAGCGTTTCATGCGGGCGACCACGGCAGGCCATTGCCCTGGCGCATGCTGGACCGGCGACGGTGAAGTGTGGCAGCCGGTACAGAACTGCTGAACCAGCCTTGCGCCGACGCGATCGATGCTACGCGTGTCGGCCCCCGCGCCGGAAGACTCACCCGAGTCCCGCGTCATGCCGTGGTCCATCATCCCCATAGCCGATGCGCTCGTCATGCCGGCGGCTCCAATCACCGCCCCCGCAAGCAAACTGATTATGCGATGTCTCATCAGCGGACTCTCCTGTGATCCTGCAATCTTCCACGGTAGCGGACCGGGAGTTATATACACCTCCAGTATATGCGGAATTTATCAAGCGGCGTTCGGTGTACTTCGGATTGGCTGGTTTGCTCGATGCCGCCGTGTCATCGACGAAGGTCATGCCTTGGTCGAGGCGCTCAAGTCATCACTAACCTCCGCGAACCGGAGCGAGTCACCCGCCCGCTATTACAACTTCGGCTTGTGGCCGGTAAGTTCGTTGCGCCGGCTCTTGACCATGTCACGAACCTCAGCGGGCAGATTCTGTTTGAGCAAACGATCCCAATAACCCACAGCTTTTGAATTGTCGCCCTGCTCTGCCGCCGCCAACCCAAGGAACCAAAGTGCCTGCCTGTTCTTCGGATCGAGTTTGAGTGCTTGCGCGAACAGATCCCGGGCCTTGCCCTGTAGATCATTGGTCGCCTGCAGGGTGGCATCAGCCTCAGCGGCAATGAGTTGAGGCCTAGGCTTCGGCGACGCGGCGTTCAACGCATGCAGGTTATTCGCCGCGGCCGCAAACTGACCCGTACTCGTTTGCGCTTCGGCCAGTAGCATTCTCGCCTTGCGATCACGCGGGTACTGATTGACCCGCTCCTGCAGCTCACTTATCACTGTCTGCGCATTCGGCTCGCCGGCGTCCTCCACCGCCCGCCAGTCACCCAACTTCCAGTATCCTCCAACGCCGCCGACCAAGAACAGTGCCACAATCAACACCGTGGCCAACCACGGTCGGCGTGTTTTTCGTTGCGGCGATGGCATCAGACTCGGTGCCTGGTCGATGTCTGTCAGCAGCCGGGCCCCGAGTTCGTCTTTTTCTTCTTCGGCTTCGCGTCGGCTCAAGCGTCCGGCGCCGACTTCACGCTCGATTTCCTGATGACGCTGATGATAGATCGTGATGTTGGCTTCGCGGCGTTTGTCGGCCGTAGACTGATCACCCCGCCACAGGGGCACGAGCACGAAAAGAAGACTGGCCGCCACGAGAAGTGCGGCGAAAATCAAGAATACGATCATGAGTGGTCCTTGCGGGGCCGATTAATCGGCTTGTCCGTCTCGCCGAGGACGCGTGCCAGGCGCGCGCGATCCAACTCGGCATGTCGGCGCGGCGCATCCCGGCGCTTGCGCACGATAGTTAGCGCCATGATGAGTCCGACCAACAACAATGCGAAGGGGCCGAGCCAGAGCAACCACGTCGCAAACTCGAATGGCGGATCGTATAGCACCCACTGCCCATAGCGATCGACCAGGTACTGTTTAATCTGCGCATCGGTGCGCCCCTGTGCGATCTGCCGCGCCACGATATGACGCAGATCCTTGGCCAACGGCGCATCCGAATCGGCGATGCTGCGGTTCTGGCAGATCAGACACCGCAAATCCCCCGTGAGTTGTTGATAACGTGCCCGTTGCGGGCCATTCAGATCGGTTGCAGACGCCAGGCCTGTCATCAAGAACGCCGCCAGCAGTATCAGCGATATTCGCATCACGAGGCCTGCTGGAGCTGCTTCAACTTCGGAATGAGGACCTTGTTCATTTCCTTCCGTGTGATCGCTCCTACGACCTTGTATCGGATCATCCCATGGCGATCGACCACGAACGACTCCGGCACCGCTGCCACGCCCCAGTCAATACCGACCTGACCGCTACGATCGAACGCCACCACGGCAAACGGATTCCCAAAACGCGCCAGCCAGCGTTTGGCATCGCCCCGCTTATCCTTGTAATTAATGCCAAGCACTGGAACACCGGTGCGCTGCGATATCTCGGTGACTAGATCGTTCTCTTCGCGACAGGCGACGCACCAACTGGCCCAGACGTTGACCAGTGTGACGTGGCCCTTCAATACGTCGCTGCCAACCCGCTTGTCAGCCGCATCCAGAGTCGGCAGGTTAAAAGCCGGCGCCGGCTTGTTAATCAGCGCAGAAGGCAGAATGCTTGGCTGCCGTGTTAGCCCATAGCCCAACAATACAACGAGCCCGGCCACCACGACGGCAGGAACGACCACCCGCCAGCGCATTAGGCGTCAACCGTCTGCGTCGACGCGCGAACCCTGGCGCTATGACGCACTTTCTGCCGGCGCCAATACCGTTTGTCGCTGAGCGCGAGCAGCCCCCCCAGAGCGGCCAGGAATCCGCCCGCCCAGATCCAGCGCACGAAAGGCCGGTAGTAGATCCGTACGCTCCATGCCTTATCGGCAAGAGGCTCCCCGAGAGACAGATATAGATCACGAAAAACGCCGTCGTCGATACCGGACTCGGTCATCAAGGCGTCGCTCTCCACATAATGGCGTTTGGCCGGATGCAGATGCGATATCACACGGCCATTATGGGCGACCGTGAATTCACCGGTCTGCGAGGTGTAGTTCGGCCCTTTCTGTTCTTCAACTCCATGGAAAGTGAAGTTGTAGCCGGCAAAAACGACCGACTGCCCGGGGGCCATCCTGACATCACGCTCGCTGCCGAACGCGCTGACCAGGCTCACGCCGATCACGAACACACCCACCCCCACATGGGCCAGCGTCTGGCCCATGATCTGGCGCGGCAGCATCAATCGGCTACCCCGCACGCGTCGCACCACATCCTCGAGCGCCGAGACAATCGCCCAACTCCCGAGCACGCAGCCCGCGACGGCCGCCACCCCCCACGTGCCCAATGTGACCCAAGGCAGCAGGACACCGACGATAATTGCCAGCAACAAAGGCAGCCAGAGGCGTGACCGCAACGTCTGCGGCCGGGTTCGCTTCCAGGCCATGACGGATGCCGCACCGATCAATACCACCAAGGGCGCGGTCAACGGTACAAATACCTTGTCGAAATACGGCGGCCCGACCGAGATACGGCCGAGCCCCAGCCCAGCCGCCAGAATCGGATACAAAGTGCCGATCAGTACCGCTGCCGCTGCCACGACCAGGAAAATATTATTGAGCAGTAGCAGACCCTCGCGCGAGAGCACTTCCACCGGCTCGGTTCCGGCCTCGAAGCGTGGCGCGCGAACGGCATAAAGCACCAGAGAACTGCCAACCACTACGCCGAAAAAACTGAGGATATAGATGCCTCGGGTGGGATTGGTTACGAACGCATGGACCGAAATCAGGACCCCCGAGCGAACCAGAAAAGTGCCGAGCAGACATAGCGAGAACGCGGTGATCGCCAACAGAACCGTCCAGCTCTTGAAGATGCCGCGCTTCTCAGTCACCGCTAGGGAATGGATCAGAGCGGTACCCACCAGCCACGGCATGAACGACGCGTTCTCAACCGGATCCCAGAACCACCAGCCGCCCCATCCGAGTTCGTTGTAGGCCCACCAACTGCCCAGCGTGATCCCGGTTGTCAGAAACATCCAGGCCGCCAAGGTCCAAGGCCGGGTCCAGCGGGTCCAGGCACTGTCAACCCGCCCGGTGATCAGGGCAGTGATCGCAAAGGCGAAGGCCACACAGAAACCGACGTAGCCCATGTAGAGCATGGGTGGATGAAAGACCATGCCGGGATCCTGCAACAACGGGTTCAGATCGCGCCCCTGCGCCGGCGCGGGAAACACACGCGCAAACGGGTTCGACGTAAACAGGGTGAAGATGAGAAAACCCGAACTGATCGATCCCATGACCGCGAGCACACAACTTGACACGTCGCGTGGCAGGCTGCGGCTGGCAAACGCCACGGCCACGCTCCAGGTCGATAGCAGCATCATCCATAACAGCAAGGAGCCCTCGTGGGCGCCCCAGACGGCTGCGATCCGATAAAACCAAGGGAGCTGGGTATTTGAGTTCTCGGCCACGTATGCCACCGAAAAATCGTTGGCGTAGAACGCATAGGCCAGAGAGCAAAACGATAACCCCAGCATCACGAACTGCCCGACGGCGGCCGGCGCGGCGACGCCGAGATAGTCCGGGCGCGAGCGAACGAAGCCATAGACGGGCAGGATCGCCTGCACCAGAGCCAGGCACAGCGCCAGTACAAGGGCCAAATGGCCGAGTTCGGGAATCATCGTGACGCCTGTAGATTGGCCGGCATACAGCTGTTGCCTTGTTTGGTCTTGAGCTCTTTGGCTACCGCCGGCGACATGTAGTTCTGATCATGTTTCGCCAACACGCTGTCGGCGATGAACTGGCCTTTGGAATTCAGCTTGCCATAGGCGATGACGCCCTGGCCTGGACGGAACAGGTCCGGAAGCGTTCCCTTGAACAACACTGGCACGCTCGCTTTGCAGTCGGCGATGGAAAAGCGCACGGTGAGCCCGCGACCACGCTGCACAGACCCACGCTTGACCAGACCGCCAATCCGAAAGCGCGTATTGAGCGGGACTTTTCCCGCCACGATCTGGCTCGGCTGATGGAAATACATCAGGTTCTGACTGAACGCGGACAGGCTGAGCGCAACGGCCGCGGCCAGGCCTACAAAAAGCCCGCCCACCAGCAGTAGGCGACGACGGCGGGTTCTAGTCATCCTCGAACTGCTCGTTGCGAATCCGACGCTTGATCCGGCGATGTGCAACAACCGGCGCCACAATGTTGACGAGGAGCACTACCGCAGCGATACCGTACGCGCTCCACACGTAACGAGCATAGCCGCCCATTGCAAAGAATTGGTGCCAAGACTGATTCATACGCTCCACACATCCCCTATCCGCCGCTCCAGCACACTCGACACCCCGGACCCTACGCCCGGTGTCCCATGCCACCTAAGTTTTGATTGGGCAGTGACGGTCGTCGATCGCCCCGCTGCTTGGTTATTGTAATTCAGTTTGCTCAAGGCAAATGTTGATACAGATCAAATGCCAATCGCGCACCTCTCACGACCGATGGGTGACATGTCGATCGTCAGCCTCGAGTATGCGCCCGACCCAGCGGCTGCGCCGCTCACGCCATAGCAATTGCACACGCATGCCCCAAAGCGTCAGCCAGCCGAATATGAAAGTGAAGCCCAGCGCCCCGAGCAACAGCGGCACCAGCATATTGGTTTCCATATGGGAATGGCCCAATAGATTCACTGTCGATCCCTGATGCAGCGTGTTCCACCAGTCCACCGAGTAATGAATGATCGGCACATTGATCACACCCACCAGCGACAGCAGCGCACAGGCCCGTGCCGCTGTACGCGGTGACTCGATCGCACTATGCAAAGCAAGCACGCCCAGATAAAGAAACAACAGGATGAGCTCGGATGTCAGACGCGCATCCCAAACCCACCAGGTGCCCCACATCGGCTTGCCCCATATCGAGCCGGTGACCAGCGCCAGGAAGGTGAAACTCGCCCCGACCGGCGCGGCCGCAACGATGAAAATCTCGGCGAGTTTCAGCCGCCAGACCAGCGTCACGAATCCGGCAACCGCCATTGCCGTATAGCCGAACAGCGACAGCCAGGCACTCGGCACATGGATATAGATGATGCGAAAAGCATCACCCTGTTGGTAATCCGGTGGTACCAAAGCCAGCCCAGCGAATATGCCGTAGCCCGCCATCAACAGACCGGGTACCGCGAACCACCAGGCCAACGGGCCACTCACCCGATAGAAATATGGCAGTGAACCAAACCGGTGGAACCAACGCATGAAAGCCGACGTCGCCAATCTCAGACTCCCAGCGCCATTTGGTCCGTGGACGCGCTCACGTCCAGGGCAACAAGTTTGCAGGCGGGTTGCTTGTTCATATTCGTAAGCACGCGACGCGCACTATCTCCTCGTTTTTTTAAGGCCCTGTGTCCGAGCCCTTGCTGCAGGCACGATACGCTATAGCAAGTGTAGGACAAGGTAACAACCTGCTTGATCTCTACTCCAGACTGATGCGCAGGGCTGCCGCAATCGCCCACGGCGCGCCGATGACGCCCAAGGCCAGCAGCGCCCCCAACAGATCCAGCGGACCCGCGTATGGCAGGCCGCTGATGGCCGCGCGCATCGCCCCGGCCCCGAAAATGAGAATCGGCACATACAGCGGAAAGATCAGCAGACTGAGCAATAAACCCGCGCGCGGCAGACTGAGCGTCAGCGCCGTGCCAATCGCGCCGATCAATCCCAGTGTCGGCGTGCCCAGCGCCAGACTGGCCATCATCACGCCCACAGCCTGCGGTGGCACCCCCAATAGCAATATCAGCAGGGGCGACGCGATGACGAAGACAAGGCCGCTGGACAGCCAGTAGGCCGTCACCTTGGCCAACGCGATCAGGGCGAGCGGCTCCGGAGACAGGAGATACTGCTCCAGCGTGCCGTCTTCGTAATCCGGCCGGAACAACCGCTGTAATGACAACAGAGCCGCCAGCAGCACTGCCATCCAGATCAGCGCAGGAGACACCGCGACCAGCATGCTCCGGTCGGCCGCAGTACCGAGTGGAAACAGGGCAACGACCAGAAGGAAGAACATCAGGTGATGCACGAGCACCCCGCGCTGACGGAACGCCAGCAGCAGGTCACGCCGGAGGACCGCCCAGAACAGCCCTAGCATGCCGGAAGATCAATCCTGCGGGGTTCAACGTTCGGCAGCGGCAGCCCTTCATGCGTGGTAAACAACACGACGCCGCCAGCCTTTGCATGGGTCGCAATACGCGCTGCGAGCACCGTGCGTGAGTGTGCGTCCAGAGCCGAGGCAGGCTCGTCCAGCAGCCACAAGGGGGCGTCACTCATCCAGAGTCGCGCCAGCGACACTCGCCGGCGCTGGCCCGCCGACAATCGCCCGCATGGGCGATGCCTCACACGCTCCAGACTCAATTCGCCCAGCGTGTCCTCGACGACGCGGCGGCTCATGCCGCGGCCCGAGAGATGCATCAGCACCATCAAGTTTTCCACCGGGGTCAGCGCCGAGTTCAGCGCATTATCATGACCGACGAAACACAGATCATCGCGCAACAAGGTGGGTTCACCGTCTGGCCGGGCTGGCGCGCGCCACCGGATCCGCCCCGCCATCGGCTGATACAAGCCAGCAACCGTACGCAACAGCGTGGTCTTTCCGCTACCGTTTTCTCCGACCACGCGCCCGACCTCGCCTGCCTTAAGGCACACGTTAAGCTCCCTAAACAAGGCCCGCTCGCCGCGGCCGCAGGTGAGATCAATAATTTCGAGGTAGTTCGATACCATGGACGAACAGCATCACGGAGAAACGGATAATGGCTGCTGCCCAGAGCGAGATTCGAACCGGCATGGCCGTTCGGCCAAGGAATTTTTAACTCCCATATGTCAACCAATCTCGCCAGCCGGGCACGCGTGGGCCAGATTCTATCAGCTTGCAGTTTGCAATCTGCAGACCGGAACTAAGGGTTTGAAAGCACGCTGTAAATGACTTCACAGGCCCTTCAGTATCTCTCGACGTTTGTCACGGTACTCCTGATCGGTAATCAGTCCCTTTGCGTGCAGCTTGTCGACCACCCGAAGCCGCTGGGCGATTTCCTGGTAGCGTCTGTCGACTGTTGTGCCGGGCTCGGGTGTCTGCTCGCTATGGTTGGACGCGGACTGTGTCGAAGCCCCTGAATTCCCTGAATTCCCTGAAGTCCCTGAGGATATGGGCATGCTGACCCAGTCGCGTCGACCGGGCCGTGGGTAGGTGAAGCCGGCGTCTCCGCTGATTTGCCACCCGTTCTGGATGCGCCGTGACCGCTGGCCCGCCGGCGTCGGGGGCGGCTGGCTGGTGTTCAGATAATGCGCTTCAAAGGTAGTGTGCATTTTGCCGAATATCAGATTCAGCCGACCCTCGCGGTAGAAAACCAGGCCAGTGGTCAGCAATGGTTCGCGGACGTCGAGCAACAACATCTGGTGCTGGTTGGATTGCGCGCGCGTGGTCACTGCAAAGGCTATGTCCTGGTCCGGCCCGGCTGTTGCGAGGCCTTTTGCAAGGGCCGGAGACAATGCCGCGACGGCGTCGGGGGTAAATACTGGTTTCGCGTGGTCCTGCCCGTCTTTGCTGACGCGCAGACTACCCAGTAGCGCACGAATCCGATCCGCGCCGATCGCGTGGGGCTGATTGTTGGCCGGCGTGCCGGCAGGCCTGGACTGAACAGCGACGAACTGAATTCCCGATTGCCACAGCGTCTGTCCCGCGTGCGATATCGCCGCATGGCTCGGGGTAGCGTTCTGCTCGGTAGGCGCATGCAGGGCGCTGCAGGCGCTCAGCAGGGAGAACCACAGCAAGGCGCTCGATCGGAATACAGGCTTCATGAGTGTCATGGGTGCGGCCATCAAACGGGGATTGGCGTATCGCATGGCTGCTGCTCCGGGCCGGATGTCCGCGCCCGGAGCAGCGATTGCGTGGCGACTTGCGATGGACCTAGAAGCCGAACAGGACGTTCAGCAGCCAAGTGTTGTTGTCCGAGGCACTGCGCCCTTGCCCATTGTAGTTGCTGGATGATCCGTTGAACTTGTTGTAGGCGATGTACTGCGTGGATAAACGCACGTTCTGCCAGGGGAAGTAATCCAGCTCTAGGATCTCGCCGTTGGTATCGGGCCGGCTATTGGCTTTGAATCCATCGCTACCGTTCTCGTAGACCATGTTGTAGTAGGTGCTGCGATCCCCCTGGGTGTAAAAGAAGCCCAGACCGATGCCGTAGCGGTGCTTGTAATACCAGTTGCCGTCGATGTTGAAGAACTGGTTCGTGAGCGAGCTGGATCCATTGTAGCCGGGTAGGGTTCCGCTCAGATTGCTGTGCTTCTCATAGATGTAACTCGCGTGCAGCGTCAGGATGTTGTCCTGGTTGGGATACATCTGGTACTGGGTGTCCAGACCGATGTCGGTGTAGTGATCCTTCCCGCTTTTTTGTCCATTGTTGTACGGATGAAAATCGGTGAAGAAACCAAATGAGCCGATTTCCAGGTTGGGCGTGGGAGTGAAGGCGATCCGGTAGTATGGCGCCGCGCCGCTGATGGTCGCGCCCTTGTTCCAGTTCGCCGGTGTGTTGCCCTGCGGGGCGGCCTGGTAAACCCCCGCATACGTATACAGCAGGCTGTTCCAGTACTGGTAGGCGCCGATGCCGATGACATTGGTCTGGATCGCGTCGCTGGCGATGAACGGCCCTATCGTCGGCCCGACGGCGGCGTCATTGCCAACATAGGGCCAGCCATAGCCCGGAGTGCTGTTCCAAGGGTCTTCAAAGGTCGGTCCGTTATTGATATCCAGGCCCCAGAGTGTGGACTTGGAAAAGAGCTTGGCATAGCGCGCGTAGCGCATATCGCTCATGTCGATTCCGAAGCTTCCGCTTGAGTCATACGTGGCCTGCAGGAATGTGCCCAGATGGGGCGCGACCTTGCCCGCGTAATAGAATCCGAGTTCTTTCGGAAAGTCGGCGTTGGGATTCTGGGTACCGGGCACCCGCTTGTTCAGATACGCCTCGCCCGCCTGAAGAATCACGGACAGATTGGGTATCCGGTTGATCGACATGCCAGGCGACGAATCGCTGGCTTTGCTCTTGACCTGTTTGAGGGTGCTTATCTGGTAGCCCGAGAGTTTGAACTGCCGGCCATAAGGCGTCAGTCCCGGGTAGGAGGTATGGCAGGCCGCGCACGCCTGACCGGTCTGCCGCGAGAACGACGGCACCGCAGCAGCCTGCGGCGAGAACAGTACGTTCAGGGTCAATCCGACCAGAATGAAAACGCCCCAGTACCATAGTTGCGAGTAGTGTTGCCGGCGCATAGCGGCCTCCCTGTCTTTGTTATTTCGTTAGTTTGCGACCCCCGTGCCCGCCCTGAACGAGTCCAGGTGAGCACTTCACCTTGGATCATAAGTCTGGCTTGCGGTGCTGGATTTGATCTCGATCAATAATTTCTGTTTCGGGGGGGGCTATTCTGTTGAGGACATAACAGGACATAACAGGACATAACCGGTAGCAGGAATCTCATGGGCCTTGTCTTCTGCCGATTTCGGACCAGAATGCAGGCGCCATGGGTTATTAATGACAACAAGCAGGAAGGGCACGATGAAGTCGAAAAAGCAGAATGAATCCCGGGACGCGCTTTCGGGCACGAGCAGTCGCCGCAATTTCCTCAAGCAGGCCGGCGGTATGGCCGCCGGTGTCGTCGCGATTCCCTTGTGGTTCGCGTCACGACAAGCTCAGGCACATCCGGCTTATGGGCACACGCCCAAATCAGCGCTGCAGTATCAAGATAAGCCCAAGGGAAACCAGAAATGCAGCAACTGCAGTCTGTATATTCCCGGGCCCAGCGCCGATGCCAAGGGGCACTGCAAGGTGGTCGCGGGTGAGGTGAGTCCGCAGGGATGGTGTTCTGCCTGGGCTCCCAAAAGTAGCTGACGCCAGAATATCTCGACTGCCGCCCTGCCCACGCTGGGATAGTTGTGACAAGCCGGAAGTGGGCCGGGCAAAGGACACTGGGATGGCGCTGATTGCGAAGACAAACGGGTTCTCCCTCAGGGAACGCGTCTCCGTCGGCGCCTTCGAAATATGGCGGCCAAGCTAGCCCCGCCTTTGTTTGACGTTGGCTCGGCGGCGTTCCAGTGGCCGTGCCCCAAGGAGCTTGTGATGGCGTTGATTGTGTTGCACAGCGATGATGGACCCATGGGCGCCCGAGCCGTGCTGCGGATTCTGGCGTGGGCCGCGCTTCCTCTGGTGCTGCTGGGGATGAGCAGCCTGGCCGCGGCGGATCCAAGTGCTAGCAGCGGCAAGGCTATTTCAGGCCAGTGCGCCGCCTGTCACGGTAGCAATGGGATGGCTGTGAACAGCCAGTATCCGAATCTGGCTGGACAGAACTATCAGTACCTGGTGCAAGCCTTAGAGCATTTCAAACAAGGCGAACGCAACAATTCGATCATGCATGGCATAGCGTCCGGCTTGTCCAAGGGCCAGATCCAGAATCTGGCGGCTTATTTTTCCAGTGTCCAGAATGCATCCTGCGGTACAAACAAGAAGTAGCGCAGTCCCCTGCCCGATGTCGTGCGACAAGGATGATCCATGAAACCCCTTCCGGAACAGCCGCTGGAATTCAAGGCCCTGAATACGGCCGCTTTGCTTTTTGCCTCCGTGGCGCTGCTCATGGCGCTTTCCTATATTGATGTGAGTCATATGGAAAAGGGCGGCTTCATCATCACACCTCACGATATCGCCAAGGCCTATTACGGGCCGGGGATGAGTGTAAACACCCTGATCGGCCTGGCGCATATTCACATGATGGGGCTGCTGCCGGTGTTCTGGATGATCGGCTATATCTTCATCCATTCATCGATTCGCGCTGGCTGGCGTGCCTTCTGGTGTGTGCTGCCATTCGTAGCGTTTCCCGTCGATGTCGCCGGCTGGTTCCTGACCCATAACTTCGAAAGTTTCGTATATGAGGTCATCATCGGCGGAGGCACATTCGTGACCTCTCTGACCGTCATGATTCTGGTCAGTCTGTATCAGCTGTGGATCGTACCCCTGAGATCGCACGCCCGGTAAGACCGGATTTAATTCAGGGTTCTACCCCGGACTTTGGCGCCTCCGACTCATAATGCAAATCCAATGCGACGCCTTTTCAATCATCCTCAGCCGCGTGCAGGATCATGTCGTCAAAGAGTACGAGCGCCTGTCGCGAATCTACGACGCCAAGCGATCATTTGATGTTGAAGCGACCTCGCGCGAGACGACCAAACGTCTCGACCTGCATGACGATGACCGCCTGTTCGAGGTTGGTTATGGCACCGGCATGTTGCCGGATCTTCTGTCAGCGGCTCATCCCGGCCGCGCAACGCAACTCGGTTCAAGGCAACGATGATTTAGACCGAGGCGCGTATCGCGATCGACACCTCGTAGAGAACGCGTTTGCTCGATTAAAACGATACCGCGCACTGGCTTGTCGCTTTGATAAACGGAAAAACACATTACGAAGGCGTCGTCGCCATGGCGTGTGCGTTCCTATGGTTGCCCATGTGAAACGGCAACACGCCCTAGATAACGCAACCTACTGATAACGATGCCCACCCTGCACCAGCCAACCGGCCGCGTGTCGACCATCGGGGTCCCGATGGGTCCAGTGGACCACACCGCCTTGGGAATTCCACTCGTAGATTCCATTGAAGCCTACGACGTCGCCCTTGCTTAGCCCAGGCACGCGCGGCGCGAGATCGATATTGTGCGCCACCAGAATCGTCTGGCCCGATGGAAGACGGAGAATGAAACGCTGGTGTCGACTGCCACGCGTATCGTCCGCAAGCACCTTGAGCACCGTGCCACGCCCGCGAACCTGCACATTGCTGGCGAGGTTGCGAAAGGCCTGACCAATCTCACTGGTGTTTTCTTGCGCGCTGACAACGCCAGCCGGCGCAACGTGGCCGGTTGGGACCAGACGATCGACGCCGAAAATAACGACGATAACAAGTAACAATAGCGGAAAATATCTTTTCATCACATCATGTTGCCCGAAAAGCGGGCCCAGTCAGCGCGAGCCGCCGGCTTTCAGTCTTGAACAAGCCAGTTTGGCTGCGAGGTTCAATACTCAATTTAGTAATGTAGTTGACCTGTCGGAATGCCTGATCGTGTGTTTCGTTCGAGTTTGCGTCAGCTCGCGCTTACCGTGCTTTGTCCGTTAAAGGTGTCCGAATGAATCGCCGCAATCTATTGAAAGGCTCAGTGCTCGCTGCAACGGCGTTTGCTATCCGTCCCATATGCTCACTCGCTGCTACCGTAGAGAATGCGGCGTCGAGATTGACAACGCTAGAGCGCAAGCACGGCGGTAGACTAGGCGTAGCTGTCCTCGACACCGGTAGTGGACACCGCATTTCACATCGCGGTGGCGAACGCTTTCTGATTTGCAGCACCTTCAAGTTGTTGCTTGTAGCTGCTGTGCTGGAACGCGTTGATCTCGGTGTGGAGCGGATGGATCGACGCATCGCCTTCAATAAAGGCGCGATACTCGACTGGGCACCGGTGACAGGCATCAATGTCGGACCGCCGGGCATGTCTGTACAGGAGTTGTGCGAAGCCGCGATTCTCGTGAGCGACAACACGGCCGCAAATCTGCTTCTGAAAACCATGGGTGGCCCGGCAGGCCTCACTACCTACGCACGCGGCCTTGGCGACAACATGACCCGACTGGATCACCTCGAGCCCTTGAGCCCTTGAGCCCTTGAGCCCTTGAGCCCTTGAGCAGCAAACAGCATGGCACGGAAGACACCACCACTCCGTGGTCCATGCTCGACGACATGCAGAAGGTGCTACTTGGAGATGCCCTGAGCGGCGCCTCGCGCGAGCGATTGAGTCGCTGGTTCTGCTCAATCAGACTGTTGCACAGATGCTACGGGCAGGGCTGCCTTCGGATTGGCACGTCGGCGATAAGACAGGTGCAGCCACCCACGCCAATAATGACATTGCGATTGTCTGGCCACCACGGCGCGAGCCTTTGCTGGTCGCCGCGTATTACATGGCCGAGAAGATCAACACCGCCGAGCGCAAGGCGGTTTTGGCGGAGGTGGGAAGGATCGTTGCATCATCAACAACGTGATTCAAAGGCGGCGGTTGACCGTCCAAAACGCTGCCGCCCTTCGGGTTCCCTCCTTGGCCCGCGAGCACTTGCGTATTCCGGCGGCAATTGTGCTTCGGCGTGATGTAAGGTTGGATGATGTCCGAATTTTGCTCCGCCTCGTTGACTGACCTGAATGAAGTGGCGACTTGGATAACTTCCGTAAACCAAGCCCGAAACTGGGCAGGCGCCAGGGTGACTTATCCGTTAAATCGAGAAAAACTCCCAGAGCAAATTCAATGGCTGGTTGCCTTTTCATTCGCGTTATTGAGCCAGGAACGAGTTATCGGCTTCGGACAAATCGTGCCAAAGAAAAAGAGTCGACTTCACTTGGCTCGCCTGATATTAGGACCGTCGCACCGAGGCAAGGGTTACGGACGAACATTGGCTACCTTACTTCTAGACGAAGCATTGGTTCGTAATCCAAAACTGGTCTCTTTGAATGTTTTTCCGGGAAACACCGTTGCCGTCGCTCTTTACGCTCGTATCGGTTTCGTTCGCGCCGAGCGTGGCCCCGACGATACAAAATCGGAAGCCTACTATATGGTTTACAAGCCCTAACCAGGCGCTGTATTTGACCGACCAAAACGGCCTACGACTGCTCCGGCGTTTTGATCTTAAGGAGAAGCAGTTTGAATATTATGGATTTACCCTTCGGGGTGACTGACTGGTCTGAAGTTGAAAAGACAGAGCACACCGGGGAACAGGGCAGAGCTTATTGGCAGACCCGCACCTTCGGGGATATCCGGGTTCGTATGGTCGAGTATAGTCCCGGCTACTTAGCCGATCATTGGTGCGCCAAAGGGCACATTCTGCTGTGCCTAGAAGGCGAGCTTCACACTGAGCTGAAAGACGGACGCTGTTTTGTTCTTCATCCAGGGACGAGCTATCAGGTCGCAGACAACGCCGAGCTTCATCGTTCCTCGACCGAGCAAGGGGCCAAGCTATTCGTAGTGGACTAACCAGGCCAGCCACCGGAGCCAAAACATCCGCTTCGCTGCGGCTTTGTCACCGATGATAGTGGGAGCGGCTCCAGGAGATCACTTATGGCATTGAAGGTAATCGGCGCAGGTTTTGGCCGAACAGGGACTATGAGCTTGAAAGCAGCGTTAGAGCAGCTTGGCTTAGGCCCTTGCTACCACATGGTGGAGTGTCTTCCCCGGGGGCCGGAGCATTGGCAGATGTGGATTGATGCTGCCAGTGGCAGGCCAGACTGGAGCAACCTATTCGACAGGTTCGAGTCAACCGTCGACTTTCCTTCGTGTTCGAGCTACAAGGCGCTCGCCACTCACTATCCCGATGCCAAAGTGATCCTGACCGTTCGTGATCCTGAGCGCTGGTTTGAATCAACTCAGGAGACTATCTTTGCACCTCGCTGGATTGAATATCTCAGGAACGTTGAGATGGGCAAATTCATACAGCTGACCGTCAACGATTACCTACAGGATCGAATGCACGACAAAGAGCACTTGATTCGGCGTTTTCAGGAGCATACTGAAGAGGTGCGCAATACCATTCCGCCATCACGGCTTTTGGTATTCGAAGTGAAAGAAGGATGGGGGCCATTGTGCGAGTTCCTGGGGCTACCCGAACCTGATACGGATTTTCCGCTTGTGAATGACACACAAGCTACGAAGGAAATTCTGGATAAAATCATGACGGATGGATTCGAGACGGTATTCGAATACGACGGAGTATGAATAACAACGGAGTTCAAGGACTTTACGAAGACGCAATGCATATTGTCATCGCTAGGATTTCTCTATTTGATCCGAAGGCATCCGATTTCACTTGGCAATGCCGAGATACGGGTGATCCTCTTGGCTCCTGCGCTCGCCGCCAGCCCCGTTCCAACGCCTGCAGATCCCCGATACCTCGTTATCATGGCGATCCGCTCGAGCCTGCCATATTGTGCTGCGCAAATAGACCGCTGAAACGCTGGATCGGTTGTCGCTAGACTAAAGGCGGAGTTTCACCGGCCAGCGCACTCCTCGTTGCAGCGTGGAAACCCGACTTTAATCAATGTATACGCCGGAATTCATCAGCTTTTGTTGCACTGGATCCACGTGTGCCGAGTCACGCGCAGCCCAGATTCAGCTGCGGCCAGGTGAGGCAAGATGGCCCGGATCGACGGCTATCTTGACAGCGACTTCAAGCCGATGCTTACTGTGCCAAGACGCTATCGAATACTCACGCAAGCCGAACTAATACAAGCGTTTGTATGTAATGATCATGTAACAAAAATGGCTGTCGGCGCTGAGGGAGCATGCCATTGAATGTTCGAGAGCAATTTGCTGCATTTGGCCGGTACATCACCGGGCTGCAGCGAGTGCCGCGGCCCCGCCAAGAAAAGCGTGGCCAATCCCTTGGAAGATTCTTGAGCCGGTTGTTGCTGGACCAGGATCTTGTTTGTGCGAGTTTCTAATAAGTGCAAGAACGGAGAGCAGACCCATGAGCATACTTGACGATATCCATATCAGCCGCAGAACGCTGCTGAAGTCCGGCGCCGCATTGGGCGCCACCAGCCTGATGTATCCGGCCATGAGCGCTTTTGCCAAAAGCGAAAGCCCAATCAAGATCGGCCTGATCGATCCGCAGACAGGCACCTATGCCGGCACGGGTGGCAACGAAATACTGGGCGCCCAATTCGCGGTCGACGAAATCAACAGGAAGGGCGGCGTCATGAGCCGTCCTATCCAGCTCCTGATTGAGGACAGCGCAGCCAGCGTCGGTCAGTCAGTACAAAAAGCGCACAAGCTGGTCAACCGCAACAAGGTGCACTTTTTGATGGGTGCCGTCTCTTCCGCAGTCGCACTCGCACTGGCGCAGGCCGCAGAGCAGATGAACACGCTGTATATGGACACCGGCGGACATGCTGATGCGGTGACGGGTACACAGTGCCGCTGGAATACCTTCCGCACCTGTTCCACGACCTGGCTGCTGACTGCCGGCGACTTCCAGACCATTTTCGATAAATACGGCAAGAACTGGTATTTCATCACCCCGGATTACGCGTTTGGCCACTCGCTGCATACCGATTACGTCGCGCAGCTCAAAAAGGCCGGCGGCAAGGAGCTGGGCAACGCCTTAGCGCCCTTGGGCACCACGGATTTTTCGTCTTATCTGATTAAGGCCAAGTCGGCCAATCCCGATGCCCTGCTGGTGCTGACCTCCGGTAACGATCAGATCAACACCCTCAAGCAGGCAACCCAGTTCGGGCTCAACAAGGACATGGGCATCGGCGGCCCCATGATGGAAATGGAAGTCCTGGAAGGTTTGCCAGACGCAGCCCGCTATGGCTACTGGAACATGGAGTGGTACTGGAATCAGCCCAACACGCCGCACGTAATGGACTTCGTTGATCGCTACAAGAAAGCCCACAACAACAAGGTACCTACGGCGCGGAGCTGGTTCGGCTACGCCAGCGTGTATGCGCTGGCACTGGCAACCGAACAGGCCAAGTCTCTGGATACGATGAAGGTGGTCAAGGCACTCGAGGGACTGGAATTGCCGCCAGAGATTGCGCTGCAACCGCACAAGACCTTCTACCGAGCATCGGACCATCAGCTGATCGGCAGCGAGTTCCCAGGCCAGGTCAAGACGGGGGGTGTCTATCCTGATCTGTTCGAGGTGGCCGATATCGTCGATGCCTCGAAGATCGCGCGGTCGGCGGAACAGAAAGGGTGTTCGATAAGCTACCCGTCCTGAGCACAGGCAGCGGGCCGGCGTCACCTCAGCCGTCGGCCTGTTCTGCCACCTCAATCCATCATCCATCTGCAGCACGCTAGGTCGGGAGTACGCCTTGGAACTGCTACTGTTCAATATCTTCAACGGCCTGATCATCGGCATGTTCTACGCGCTTATGGCGCTAGGCCTGTCGTTGATTCTCGGGCTCAACGGTATCATCAACTTCTCGCACGGCGCATTTCTTGCCCTCGGCGGCTACATTGCCTACAGCCTGACGCCGGTGATCGGCTTCTGGGGCGCGCTGATCGTATCGCCGTTTGCCGTCGGTCTGATTGGTCTGCTGGCAGAGCGCGTGCTGATCCGGCCCCTGTACGGCCGCGACCCGTTGTTCAGTCTGCTGCTGACGTTCGGGCTCGCGATGATCATGCAGGACTTGATCCGTACCTTCTGGGGGGCGACTGGCCTGCCCTTCACGATTCCTGACACGCTCAGCCATCCGTTGAGCCAAGTCTACTTCTTTGTCACGGGCTATCGTGTTTTCCTGGTGGTATTGTCGCTGTTCGCGACTGCCTCTCTGTTCGCATTGCTGCGTTTCACGCGGGTCGGCGTGCGCATCCGCGCTGGCAATGCCGATCTGGAGACAGTCTCGGCACTCGGGATCAATATCTATCGCCTGCGCGCGATCAACTTCGCGGTAGGCATTCTGTTCGCGGGCCTGGCCGGCGTATTGGCAGCAGGACGTCTCGGGCTGACTCCTACCATGGGCGCTTCATTGCTCATGCCGAGCTTTGTAGCGATCATCGTCGGCGGCGTCGGGAGCCTGCTCGGCAGCATGCTGGGCGGCATTATCATCGGCGTCGCGGCAGGTATCGTGACGACCTACTATCCGGCGGCCAGTGACGTCGTGATCTATCTGATCATGGCAGTCGTGCTGGTCGTACGCCCCCGTGGTCTGCTTGGCCAGGAGGGCCTGCTTGAATGAGTGCTTCCCCTGTTGATAAGACTGCCAGCGCAGGCCAGGACAGCGCGCCCGCAGCGCCGCCAGCGCGACGCATCCCGGCGTTGCTGCCGGCGATTGTCATCTGGCTGCTGCTGTTGAGCGTGCCGTTCTGGCTGCCGCTGCTTGGCGGCTATACCGAACTGGGAACCCGCGTGCTCATATTCGGGCTCGTAGCGATGGGACTGAATCTGCTGCTGGGTTTTACCGGCGGGCTGTCGTTCGGCCATGCGGCCTACTTTGGTCTGGGCGCCTATGGCACCGGTCTGATGCTCAAGTTCGTCACCCACAGCACGCCGCTGGCGATTCTGGTGGGCGTCATCGTTGGCGGTCTGGCAGCCACTGTGTTCGGCCCGCTCACGGTACGCCGGCGCGGTATTTATTTCGCCATGATCACCATAGCGATCGGCCAGATGTTCTACTTTGTGTCGGTGCGCTGGAACAGCCTGACCGGCGGCGAGGACGGCTTGACCGGCTTCTCGCGTACCGATGTGGATCTGGGTGGCTGGATACTGCATCTACAGCATCCGATGGTGTTCTATTATTTCACGCTGTTCTTCTTTGCGATCGGCTGTGCCGTGGTCTGGAGTGTGCTGCACTCGCCGCTGGGGCATACCTTCATTGCCATTCGGGAGAATCAGAAACGGCTGCGTTTTCTGGGGCTGCCGATCGGCGTCTATATCTGGATCGCCTTTGCCATTTCGGGTTTCATCGCGGCACTGGCTGGATCGCTGTACGCGCTGCTCAACAATTTCGCCTCGCCTGAAGATCTGAACTGGGTGTTATCGGGTGTTTTCGTGATCATCTGTGTGCTGGGCGGCATGCGCACCTTCTGGGGACCGCTGATGGGGGCCGTGATCTATGTCGTCGCTCAGGACTATCTGAGCAGTATCACTGTCAACTGGATGTCGTTCATCGGCGCGATCTTCATCCTGGCCGTGCTGTTTTTCCCGTGGGGTCTGCTCGGCTTCTTCCAGGGTCGGTTCCAGAAATGAGTCTGCTGTCGCTGAAAAACGTATCGCGCCGCTTCGGTTCGCTGGCCGCCCTGTCGAACATCTCGCTGGAAATCCCCCAGGGCGAGTTGCGTGCGATCATCGGCCCCAACGGCGCCGGCAAGACGACGCTGTTCAACCTGATCAGTGGGCTGTTTCCGCCGAGTGAAGGCGAAGTACTGTTCGATGGCCAGTCGATCAAGGGCGTATCGCCGGCCAGGCTGGTGCATCGCGGCATGATCCGCACCTTCCAGATCACTGAGATCTTTCTCAACTTAACCGTCTACCAGAACCTGGAAATCGCAGTAGAAACTGCCCAGGGGCTGAATCTGCGGCCGTGGTTGTCGCCGGCACGGCGACGGTCCGTGCGCACGGCCATCGATGAGTTGATGGAGACGCTGCACCTGACCGGGCTGGCCTATCGCACCGCCGGCGAGCTGGCGCACGGCGACCAACGGGTGGTGGAGATGGCGATCGCTCTGAGTCGCGAACCCAAGCTGCTGCTTCTGGATGAGCCCACTGCCGGCATGGGTGACGAGGAGACAGATCAAATGACCGACCTGATCCGGCATATGCACGGCGAACGAGGGATCACCATGCTGTTCATCGAACACGACATGAACATCATCTTCAAGGTAGCCGACCGTATCACCGTGCTAGACAACGGCCACCTGCTGGCTGAAGGCACACCGAGCGAGATATCGGCCAACGCCGACGTGCAGGCAGCCTATCTTGGGGGTGCGAAATGAGCGCGGTACTGGTGGCTGAGGACCTGCAAACCTATTACGGCAAAAGCCACATTCTGCATGGGGTCTCGCTGACAGTAAACGAAGGCGAAATCGTCACGCTGTTGGGGCGCAACGGCGCCGGCAAGACCACCACATTGCGTTCGCTGATGGGGCTGACACCGCCCAAGCAGGGCCGGATACAGATCTTTGGGCAAGACGTCACGGGTTGGCCGGCCTACAAGATCGCTCGTCTCGGGGTGGGTTACGTACCCGAGGGGCGCAAGATATTCGGCCATCTGACAGTGCACGATAATCTGCGTGTGCCGGCGCTCACCAAGGGCCGTTGGACGCTCGAGACCATCTACAAGCTGTTCCCGCGGCTTGACGAACGGCGATCGAGCAAGGGCGGCCAGCTATCGGGCGGCGAACAGGAAATGCTGGCGATCGCCCGCGCATTGCTGCTCAATCCGCGGTTTTTGATTCTTGATGAGCCATCGCAGGGACTCGCGCCGGTGATCGTCGAAGACGTGATGAACACAATACGCACCATGCGCGACGAAGGCATCGCCGTATTGCTGGTCGAACAGAACGCCTGGTTGGCGCTGCGAAATGCGGATCGCGCCTACGTATTGGGTGACGGCAGTATCGTCCACGAAGGGCCTGCAGCCGAGCTTGCGGCCGACGAGAAACGCGTCAAGGCACTAGCCGGAGCGAGCCTGGAGACCTCGGCGATCGACGCAGTTACCTGAGTCGATGTTCAGGGCAATCAGTCTTGCTCGCTTGCCACCGCTTGCCAGTCTGCTTCGCCCACGTGATCGCCGCCGGGAAGTGCCTGCACGCCGTAGTGGTGACAGGCGACGCTACGCCCTTCGACCTGTTGCATGGCAGGTTCAGGCGCGGCTTTAAAAGACACCGTCAAGACATTTGATTCCGCACTTATTTCACGAATCCCGGAAAACACCTTGCCGGGCAGATCCGGCCCTGTGCGGCGCAGCCACTGCTCAAAAGAGGCGGCATCCAGGCCGCTGAATCGAACCTGCTCGCGATGAACGTCGGCTTTGGCTAAATCGCCAATCAGAGCCTGTTCACGCTGGCGAATCTCGACGTCGACGGTAGTCCAGCGGGCTTCGATCGCCTCGATCAGATCACGGCCTTCCCAACCGCAGGCGCCAAATGCGCGGGCGCACCGCGGATGGAAACGACAGCCGGCTGGCGGCCGGATCGCATCGGGAACCTCGCCGCGCGGCAGTTCTTTTTGACGGCCACGACGTCCCGCTTCCGGCAGCGGAATCGCATCGAGCAGCGCTCGCGTATAGGGATGTTTCGGATCGTCGAATAGACGCTTTGCCTCGCCCTGCTCTACAAACTTGCCCAGGTAAAGGATGCCGATGCGATCGCACATGAACCTCGCGGTCGCCAGATCGTGGGTAATGAGGATATAAGTGAGGTTGAACTCTTTCTTGAGATCGAGCATGAGCTCCAGCACCCGCGCTCGGACGCTCATGTCCAAGGCGGCGACTGGCTCGTCGGCAATCACCAGCTTCGGCCGGGTAATCAAGGCGCGCGCGATAACCAGGCGCTGTTTCTGGCCACCCGACAGCTCGTCGGGATAGCGGTCGAGAAACGACTCCGGCGGGCTCAGGCCGACCCGCTCCAGCATGGCGGCTACTTCGCGCCGCACGTCGGATGCCTTGGTAGCAAGAGCGTGAATACGCAGCGGATGACCGACGCCATCGACAATCGTCATCGCCGGATTCAGCGAGGCGTTCGGGTCCTGAAAGATGACCGACAGCTCGCGGCGCAATCCCCGCATTGCACGCTCGGATTGGGCGGCCAGATCGATACCGCGATAGCGCAAGACGCCGGCTGTCGGGGGAATCAGATTCACCAGCGTGCGGCCGAGCGTCGTCTTGCCCGAGCCGGACTCGCCGACCAGACCAAAGACCTCACCGGGCTCCACGTTGAAGCTCACGCCGTCGACTGCTTTCACGACGCCGCTGCCTGCACCAAACAAGCCCCCCCGTACGGGAAAGTGCGTCTGTAGATTCTCGACGGTCAGGAGCGGCTCGTCGTCGCTGCTGGCGGCATCGTGTTCTTTACGTTCAGTTTGCGCTCTTGTCATATCCCGACTACCTGCGGATTGCCGCTTGGCGGCGTGAGGCCGGCGGGCACATCCTGCCCTGCGCCCGGATACAGGAAACACGCCGCACTCTGGCTGGGGCCGACGTCTGTTAGCGCCGGATCGGCCTCGGTGCAGTGCGCCATGGCATACGGGCAGCGCTCGGCGAAACGACAGCCGCTTGGTGGGTCGAGCAGATCAGGCGGATAGCCCGGGATCGAATGCAGTGTGGTGGTTTCCAGGGATACAGTCGAGGCAAGTAATCCACGGGTATAAGGATGCTTCGGATCATTGAAAATAGCGTCGACCGGTCCGCTTTCGACGATACGCCCGGCATACATGACCGCCACCCGATCGCAGGTTTCCGCGACGATGCCCAGGTTATGGGTGATCATTAAAAGCCCGGCGCTCTTGTTACCAAGCAGCGCCGCAATGGTGTCGAGGATCTGCGATTCGACGATCACGTCGAGCGAGGTGGTCGGCTCATCGGCAATCAGTAGCTTGGGATTCAGCACAATACCCAGCGCAATCATGACCCGTTGGCGCATGCCGCCAGACAACTCATGCGCATAGTTATCGATGCGGCTTGGCGGCACGCCCATCTGTGAAAGCACATCGCGGGCCATTGCTCTTGCCTGTTTCCTCGATATTTTCGAGCGATGCGTGCGAATCATTTCCACAAAATGATCACCGATGCGCATCAGCGGGTTCAGCCGCGTCATCGGCTCCTGAAAAATCATGGCAACATCGTCGCCGCGTTTCTGCCGAAGCCTGCGCTCGCTCTGTCCGATCAGCTCCTCGCCGCCCAGGCGAACGCTGCCGTAGGCGCGACAGCCCGGCGCCAGCAGCTGCATAAGCGCGCGCCCCAACGTGGATTTTCCACAACCCGATTCACCGACCAGGCCAAGACTTTCGCCATAGCGTATATCGAAATCAACGCCGTCAACCGCCCACAGCGGGCGCTTGGGCGTGCGATAGCCGACCCGAAGATCGCGTACCGAGACCGCGTACGAATCGTCCTCGACATCGGCGCCCTTCCGCGGCTTTTTCTGCCGGCGCGGCAGGCGCGGGCCGGAGGCGCCACGGGCGCGAAGCAACGGATTGACCACATCGTTCACGCCTTCGCCGACCAGCGTGATGCCGGTCACCAGCGTGACGATCGCCACACCGGGCCAGAACGCCGTCCACCAGATCCCGGAGGAGACATCGGTAATGGCCTGGGAAATATCGTAACCCCACTCGGGCGTGGGCGGTTGCACGCCGTAGCCCAGAAAACCCAGCGCCGCGAGCGTGAGAATAGCGTCGGCGGCGTTCAGGGTCAGCAGCACGGGGACCGTGTGAACCACGTTGAAGAACACATAGCGCGTAAGAATCGATCGGCTCTTTGCACCCAGCGATTGCGCGGCTTCGACAAACGTCTCCTGCTTGACCGCCAGGGTCTGATTACGCACCACCCGAAAATACTGCGGGATATAGACCACGCCCACGGCAAACGCGGCGGAAAACACGCCGGGTGAAATAAACGCGCCCAGAATGAACGAGATGATGATCGCCAGCACGAGCGGTGGAAAGGCGTAGACCGAATCCATCACGGTGACCAGGATCCGGTCGATCGGACCGCCGCGATAGCCGCTGGCCAGCCCGAGGCTCACGCCGATCAGCATGGCAACGCTCACTGCCAGCCCCATCACGATCAGCGCCAGTTTCGCCCCGCCAATGACCCGCGCCATGACGTCAAAACCGTCGCGCGTGGTGCCCATCGGGTGGGTAGCCGAGGGCGGCGCGAGCTGCGGGATTTGTTGAAACTGGCCGGGCGCCGTTTCGACGCGATATTGAGTTGCACCAAATCCATACAGCTCGGGACCGACTGCCGCCACGAGGGTGAAGAAAATCAGGATGCCGAGGCCGGCAAAGACCAGCCAGCGCGAAGTCCGACTGGCTTGGCGAAACGGTTTGGCATAATGCCGCATCCGGGCACGGAAATAACCGTATCCGGACGCGGTTTCAGCCTGTTTGGACAAAGTGGAATCGCTCATAGGTTAGTACCGCACGCGCGGATCGATGAGTGCGTTGATCACGTCGATCAGCAGCGAAAGCACGACGATCGCCAACGCGATAAACGTTACGATGCCCTGTACTGCGGCGTAGTCGCGGGCACCGATGAAAAGCACCAGCGCACGTGCCATACCCGGCCAAGAGAACACGGTTTCGCTCAGGGTCGCGTTGCCGATGAGCAGCGCGAACTGCAGCCCCATGATGGTAATAACGGGAATCAGCGCGTTCTTGAAAGCGTGACGATAGACCACGCTACGCTCGGAAATGCCGCGGGCCCGAGCCGCGTCGATATAATCCGAGCGCAGCGTCTGCAGCATATTGACGCGAACAAGCCGCACAAAGACCCCGCCAACCAGCAGGCCCAGCGTGATGGCAGGCAGCGCGAGATGGCTCAGCGTGCTCCATAATGCCGGCCAGTTGCCGGTAAGAATCGAATCGATCGTGTAAAAACCGGTGATGTGCTCTGGCACGTAGAAGCCACCAATTCGCCCGCTGCTGGGTAGCCAATGCAGATCGGCAGAAAGATAGAGCTGGGCCAGCAGCGCAGACCAGAACAGCGGTGTCGCGTATATCAGAATGCCGAAGAAGCGACCGCCGAGGTCGAACGCGGTATCGCGAAGCCTAGCCGCCAGCGCGCCCACGCTTATCCCGACGAGAACAGCCACGATCATGGCAGCGATGACCAACTCCAATGTGGCCGGCGCGGTATCTTCGATGATCTGTCCGACGCTGCGGCTATCGGTGATCGGGTGCCCGAAGTCGCCCTCCAGCGCATGACCGATATATCGAAAATACTGGATATAGATCGGATCGTTCAGCCCCAACGCTTCCTTGCGTGCGGCAATCTGATCCGGTGGCAGCCGTGATCCCAGGGTCGCAGTCACCGGATCGCCGGGTGCGGCGTGAAGCAGCACAAATACCAGCGTCAGCAGAATGAGCAACATCGGGATGCTCAACAGCACTCGCATCAGCAGGTAGTGCCCGAATGAGCCTTTCTTCATGCCGTTCAACGCTCGCCGTCACGAGCACGGCGAGCAGTAGAAAGTCTGGCGCTAGAAGCGGCTAGCACCCTTCTGGACCCGAAATCCTGGCTCATACCGTCTCGATGATCGAATGAATGGTCGAAAAATCCTGAGCAGTCTGCACGGCAGCCCATTTGGGTTTCTACAGCGCAGACCGCCAAGGCCACGGGCGACTCAGCCGCCGTTTTTCGACAACACCCAGTACCGAAAGATCTGCGCCGGCCCCATGGTCTTGGCGACGCCTGATATGTCTTTGCGTGCATAGGCAAACGGCGTGACCACGTACAGCGGAACGATAGGCACGTCGCGGGCCGCCAGCTGCTGAATCTCTGCAAAGGTTTTCAGACGGCTGTCGGTTGATGGACCACTGGCCGTTCGTTCGTCCCCAAGTAGTTGGTCCATATGCTTGTTGTTGTAAACCCTAAGAAAACTATCTTTTGATGCGTAGAACGGTGCCAGATAGTCGTCCGGGTCGAGATAGTCGGGATACCAGCCCATCAGGAACGCCGCATACTGACCGGTCGAGGCGGGGTAAGCGCTGGCCGTGAACTGCGCCCACTCGGCAGACTTCAACGTGACATTGAACAGATTCGTCTCTTCGAGCTCTCGTTTGACCGTCTGCGCAAAGGCCGTCTCGGTATCGCCGTAGTGTCCGCGCGAGTACCAAAGCGTCAGCTTGACCTTGTGGTCGATATAGTCGGAGGCTTTCTTGCCGCCGTAGCGGGTATTGAACGCCGGCACGCTCGCCTTGCCAAAAGCCGGCGGTACCATGGAGTACAGTGGCTCGGCGGCGCCGTCGAGCACATTCTTGACGATCCGGTCACGATCCATCGCCGCAGCAACCGCTCGACGCACCTTGAGCGACTTTGACGGCTCGAGGTTGGGATTGAACACCAGATAACGAATCGAAGCGCCTTTGCCCTTGAACTCGTTGATCTCGGACGAGTTCTCCAGGCTCTTGGTCTGCGCCGGCGTAAACGATCGGAAGGCCACGTCGATTTCGCCGGACTTCAGCGCCACCAGCATCTGCGAGCTCTTGGCATAGAACCTCACCAGCACCTTGTCGTTGCTCGGCTTGTTTCCTGAGTAGCCCTTCCAGGTCGTCAAGAGCATCGACTGGTCTTTGGTGAAATTAGCGATTTTGTAGGGGCCGGACCCAACGAACGTTTCGCGCTCGAATTTCCGATAGGTGCCGGGCTTGGCGTCGTTTGGAATCGGTTTATTGGGCGACGTGTAGACGTCGGAAGGCAAGATGGTTGCAACGGTGTATGCCAGCTTGGAAACAAAGCTGACGTCGGGCGTCTTGAGATGGATGACCACGGTGGTTGGATCCGGCGTATCGATCTGTTTCATGTCGGCCAACAAAAAGCCGGCACCTTCGGGATCATTGATCCACAGCGCACGGTCGAGCGAGAACTTGACGTCCTTGCTGGTCAGCTTCGAGCCGTTCTGGAACTTTATGCCCTGACGAAGCTTGAATGTGTAGGTGAGACCATCCTTGCTGATGCCAGGCATGGATTTGACCAGCTCAGGCGCAATCTTGGAACTGCCCGGCGGATAACTGACCAGCGTCTGACCGACGTTATGCAATATGTTGGCGCAATAAAAATCGTAGCACCGGGCGGGATCCACGGTATGCACGGTATCGGTGGTGCCGATAATGATATTTCCACCGGCAAACGCTGCCGGCGTCAAAACAGCGGCGCCGAGCCCCGCCACTGCAGCCATCAGGCGAGCGAAACGTGTCGCTTTACTCATCGAAATCTCCCTTGATTCTTGCTTTGGTCGACTTGCTTCAAGTGCTGGAAAACACCGGACCAGCGAGTCGACGCGGCGGTTCTGTTGCGCCGTAGTGCCCGCGATGGGGTAATAACCGTTTTAACGTTCAACATACATGCCCCCCGGTTGGCGTCAAGTACGTGCTGCTCCATATGCAGAATCGCTACGATACGCTGCCCGGTAACCAGGTTGGGCTTCGATCCCGGATCATCCGCTATTCAAATACTTCCGATCAATCAGGATTCAGAATGAAAGACAAAGCCGCCGGCCGTCTGCAGTCGCTTCGAGAAAAGATGGCAACTGACAACATAGATCTGCTGGTGCTCGGGCCGGATTCGCATATGCGCTGGTTGCTTGGCTTTGCTCCGCACGCCGACGAGCGCCCTTGCGTGCTTTTCGTCAGCGCCGCATCGAGCGCGTTTCTCATGCCAGGGCTGAACGCAGAAGACGTTGCCGCTCAAACTGATATTACGCTGCATCGGTGGGGCGACGGTGACGGCCCATCGGAAGCGCTGAAATCCGCGCTGTATAGCTTCGGGGCGAGGTCCCCAGCCAGGATAGCGATCGATGAGACGCTGCGCGCCGATCATGCGCTGCTCGTACTCGAAATGCTGCCAGGTGTGGATTATTGCTACGCCAGTTCCGTGGTCGGCGCACTACGTCTAAAAAAAGACAGCGACGAACGCCACGGTTTGACCGCCAGCGCGCGAGTCAACGATGGCGCTATGCAAGCGGCTTTTGTCGCCGTTCGTCCTGGCACGACCGAACGCGAGATCGCCGCTGTCGTTCAAGGCTATTATCTGGACCACGGCGCGAAGCCCGGCTTCGATATCATCGGCAGCGGTCCAAACGGAGCCTATCCGCATCACGCCTCGGGCAATCGTACGATACAAGCCGGAGATGCGATCGTCATCGACATTGGCGGCATCTACCAGGGCTATCCGAGCGATATGACGCGCATGGCGTTTGTCGGCGAGCCGCCTGAAGATTACCGGCAGGTGCATGCGATCGTGGACGATGCATTGCAAGCGGCTCTGGCCGCGGCACGCCCCGGCGTGAAGGCAAAAACCGTTGACGCGGCCGCACGCCGCATCATCGAGGCCTCTGGCTACGGTGAGTACTTCACAACAAGGACCGGCCATGGCCTTGGTCTCGACATCCACGAGGCGCCTTATCTGAGCCCCACATCGGAGACAATACTCGAACCCGGCATGGTGTTCTCCATAGAACCGGGGATCTATATGCCCGATCGCTATGGGGTGCGCCTAGAGGAGATCGTCTATCTGACCGAAACCGGACCAGACATCTTCTCTCGGTTGCCGCGTGACGTTCATCAAGGCAAAGCCTAGAGATCGGCGCGCTCCTGCCCCGCACAATATCGTCAGTCGCCATCGGTAATGACACGGGCGGATGCGAAGAGCAGCATATAAACGGCATCCGACCTCATTGTCGGACCGACGCGCCTCGACCTTCAGGTATCAGTTCCACAGGCGGCAACCGCTGCGGCTCGTCAGGCAGTTCGGGCCCATCGTCGTCTGCCAACAGCTGCCACAAACCCGGCTGCCTTACTCGGATCTCGCTTAACAGTGTCTCCACGCGCGCGTAGCAGGGCTGGCGCAGACCGTGGTATTCGACGGGCGGACCGATCGGGATGAAGCGGATGCCAAAACGGGTGAGCATGCGCAACAGCGACGGCTCCATGACGGCGAGGCAATGGGTAAAGTCGTAGACTCTTCCGAGACGAAACAGGCCGAGAAGCAGGCCAAACGTGACCAGCGGCCGGCGGTTTTCTGCACCGCCCGGAAGTGTCTGGTGGCGCGTATCCAGCGCGGCGCCAGTCGGAACCGGCCGTTGGTTCCGGTCACCAGCACGCTCTCGTCGTTCCTTGGAAATGGCAAACCGGGAAATTTCGACGCAGCGAGCGCGTGGCAGCAGGTTGTCGTCAATACCGTACTTCGTCAGCAGTTCCGGATAACTGTGCTCGATCGGGAACAACCGGTCTCGCGTCAAACCAGCAGTCACCAGCCTCGCAGTTGCCTTGTCTTCGCCGCTGCGTCGGTCGCGCACGAGAATATGCATGGAGTGGTCGTCGAATGTATCGCGCTCGCAGCAGTCGAGGAAGTTCGTCCGGGCCTCGTATTGTCTCTCAACGCAATAAACCTGATAGCGCAGACGAAAAGCCTGTTCTCTGAGCGCTTGTGTATCGGCGCCCAGAATCTCGAACCGTTCATGGAAGTGCTTGACCAGATCGCTCATCGCTTTGCCCTGATAGAGATGACGCCGCAGCGGGCCGCGTCCAGGCAGCCGACGGCGGGGCTGCCAGTGCACCGACCGCCGATGCGGCAGACTCGAAGCGTGCATTACGGCTTTTCCGGTTGGGTCGCCTTGTCCCGGCGCTCAAGCGCGGTATGCGCTACGCAGTTTTACTGCCATCCGCTTGAATAACGCCATCGGCCGCGACCGTGCAAACTTGAACGTCAACGGCGGTTTAGACGACCTCAAAAGATCCCCGGCAAGCCGGCATGGCAACGGGGAGAATGGCTTCAGCGCTGAGAAATCCAAAAAAATTCATCGAGGTCCAATCAGCTTCGCGCACTCGCGGGCCATATTGGCAACGATCGGCTACGGAAGCTGACGCGAGCACGGCGACCTGATCCAAAGCGCGCATGCTTGTTTCGCTGGGCATAGGCTGGGCGCGATTATCGCCTCACACGCAAAATAAAAGGCCCGATCGAAATGACCGGGCCCGTTTCGCCTTAGTGCTGTATGCCAGCCAACGGCTTTAGCGCTGCTCACCTTGGCCAGCCATGGCGACATCATTGGCCGCGGGTGACTGGGGGGTAACGGCCTGTACATGGCCGGTTCGGCGCGTCGTCCTCGGCAGGACGTGATCCTGATAGTTGCCAGCAGGCACGGGGGTTTCTGTCCGAACAAGTCGCTTGGCCGATTGACCATGGTTCGGCTCTTGAACAGCTGTATGCCGTGTCGCGCTTGGTACCAGATGATCCTGATAGTTACCGGGCTGGACACTGGCCTGAGCGCTGGCGCCTGCCAGCGTAAGAACGGCAGCGGCGGCGGCAATGGCGGTGTGTCGGATTGATCGAAGATGCATCACAAGTTACCTATATAGTCAAAAACTTCGGAATAACGATTTGTGATATTGGTGCGCTATGCACATTTACAAGGACGAAACTACGACTAAAGTTTTATTCGGCTAATAGCTAAAGGCAATAGCTCCTTCAAGACAATGGGTTGCGCAAATTCTTCTACCGTTCAGTCGTCGGACAAGGCTACACTGGGGCCTTACTCAATGATCGACCGACTCATGCACTACAAGACGCGCTCGGCCTTCATCGTCGCGGCCATACTCGGCATCGCCGGCTCCACGACCGCTGCAGCGGCCACCGCTTCGGCTCAGGATCTGGCCCATGACCGCCCTGTCGGCCAGCTGACGCCTGATTTCCTGTTTTACAACCAGATGCCAACCGGCCTGACGGTTACGTCGAATGGCCGGCAGTTCGTGTCTTATCCACGTTGGGGAGACGGCGTGAAATTCACGGTGGCCGAGTTGCGGGGCGGCAAGGAAGTGCCTTATCCCAACCTGGCATTCAACACACCGAATCTGAAACACCCCGGCAGGTCACTGGTCAGCGTGCAGAGCGTGGTCGCGCCTGGTGACGGCCATCTGTGGCTTCTGGATACCGGGACATTGCCCGCTCACGGCTACGACAAGTCAGGCCAATTGGCCGGCGGGCCCAAACTTGTCGCAGTCGATCTGGCCACCAACAGGGTCGACCGGACGATCGTGCTGCCGCCTTCCGCAGCCTTGAATTCGAGCTACCTCAACGATGTGCGCTTTGACTTCAATCACGGCAAGGCGGGCATCGCCTACATCAGCGATTCCTCGTTCACCGGACCAGGCGCGATCATCGTGGTCGACCTGGCCAGCGGTAATGCCTGGCGCAAACTCGACGGTGCCCCGTCGACCCAAGCGGAACCGGGCTTTCGGCCGATCGTGGAAGGCCGCTACATGATGATGGACGACGGCACGAAGCCGCCCAGCGTGCCAGCCATTCCCGTTGACGGCATCGCCCTGTCGGCCGACGGTTCGACCCTCTACTACTCGGCGCTGTGCGGACGGCATCTGTACAGCGTGCCGACGAAATGGCTGCGCGATCGCGAGGCCTCCCCGCAAACCGTACAGAACGGCGTGACCGATCTCGGGGAGAAAGGTGCTTCGGACGGCCTGCTGATGGGCAAGAATGGCCGGCTATATGCGACCGATTACGAGCACAACGCCATCCATGTGCTGAATACCGCCGACGGCCATTGGTCGACGCTGGCCCACGACCCACGACTGCTCTGGCCGGACACGATGAGTCTGGGTCCCAACGGCGACCTGTACGTCACCGCCAACCAGTTACAGCGGCAACCCCAATACCGCGGCGGGCATGATGATAGAAACAAGCCCTATGCGGTGTTCCGTATACGCACCAGCGAGGATTCGAACAGCGGCAAGCATTGATCGATGGTCGCCTGAGAGCCTGGGCCGTAGAAACACATGCGGCTGCGAACACGATTCCTGCGCCCAGGCTCCTGGCGGAATCAATAGACGACGTTGCGAACAAATCGTGCAACGGCCGAACCCCGATTGGAAAATTCATGTGGTCGGTCGCTTTCGAACACGAGAAAATTGCCCGCCTCGATCGTGAACTCGTCTTCGCCCGCAATCACCGTGAGGCAACCGTCGGTGACGACGACCATGTTGGTCCAGCCGGCGGGGTCCGCAGCCGAGGCATAGGTATCGCTCGGCGCCAGTGCCCAGCGCCATAGCTCGACTTCCTGACGCGCGCCCTTGCTGGCGAGCAGGCGGGCCTCGCTGCCCGGCGATTCGCCGGCCCATGCGATTTCGTCGATACGGGCCGAGTCGGCCGAGTCGGGTGGCGCAACCAGGGCATAGAACAGCACGCCGAGTGCTTCGGCAAGGCTGTCGAGCGTATTCAGGCTGACGTTCACATCGCCTTTTTCGATATTCACCAGCATCCGGCGGCTGACACCGGCCTCATCCGCCAAGGTTTGCTGGCTCAGTCCGCCAGCGTGGCGCAGGCGTCGTACGTTGGCTGCGACGTGAACGAGCACATCCGGCCGCGAATTTTTTTTGCGCAATATATTGCCCATTGATGATTTTTCAGTCATTATCCGCCTCCGCTGCTCGCGCCGTTCACGTTCTGCCTGAGTTGGATATGTCTATTCGCAATTCTGCCATTCTGACGCGTATCTGGCCCGTGGCGATCCTGCTGATCTCCATGGCATCGATCCAGAGCGGCGCGTCGCTGGCCAAATCACTGTTTCCGATCGCCGGGGCTGCCGGTATCACATCGGTGCGCCTGATCCTGGCCGCCGTAATACTGCTGGCGCTGATGCGTCCGTGGCGTAAACGGATTGCGCCGGGCGCCTGGCGACACATCGCGATCTATGGTGTGGCGCTAGGCACGATGAATTTTCTGTTCTATCAGGCGTTGCAGACCGTGCCGCTGGGCATTGCTGTAGCGCTCGAGTTCACGGGACCGCTCACGGTCGCCCTGCTTTCGTCCAAGCGTATCCTGGATCTGGTCTGGGTGGCGCTGGCGGTTAGCGGGCTGGCAGTGCTGCTGTGGCCGGCGCCGGCAACCACCGGCGATCTGCATATTCCCGGCGTGCTCTGCGCGCTGGGCGCCGGCGCCTGCTGGGCGCTGTATATCTTTTTCGGCCAGAAGGCCGGTGCGGCCAACGGCATGCAGAGTGCCGTTCTCGGGGTCACGATTGCCGCCGTGCTGATCGCGCCGGTCGGCATATGGCAAGCCGGCACGGTGTTGCTGGACCCAACCGTGCTCGGCCTGGGGCTCGGGGTGGCGATCCTGTCGACCGCTCTGCCCTATACGCTGGAGATGATTTCGATGCCGCGCTTGCCCACCCAGACCTTTGGCACGCTGATGAGCCTGGAGCCAGCGTTCGGTGCGGTCTCCGGCCTGTTATTTCTCGGCCAATCGCTCGGTCTGTACCAGTGGCTGGCCATTGGCGCCGTAATCGTTGCCTCCATGGGCACGACACTGACGCCGTCGGCGGCCGGTTATGAAGGCGTTCCGGCACCCGTACCGGATTGATTCAAAAGCGCTGACGACGAATGGGCCCAGCTTGCTACAATCAGCGTCCAAAGCGTACCGGCCGTCGCGGGTAATCGGTAGAGACCGGCCCCGTAGCGGCTGTTCTGTTGCTCTGACGGGCCGTCCATGAAACTGAATTTTCTTGCCGCTGCGCTGCATTACCTTGCGATCATATTCCTGGCGCTGACCGCCGGCATTGTCATTGCACTGACCCAGGTCTGGCCGTACCCGATCGTGCACGATGCGTATCGGGCCGCCGTCGCCCAGTGGCAACAGACCGAGGACGCCAACCCGCTGTTCACCGATCTGTGGCGGGTGGCACGGACGCCGGCACGCGGCGTGACCATCAAGGACACGGCACGCATGCAGCCTGGCTATACGCTGTATACGTCCGGCGATTCAAGCGTGGCGCGACTGATTGATGCCAATGGCCATGTGGTGCATCAGTGGCAGCTGCCCTTCAGCAAGGTGTGGACCAAGAACGCGGCGGTAAAAAACCCGCAGGCCGATGATCTGATCTATATGCGCCGCGCGCGTCTGTTGGCCAACGGCAATCTGCTGGCGATGTATATCTCCGGCAACGACACGCCCTGGGGCTATGGCCTGGTGGAGCTGGATCCCAGTTCGCATATCGTGTGGCGCTATCTGCAGCACGTACACCACGATCTGGATCTGACCAACGACGGGCGCGTGGTCACGCTGACCCACGATTTCACCAGCAAGCCGCTGCCGCCTCGGTTCTCGTTTGTGCCCAGGCCCTACCTCGAGGATTTCCTGGTCACGCTGTCGCCGGACGGCAAGCAGCTGAGCAAGATTTCGATCATGGACATGCTGGTGCATTCACCCTACGGCATAGCACTGCGGCGCAGCGAACCCTGGTTCGCCGATTTCGATCCGCTGCACGTCAATTCTGTCGACTGGCTGGGGCCGAAGCAGATCAAGGCACTGGGCTTTGGCAGGCCGGGCGACGTGCTGCTCATGCTGCGCCAGCTGAACCTGCTGATTCTGGTCGATCCGCAGGCCAAACAGATTGTCTGGGGCATACACGGCAACTGGCTCGACCCGCACGACCCGCACGTGCTGCCCAACGGCCATATCCTGATGTTCGACAATCTGGGCAACATGAAACCGCACAACAGGTCGCGCGTCATTGAATTTGATCCCCATACCGACAAGGTCGAATGGTCCTACGAGGGCAGTCAACAGCACCCGCTGGACAGTAGCATTCGCGGCATGGATCAGCGGCTGGCCAACGGCAACACGCTGATCACCGAATCGGACGGCGGCCGTCTGCTGGAAGTCACGGCGAGCGGAGATATTGTGTGGGAATACATTAACCCGATCCGCGCCGGCAAGGACAACCGCTTCATTCCGGTGGTCTCGGGCGGCATGCGTATTGATCCGGCCTCGCTGGATCCCGATTTTCGTGCCTTGCTGAAGTCGGCTGCGAAAAATCCTGGCACACAGTAGCCGGCGGTTATCGGTGGCCGCAGGCCGACGCGGGAGACATCGCACGCCGGCTTGCGGCCTTGATCGGCGCTCGGGCGCGACTCAGTCGGCGGCAAATTCCGCCAGCGCCTGGCCCTGGAGCCGATAGCCAACCCAGTCGCTCTGCGCGCGTGCGCCGGCCGCTTCGTAGAAATCGATGGCGGGCTGGTTCCAGTCGAGCACGCTCCAGTCCATGCGGCCATAGCCGCGCTCGACAGCCAGCGCTGCCAGATGCTGCAGCATCTGCTTGCCATAGCCGGCACCGCGTGCCGCCGGCGTGACGTAGAGGTCTTCCAGATAGATGCCGTGGCGGCCAAGCCAGGTCGAGTAATTGAGAAAATACACGGCAAAGCCGACCGCCTGACCGTCGGCTTCCATCATGAGCGCATACAGCGCTGGATGCGGCCCGAACAGATCGCGGCGAATATCTTCGGCCGTCGCCACCACTTCGCGCTCGGCTTTCTCATAGATCGCCAACTCCGTGATGAACGCCAGAATCTGCGCTACGTCTTCCGCACGGGCCTGGCGAATCAACGCTGTCGACATGAGGTGCTCCTGTGGTGTTCAAAGACGAGCAGGTTAAAGCGTGTGAATGTCTTGTGCAGCCACTGCATGACACAGGCAAGCGCAATCGTGCACGGGGCACCGCGGCGCCCCGCGCCCGGGATCGTAGCGCACGCTCGACTGGACCGAATTTTCTGCTCGCCTACGCGTAGGGCGAAACTGCGCCGTTCCTGTCTATCGATCAGCTATCACCCAGCCAGCTTTTCACCAGGTCCGGGTGGTTCGTGATGAAATGCTTGGCTGCGCTGTCGTAGGAGGTCTTGTTGGCGTCGGCCAGCATCGCATTTACCTGGTCCAAGCTGAAATGCAGGCGTTTGATGAATGCCGTCACCCGCGGGGCCGATTTCGGCAGGTGCGGGTTGGCGATTGCCTCTACTCGCTCGCTGGCGCCCAAGGTTGATTTCGGATCCTTCAGATAACGCAGATTGAATCGCTGCCACATCCAGTGCGGGCTCCAGGCGGTGACCACAATCCATTGTTTGTCTTCGATGGCGCGCTTGAGCGCAGCGGTCATCGCGGCACCGCTGGCATTGCTCAAGCGGTAATTATCCAGACCATAGGCCTTGAGCGCTTTGTGGGACACTTCCATCAGGCCCGCGCCGGGGCTGATCCCCTGAATGCGATCGTTCAGCTTGTCGGCTACCGCTGGCTTGCTGAGGTCGGCGATGCTGTCGAGCTGATCCCTGGGTACATAACTGGGCACCGCCCAGCCCAACCGCGCGCCGTTGTAGATCGTACCGAGCGTGACGACCTTGTCCTTGACGCGCGCCATGTAGTCAGCGTGGGTCTTGGGCAACCAGGCCGCCAGAAACATGCTGCGCTTGTTGTGCGTGGTGCCGATGAACGAGACGCCGACCGATACCGCTTTCAACTCGACGGGTGTATCGTAGTGCGCTTCGATCAGATCGCGCGCCACACGGCTGATCGCTTCGTCGCCAGCGTACTGGTCGGTATATATAGTAATCGGCGCGTTGGCCGCCATTGCCGACGTCGTGACCGACAGCCCGGCAACGAGTGCCGCCGCCAGCAAAGCCGTGAGTCTGATTGTCATATTGCCTCCCTTTGAATTCATGGCGCCCCGGCAGGCCGTCTAATGGACCTCCAGGGCAAGCACGTTTCGTGCCCTGTGCAAGCGCGGTCGTGCGAGCGCGACGTGCCCTCCGATGCGCGGCTTTACCAGCTTGGAGGATAGCTTAGACGAGCCCGGACCTGTTGCCGTTTCATACGATGCCGCGCAGGCTTGCCCTGTAAGTCATGCGCACGAGCCTTGGTCGAGCTTGCAGGCTTTCGATTCCGGACGGGCGACGATCCGCTGGTAACAATGTTGACACGCCGGGCTTGCGCTTGCCTTGCCGACCACCTATTTTCCGCCCAGATTGCCCACGTTTTCGGAATACCGTCATGTCCAAGACCGCTTCTATCCAGCCGGCCCAACCCAGCGTGCCGCGTTTTCTGGCCAGCGACAACACGTCCGGTATCTGTCCCGAGGCAATGGAATATATCGAGCGCGCCAATCGCAGCGACGATCTGGCCTATGGCAACGATCAGTGGACCGCCAGCGCCAGCGATCGCTTTCGCGAGTTGTTCGAGACCGATTGCGAAGTGTTCTTCGTGTTCAACGGCACCGCGGCCAACTCGCTGGCCCTGGCGTCGCTGTGTCAGTCCTATCACAGCGTGATCTGTCATCAGCTGGCGCATATCGAGACCGACGAATGCGGCGGCCCGGAGTTCTTTTCGAACGGGTCCAAGCTGCTTACCGTGGCCGGCGAGAATGGCCGGGTCACGCCCGAAGGCATTGCCACAACGGTGACTCGACGTGGTGATATTCATTATCCCCGGCCACGGGTAGTGTCTGTCACCCAGGCTACAGAAGTCGGCACCGTGTATGGGCTGGACGAGTTGAGTGCGATCCGCGAGATTGCCAATCATTACGATCTGCGGGTGCATATGGACGGCGCGCGGTTTGCCAATGCCTGCGCTGGCCTGAATCTGTCGCCGGCAGAGCTTACCTGGCGTTCTGGCGTGGACGTGCTGTGTTTTTCGGGCACGAAGAACGGGCTCGCCTTTGGCGAAGCCGTGATCTTCTTCGATCGGCAACTGGCGCTGGATTTCGAGTATCGCTGCAAGCAAGCCGGTCAGCTAGCATCGAAGATGCGTTATCTGGCCGCGCCCTGGCTCGGCTTGCTGGAGACCGGCGCCTGGCTGTCCAACGCCCAGCATGCCAACTCCATGGCCCAGCGACTGGCCGCCGGCGTACAGTCGATAGCCGATGCCAGGCTAATGTTTCCGGTCGAGGCCAACAGCGTTTTTCTTCAGTTACCGGCGGCCGCGCAGACACGCCTGCGTGCCCTGAACTGGACCTTCTATACGTTTATCGGTGAAGGCGGCGTGCGTTTTGTCTGCAGTTGGAACACCACGCCAGAACTAATCGATTCGCTGATCGAGGATATCCGACAGGCGCTGACTGCCGTCGACTAGGGCCTTATAATTATATGACCCGGCCGTACTGGACGAGCGAGCCCTGCCGTGCATCACACCGTCAAATTAGCACTGGGCAGCGTTGCTGTCGGTTGCGTGGTACTGGGCCTCAAGTCCCTGGCCTACTGGATGACCGGCAGCGTTGCTCTGCTATCGGACGCGCTTGAGAGCATCATCAATATCGTCGCTGCGGGCGCCGCCGTGGTCGCTCTACGCGTGGCCGCCATGCCGGCCGACCGCAATCACCCATTTGGACACGGCAAGGCCGAGTATTTCTCGTCTGTTCTAGAAGGCATTCTGATCGTGATCGCCGCGCTGGCGATCATCCGCGAAGCCTGGTTCAGCCTGTTCGATCTGAAGCCTATCGCCGCGCCGGTCGCCGGCCTGGCCTTCAACGGGCTGGCGTCACTGCTCAATGGCCTATGGGCCTTTGTGCTGCTGCGCAGCGGCCGTCGGCTGCGTTCGCTGGCCCTGATCGCCGACGGCAAGCATCTATTGGCAGACGTCGTGACGTCGGCCGGCGTGTTCGCTGGGGTTGTACTGGTCAGTCTCACCGGCTGGCTGATTCTCGACCCGATCATCGCTTTTCTGGTGGCGTTGAATATTGTGTGGTCGGGTTGGGGGCTGGTACGTGAGTCGGTGGGCGGCCTGATGGACGAGTCCTTGCCAACCGACGAACTCGACCGAATTCGCCGCGTCATCTTCGAACACGCCGAAGGGGCTTATCAGGCGCACGACCTGCGAACCCGCCACGCCGGGCGACAAACCTTCATCGAATTTCATCTAGTGGTCTCTGGCGACCTGCCCGTGCGAACAGCCCATGGGATCTGCGATCGATTGGAATCCGCCCTGCAAAAAGCCGTGCCCAATTGCCGCGTCACAATTCATGTCGAGCCTGAACACAAGGCCAAGCAGTCGGACGTCTATATCGCCTGATCATGACGAGTTGACACAATTCTTACGACCGACTGACGTAGGATTCAAACGCGGAGCCGCATTGGGCGGCATGCTGTTAACGAAACTAGGGGCTGTATATGACCAATTCACCTGCTCGCGCACCGGGTGGTTATGGAGCCGGGATCCGCGGCTTGCACTGGCTGCTTTTCGGCATGCTGGCGGTCCAGTACATTTTGGTGTGGCTACTCGGTGTTGTCGGTCAGCACGGGTCGGGGCATCGGATAGTGATAGTCGCACATATGTCGTTCGGCACCCTGATTCTCCTGACTGCGATCGCGCTGATCGTGACGCGCCTGACAGGCTCGCGTCCATCGAATGCGTTCCTGCCGAACTGGCAACAGCGACTGTCACAGATAACACACGCCCTGCTGTATGTACTGATGCTGGTGCAGCCGCTGATCGGCCTGACCCTGGTAATGAACCAAGGCCACGGCGTGCCAATATTCGGACTGTTCGCTATCCCGTCGCTGATTCCTGCGCACTCGGCTCCAAGCTGGATCGGCTCAGCACACGGCTACGTCGGCTGGGTGTTCTTCTGGTTACTCGCCCTGCATATTGCGTCGGCGCTTTATCACGCTTTGATTCGCCAAGACGGTGTGATGACTCGCATCATTAGAAGCTGACTAAAACCAGGCTGCGGCGAGGATTCGATCACGGGTTCCTTAACCGCGTAGCCTACGTCTGCGAGTAGCGAGCGCGATCCCGGCGAGCGCCAGTGCGAACAAGCCAATGCTGGATGGCTCGGGAACTCCCGGCACGGGCCCTGGCCCGTTGCCGCCCAGGAGCTGATCGCCCTCGCCAAACAACAGAAATTCAGCATCAAACCCGGTGGCCAGACTGGTTCCGGTCAATTGCACACCGGCGATCTGGTTCGACAGATCATCGCTGGCAACTGCGAGTAACGAGTAGCCGAGCATATTATTGACGACCGAGGCCAACACATTGCCGTTGCGGTCGAAGGCCGTCAGGCGCTCAGCACCCAGGGAGTTGGCGAAGCCCGCAGATATGCCGACACCCGCCTGATTCACGCTAAAGGCAATCGTGATTGGCCCCGCGAACAGCGGCGAGCCGGATAGCACAGGATTGCTCTGGCTCGAGCCATCGTTGATGGTGAATACAGGCGGCGCGCTAGCGTCCAGAGCGAGTCCGGTTGACGGTGCCCCCAGCAGACAGCCGGCGACCCCACCGCATGCCGCCGCATTGCCTAGCGACTGTCCTTGAAAATATCCACCAAACTCCACCGACGTGCGCCCAGCCTGGCCTGGGCCGGGCGTATAGATCGGGTTTCCCGTGCCAAGCGGGACTTCGTTGAAATTGATGAACGATGCGTCGACGCCAAACGTGGCAGCAGACGTCTGCACGACGCTGGCCGACGCCATCTGGCTTACGCCGAGCGCAAAAACAAGCGCAACAAATGCAGTATTAAGCATCTGCATTCGCAGAGAGCGGAGTTTGGCAGCGGACCAAGGCCGCGCGACTTGGATCAAACTCATGACAGTGGCATGCGCCGGGAAGTGTTATTGCTACGCAAAGCAAGAACGAGGCCAACACGAAAAATGACCGTCATATCGGTATTTCTACGGTCTTCGATGACACACGGACAACGAAAATGTAATATTTTCCGACGCCTACGAATTGTCCAACCCGCATTCACAGCGGCATGAAAATTTATGTGGGCCGCACATGAACAATTGACAAGATGCGACGCGGTTCTTAGCGTTCGTCTCGAGTCAGGGCATCGTCGTCGAAAGACGGCTGCGCAAAGTCACGGGTCTAACGCGTTGCGATCGACGCTACGACGGCCGGGCCGCCTCCTTCCCGCGTATCGCGTTTTCGTGCCGGCCCATGAACGATCGGCGCGAGGCGAATACGCCGTGTTCATCTGGCAGCGGAAAGCAGACCCATGAAAACAACAATCATTCGATGGTCGATCGGCAGCATTACTATTTTGGCGTCATCCGTCCTCACCGCCGGCGCGGCGGTTTACTCCTCGAGTTCGTCCCACCCCGCCAGCGGGAGTTCGGGCGTGTCAAGCAGCCACTACGCCAACAGTTCCAACAACGCCTATCACGCCGGCTCTACGAACCGGTATATCAGCAATTACGGCGCCTCCGGCACCTACCACCCGAACGACGGCAGTAGCAGTAGCGGCAGTAGCGGCAGTAGCGGCAGCAGCGGCAGCAGTGGCAGCAGTGGCAGCAGTGGCAGCAGTGGCGGCAGTGCCTCGGCTGGCAACAGCAGCAAGGCAATCGTTGGTTTCAACGCCGTTGCCGAGTCGGCCAGCGGTGGCAGCGATCTGCCGATCACATTGGGCCAGGTCTTTGTTGACGGCGATGTGCCGCGCGGTCAGTCGGTCATCGCGACCGTGAACGGCCAGCGGATACCGACCCAGGTCGATGCCAAGGCGCATTGGGGCGATGGCTCGTTGCGGCACGCGATCGTGTCCATGCGGCTACCGCAGGTCAACGCGGGCAGCCCGACACACGTAGAGTTCCGGCGTGCGTCGAAGGCCGCCAACAGCGGCGACGTGACGATCAACGCACTGCTATCGACGGATTTCGACGCGAAGGTCGATATCAAACAACGCGGAAAACACTACGCCGTCGATGCGCGCACGCTGTTGCGCAACGTCATGCAGTCCGGCGGCTGTACAGCCTGGGGACGCCAGTGCAAGCACTGGCTGGCCGGCCCGCTGGTGTCGGAATGGGTCGTTGGCGGACCGATCGACAAGAACGACGGTACACGGTCGCATATGGCTGCTTATTTCAATATCCGGGCCTACACCGACAGCAACGGTCAGGTAACGCGCGCACGGGTCGACACCGTGATCGAGAACGACTGGGCCTACGTCGCCAATCCGTCCAACCAGCATTATTCCATCGATATCGATGTCGGCCAGCATCACTACAGCGACAACGGCCTCACGCATTATCGCAAGGCGCGCTGGCATCGAACGCTCTGGTGGCACGATGACCCGAAGGTTTATGCCCGGATCGACACCAATTACCTGCAGTCCACGGGTGCCATTTCACACTACGCGAAGCTCAAGCCAAGCAACGGCTTCTTGAACTCGGTCAGCAAATCCTTTCCGCCGATGAGCCACGGCGACCAGACGCGTGCCATGACGGACACCGGGGCTCAGGCGGCGATCGGCCCGTTACCGCGCTGGACGTCTGAGTTCGTCGTCTCTGGCGATCGTCGTGCCTTCCAGTGGATGCTGGCCAACGACAATGCGGCCGGCAGTTATAGTTTTCATTATCGTGATCGGGCAACCGGTCGGCCGTTGGAAGTCACGCGTCATCCTTACGTGACACTGGCCGATTACAGTCATGCTAGCCAAACCGGCGGCAAATACCGGCGTGATCTGCTGCCCGCCTGCCATAGCGATTGCCATACGCCGCTGATTTTCGATATCTCGCATCATCCTTCGATCGGATACGTGCCTTATCTGGTCACCGGCGATTTCTATTATCTTGAGGAGATGCAGTTCGTGGCCTCCTACGTGGAGCTGTGGGGCAACCCGAAGTATCGGGAATACGGCCGCGGCATTCTGCAGCATGCCCAGGGCCAGGTTCGTGGCCAGGCCTGGGGGCTGCGGAGCATCAGCGATGCGGCGTTTGCCACGCCCGACACAGACCCCATGAAGCCGTATTTCAGCAAGCAGATCAAGAATATTCTGGCTGACTACAACAAGACCTATACGCAGTCCAACAAGCCGTTGCACGTACTCAACGGGTACGGCGCCGTGATCTATCCGCTGGGCGGACGTCCGCGCGTCGGTATTGCGCCGTGGCAGCAGGATTTCTTCACCTGGGCAGTCGGCCATGCCGCCGAACAGAAGACGCCTGGCGCCGAGGCTTTTCTCAAATGGCTGGGTCAATTCCAGATTGCCCGGATGACCAACTGGAAGAATAACGCCGATGGTGGCTACTGCTGGCTGGAGGCTTCGGCCTACAAGCTGCAGGTCCGTCCGAGCCGCTACGCACCCGACTATGTCACGCTCGACGAGGCCTACCGGGCCACTTTCCCGTATCTGGTCGGCACGAGCTGCAACAGCGCTGCCATGCTGCGCCAGATCAACAATCACTCGTCGGCCTCATATAAACAGGGCGAGATGAGAGGGTATGCCTACTCGACCACCGGTTTCCCGTCGAACCTTCAGCCCGGCCTGGCCATGGCTGTCGACAGCGGTTTGCCCAAGGGGGCTCAGGCCTGGCAGGTCTTCAAGAATCGCAGCGTCAAGCCGAATTACCGCAACGACGCCAACTTCGCGATAACACCACGCACGCAGTAGCGCCCGGAAATGGCGGACCGGCAGCCCCGGCCGGTCCGCCCACGTTATAATCCGGGGATGCCATCGTCGCAGACACATCGCACGTCCGCACGTCGCTGGCCGGTGGCGCTGACCGTGCTGATGGGCACGATTGCGGTCGTACTCAACGCGACCGTGGTCAACGTGGCCATTCCCCCGATCATGGCCGATTTCGGCATGACTCAGGGCGCCGCCCAGTGGCTGTCGACCGGTTTTCTGGCGGCCATGACGGCTACCATGCTCGCCAGCGCGCGTGTCATGGAGCGATTCGGCCAGCGGCGTACGTTCGAGCTCTGCCTGTGGGTGTTTCTGGCCGCCTGCCTGCTGGCTGCTGCCAGCCCGAATGCCTGGGTGATGATTGGCGCACGCGTGCTGCAGGGCGCGACTGCCGGCATCATCCAGCCATTGGCGCTGGTAATGATCTTCCAGGTTTTCGACGACAGCGAGCGCGGCAAGGCGCTCGGCCTGTACGGCATGGGCGTCGTGCTGGCGCCGGCGGTCGGGCCGGCCGTGGGCGGCGTATTGATCGACTGGTTGTCGTGGCGCGCGGTCTACCTGCCGGCGATTCCATTCTGCCTGCTTGGGCTGTGGGGCGCGCGCTACTATCTGCCGCACGGTGATACGCCCAAACGGGTGGTGTTTGACTGGCTGGGTTTTACCTTGCTGGCCGTCGGCCTGTTGCTGCTGCTTTGCGGATTGACCGGCCTGGCAGCAAAGACAGTCGGCAGCGGCTGGCTGGTTGGTCTCGGCCTGGCCATCTCGGCCGCTTTTGTAGTGCGCTTGCTGCGCGCACCGGTTCCGCTGATTCAGCTGTCGGTCTTTGCTTATCCCCGCTTCGTGCTGGCGAGTGCCATATCGCTGATCTACGGCGCCGGCCTGTATGGATCGACCTATCTTATTCCGCTGTTCGCCCAGAGCGTCCAGCAACTATCGCCCAGCGCCACCGGCCTGGTCATGATGCCGGCAGGCTTGACGCTGTTGGTGATCTTCCCGGTGGCCGGCCGCCTGGCCGATCGCTTTCCGGCACACTGGCTGAACATCGTTGGCTGCATCGGCATGGCACTGGGGTTGCTCGGTCTGGCAGCCAGCGGTCCAACAACCGACTTCTGGCTGATGGCCGTCGTAATCGCTTTTGGGCGCATGGGGCTGGGGCTGATGATGCCGGCACTCAATATCGGCGGCTTGCGCGGCCTGCCGACAACGCTGACCCAACAAGGCTCAAGCGTGATCAGTTTTTCGCGTCAGCTGGGCGGTACGCTCGGCGTCAATCTGTTTGCGCTGCTGCTGACCATGCGTACGGCCGCCCATCTGGGGACCACGGTGGACTTCCACAGCCTGTATTCGGGCCAGACGCCGGCTACCCGTACGATCCAAGGGGTCACCAGCGCGTTCTCTGACACGTTCGTCGTGTTTGCAGGCCTGTTCGTCATCGGGCTGATGTTGGCAATCGTCATGGGGCTGCTGTATGCCAGAGAACATCGCAAGCAATGCCCGGCGACTCGCCTGGACAGCTCGACCTGAGCGGCTCCTGGTGACCGTGCGCGGCGCCATACCGACAAATGCAGTCCGATAAGGAAACAAGCGCGGCATCGGCCGGCGATGGTTCCATCAGCACGCCGAGCCAGTCATCAGTGCATGCCGGGGGTGCATTTCTATAAGCCGGGCCAACAGCCGGCTAAAGTATTATCGATGTAATCCTCCCGAACTCGCGCCGCGCCACTACATATCGTTGCCGACAATCTGGAATCCGCGGCGTTCGGTGAAGGCTATGTCCAGGCTCGCGACAACGTCTGCATCATTGCCGACTCGATACTGCGCGCGACCGGGCGCCGGGCCGAGTACTATGGCCCGGGCCCGAACAGCATCAATATCATTACCGACTTCAGCTATCGCGCGCTTGGCCTGTTGGACAAGGCCAAGGCCCGCTATGCCGGCCTGTCGCCGGAATCGCGCGCGATGATCAGCGGCTTTGCCGCCGGTTACAACACATATGTTGCCGACACGCCGGCCGGCGATCTGCCGGGCAAATGTGCGAATCAGCCCTGGGTAACAGCGATCACCCCGCAGGCGCTGTATGCCTACTACGAATTGATTTCGCTGTATGCCAGCGGCGACCAGTTTACGACCGGGGTGACGTTCTCGGCAGCCCCGCCCGGCGTGAACCCCTCACCGACCCCAGTCAACAGCACGGTCTACGAGCTGAGGCTCGCAGCTGGCGATAACATGAGCTATATGAAAGACGGCCAGGCCAAGCCGATTACGTCCAAGACCTTCACGATCAAGGTTGCCAACGGCAGTCCGACGCCAACCGTCCTGCAAAAGACGTTCTATTATTCAGAATACGGTCCGATGGTAGCCGCCAATCTGGTGAACAGCGCGGCGCCCGCCTGGGGGGACAGCTTGGGCGGCAAGCCCGTGGCCTTCAGCTATCGCGACGCCAACGCGGACACCGCATCGCAGGTAGTCGATCAGTGGCTCGGCATGGGCCGCGCGCACAATCTGGCCCAGTTCAAGCAACCGTTCCAGGCCTGCGGCAGCGTGCTGTGGGTCCATACGATGTATGCCGACAAGTCCGGACAGGCGTTCTATATCGATGGCACCTCGGTGCCCAACCTATCGGCCAAGGCACTTGCTGCATATCAGCAGCTCGTCGAATCCAACCCGATGGTGGCCGGTCTCGCAAAAGCCGGCATCACGCTGCTGGACGGCAGCACGTCGCGGGATGACTGGGTTCAGGGCAAGTGCGGGGGGCGGACCGGTTACGCTGCCATGCCTAAACTTGAACGCCGCGACTTCGTACAGAACTCGAACGACAGCTACTGGGCCACCAATCCAGCGGACTTCTTGACCGGCTACTCGCCGTTGTACGGGCCGACCAAGAGCATCCTCAGCCCGCGTACGCGCATGAGCCTGAAAATGCTCGAGCATCCCACGGATGCCGGTCTGTCCGGCGTCAAACCTGCCGGCGATGACGGCAAGTTCACCGGCCAAAAGATCATCAACGCGCTGTATTCGAACCGCGCCTACTACGCCGAGCTACTCCTGCCGGATCTGTTGCAGCGCTGCCAGAAGGCCGGCAATACGACTATTCCCACAACGAGCGGCAACAGCCGGTCCGTGGCGGCCGGTTGCAGTGCCTTGGCGGGCTGGGACGGGGTGTACAACACCGACAGCACCGGCGCCCAGGTATTCCGGGTATTCGTGGCCAATTACGCTCCGAGCTATCCGGATCAGTTCACGGTGGCGTTCGATAAGAGCGATCCCGCGAACACCCCGAGCACACCAAAGCCCGCGCGGCGAATCCCGCCGACGATCCCATGCTGCAAGCACTGGCGGTCGCGCTCAACAAGCTTGACCAGGGCGGTATTGCTTACGACGCGCCGCTGGGCGAAGTGCAGTACGAGCAGCAATCAGCCGGCGTGCCGCCGGGGGCAAGCCCTGCTCCGAGCGGCGCCGTAATCCCATGGCCCGGCACCCAGAACCTGGAAGGCGGATTCGATATTGTCTCTGTGGCAACCCAGAATGTAGACGACGGCACGCGCTTTCCGCGCATCGCGCCCGCCAGCACGATCGACAACACCGGTGAGTTGTCCAATACGCCGGGCCAAGGCTGGATGATCGGCTACGGCACCAGCTGGCATTTCGGCCTGGATTTCACCGCCCACGGCCCGGAGGCCTATGGCCTGGTCAGCTACAGCCAGTCAGGCAATCCGTCGTCGGCTCATTTCAGCGACCAGGATCAGCGGTTCTCGAACAAGGACTATCGCAAGCTGCTGTATTCGACGAGCGATATCGAGGCCGATCCAGACCTGCAGACCCAGACCATCAAAGGCCAGATCGCCAACGCCGGCGGCTGAACCTGACGCAGCCCGATGTCGACAACGGCATCGGGCTTGTCTGTCCAAACCGCGCGCTGCTGACAGCCATCAGTGCCAGAGCTTATCGCGCGAGGCGCCGGCCTTGTCCAGCCGGGCCAGATAGTCCGCCCAGTTCGTCTCGTAGTCGGCGCCAAACTCGCGCAGCGCCGACCAGGAATAGATACCGGTGTTGTGCCCGTCATCAAAGTGCAGCTGGACGGCGTAATTACCGACCGGCTCGACTGCGGTAACGCTCACATCTTTCTTGCCGGTCACCAGTTCCATCGGCCCGCCGTGGCCGCGCACTTCTGCTGACGGCGAGAACACGCGGAGATATTCCAGCGGCAGACGATAGGTCACGCCGTCCGGATAGACCACTTCCAGCACTCGAGATTTCTGATGCAGCGTGATGTCGGTTGGTGCGTCCATTCATCGCCTTGTTGCTATTTGAGAGACCCTGAAAGACTACAGAATATAGCGAGACAGATCTTCGTCTGCTGCCAGATCCTTCAACTTTCCGTCGACATAGGCTGCGTCCACCGTCAGCGTATTACCGGACTTGTCCGGCGCGTCAAAGGAAATCTCTTCCATCAGGCGCTCCATCACCGTATGCAGGCGACGGGCGCCGATATTCTCGGTGCCTTCGTTGACCTTGAATGCCATGTCGGCAATCCGCTGGACGCCGTCTTTGGTGAACTCGATATGGACGCCTTCTACGTTCATAAGAGCGACGTACTGTTCGGTCAGCGAGCAATGCGGCTCGGTGAGAATGCGGACGAAGTCCTCGGCCTTGAGCGCATCCAGCTCGACGCGGATCGGCAGTCGGCCCTGGAGCTCCGGAATCAGATCCGACGGCTTGGCGACGTGAAACGCGCCCGAGGCAATAAACAGGATGTGGTCAGTACGGACCATGCCGTACTTGGTGGAGATGGTGGAACCTTCCACCAACGGCAGCAGATCGCGCTGTACACCTTCTCTGGATACGTCGCCGCCTGACGAGCCCCCGGCCTCCGAGCGCTTGCAGACCTTGTCAATCTCGTCGAGGAAGACGATGCCGCCGTTCTCGACTTCGTAGATCGCCTGGGTCTTGATCTGTTCTTCGTCCACCAGCTTGGCGGCTTCCTCGTCGACGAGTTGGCGATAAGCGTCTCGAATCCTGATCTTGCTGCGCTTGGTCTTCTGATTGCCGCCCATGTTCTGAAACATGGATTGGAGCTGATTGGTCATCTCCTCCATGCCCGGCGGCGCCATGATTTCCATGCTCTGCTGTGCCTGACGCAATTCCAGCTCGATTTCCTTGTCATCAAGCTTGCCTTCACGCAGACGCTTGCGAAAGACCTCGCGCGTCGCCGTGGATTCGGTGGCCTTGGCAGAGTCGTCCCAGTCATCATTTTTCGGCTTGGGCAGGAGCGCATCAAGAATACGTTCCTCGGCGGCCTGCTCGGCAGCACGGTGAACCCGCTTCTTGGCGGCTTCACGCGCCATCTTGATGCCGACTTCCACCAAGTCACGGATGATTGAATCGACTTCCTTGCCGACATAGCCGACTTCAGTGAACTTGGTTGCCTCGACCTTGGTGAACGGCGCGTTGGCCAGCTTGGCCAGGCGCCGGGCGATCTCGGTCTTGCCGACGCCAGTCGGGCCGATCATCAGAATATTCTTGGGCGTGATCTCGCCGCGTATGCCCTCGTCAAGTTGCATCCGCCGCCAGCGGTTGCGCAGTGCGATGGCGACCGAGCGTTTGGCGTCGGCCTGACCAATGATGTGACGGTCTAGTTCGGCGACGATTTCGCGCGGCGTCATCTCAGCACGCGGCAGCGCTTTCGGCTCATCGGATGTGAGCGTTTCGGGGGCTGTCTCAGACATTGTCCAACACCTCGACGGTGATGTGATGATTGGTATAGATACAGGTATCAGCGGCGATATGCATGGCTTTTTCGGCGATCTCGGGGGCGCCCATGTCGGTGTTCTCGACCAGCGCACGGCCGGCCGCCTGGGCAAACGAGCCGCCGGAACCAATCGCCATGCAGGCGAACTCCGGTTCCATGACGTCGCCGTTGCCGGAGAGCATGAGCGTAGCCGTGCCATCGGCTACCAGCAGCAGCGCTTCCAGACGACGCAGGGCGCGATCGGTACGCCAGTCCTTGGCCATGTCGACCGCGGATTTCACGAGTTGACCGCCGTGCTGCTGCAGTTTGGTCTCAAATCGCTCGAACAGCGTGAAGGCATCGGCCGTACCGCCGGCAAAACCGGCCAGCACCTGGTCATCATAGAGCCGGCGCACTTTCCGCGCGTTGCCCTTGAACATGGTGTTTCCCATGGATACCTGGCCGTCGCCGGCAATGGCTACCTGGCCCTTGTGGCGCACGGCCAGAATGGTTGTGCCGTCGAATTGTTTCACCGCGTCGATTCCGCTTTGAATACGTGAGAAAGGTTGTGGGGCCGCGCGTACGGCGATTCAAGCGGCCGCAGCACTCGCGCCTGCGGGAAGATTCAGGTTGGCGGTCGGTGCAGGCTCGGGCTCGTTTTTTTACGCCCGTATATCGTCGGTCCATTCGGCCTTTGGATGGCCTATGGACCTCAGCTGCCCCAAGCAAGACAAGTTCGTCCGCGGAGGCAGGCAGCTGGACGCAGACAACGACCAGAAAGAATCATTTTCAGTTCTTCTGTATTGCTCTTATCTGCGTGCATCCACGTTAAACTGCGGATAAATGTCTTCTTGTCCTGGTATCTTAGCGCAGGTACGTGCGTTGGCGTTCATTTGCAGGCCGATCTCTTTTAAGCGCGCCTCTGCTGCTCTACCAGAGCGTATAACCCCCATCGATCTTGAGTATCGAGCCGGTCATGAAGCTCGAGGCGTCGCTGGCGAGATAGACAATGCTCGGGCCCAGTTCTGCCGGGGTCGCCGCCCGCTGCATCGGCACGTCGTCAATCCAGCGCTGCTTGAAACGTGGCTCGTTGACCGGCGCCATCTGCGTGGCGACATAACCCGGCGCGATCGCATTAACCCGGATATTGTAGGGCGCCCACTCGGCCGCCAGCGATTTGGTGAGCTGATGCACGGCCGCCTTGGACGCGTTATAGGCCGGCTGCATCTGCGGCCGATTGACGATTTCGGCCGAGATCGAGCCCACGTTGATGATATTGCCACCGCGGTTCTGCATGCGCCGACCCACCGCCTGGCAACAATTCCAGAGCCCATGGACATTGACATCGAACACCTGACGCCAGCCCTCAGGGGTGACGTCCAGCGCCGGCCGGTGCTCACAGATACCGGCGTTGTTGACGAAGATATTGATCGGCCCGAGTTCGGTTTCGACCGCGTCTAGCATCGGCTCAATCGCATCGACGTCGGCGATATCCGCAGCCACTGCCAGCCCGCGATGGCCGGCGGCGGCCAAGTCGGCGACGACTTTCTCGCTCGGCTCGATACGGCGCGCCACCACGGCAACCGCCGCCCCGGCCTCGGCCAGCGCATGAGCCAGCGCCTCGCCGATACCGCCATTACCGCCGGTGACCACCGCCACGCGCCCGGTCAGATCAAAAGACGCCATAACACTCATAGGAAACGCTCCTGAAGGTTTAACACGCGACTTGTATTCATTTTAGCGCTCCCAGCGTCAGACCGGTCACCAGCCAGCGTTTGACCAGCAGGCCGAATACGGCCATCGGCAACACCACGATGGTACCGATAGCCAGCAGCTGGCCCCAGTCGATGCCGGTCCGGGTCAACAGCAGGGCTGCTGCGATCGGGATGGTCGAGGTCCCCGGCCCGCCGAAGGTGGAGGCAAACGCATAGTCGTTCCACGCAAAGATGAAACACAGAATCGTGGTGGTGGCGACCCCCGGCTTCATCAGCGGCAACGCTACATGCCAGAACACCTGCCATTTGGTGGCGCCGTCGATGGTCGCCGCTTCTTCCAGATCGCGCGGCAGATCGTCAAAGATCGCCCAGGCCATGACAATGACGACCAGCAGCCCGCGGGCGGGCGTGCCCAGCATTCTCGCTGCGGTATTCATACGGTTTCCCACCGCTCAAGTACTCGTACAAACGCGGTCGCAATCAGGATCGAGACCACCAGCATCGTCAGACCCACAGCCGAGGCGTACCCCAGACCGAAGAATCGGAAGGCGATGTCGTAGAGCCGGATCGGAATGATCTTGGTCGAATCCGCTGGCCCGCCGTTGGTGGTGATGAATATGATGGCAAAGAAACGCAGCGCATCCATCGACCGAATCAACAGTGCGACCAATAGAATCGGCGTGATTGCCGGCAGAATGATATGCCGCAGCTTGCGCCAGTAAGTGGCGCCGTCTACGTCCGCGGCCTCGAGAATATCGGTCGGCACTGCAGTCAGCCCGGCAAGCACGACCAGCATCACCAGCGGCGTCCACTCCCACACGTCAAGCCCGATCACCGCGACCATGGCTGGGCCCACCGAGCCCATGACGTTGCCGGTATACAGTCCGGACGAGCTGAGCAGCCACGAGTACAGCCCGAAACTCGGGTCGAACATGAAACGGCCCAGCAGGCCAACGATCACGGGCGCGATGAACATCGGAATCAGCAGCAGCGAGAGCACGATGTTGCGGGCCACAATGAGCCGATGCACCAGCAGTGCGATCAGCGTGCCGAGCAGCATCTCAAGGCCTACGGTGGCTACGAAATAGACAACCGTACGCAGCCAGCTCGCGCCGATATCCGGATCGGTGAACAGGTGCCTCCAGTTTCCCAGACCGATGAACTTGAACGACAGGCCACCGATCAGGCTGACCTTGCTCAAGCTCATATAGATTATGGTGAAGAACGGCACCAGCGAAATCAGCGCCAGCAGGATCAGTGCCGGCACCATCATGGCGAGCTCGAAGCGCTGCGACTGTCTGACGGGTTTCACAGCCATCTCAATCGACCTCTGGTTGAAGACTCGTTGATCGTACGACGGCTGAAAGGCGCGTCAAACCGTCGGCTTCGAGACAGGATCCACGAGCCACCAGCACAGGCTGCCCCGGCCTCAAAGCATCGGACACCGGCTCATCCGCCGATGCGGAGGAGCCAGCAAATTGTCCGCCGTAGCGATCGATAATTCGCGAGCCGCCCGCGAATTGCCTCAGTTGCCTGTCGCCTGGTCGACTTTCTTCTTGGCCGACTGCATGGCCTGCTCCGGCGATAACTGCCCGGCCAACATTTTCGACAACTCGGTAAAGACCGCCGTATCCGCCTGGTTCCAGGACGGAATCTTAGGCCGCAGACCGATATGGTCCTTGTCCCAGGCAATTTTCATGGTACTCGCGGTGACCATGCTCGGCATATCGCTCGATTCCGATTGGCTGGGCTGCCTCGATCGCCGGTTTCTGGTCCAGCGTACACGGCCCCGGGTTGCTGCTACCGAGCAGACCGACCGTCTCGCCGTCCTTGAAGTATTCGCCGCCGCAGGCCATCAGTACGTTGGAGAAATCACACTGCAAGGAGTCGTAATGCTTGGCCTGATGGCCGGTGCCGTATTTCACTTCCTTGGCGTTGCCGTTGAACCAGCCAGCGATCTGGTAGTACTGCTCCCAGGTGAGTTTGTCCGACGGCGTCGGATCAAAGCCCAGATCGTTCTTCATCTTGTCGTGATGCTTCTCGAACAGATCCTTGCGATAGATCCAGATCATGGTCGGGCAGTCGTAGGACAGCGTGTAGAGCGTTTTCCGGTTCTCGAAATAGCCGGCCGCGGCCAATTGTGTGGGGATAAAATCCCCGATGCCCTTGGGCACGCGCGGCAGACTCTTGTCACCGTTGAACTGATTCAGGTCCGCCAGCCCCTGGCGATAAGGCGCTACGATCTGGAACGGATCTGCATAGATCACATCATAGGCACTGCGACCCGAGCCGAAGTCGAGCGCGACTTTCTGAACCAGCGCGCCGAGTTCCATCTGCGTGATCTGGACATCAATGTACGTCACTCCCGCAGATACCCACGATATGCACTTGCACGCGCACATCGCTCGGCCCGAGCGCTTCGGTTAGCTCGATGTCGCGCAGCGATAATTCATGCCGGCGCTCCAACACCAATGCCCTAGCTTGCATGGCCTCTCCTTCGTGCGGATGGCAGCCGGTCCGTGGTTCGCATGGACCGTGGCCGGCTCGATAAAAAGACGCTACCGTTGCCGGACCAGTGCCAGCTAGCGGCAAATTTTCAACAAAGTGGTATTTTTTTGTATACCGCTCTCATTTTAAATCAATAACTTTGCAGAAATAGCGGCTTAGCTTTCTCCGGGCTATTGTGTATACGACAGCGTCATAGATCGCATTACGACTAAAGCACAACGCCAGTAGCCACCTGCCAACAGCAGCTGGCCCCGATACTCGACGTGTGGGGGTCTGCGATCCAGAGGATGAGCGATGCATACATCTCACCATTCAAGGCAGCTGGGCGAGCCGGTTTTCGAAAGCGTCAGACAGGATCCTCGACGCAGTTTCTACTGGCATACGCATGGTTTTCCATCGCCCGTGGCCAAGTGGAACTATCATCCGGAGTACGAACTGCATCTGATCTGCCGCTCGGTGGGCCGTTACATGGTGGGCGACTACGCCGATCGATTCGGACCTGGCAACCTCGTGTTGGTGGGCCCGAACCTGCCCCATGCGTGGTTCAGCGACTTGGCATCACCAGCAACCGTGATCGAGGATCGCGATGTCGTGGTGCAGTTTCGTAGCGAATGGTTATCGGCGCTGACGCAGCTTTGCCCAGAGTTGCGTGAGATCGGGCCGTTGATCCAGGCGAGCGCGCGCGGCGTCGTATTCGAAGGCGCCCAGATTGCGCGCTGGACACGGCTAATGGAATCCATGGCCGACCAGGACGACTCGGCCCGGCTGCTGAGCCTGATCCGACTGTTACGCGAGCTTGCCCGCTGCGATTACCGGCGGCTGGCCAGCCCGCATTACAACCTGGAACAGGCCGGCGTGCATTCGGAGCAGGTCGACGCGATCCTCCAGCATCTGCACCGACATTTCGATCGCAGCCTGGAAATGGCCGCAATCGCGCGTTGGCAAGGTATGACGCCGTCCACCTTCTCGCGATTCTTCAAACGCACCACCGGGGACAACTTCGTGGCCTTCGTGCGGCGTCTGCGGATCGAGGCCGCCTGTCGATTGTTGTTGGAGAACGAACAGTCGGTGAGCGATGTCTGTTTCCGGGTCGGCTACGGAAACATCTCCAATTTCAATCGTCACTTCAAGCGATTGGTCGGTATGACGCCGCGCGAGTATCGTCAGGCCAGCATGCCCCAGCGGCCGATGAAACCGGCCCAGGACAGGCCCGCAGTCGCGGTCTGACAGCCGCCCTAAGAGTTCGACGATGACTCGGGCCCGGCGTGCCCGCCGGCACGCGGGTGAGCCGCATCATAGACCTTGGCCAGATGGGCAAAATCCAGATGGGTATAGATCTGTGTCGTGGTGATATTGGCGTGCCCCAGCAATTCCTGGACGGCGCGCAGATCACCGGACGACTCCAGCATATGAGTCGCGAACGAATGCCGCAGCTTGTGCGGATGCAGATGCACCGGCAGACCGTGGCGTCTGGCCCAGCCGTCCATACGCGCCGCTACACTGGAGCGCGAGATCCGCGTGCCGCGCTGGGAAACGAACAAGGCCGGCTCGTCGTCGTCGGCCAGCAGCGCCCGCTCGGCCAGCCAGCGCCGCAGCGCAGAGACCGCCCGCGAGCCGACCGGTACGCTGCGCTGGCGATTGCCCTTGCCGAGCACCCGCGCCTGACCACCGGCCAGATCGAGATCGACGACGTCCAGGCCGATGGCTTCGGCCAGCCGCACGCCGGCCGAGTAGAACAGCTCCAACAGGGCATGATCGCGAATCTCCAGCGTGTCTAATGGCATGACGTCCAGCAATGCGGCCAGATCATCTACGTCGACCGTCTCTGGCAGGCGCGCTGCGCGTTTGGGTGCACGCACGTCGGCCGCGGGATTCACATGGGCCCGGCCCTCCCGCATCTGCCACTGATAGAAACTGCGCAAAGAAGAAGCCAGACGCGCCAGACTGGCCGGCTTGAGGCCGCTACGATGCCGCGTAGCCAGCAGCTCGCGTACGTGTGCAGTCGTGACCCGCGGCCAGGCATCGACGCCGTGTTCGGCGAAATAATCGCCGGCGGCCGCCAAGTCACGCCGGTAGGCATTGGCGGTATGGATCGACGCACGGCGCTCGTTTGTCAGATAGGCAACGAACGCCGTGGGCAAGGCGGCCAATGCCGCGCGCGCCGCAGCCGGATCGTGCGTCACCGCGGCAACAACTGATCGCCCAATACACGCTGCAAGGACGCAGTCAGCAGCTGGCCAAACAACTCGATGAACAGCGTACCCATGTCTTCGGCAAACCGTTCGGGATCGGCGCTGGCGAGCACGATGGCACCTTGTACGCCGCGACTGCCCAGCGGTACCAGCGCGGCGCTGGTCATGGCCACCTTGTCATCGGCCGGGAACCACGCGCTCACCTGCTCGGCCGACAGCGCGCCGCAGATCGGCTTGCCGCGGCGAAAGACGTTGGTCAAGGCGCGGCTGGCCGGTTCACCTTCGATCAGACAGTCAATCGTCTGCACGTCATCGGGCAGTTCGCCCTGCAGACCGATATATACCCGATCCACATCCAGATGCTGCTGCAGACACCGGGCCAAACCGTTCACCAGATCATCGGCGCTGATAGCGCCCACCATGACCCGTGCCACTCGATTGAGCTGTACGACGCGCTGTTCGTTTTCGCGCGCCGTCGTCATCAGTTCATCAAACCGCGCCTGGAGCTTGTGATTGGTCTCGCGCAGGACACGAACCTGGCGTTCGATCAATGACACCGCAGCACCCGCCTTGTGCGCCACGTCCAGGGATTCGAACGTTTCGGGATGCCGACGCAGGAAATCCGGGTTGGCCGTCAGATAGGCCGCGACGTCGGCCTCGTCGAGATCGACAACCTCGGGCTGTTTTTCGGCTTCGTTCATCGCAAACCATCTCTGTGCAGTGCTGGATGGCACGTTGCAGGCGTGCCACGCAATCATCGACGGCGGCCGCCGCCGACTGGGTTAACCGGTTAGTTCCAACGATACCAGTTTGCCTTCAAATACGCGTTCTGCAGGCCCAACCAGCATGACCGATTCGCCCGGCCCGGCCCATTCGATACGTGCCTCGCCGCCGGGCAGATCCACGCGCACCCGGGCATCCAGATCGCCTGCCGTAATACCGGCCACCACCGCCGCCGCCGCGCCGCTGCCGCAGGCCAGCGTCTGCCCCGCACCGCGCTCGAACACCCGCAGGCGGATATGATTGCGCGCCACGATCTGCATGAAGCCAACGTTCACACGCGCCGGAAATACCCGGTGGCACTCCATCGCAGCGCCGATACGTTCAACGTCTGCGGTATCGACGTCGTCAACGCGGATCACCGCATGAGGATTGCCGATGGCCAGTGCGGCAAACCGGACAGGCTTGTGATCGACATCGTTCAACTGATAAGTCGGCGCTTGTACCAGACCCGACAACGGAACCTGCGCCGGATCGAATACCGGCACACCGAGTTCCACCCGGAAATCACCGTCTTCCAGTGCTTCGATGACGATCTGGCCGTCGCGGATATCGACCGTGATCCGGCTCTTCTCGGTCAGGCCGGCCTCGCGCACGAAACGCCCAAAGCATCGCGCGCCATTGCCACACTGACCGGATTCACTGCCGTCCGCGTTGAGAATGCGATAGCCGAAGTCGGCGCTGGCCGATCGCGGCGGGTCCACAATGAGAATCTGATCGCAACCGACTCCGAAACGCCGATCGGCAATATGACGCGCCTGTGATGGGTCGAGTTCGACCGGCGTCCGCGTGCCATCGATCACGACGAAATCGTTGCCAAGGCCATGCATCTTGGTGAATTCAAGCATCAGTTCGCGGTTTTGGAATCGTCTGCTGCACTCGCGCCGCCGCCGTCGCGGGCGTCACGGATGATCTGTTCTCGAGTGTCGGCATCGGTATCGCCACTGGTGACTACTGACGGTGTCGTCCCTGCATGCGCCCGCACGACGGCCGGCACGGCCAGCTTCGCCTGGTCGCTGCCGCAGGCGAGCACGATTTCGACCTGATCGCCGGGATCATAGCTTTGCGTCGGCGAATAGAGAGCCACTTCACGACCGCCCGGGGCAAACTTCATCGTCTTGCCGGCAGTCACGGTAAAGTCTTCCAGTCGCTGGACGCCGTCGTGGCCATCGGCGCCGGATTTCTTCTGAAATACAGCGCGGGCGAACTGGGTGCTGGATACCCCGTTGACGACAACATCAGACGCACCTTGGTTGCTAAGCGTGAAATAGCCGGCCATCTCGCGTGAACCGAGATGCGCTGGGCGCACCCAGGCGTCGCTCACCTTGAGCCTGCCACAGTTGGCTGCCGGGGTGGAAGAACTGCAGGCCGCCACGGTCAGCAGCAGTGCGCTAACGCATATCGCCCGTCCGCCATAGAAAAGCCTCAACCGCATTGCGTAGGTTTCCAATAAATTCAGCGCTCGTCATGACGAGCGGATCGCGCGACAATAGCAGATCGTTTCATCAGGGTAGGTGGTCATGACTGGCGCGCCCCAAACTTCAGTCTTTTCGCATAGTCATCATGATCACCAGGCCTGTATCACCGAGGCGATCGATCGCGCCGAGCGGCGGTGCGCCGATCGGAATCTGCGTCTGACGCCTATTCGCCGACGTGTGCTCGAACTGATCTGGGAAAATCACCAGCCGACCAAGGCCTACGACCTGCTGGACAAGATCAACGTCGAACGTGGCCATGCGGCGCCGCCGACGGTATATAGAGCCCTGGATTTTCTACTGAACGCCGGTCTGGTGCACAAGATTGAGTCACAGAACGCGTTCATCGGCTGCGATGCCGATCATGAGCGCAACCAGCCCAAATTTCTCATTTGCCGCAACTGCGGCCGGGCCGCCGAAATACAGAGCCCGGAAATCGACAACGTCATCGCCAGCGAGGCGCGCGATGCCGGATTCGTCGTCGATCATCAGACCATCGAAGTCGACGGCCTGTGCGCGGCCTGTGCCGAAGAGCTCCAGCCTACGGACAGCGCCCTGTAGCAGCAATAGTGGCCGGCGTCGACGCCACGCGCGCCCTGGCGGTATCGAGACGAAACGACGGTCCCGAACAGACAGCGCGGCTTATCGTCAGCGCGCCGCGCTGCGAGCCACCGATATCAGCCGCCGGAACTCATATCCGCTGCCGGAATTTCCAATCGCTGCCCGATTCTCAGCCGGTGGCTGTGCAGGTGATTGACATCCATGATCGCCTGCATGGACAGCCCGCTGTTGGCAGCGATCTCGGATAGCGTATCGCCACTTTTCACGGTGTAGGTTCGCCCGCTACCAGTCGCCTGTAGCCGCTCCGGCGGATGTTCACGAAAATAGGTCATGATGCCATTGAACATGGCATCGGCCAGCTGGTTTCGGAAGTTGCTGCTAGCCAGCTTGCGCGCCTGCGTCGGATTGGACAGGAAGGCGGTTTCACAAAGAACCGACGGGATCATCGGATCGCGTAGCACCGCAAAATTGGCACGTGGAGGCTTGCGCCGATACAACGGCCCGACCTGGCCGAAATGCGTAATGATCGAGTCGGCGAGATCCTCGGCGTCGTTGATTGAGGCGTTTTGATAAAGATCGGTGAGCACGGCGTTGAGGGTGTGATCGGTATCCGAGAACTGCACGCCGGCGACGTTGCGATCGGCGCTGTTCTCGAAGTGCGCCAACTGTGCGGTCTTGGCGTCGGTGGCGCCATGCTGTGACAGTACATAACAGGTGCCGCCGTCGACCGACGTACTCGCCGGATAAGCGTTCTGATGAATCGACACAAACAGATTCGCATGATGTTCCTGCGCAATACGTACGCGCTGGCGCAGCGTGACGAACGTATCGTCGTCTCGTGTCAGCACCGGATGGATGCTTTTGGTGGCCTTGAGCCGGGCATACAGCCGCTTGGCGATGGCCAGCGCAACGGTTTTTTCCTGAAGCCCGCTGGCAGCCACTGTGCCCGAATCATGCCCCCCGTGGCCCGGATCGATCACCACCACGATCGGCCCGTTTTCGGCCGCGGCTCGATATACCGCCTGCGGCACGCCCGGATCCGCTGACGAGGCAGTGCTCGGCGCAGACGAGTGGTGAGCGCCGCCAGACCCAGGCGCGGTGCGACGGCCAGAGGACTGGCTGGATGCACCACCGTTGATATGCGCGACCACGCGATCTGAGCCCTTCGCGCTTACCTGAACCAGATGCGCGCCCGGGTGTAGCTCCAGCACCGCGCGCAGCCGACCATCGGCATGCCGGGCCAGCCGAATTCCATCGACCGCCCCGCCCGAGACATCCTCCACGCCCCTGGACGCCCTCGCACCCTGAAAATCGATGACCCCGCGCGGCGGGGCTGATAGTTGAAAATACTTGAACGACGGCAGCGCTGTGCCCTGGAACATCACCTGCGTAGCGGTGCCCGACGTAGTTACGCGGATCCGGTCGATGACAGCGGGGGCCGCGGTCGCAACGAGTGAAAAACTCGCAGCCAGCAAAAACATACCGAGGGCGCCTAGGCTCTGCCACATAGATGCAGACTCGTTACGGAACGGGTGGAGCCGCTAGCTGAATACAGCCGGCTGAATCCCGCGTATGCAGTCAGGCCCACCAGCGACTGCGCAACGCGTTGAGCCATTGGCTTGCGCGAGCAATTTCCTATATGGCTTGAACACCGCACTTGCAGGGTTATTCCATCCGTCGTGCCACTGATTGCGTATCGGCCACCCGGGACCGATCGAGCGTGATGCCACCGGGGAGATGCACCGGACACAGCAGATCGCCGAGCTTCGTGCTGTTGGCAGCCACGCCCGGATCAAGCGCGAGCCGGGCATTGAGTTGGGCCGAGCGCGCACAGGCCGGCGACGATACCCAGGACGAAAGCCTGGCCGAGGCGATGAACGACCGATTCAACCGGGCAGTCATTGGCTGAATGCGGTTCTTGAACAACGCCAGGCGCTTGTTCTCCAGTGGCTTCCCATCAGGCAGCGGCATGGTCATCGGATCGTGCGGCACCCCGTGATGGCGGATTTCAAACAGCAGATGTGGTCCGGTCGACCAGCCGGTCGACCCGACTCGGCCGATAACCTCGCCCTTGCTGACATACTCACCGACGTGCAGGCCGTGGACAAACTTGTGCAGATGCGCATAGCGCGTGGTATAGCCGTCGGCGTGCCTTAACTCGACCAGTCGACCATAGCCGTGCATCCACCCCACGTATTTCACCCGGCCGTTGCTGGCCGCGCGGATCGGCGTACCCATCGGGGCTGCCATATCGACACCGTAGTGCGGATGCACGAAATGCACGGCCGGATCCATGCGTTCAAGCATGAACGGCGAGCTGATGCGGGTGTAGTTCACTGGATGGCGTGAAATACCGGCGCGATAGGGCTGCCCGTTGCTATCGTAATAGGCGGGGAGTCCTTGGTCACTGAGGGCTCTGTACGCGCTCAGCGTCTTGCCGTGCGACGTGATCCGGGCCGCAAGAATTGGGCCCGTCGCTGCCAGATTGTTGTCCTTGTAGCGAGCCTCATAGAGCACGCTGAAGTGATCGCCCGGCTGGATATCCTTTGTGAGGTCGAGACGTGGCCAGTAGATCTGTGCCAGCTTGTCTGCAATGGATGCCGGTACGCCTGCGCTGGCCAGAGACTTCGGCAGCGATTGACGCACCTGACCGGCCGCCAGCTGTTTCTGCATTTGTCCGGTGGAGGCTTGCGGCCCAACGTGCAGATGCCCATCGACGCGATTGACCAGCAATGTACGTCCGGTATCTGGCTTGTAACGCAACCCGACAAGCTGGCCAGAGGCATCCTGGCTAATATCGATGATATCGCCGGGGTGAATATCCTTGAGTACACCGGTGCGATCGCCAAGCGCCACGACTGAATGCCAGGCATTCGCTGGCAACCGCTTGCGCTCGAATATCCTCGACAGCGTATCGCCGCGCTTCACCACCACCTTCTGCCAAGCCGATACGCCCGCTGACGCATCAGCCGCTGACGCAAGCCCCGACATGCTCAGACAGAGCAGACAGCTGATAGCCATGCCGGCGAGCATGGCCGGTCGTGCCACGCGATCAAGCATGATTGAACTGACTTACAGGGCAATACGCTTCGGGGAAAGATTTCATGACCTATACGGACCTCGAATCAAGTAGAGAATTCAATCTTTCCCCAATTAAAACAATTAAACGTACTGTGGCAACGCATAGTCACTGCCTAACATGCTGCATGCACACGATTTGTATCGGCGGTCGAAGCTACACGATAATAACTGCTGATTTCAAGTTGCGTGCTATCGGTCAATGGATTGGCCAGATCGATTCGAGTCGCCGCTCGTATTCCATTCGCGAATACAGGTAGCGTTCGCTGTAGAGACCATCCATCAGGCAATAGAACGTATCCAGGACCTGGCGTTCGGCCAACGGTCGCCACTGCTTCTGCCAAGCGCCTTGCTCGTCGAGGCCGTGCAGCACCGTCATCGGCATTGCCTGCTGAGGTGACTCGGCCGGTCCGACGAGGCTGGTCTGGATCGCGGGCATCATCGTCGCCGTGATTGGTCTCAAGCTCACGCTCCAGGGTCACGCCGTCAGGCTGTTTCCAGTGATAGAATATGGGCCGATTCAACGCGCAGATACATCATGGACAAGCAGTTGCTCGACATTCTGGTGTGCCCGGTCAGCGGGCTGAGCGTGACGATCGCCGATAGCGCGCAGATCGAGGCGCTCAATAGTCAGATCGATAATGGCACAGCACGCTTTGTAGACGGCGCGGCCGTCACTGAGCACATGCAGGCCGTATTGATAACCCGCGACAAACGCATCGGCTATCAGGTCAAGGACGGCATCCCCATTATGCTGCCCGAACGCGGCATCGAGCTGTCCGAAGCGCCGTGACGGCAGGCGCCCGGCCAACGCTCCAACTGTTTGTCGAACACGTCACGCACATCGACTGCGGCGTGCTCGACCCGGTTCTGGGTCTGCGCGGTGCGACCTGGCTGGTGGATGCCACCCTGAGCGGCCAGCGCGGTGCCGACGGCATGCTGTTCGACTTTGGCCCGGCCAGGAAACTGCTCAAGGCCGAAATCGATGCCCTGGTCGATCATCGACTTCTCGTGCCTGCGCGGGCCCCCGGCCTGGAGATTGAGGGCGATACGCTTGTTTTCGTGACGACCGGCGGCGATTGTATCCGCTACACCGGCCCGACAAGTGCGACGACGCATTTCGACATCGAGCAGATCGAGCCGTCTGCGGTTGCAGAGTGGCTTGCAGCACGGGTTCGAGATCGGCTGCCAGCTAATGTGGACGGGCTGAAGCTCGAGTTGCGTGCCGAGACGATCGACGGCCCGGCCTACGATTACACCCACGGCCTGCGCGGACACGACGGCAACTGCCAGCGCCTGGCACATGGCCACCGCTGTCGGCTGGCGATCTGTATCGATGGCCAGGATCGGCCGGATGTGGCCCAGGCGTGGGCCGACGACTGGCAAGGTATTTTCATCGGTTCACGGGACGATCTGGTGGGCGACGCCGCGGAATCACGACTGGCGTTTGCCTATAGCGCGCCACAGGGCCATTTTGCACTCGATATCGCTGCCGAACACTGCGTGCTGATCGACGGCCCGGCCACGGTCGAGAACATTGCCGATCATATCGCAGCGCAGATAGCGTCTAGGCACCGTGGCGAGTTGGTCGAGGTACGCGCCTATGAAGGCGTCGGCAAGGGCGCCATCGCATGCCGGCGTGCAGCCTCCAAACACCTGGCCTAGACTCAATTCTGAACTTCGATACCCGACCCGTCTCGAGGAACGCATGACCGACTATCTGATTACCCAGGCCACCATTGTCAATGAAGGCAAGCGCCTCGACGCAGACGTGCTGATCCGAAACGGGCGTATCGAAAGAATCGCGCCGTCGATCGGCGCGTCTGCCAACACCGAGGTCATCGACGCCAAGGGCCAGCTCCTGCTGCCTGGCATGATCGACGATCAAGTGCATTTTCGCGAGCCGGGCCTCACGGCCAAGGCGGATCTGGCCAGCGAGTCGCGGGCGGCGGTCGCTGGCGGCATCACCAGCTTCATGGATATGCCCAACGTCAAGCCGCCGACTATCTCCAACGCCGCGCTGGTGGCCAAACTTGCGCAAGCCGAGGGGCGCTGCGCGGCAAACTACGGATTTCACTTCGGCGCGACCAACGACAACATCGAAGACATCAAGGCGCTCGATACCCGCCTGGCGGCCGGCGTCAAGATATTCATGGGCGCATCCACCGGCAAGATGCTGGTCGACGACGACGACGCCCTGGAAGCCATCTTCGAACATTCACCGCTGACGATCCTGACCCACTGCGAAGACACGCCGATGATCGAGGCCAACGAGGCCCGGGCCCGCGAACAGTTCGGTGACGATGTACCGATGAGCCAGCATCCGCTGATTCGCTCTCGAGAGGCCTGTTATGCGTCATCGACCAAGGCCATCGACCTTGCCCGAAGGCACAATGCCAGGCTGCATATCTTGCATATCACCACCGCCGAAGAACTCGCTCTGTTTGCAGCGGGGCCGATGGCCGGCAAGCAGATCACCGCCGAGGCCTGTGCGCATCATCTGTTCTTCACTGAGGCCGACTACGCCACCCGCGGCACGTTGATCAAGTGCAACCCGGCGATCAAGACGGCTGCCGACCGCGATGCCCTCTGGCAGGCGGTCGCCGATGACCGTATCGATGTGCTCGCAACGGATCACGCGCCACATCTGCCCAAGGAAAAAGACAATACGTATTTCAGAGCCCCTGCCGGCCTGCCGCTGGTCCAGCACGCACTGCTAAGCCTGCTCGATCACGTGAGCGCTGGCCGTTTCTCGCTCGAACAGCTGGTAACTAAGTCCGCGCACAACGTCGCCGATCGCTTCGGTGTCGCAGAACGCGGCTATATTCGTGAAGGCTACTGGGCAGATATCGTGCTGGTCGACATGAACGGGCAGACGGTGGTTGATGACGAACCCTTACTCGCCAAGTGTGGCTGGAGCCCATTCGCCGGGGATACGTTCCGATCCCGCATCATGACCACCTTCGTGTCTGGCCAACTGGC
>JAQIBT010000094.1 GCA_027858915.1 Salinisphaera sp.
TGGCGTGTTGCGGGCTGGGTCAGTGTCGTGGTGTTAGTGATTCCAGCCGTGCCAGTTACGGCGATCGCGAAGGACTATACGGGTACGCTACCGGTATTTCAGTCCGATTACGGTGGTACGGGTCTTCTCGAAACTCCAACCGCGCGCATGGCGCCGGTTGGGAACTTTGCGTTTACGTATTCGCACGTCAATCCTTACAGCAACTTTGCTTTTAGCCTGCAACCGTTTAAATGGATGCAAGCAGGTTTTCGCTACACCAGCATTGCCGGCAGGGCTTACAACAGTAATACGCCAAATCGCAACTACCTGGACAAAGGCGTAGACGTTAAGTTCTCGCTGGTGGATGAGCGACGCTTCATACCAGCAGTCGCCTTGGGATTCCGTGATTTTGGTGGCACAGGGTTGTTTGGCAGCGAATACCTGGTCGCTAACAAACGCTGGTACAACCTGGACTTCAGCGTTGGCCTTGCGTGGGGATATCTGGGATCCCGCGGGGATATAAGCAATCCGTTGAGCGTCTTCGGCCAGCGATTCAATACGCGCCAGGGCGGCTCTGTCGGCACGGGCAAGTTCAACATAACAAATCTTTTCACGGGTCGCCCCAGTGTGTTTGGCGGGGTGCAATATCAAACGCCATTCAAACCGCTGACGATTCAGGTCGAGTACGACGGCAATAATTACAAGAACGAGCCGCTTGGCTTGAGGATAAATCAGAAGTCGCCGATAAACTTTGGCGCGCGATTTAGAGTCAACGACAATTTGACGCTGTCCGCAGCATACGAGCGTGGCAACACGACCATGCTCGGTGGCACGTTGAGTTTGGGCCTGGCGCACCTCCACCAGCCCAAGTCCGATCCGCCACCGGTCTCTCCGGGCCACGCGCCGGCGAAGACAACGACCGAGTGGAACGGTGCGGTTAGCAAGCTCGCCAGTAATGCCGGCATTCAGGTCACTGCGATCAAGCGCGACGGCGATTCACTGATCATCGAGGGCTCGCAGGACACCTATCGTGCCTACCCAACCGGGGAATTGCGCGCCAACCGTATTCTGAATTCGGTGGCCGGCTCCGATATCAAGCAGTTCAAGTATCGGTACACAACGCGCGGCATGGCGATGCGCGAAGACGCGTTGCCCCGCAAGCCGCTGCCCAGGAATGCATTTATCATCGCGCCAGAGAACGTGTTCGCCAAGGATGATTATCGACGTGATGTCACCGTATATGCACAGCCGGATCAAGACGCTGATAGCCAAGGCAAAAACGAAAAGACGCTCTACAAGGCGCCATTCGATCGCTTCTCGTGGAACATTCGCCCCGCGCTCAATCAGAATTACGGCGGTCCAGATGGCTATCTCTACCAGATCCTGGCAGAAGCCAGCGCTGAATTTCGTACCGATTCTCACGGTTGGATTTCCAGCACACTTGGCTACTCCGTGTTCGATAACTTCAATAATTTCAAATATATATCGTATTCCAAGCTGCCCCGTGTGCGGACATATCTCAACGAATATGCGAAAAACACGAATCTTGGCGTCTATAACCTGCAGTACACGCGCACGGCGCGTCTTTCAAAGAACTGGTTCGGCATGGGCTATGCAGGGCTGTTGGAGCGGATGTTCGGCGGCGTGGGCGGCGAAGTCATGTACCGGCCGTTCAATAGCCCAGTAGCGTTTGGACTGGACGCCAACTATGTTCGCCAGCGCGGTTTCGATACCCGGTTCGATTTCCGGAATTACCACACCGTCGAAGGGCACGCGACGATGTATATCGATACCGGAGTCAAGAATATTCTTGCGCGTGTCAGCGTCGGTCGTTACCTGGCAAAGGATTTCGGGGCAACGATCGATCTGTCCCGCCGCTTCGCTTCGGGCGTGCGACTCGGAGCGTACGCAACCTATACCAGCGCCAGTGTCAACAATACATACGGCGAAGGCAGCTTCAATAAAGGCATCTATCTGAGTATCCCGCTGGATGCCTTCTTCACCAAGTCCACACCCAATCAGCTAGGGTTCAACTGGAGCCCGCTCACGCGCGACGGGGGCGCGTTCCTGCATCGCAGGTACACGCTCTATGGCCTGACCAGCGACCGCAATCTTGGAACTTACTGGCACGACTACTCCAAGGGTGTTCGCTAGGCAAGTTCCTGATCCAGACCGTAGTGAGTGGTAGCATCCGGGCCACGTCAGGTGTCGGCGCAGTCGAAACCCTCATCCGTGAACCATAAACCAGGCGGAGAAACAGTGAATAAAGTGCTCTATTTGGCCATTGTCGCGGCAGTCGCGACGTTGTCGGCCTGCAGTTCGACACCGAACTGCTTGAAAGACCAGCCATACATGCAAGCCAAGCAGTTTCCGCCACTGAAAAGCCCGCCCGGTCTGCAGGTGCCCAAACCCGATGCGGACAACCAGATACCCTCGGTCGCCAATGGCCCGGTGGGCGCATACGCGCAGGCGCCCAAGGGCACCGATTCAAATAACGAATACAACCGTTGCCTGACTACGCCGCCGCCAATCGCCACAAGCTAGGGCAAGCAAGAGAAGTGACTCGCGCAGCAGCGCGAAACCCCAAGCCTGATACAAGCACAGAAAGTCGAGCGGTACAGCCATAATCAACAACGGCGCGGGGAGCCGCTTCTTCTGGCCGAAACATCAGCTAGTAAAGTTTCTGATGGCCCCGAAGGTTCCGTTTACGTTACAATCCGCGCTCAGATTAACGGAGAGATGTCCGAGCGGTCGAAGGAGCACGCCTGGAAAGCGTGTGTGCGGTAACTCCGTACCGAGGGTTCGAATCCCTCTCTCTCCGCCAGTTTTTTGAGCCGGACTGAACCATGGTCCAGCCAAAACCAAGCAATGGTGGCCCACGTCGGTGCCCCCGCGACGATATATCGCAAACCCCGCCAGGCCCGGAAGGGAGCAACGGTAGTGGTAGATTCGGGCGCCGGGGTGTCGCTGGCGTGGGCCGCCACCTTTTCAAGACCATCAACAGCCCGCAGCACCTAAGCCTCTTACGCCGGCCAGTCGTCTTTCAGGTAACCTGCTGCAGTCATTTCAAGCGGTGTCGATGGATGGGCCAAGTATTGCTCGAGCGCTGCTCGTCGAACCAACTATCCGAAGATAAGCGATGAGTTTTCAGGCGCTTGCGAGAACCTGGCGGCCGCGCCGTTTCGATCAGCTGGTAGGCCAGGCACACGTCGTGCGCGCGCTCACACACGCGTTGGACAACGACAAACTCCATCACGCACTCCTGTTTTCCGGCACCCGCGGCGTTGGCAAGACCACGCTGGCGCGCATCATCGCCAAGTGCCTTAACTGCGAACGCGGCGTCAGCGCGAGTCCATGCGTGGGCGAGTACGCCTGCGGAACCTGTCGTGAAATCGACGAAGGCCGCTATGTCGACCTGATCGAGGTCGACGCCGCGTCGCGCACCGGCGTAGACGACACGCGTGACTTGATGGACAACGTCCAGTACGCGCCTACGCGCGGCCGGACCAAGGTGTATCTCATCGACGAGGTACACATGCTCACCAAACATTCGTTCAACGCGTTGCTCAAGACCCTGGAAGAGCCTCCGCCACGCGTGCAGTTTCTGCTGGCCACCACCGAGCCGGAAAAGATTCCGGTCACCATCCTGTCGCGTTGCCTGCAGTTCCCACTCAAACGACTGCCGATCGCGCAGATCGCCGATCGACTTCGCCATATTGTGACTGCCGAGTCGCTGTCTGCAGACGATGAGGCCCTGCTGGAGCTCGCGCGCGGCGCGGATGGCAGCATGCGCGATGGCCTGTCGCTACTCGATCAGGCAGTGGCATTCGGCGGTGGTCATCTGGCTGCTGACGATGTTCGGGACATGCTTGGCACCATCGGTGAAGCCCGCGTGGCCGAATTGGTCGATGCCATCATCGACGCCCGCGTGAAGGATGCCTTGACCGCGCTCGAAGCGCTGTATGCGCAGGGCATCGATATGCGTTATCTGCTCGAGGCGATGGCCACGGCCTGGCAGCAGATAGCGACGATCCAGATCGTAGGTGAGGCGGTAGACGACGCCAGCGAGCGCTGGATAGAGAGCGCACAGCGCTCGGAGCCGCGCGCCACCCAGTTGTTCTACGACATCACGCTCGCCGGATTGCGCGACTTCGTATACGCACCCGATCCGTTGGTGGGTACGAAGATGACCGTGCTGCGCATGATCGCTTTTGTTCCCGCCGCGGCAGACGCCGAAACGCCGACGGCAGATCAATCATCCCCAGGCGCTGAGCCGGTGTCGCCGAAGACGCCGGCGACGCCGCAAGCGTCTGCACCCATCACCCAGGCGCAGGCCACTGGCAACGGTGCGGATAGAGCGAAGGAAAGCGCGCTTGAAGCGATGGCGCGGGCCAGAGCACAACTCACCGGCAAGCCGGCGCAGCCCGCGACCACGCCGGCCCCGGTTGTGCAGCAACCGCCTGATCGCTTGAACAGTGTTGCGGCGCAGCCCGGCAGCGCGCAGTCGACGAACGGTCGCACGACCCGGTCGCCCAACCCGCCATCGTCGGAAGACGACGACGAAACCCCGGCAGACCCTCGAGACGATGCGTTCTTCACGGAGCCGCCGCCACCAGATACCAGCGAGGCCCGAACCACAGCGCAAGCCGAACCCGTAGAGCGCATTGAGAAGCATCCGGCCGAGCAGGCCGCGGATTTCGATTTCGCGAGCCGGTCCGATCATCCAGGGGATTGGCATTCATTGCTGGCAAAACTCGATATCCGCGGATTCGCCGCCCAGTTGGCCAGTAACGGGGTTTGTCGGCACCTGGATAACGAGCGCATCGTGCTGGAGGTCGCGCGCAGCAACGCGCTGCTTGCGACCGACAGCGCCTGCGAGGTGCTGCAAAACGCATTGGCCGAAACGTGGGGAACAGCCAAGGCACCGCATCTTCAGGTCAAGGTCGTCGATACGGTAGATGACACCCCCGCTCAGCGCGTCGAAGCGAACGCCGAACAGCGTCAGGTCGACGCGGTTGCATCGATCGAAAACGACCCGATCGTAAGACAACTACAGGATCGACTCGGCGCAAGACTGCGCCCGGAAACCATCAAGCCACATCGCGCGTACAACGCGATTCAACCACGAGACGAGCAATGAAAGGTTCTCTAGGCAAGATCATGCAGCAGGCCCAGGCCATGCAGGGCAAGATGAAAGAAGCTCAGGAAGAACTCGCCCGGATGGAAATCACCGGCGAATCCGGCGCGGGCATGGTCAAGGTGGTGATGAATGGCAAGCACGAGGTAAAGAAAGTGGCCATCGATCGGTCGGCGCTCGAAGAGGATCCGGAGTTCCTGGAAGACCTCGTCGCCGCCGCCATCAACGATGCAGTGCACCACGTCGATGTGATCAGTAAAGAGAAGATGTCCGACATGACCGGCGGGCTCAATCTGCCGGAGGGCATGAATCTTCCGTTCTGATCGGGCTCGTGGCGGGCTCGATGATGCGCCACCGACATCGGAGTAATTGATGGCTTTTTCACCGGCGCTGTCCCGGTTGATCGATGCGTTTCGGGTGCTTCCCGGTGTCGGCGCGAAAAGTGCGCAGCGGATGGCGTTTCACGTACTCCAGCGTGAGCGCGAGGGCGGCGCACACCTGGCAGACACGCTCAAGCGCGCACTGGACACAATTCGCCACTGCAAGGAATGCCGCATGTTCGCCGAGCGCGAGCTCTGTGATATCTGCGCAGATGAGCGACGAGACGCCATACGCGTCTGTATTGTCGAAAGTCCGGCCGACGTCATGGCAATCGAGCAGCACACCGACTTCCGTGGCCGCTATTTCGTGCTCATGGGCCGATTATCCCCGATCGACGGGGTAGGGCCGGAAGAACTCGGACTGTCCATCCTGCGCGAGCGCATGGCCGGTCGGGTCGAGGAAATCATATTGGCGGTAGGCGCAACCGTTGAAGGCGAGGCGACGGCGCAATATATTGCCGAGCTAGCGCACCAATACCGTGTGAGCGTCACCCGGATCGCGCACGGCGTGCCCGTAGGCGGCGAACTCGAATACGTCGACGCAGGCACGCTAAGCCAGGCGTTCTCCGGCCGTCGCCCGCTCTGAACAGGCCGCTAGCAAGTAGCCAAACGCCTAGCTGCTCCTGGACGCCACACGCGCCAGGCTTGGCGTCGGCCCTAATCCAGCAAACGATCAATCTTGGCCGCGCTGATGAAGTCGTTATCCGACAGGCCGTCAATCGCGTGCGTCGTATAGACGATCTCGGCCTTGTTATAGCCAAAGGTGATATCGGGATGATGATCTTCCCGATGCGCAATGTACGCGACAGCGTTAATGAACGCCTGGGTCTCGTAATAGTTTTTGAACTTGAACGTGCCTACAATCCGCGGCTCGTCGCCGTCACGCTGCCAGTATGAAGACAACGACTCCAGGCGCTCGGTTACAGCGTCTCCTGTCAGAGGCTCGGTACCGCCCTCGCAGGGCTTGCAATGCTGGTCGGCTAGCTGGCTCATCTGCTGTTTTCCACTTTGTATGTTTCAAGCAGGCTAACATTGCCCGCACGTTAATTCCTAAACCAGTACAAGAATCAGGACACCGTGAATGAGTTATTCCGACGACAATCTCATCTGGATCGATCTGGAGATGACCGGGCTGGATCCGGACAACGACCGCATCATCGAGATCGCCACGCTGGTGACCGATGCCAATCTACAGGTGTTGGCTGAAGGGCCGGTGCTCGCCGTGTCGCAGAGTCAGGATCGTCTGGACGCCATGGATGACTGGAATACGCGCCAGCATAACGGCTCCGGTCTGGTGGCACGGGTGCAGGCCAGTCGGGTCGACGACGCGGGAGCAGAGCAGGCAACGGTAGACTTTCTCAAGGAATATGTTCCCGCGGGCAAATCGCCCATGTGCGGCAACAGTATCTGCCAGGACCGTCGTTTTCTTGCGCGCTATATGCCGGCATTGGAAGCGTATTTTCATTACCGCCATATTGACGTCAGTACGCTCAAGGAGCTGGCAAGACGATGGGCACCGGAAGTGGCCAGCGGATTCTCCAAGACCTCCAGCCATCTCGCTATGGACGACATTCGCGACTCGATAGAAGAATTGTCTTATTACCGCAGTACATTGCTTAAGGTCTGAGCGTTGTTGACCCACGCACCAGGTCCAGAGAGGGCGGGTTTCAGGCCATTGATGTCCGCGCAATCGGCCGGCGTACGCCTAATGTCCAATGCCTAGCCAATTGATTCTAGCGCCCAGTCTGAGTACAACTAGCACCAGAAGAACACACTGCCTCGACCCGCGACAGGAATAATGCAAGCTGCGGGAATAAGCCGAGGCCTTTCGGAGGAATCACAACACCGGCGCAAACGCCGGGAATCGATCCTCGTCGATGTCCGCCTCGAGCGGACCATACTTATAAATCGGGGATTGCGCTCAAAGGCTCCTAACGGAGCCTTTTTTTATCGCGCTCATTTCTTGATCTGATCAAACGCCTCCAGAGCCTCCCGCCGAGACGCCTTCAGATCAACAATCGGTCGCGGATAGGTTTCACCAGGCCTGACGCCAGCGTCCTCGAGCGCCTGGGCAGGCGCGGCCCAGGGCTGATGGATATGCTTGCCATCCAAATTCGCCAACTCCGGTATCCAGCGTCGAACGTAATCACCCTCCGCGTCGAAGCGCTCGCCCTGACGAGCCGGGTTGAAGATGCGGAAAAACGGAGCCGCATCGGCACCGCAGCCGGCAGCCCACTGCCAGCCCATGGTGTTGTTGGCCAGGTCGGCGTCGACCAACGTATCCCAGAACCAGCGTTCGCCTGCCTGCCATTGAATACGCAGGTTCTTGGTCAGGAAAGACGCCACGGTCATGCGGACTCGATTATGCATATAGCCGGTCGCCCACAACTCGCGCATACCGGCGTCCACCATGGGAATGCCGGTCCTGCCGTGTTGCCAGCGTTCGAGCGCTTCCATGTCTTCGGCCCAGGGGAACGCTTCGAATCGCCGGTCCAGCGGCTTCTCGGGCGTCTCGGGGAAGTGGAAGAGCACGTGGTGCGCAAATTCCCGCCAGCCGATCTCGCTTTGGAAACGCTCTATGTGTTTGCGCGCTGCCGGGTCCGACTGGTCGGCGAGCCATTCCTCGGCGCGGTGCATGATCTGTACCGGGCCGATTTCTCCCCAGTGCAGATGCGGCGATAAATAAGAGGTGCCGGCAACCGCCGGATAGTCGCGGTCTCTATCGTAATGCGTTGCGGCGTCGCGCAAAAACGCTTCCAGGCGTTCATGGGCGCCGTCCTCACCAGGCGTCCAGCGCTCGTGAATGCCTTCATCCCAGCGGACTTGCGGCAGTAATCCGAGATCGGCGATGGCTTCGGATTCAATACGCGACCATACGGCGGGCAGCGAAGCAGGGCGCGGTAATGGATTGACGATTGGCCGATCGCGAAGGCTTTTCCAGTAGGGCGTAAACACCTTGTATGGCCCGCCTTGCTTGGTTTCAACCGTCCACGGTTCGTAGAGCAGGTGGGCCTTGAAGCTCTCTACCTGCAGCCCGCGATCGCCCAGCGATTTCTTGATCTTCTTGTCGCGGGCGATGATCTGCGGATCGTACAGGCGGTTCCAGAAAACCGCCGTCGCTCCCGACTCCTCGATAAGCCGGTCGAGTGCCTCGTCCGTAGGCCCGCATCGCACGATCAACCGAGAACCCAGCGCCTTCAGCGAATCATCCAGCGCGGTGAGTGATTCGTGTAGCCACACGCGCTGCGCACCGCCCGGTGCCCACTGACCCAGCTCATCCGGCGCGTGAATGAAGACCGGCACGATCGCTTCGAAGTCGCCGTCGATCGCGGCGCGTAGAGCCGGGTTGTCGCTCAGACGCAAATCGCGCCGGAACCAGACAATAGCTAGCTTGTTCATCAGCTTGTGACCGTTTCTTGTTGTAAAATCTGTTGTTTGATCTTGGTGGCGGCATCTCGGATATCATGCATTAGCGGTGTATCGGCGCGTTTCTTTTCCAGGTTTTTCATCTGAAATGCCATGCGTTGGTTGCTTGTAAATGCATCGTGATTCCGGTCGAGAAAGTCCCAGTAAAGCGTTGTAATTGGACAGGCTTTATCGCCTGTTGCCTGCTTGTAGTCAAAACGACATGACTTGCAGTAGTTACTCATCTTGTTGATGTAATTGCCTGACGCACAATACGGTTTGGTGCCGACGACCCCGCCATCGCCGAACTGGCTCATGCCAAGCGCATTGGGCAGGCTCACCCAGTCGATAGCATCCAGATACATCGCCATATGCCATTCATGAAAATCTCGCGGATTGACGCCGGCAACGAGAGCAAACAGGCCGAGCACCATCAACCGCTGGATGTGATGGGCATATCCGTGTTCCAGCACGTTGGCCATGGCATCGGCTACGCAAGCCATATCGGTATCGCCGTCCCACAACACTCGCGGTACCGGCAAATCGGCTTGCAAAGCATTGCGGTCGGCATAAGCCGGCATCTCTCGCCAATAGACGCCGCGTACAAACTCCCGCCAGCCGAGAATCTGGCGCACGAAACCCTCCACACTGTTGATCGGCGCGTCGCCTCTCTCGTACGCCTCCACGGCTGCCTCAACGCACTCGCGCGGATTGAGTAAATGCAGATTCAACGCCGCAGAAAGACGCGAGTGATAGGCGAATTGCAGATCAGTCCATAGTGCGTCCTGATAGGAGCCAAACTGCGGCAAGCGGTTGTCGATGAAATCAAGCAGCGCTGTGAATGCTTCGTCTCGAGTCACCGCCAGATCAAAGCCCTCCAGATTGCCGGGATGCGATCCAAAACGCGCTGACACCAGCTCAATCACTTCACGCGTCATTTCGTCAGGGCGGAAGTGGTGCAGTGCCGGTATGTTACCCGGCCCGGTCTTGCCGAAGCGCTCACGATTCTGCTTGTCGAAGTTCCATTCGCCGCCAACGGGGCAGCCATCTTCCATCAACACCTGGTGTTCACGCCGCATATGGCGATAGAACCCTTCGAGCAGCAGGCTCTTTCGATTGTCGGCCCACTCACTGAAGGCATCGATACTGCAGTAGAAGTGGCGGTCCGGCCGAACTTGCAAGGTCAAGCCCTGGTGCTCAGCGCAAGCGCCGAGCATCGCCTGCACCCGATGGTCGCCGCATTCTGTCATCACCAGACGCTGCGGACGTCGACGATTGATATCCACCGCGAGGATCTCGGCAAAATCACGCCCGCTGTCGTGGCGGGCGTCTGCCTGCAGTGCGTGGTAGTACACCGTAAAGCCACGTTCACGCAGCGCGTCTCGATGATGTCGCATGGCGGCAAAGAACAGCACAAGCCGTTTCTTGTGGCACCAGACATGAGTCGCCTCAGTCTGGTTCTCGGCCATCCATACCGCATCACAAGCCGGATCGAACGCATCCAGCGCCGAAAGATCGGCATCCAGCTGATCGCCGAGGACGATGACAAGATTTCGCAGTTCGCTCAAAGGGCAGGTTCCTTGCTTGCAGTTGATTGCGGAGGAAGTACAGCAGACACGGACTCACAAGTCACTCGGTCGCCAGACGGGCTGCGCGTGATGACCCATCCACAAGCAGTGTGCGGCGTGACCGTAGCCCCGCGCTCATAGTGAAGCCGACCGGTATGCCCATCGTCAGCAACGCCGCGTGAGCCCACAAGTTTTCGCTGAAAGCTGACAGAGATCCCGCGAACGCGGGCGGCCCGACCGCCGTCTCTGTATTCGTCTGTATTCAACCCCTTGGCCATGGCGCCGGGCAGCACAGCCGGGAAGGAATCAAGCTGCCGGCTGTCTGAACGCAGCGAGTTCCGGCGGCGCACTTCTGAGGACCAGGGCAGGGTGTCGCAAGTAAGCGAATTCACTGAGCCCAAACGAAGGTGCTGAGTTTCATACGTAATCAGGATGACCGGTGGGCGACTGCCATTAGCCGAGATGTTGCATAAACCGGCGCTGCGGCCCCAATAACTCTAATTCTCAGCCAATTGCTCTGGCAACTCGTTCGCACACGGGCTGTTTTTTAGCCAATAGCGACCCGATCGACGTCTGTGGTGCCCGCATTGTG
>JAQIBT010000134.1 GCA_027858915.1 Salinisphaera sp.
GCTGCGATAAATCCGCCCGTCGTCTTCTTCAGAGGAAATCGCCAGCGCGAGAATCTCGCGCTCGTCAAGATCGGCGAAACGGCGGCGCGAGGAAAAACCAGGAATCATTCAATGCGTCCTATCTAGAAACCATGCGAATTCGAGCTTATTCTATCCGGGCTGCAACCAGTTGAACTGTTCGATGTCGATTTGCTCCGCTGCGGCGCCCGTACGGCCCTGCACGAACCGCGCAATGATATCGACAGCGGCGCTGCGCCGGCATGCGCGCTATCGTCGGTCGCGACAAACATCAGCCCGACGGCGATCAATGCTTCCACGATGAGCACTTCCAGTCCGCTAACGCCATGGATGGGCACTGTTTTGCACCCAGGCAATCGTCATGCTCATGCCTGGATTGCTGCCGAACCGCCCGGTTGATTTCTGGTTCATTGGCTTGTCGCCCTGGAAGTAACAGAGCGCGATCATAGAACCGGTTGATACAGCTTGTCTGTTAAACATCGCGTCATTCAATGAACACGTCGTCATATTCGCTATGTTTCGAAAACGTTAAAGCCTAAAATAGAATTTTATTGACACAGTGCTCCAGCGCATCATAAAAATTCTGATCTGATGCGGGGAGCGATTGGCGACGGCAAGACACCCTATTGTGACTAGTATTTGTCTGATCGAAGACGATCCGGGCACCGCCCAGGAGATACTCATCGAGCTGCGACGAGTCGGCTATCAAGTCACGCACTTCGCGACCGGCCGCCCGGTCGTTGCCGCGATTCGGGAGCGGCCGCCGGATGTGCTAGTCGTCGACCGACGGCTACCTGATATCGAAGGTCTAGAGATCATCGAAACCCTGCGTGCCGAGGGCGTGCGTACGCCGGCGCTGGTCTTGAGTGCGATGAGTGCGCTCAACGAGCGCGTGCGCGGCTTGCGTTCCGGCGGCGATGATTATCTGTCCAAACCGTTCGCCCTGGTCGAGCTCGTCGCCCGTATCGAAGCCCTGCTGCGACGACCTGCTAACGCCGGCGAGACACGATTGATCGCCGGTCCGATCGATATCGACCGGCTGACCGGTACGGCGAGCCGCAGCGGCCGGCCGCTGCATCTGGCGCGGCGCGAGCTGGATCTGCTGGAATACCTAGTACAGCGCGAAGCCCAGATCGTGACCCGTTCGATGTTGCTCCAGGACGTATGGGGTTACTCGTTCGAGCCGCGCAGCAACGTGGTTGACGTGCACATCGGCCGCCTGCGGCGCAAGGTCGACGCCAAGGATGAGATGCCATTGATTCACAGCGTACGAGGCCAGGGCTATCGCTTTCGAAGCAGATAGCGTGCGATGTAGTCGAATGATCTTGTGTAGCTAACGAGACTGGTTTTGAAGACGGAAATATTTTGACGACGCCGCGCCGGATCCGGCGAATCACAATCCTGCGCTGGGGCAGCGGTTTGGTCTGTCTGCTCGTGCTCCAGTCGTTGGTCACCGCCGGCGCGTTCTGGTATCGGGTGGGTAACCAGGAGCGTGGGCAAATCCATGCCGAGTTGCATAATCGATGTACAACGCTGGCAAAGCTCGCGCCCTCCGCCCGCCGGTCGTGGATCGCCGACACGTTGGTCGCCGATATTCATCGGCAAAATTTCCTCGCGCTGTTCGATGCCGGGGGCCGCGTGCTGGCCGGAAATCTTGCGCGGGTGCCCGACTTGGCCGCCGGCACACGAGGTTCTCGAATCGTCACGCTGCAACCAACGAATCTGCCCGGCGTCACGGTTGATAAAGCACGGGCGATGCGCTGTGCAATGCCCGACGGCACGATCGTTGTTGCCGGTGTGGATCTCGATCATTTCAACTCTGCGCTGCGATCGGCAGAACAGGCGGTGCTGGTCACGCTGCCGATCGCGTTCCTGCTGGCGATTCTCGTCGGTGGCGGGGTCGCAGCCCAGGCCGGCCGGCGGCTGGATACGGTGCGTATCTTGAGTGAGAAGATCGTCGCCGGTGAGTTCGGCCGACGGCTGCCGGTAGGCCGGCGCTCGGATAGTTTTCAGATGCTGTGCGGCCACATCAATACGATGCTCGATCGAATCGAGACACTTATGCACGAAGTACGCGGAGTTGGCGACGATATCGCCCATGAACTGCGTACGCCGCTGACGCGTCTGCGCGCCAGAGTCGAACGCCAGATGGCGACCGCACGCAGCGCGGACGACTTCGAGCACGCCGCGGATACCGTGCTCAAGGAAATTTCCCAGGCTGAAGGTCTGGTATCGGCACTGCTGCGAATTCGCGAAATCGAACATCACCGCAAACGCTTCTCGTTTCAGGACGTAGCGTTGGAAAAGATTGCTGGCGACGTGGTCGAGCTTTATCAGCCGGTCGCCGAGAATGCCGGCAAGCGATTGATATTGACCGCCAAGCCGCGTTGTCGCGTGCGCGGCGATCCGGACCTGCTGATGGAAGCACTGTCGAACCTGGTCGACAACGCGCTTAAGTTCGGTCCGGCGGCGAGCACCGTCGAAGTGACGCTGGAATTTGCAGCCAATCATTGCCCACGGTTCACGGTCGCCGATCGCGGTGACGCAATCGCCGTTGAAGACCGTACGCGTGTTTTCCAGCGCTTCTACCGCGGCCCAACGGCTCTCCAGCAGCCGGGCAGCGGCTTGGGTTTGAGTCTGGTCAAGGCGATCGCCGAACTCCACGATATCGATGTGTTCTTTGAAGCTCGGGATGATGCGGCTGGCAAGCTGGCGGTGTTGCAGCTCACACAAACATGTAAGTGACGATATAACGCGTGGGCAGTGTGACATTGCATTCCCACAGCTTTCCAAGGTAACCATCCTTGGTCTGTCCCACATTTACATTAACCCTGAACAGGATTCAGCCATGAATCTGGCTGCCTGTGAATGAAGGGGTTGGTGGATCGCTTCCCCTGTTTCGCCCGAAGAGCGGACGCTGATCTTTCAGCGTTTCTCTACCGCGGCCACGCCACCAGTCAGCGCCTGGGCAGCGCTGTCGGGCTCAGCCTGGCCAAAGCCATCGCCGAGCGGCGGCATGCGCGTCTTCTTCGAACTCCCGGCCCGCGGGCCGGGAAACGGGCGGTCACAGAGTTTAGTAAAGTGAACACGTGATCGGTCCTTGCGTTGGTCTCACGGCACCGCGAAACGAAGCCGGCGAGGAACCGTTATTAAATGAACGAATTGTCATAAAAATAATCTTCCAAGCCGAATAAATAACGTGTAGCCTCCATAGACAGCGTTAGACTGTTGTCTTATATGACTTACATATTCGTTTTTTGGACTGCGTCCGTCCTACCGAAATGCTACGAACGCCAAGAGCTATCTTCACTGTTCGATTCGAAAATGACGACTGCATCTGTTGGTATACCAGCCGCGGACCATCCGGGCCTTCGTAGCGCTGGCGGCGCGATTCGGTTTTTCATAACGCTTTAGTTCAATGAGCGCCCGGCGCTGCAAGCGCAATTCTATATTGCACGTCGATGTGACAGGAGTTGACCCAAATTTTAAAGGAAGTAGCTTATGCAAAGCCTTTTGGCGATTCGAGCCGCAAACATAATTCGACGAGCCACACTAATCGGTGTTGTTCTGCTCGCAGGTGCCGGTTCGGCGTATGCCGCGGATAACTCGAACCCCGGTGACCCGTCGCACCTCGGCCCGGCACCACCCCCACCCGGTGAAC
>JAQIBT010000026.1 GCA_027858915.1 Salinisphaera sp.
ACGCACGATACGACCAAATGAAACTCGGGGTGTAGATGCCGCCTTGGGCGGCTGTCTTCTAAGGCGCCTTTGAGGCGCTCTCCGTTAAGGCCCCCGGCTTTGCCGGGGGATACTTACTGTCGGCTTTTTTTACATATCGCTAAGCGTCAAATCATAAGTCACTGAATTGCATAGAATATTATTTTGGCACGTTCATTGCCTTTGTCCGAGTCAGGCTTACTAACGAGGGGAAATAGACTATGCATTTGAATAAATCCACGATCCTGGGCTCGGCGCTCCTTGCCTTGGCCATCAGTGGCGCCGCCAGCGCTACAACGATCAACTTTGGTTCGCAGCTCGACAGTGACGGCGTGCCGATGACGACCGTGGGCAGCGCCACGACCGTCAACTTCAACAACGGCGCCTGCGGTTTTGCGAGCTGCAATGGCAACTTCCATATAGTCAGCGGCGCCAAGCGCTCACACTACGCAGCCCCGAACAGGGATACGACTAAGTATCTGGCCGTGCCGAATGATAATTCGAGACGCACGTCCGCAACATTCACCCTCGGCACGACCGCCAACTATTTCGGCCTGCTTTGGGGCTCGATCGACTCCTACAACACGCTCGACTTTCTGAGCAACGGTTCCAGTGTTGCCAGCTATACTGGCACCGACATTCGCAGTCTGGCCGGTACGGGGAACACGTTCGTGAATTTCTTCCAACTGCCGAACTTCGACGCGGTCAAACTGAGCAGCAGCTCGTATGCGTTCGAGACAGACAACATGGCCTATGCCCTTGCCGTACCCGCGCCGGGCAATCTGGCGCTGTTCGGGCTGGCAGTTCTCGGCCTGTTCGGCGCCGGCGTCTTCCGCCGCCGTCTCCCGGGTCGCCACTCTTCCTAACCATCAGTCGGCTCGGATTGCCCTGTCCCCGCCCGGCTCGCGCCGCGCGGGGATTTTTTATTGGTAACGCGCTGCCCGCAATTCAAAGTCGGCCCTACTCTGCAGTCGACATCGCGAAGCCGACCAGAGCGCGACCGCCGTGCCTCTTCTGGACACTCGAACGCTGAGACGGTCAAGAAGCCCACAGTGCGCTGCGGCAAGCGACGGTTCAAATACGCTCGATAATGGCTTTCGCAAACCCTTGGGTGGAACCGTCGCCGCCCAGATCCGGCGTGGTACGGTCGGCTTCCGAGCCGCCGGGTCAGATCTGGTCTTGTGCCTTTTATCGATCTGCAGCGTGATATCGGCTTATGGAGCGCCCTCCACGAGGTGCCGAGCACGAAAGGCGCCGAGCGTCCGCAGCCGCTTATGTTATTGATGATGGTAACTGGCAGCAGTTGAGTGGTTTGCGGCCCAGTGAGCGCAACGCGTGGATTAATCGAGCGCTGGCCCATTACGATCGCCGGTGCCGACTACGCATCGCGGCCTCGAAATTGGATGTATTGAGCCAGTCGTTGCCGCGCCGCGATGGCTGTGCCGACGACTGGGTGCGCGTTGAGCGCTCTCGCGACGGATGATTAGTTCGTTCAGTGGTTCGCGCAGCAGCGCGAAACCTCAGCCCCGATCGACGGCTACCTATAAATCAGTCGATGTGCCGGGAAATCTAATCCGGCCAGACTTGCTTAGTCTGATACATAATCAAGGCCGGACTTGACCCTCGAGGCCGGGATGGCGGATACGGTGCGCTCGGTTGCGGCCATCCGGAGGCCGCGTTAGCAGGCGACTGACGAGTCGCACTCAAGCCACCCGCAACACCATAAACAGCCGCGGGAAAGGCAGCACGAGCGTGCCGTCGGCAAGCATCGGATAGGCCCCGGCCAGACGTGTTCGATAGGCCTGGAGGAATTCGACTTGTCTATCGGCATCGAGCCGCTGCAGATAGGGGCGGAGTGCCGAGCCCTTGAACCATTCGATCACGCCGTCGACGCCGTCGGCGAGCAGATGATGATAGGTGATACGCCAGACATCGATCGAGGCCGCATGGGCCCTGAGCTGGGCGATATACCAGTCGGCAGGATGACGCGGCGCCCGCAGGGCAGAGGTATCGGCCTGGACCTTGGCCCAACGGGCGTCGGTGGTGACTTCGCGCATCAATTGGTGGGCGGGTTCGTCGAGGTTGTCCGGCATCTGGATAGCCAGCCGGCCGCCGGGGGCGAGCGTCTTGAGTAGGCGCGGGAGCAGACTGGCGTGGTCGGGTAGCCAGTGCAGCGAGGCGTTGGCGAACACGACATCGAAGCTGTCCGATGGTTGCCAGTCGGTGATATCGACTTGTTCGAAACGCACGGCCGGCAGGCGCTTGCGCGCGGCAGCGAGCATGTCTTCGGACTGGTCGATGCCGTGGATTTCGGCCTGGGGAAAATGTCCGGCTAGCAGTTCGGTGGAATTGCCCGGACCGCAGCCGAGGTCGGCTACGCGCGCAACGTTTTCGGTTGGCAGTCGCGCCAGAAGGTCGAGGATGGGCTGGTTACGCTCGGCTTCGAACTTCACGTATTGCGTCGAGGACCATTGCATGGCGTGTTCCGTGGTCATGGTGCCGACGGCCGACGAGCGCTTAGCCCTAGGAGAATCCGCCCCGCAAGCGGCACGCTGTTGCGCAGGAAACAACGCTACGATGCTACGACGGGGCCCGACAAGGTCAAAAAATATTTCAGAAAATCAGACATTAACGGCCTGTTGCTCGAGACGTGTGCGCATCAGGCAGAAAAATCCAAGACAGGGTTATCCGCAGATTTGCGCAGATTAAAGGGATTGAAGACAACGATCGCGAACCGCTCGACTTTTGTAACAGATGATCGGACCAGACGAGAGTGCACCGTAAGCACTGGCGGTCTGAAAACTTTTCCTGTCCTTGTTTTTAATCTGCGTTAATCGGCGTCAATCTGCGGATAAAATGCCTTCTGCTTCTGGGCTGGGTCGTCAAAAATACTTCAACAAAATCAAGCACTAATGGAATATTTCATCAGAGCCCATCAGAGCCCATCGGACTCAAGGCCACTCTACTGCGCCGGCGGGATAATGGCGCAAAAAATCGGCTTTTTTCGCGCTCATCCTCTCGCCTCGCTCGCTACGATCGCTTGAGTCCAACAGCCTCTTGGCCGAGCACGGCATCCAGCTGCAAGTGGGCCACGATCGGGTCTTCGCTGTTGGCGATGATTTCGGAATGTGCGATCACGTATGAGCGGCCGGTGATGGTGTTGTTGACCACATCCACGTCGCCGGTGTCGTTCTCCATGCGGGCACGGCCTGTGAATTCGCCGATGAAGCGGGTGTTGCGCAGCGATACGGTTTCCAGCCGGTCGCCGGGTTCGATGCGCTTTTCATGGTTCATCAATGCCAGCCGGGCCGAGGTGCCGGTGCCGGTGGTGCTGCGACAGATCACGCCGGGGTGCACATAGGTCGCCGAGCGAGAACGATAAAAGCCGGGCTCGACGGTCTCTTCGGGGCCCATGAAATGCAGGAACGGCAGCGGGCCGACGTCGCCGAGGCTGTAGTGTGAGAACTGTCGGCTGGCGCGGATCGCTTCTACGATCTGGTGTGCGGTGTCGGCGAGCTGGCGCTCTTCGGAGGCGACCAGTTCGAAGCCGAGTTCGCCAGCGTCGACCAAGGCATAGAACCCGCCGCTGTAGGCGATGCTGTAGGTGATATCGCCCAGGCCCGGAACCGATACGCTGGCCTGATAGGTATCGATATAGCTGGGCAGGCCTTCGCAGGTAATCGCCTCGACCACGCCGTTTACTACCTGTGCCTCGATCTGGACCAGCCCGGCCGGGGCTTCGAGCATGAAGCGCTGGGTGCCTTCGCGTTTTTCCACGATGCCGGCTTCGAGGACTGCAGTGGCGGTGCAGATGGTATTGGAGCCGGAATAGATGGGATAACCCATCACTTCCATGATGATATAGCCGGCGACGGCGCGTTCGTCGCTGGCCGGTACCAGCAGGTCCACCGACATTTCGGGAATGCCGTTGGGTTCTTCCAGCAGCAGGCGGCGCAGGTCGTCGGCTTCGTCGCGCAGATATTCCATCTGGGCACGCACGGTCGCGCCCGGCAAGGGTTTGACGCCGCCGGTGACGATACGGCTGACGTCGCCGCCGGCATGGGTGTCCATGAGTTGCAATGAGAGTTGACGATTCATGAGTGTTGCTCCAGGGCGAACGGCGCGCCGTGTTGGTCCCATTGCGCATCCGGCACGACCACGATCTTGCCGAGGTAATTGCTGGAGCGGTTCATGAAATAGCGTTCACATTCATGCAGATCGGATAGCTTGAACGCGGCGTGCAGCACTGGCTTGAGATCGCCGGCGCGGATCCAGGCGATCAGCTGCGCGGCTTCTTCGCGGGTGCCGTGGGAAACGCCAAATATCTGCACCTGGTAGAGATAGATTACCGTCCACAGAATTTCGGTGACGTTGTCGGCGCTGGCGCCGGCGATCGACAGGCGCGGATAGGTCGCGCGTTTGTTCATGTTGAAGATCATGGTCTCGATGAATTGCCGCGTCATCTCGCCGCCGACCAGATCCATCACGGCGTCGATCGGCTGATCATCGGTGAGTGCGCGCAACTGGCCGGTGAAATCGTCCATTTCGGTGCGGTCGAGCACGGCCTCGGCCCCTAGTTCGATCAGGGCCTCGGCCTTGTCGCGCTTGCTCAACGCATAGGGGATCGCGCCGACGATGCGACACAGCTGGATAAGCGCGGTGCCTACACCGCCGCTGGCGCCGGTGACCAGTACGCGTTCGCCGGCGCGGATATTGGCCGAGGTCATCATGTGGTAGGCGGTCTGGTAGGAACACATGCCCATGGATGCCAGCTCGGCGTCTGCCAGCGCCGGGTTGTCGACGGCGTGGAACTGGTCGGACGGCACCGCGACATATTCGGCAAAGCCGCCGTCGGCGCCGTGGCCGTAATAGTCGGGCGTGAGATTGATGTCGCGCCGTTCGTCGGCATAGATATTGAAATCCAGCAGGCCGCGTTCGCCGATGCGAGCGCTGTCCACGTTGTCTCCGACTGCGACGACGCGGCCGACGATGTCGGCGCCCTGGATACGCGGAAACGTAAGCGTGTTCTTGCCGCCGATAGCGAACGACGTCTTGTCGTTCTTGTCGCGTGTCGGGTACAGGCCTTCACGGGCCTTGCGGTCGGTGTTGTTCTTGGCCGTGGCTGTCACCTGAACCAGCACTTCGCCTGTGCGCGGCACTGGCATGGGGGTGTGGGTATCGTAGACCAGCTGATCCACGTCGCCGTGGCCCATGAGCCGCATGGCCTGCATGGAGTCGGGCAGGGTTGGTTTATCGGCCATGGGTTTTCCAATCGCTGAATACTGAATAGGCGATCAGAATAGCAAACGATTCGCCCGCTGGCGGACGCATCAAACGGCTCCTTGATTACGTATCAAACTCAGCGGTCAACCAGCTCTGCTATGGCGAGCGGATCGTCACATGGTCGGTGCTGCTGTTACTTCGATCTGGCTTAGGATTTCGCGCTGCTGCGCGAGTCACTTATCTTGCTTGCCCTTGAGTAACCAAGAGAAGGGCACCCTGTCTTGCGTCGATGCTTCGCATCGATTCCCTGCGCTGCTCGCCAGCCTTGTGGCTTCCCTGGGGCGCCGCCGGAACTCGCGTCGCTCAGACACCCGGCGGCTTCTCCGCTTTCTGGCTCCGCTGCTCGGCGCTACGCCCAAGGGGGAGAATACAGGCACTGAACGGTCTGACTTCGGGTTATATTTTGCTCCGTGGTGCGAAACCAAGTGTCGCTTTCGTTGAGCACTTATGGATTCGATGGCACGTTCGCAATGCCGGCGGCGTTTATCTGCAGGGTGTTGGTCTGTTGTACGAAGGCGACGACATGGAGGGTGGCCTGATGCGCGTCGTGCGGTATTGGCAGGCTGACGGTCCAGCTGTCCTTGTCGGACGATTTGCTGTGCTGCGGGCTCGCCGGCTGCAGATAGCGCACCACGCCATCTTCGCGTAGCGTCCGGCCGCTATTTTCTCCGGCGCCGACGTGTGAAATCACCTTGTCCTGGGTCATCGCAAACCAGAGTCTGTGACCGGGCGCGACATTGCCGTTCGCTACCGTCGCCAACACGGAATTGCCCTGGGGCTGAACGCTAATCGCCAGCGCATCGACCGCGGGCGATGCGGGCTGTGCGATCACGGCGAGCATCCGGCGGCGATCGCTGCCGACCATTTCCTGGGTGCCGTTGACGACCAGCTGTGGCGTGTAGATGCGATCGGCGCCGAAGACTTCTCGGGCATAGCGTTGCTGGCGCGCCGTATAGGCCGCACTGGAGTAGCGGTCGACCCAGTTCAGCTGGTTCCAGTAATCCACGTGCTCGTCCAATCGGATGAGCTGGACCTGATCGTCATCGACCTTGGAGGCCAGACTGTTCAGCAGGTCGTAGGCAGGCGGACAGCTCGAACAGCTGTTGGAGGTGAATAGTTCGAGCACCACCGGCCGCGGGGCAGCGATCGCTGGCGCAGCCACAGCGCACAGCAGGATAAGCAAGGCTCGCAGAGGAGACAGGCAAGGCATGATGACTCCGGTCGTGGTGGGCTTGTCAGCACCAGCCTCGCGCGGGGCGCGGCTTGAATCCTCACGAAAGCGTCACGCAAGCGCCAGTCGGAAGTTGGCTTGTGTGCCGGCGCCTGGCGTGCTCACCAGCGTCAACCGGCTGTCGTGGCGCTCGCAGATTTCGGCTACGATCGCCAGGCCCAGACCGGTACCGTCGCCGGGTGTGCGCCCGCTGGCTGTGCGATAGAAACGCTGGGTGACCAGCGGCAGTTCCTCGGCCGATAGGCCAACGCCGTCGTCGATGACGCTGACCGCCAGATCGCCTGCCTCGGCGTGCGCTCTGATCTGGACCCTGCCGCCGGGCGCGGTAGCGCGCAGGGCGTTGTCGACCAGATTGGTGAGCGCGCGGTCGATCATTTCCAGATCGGCCGCGACCTGCAGCGTGGTGTCGGCACATTCCACGCTCAGGGCCACGCCGGCGTCATGGGCCTGCGGGCCAAACTTGCCGGCGATGTCGTGGGCCAGTTCGGCAAATGGAAAGGTGTCGATACGCAATGGCCGTTCCGAGACATCCACGCGCGCCAGCAGCGAGAGCTGATCGGCCAGATGCGACAGACGCGACACATTGTTGAGGATCGCGTCCAGCTGTTCGCGTTGATTGTGTTCGGTCGATGACAGACCCGCGCGCAGCTGCTGGGCATAGCCGCGCAGTGAAGTCAGGGGGGTGCGGAAATCGTGCGACAGATTGGCCACCAGTTCGCGGCGCTGGCGGTCGTTCTCGCGCAGCGCGCCCAGCTGCGCCTCAATGGTCGCCGCCAGTTCATTGAAGGCACGGCTGGCCTGGCCGATCTCGTCGTCGGCAACCGGTTCGATACGCTGGCTGTAGTCGCCTCGGGCAAACCGCTGTACGGCACGCGTCAAGCGCGAAAAACGACGCGTCAACAAGGCAAACAACAACAATCCAAGGCCGGCCGACAGCAGCAGGGCCACGCCGCCGGCAATCAGCAGCGACCGCGAGATACTGCTGGTTTGCCACATGCCTACCATCGACATGTGGGTTTTGGCTTCGAGCACCACGAACAGATAACCCGGCGTGTGTGCCGGGCCGATGGTCACCGGTGCCGCCGAGAACACGTTTTTGCCGCCGTGGCAGGGAACAGTGGCATAAACCGGCAACATGGGCATGGCCGAAAGCAGTTCGTGTATCGCGGTCAGGCTGATGGTTTGGCCGACTCCGCACTTGCCGTGGCCATAGGCGTCGATCACTTTTCCATGCGCATCCAGTACATAGAGTGAGAGAGCGGGATTGATGGTCATGATGCGCTTGGCGGCTTCGTTGGTGCCGGCGCTATCGACCCCGGCCGACAGCGGCGCCTCCAGCACGTGTTTGAGGTTGGACGCCAGATTCAGCTGGCTGCGCTGGAGCCATTCCCGGCCCAGATGATCGAACTGGCCGACGGCAATCCAGGCGGTGCCGAGCGACATCACGATCAGGCTCGCGAGATACACGAGCGCCAGGCGCGCATACAGGCTGCGGAACAGGCGCCCTGCACGGCCAGGCCGGCTCATGGCTGGTGATCCCTGCGCTCGGAAACCGCTGATCCGGTGGTCACGGCGTCGGTGAAGCGATAACCCACGCCCCAGACGGTATGGATATAGCGCGGATGCGCGGGGTCGGCTTCGATCTTGCCGCGCAGACGGTTGATATGGGTGTTCACGGTATGGTCAAAACCGTCGAACTCTGGCCCCCACACTCGATCCAGCAGATTCCCGCGCGTGAAGCCGTGGCCCGGATGCTGGGCGAACAGTGCAAGCAGGGCGAATTCCTTGGCGGTGAGTGCGACCGGCTGGCCGCGCAACACGGCCCGATGGGCGTCGATATCCACCACCAGCTCGCCGGTGCGGATCGTCGCAGAGGCTGGCTCGGTCGCAGGCGGTCGGGCGCGCCGACGCAGCAGGGCCTGGACACGGGCGAGCAGGATATCGGCCTCGAACGGCTTGGTGATGTAGTCGTCGGCGCCGATTTCCAATCCCTGAACCACGGCCTGGGTGCTGGCTTTCGCGGTAAGCATGACCAGAGGAATATCGACATCACGCGCTCGTATCTCGCGGCAGACGGTCAAGCCGCCCACCCCAGGCAGCATCAGATCCAGCAATATCAGGGAAGCGCTGGACCAGCGCGTCAGTGCCGTTTCACCGTCGCTGACCCAGTCGACGGCATAGCCGGCCTTGCCGAGAATCGCGACCAGCAAGCGCCCAATATCGGGATTGTCTTCCACGCAGAGGATGGATTGCGGTATCGGTTGTGACATGGCTCTGGGTCGCAGGGTCGGCAGTCACCACTGTATTGACTCACTGGCACTCTCGCATCACGAAAGCATAAACCGGATATCGCGTGAATTTTGCGGGCCGTTATCAAATCGTGATGATTGCCGACCTGGCCGCGGCTAACGTGATTGTCACCGGAATCATAAAAAGCATCCGGCGTTGAACCACTTTTGCGAGGGCCAGGCGCCCGAGGAGTCAGATCATCTCGAAGCACACGTATCAATCCGAGGCCCGATTCGTTGCCATTGCTGTTACGGCCCTGATGGCAGGCGGGATGAGCCTGTCGGCAATGGCCATGGATAACAATATGTCGCATGACAGCATGAAAAGCGACCATATGAGCGGCAACTCAATGTCCAAGGATGGGATGTCGCACGACTTGATGGGCAAGGACAAGAGCATGAGCCACGGCTCCATGCAAAAGAATGGCATGAAGAGTGATTCCATGAACCACGACAAGATGAAAGACGGCTCGATGAGCAGCGGCGACAAGTAATCGCATAAGCCGCCAGCGAACGATGTCGCTGGCGGCCGCTATTGCCAACCGGATATTGCCATGGCCCTCTCAATCGATAATCCAACGGACAGCGCAATCGACACGCACGCCAGTGCTGGGTCGGATTTACCGGTGCGGTCGGCGGTTATCAAGCGCCACGGTGTATTTACGCGTATCTGGCACTGGGTCAATGCGCTATGTCTGCTGGTGCTGTTGATGAGCGGGCTGCAGATATTCAATGCCCACCCCGCGCTTTACTGGGGCCACGGTTCAACGTTCGCGCATCCGGTACTGGCGATCGGCGCCTACCGCGCGGCGGACGGTCAACCGGTCGGGACATTGGATATCGGCCATCATCGTTTCATTACCACCGGCGTGCTGGGCGTGTCGTCCGACAACGGCCAGACGGTGGCACGGGCGTTTCCGAGCTGGGCCACGCTGCCCGGATCGCAGTGGTTGTCGCTGGGCCGTGAATGGCACTTTACGGCGGCCTGGGTGTTTACTGCCATGCTGGTGTCCTACCTGATTTATTCCGTGATCAGTGGGCGTCGACGCCGATTGATTGCGCCAACCAGCCGTGATGCACGCACGTTCGGGCATGCCATCGTCGAACACCTGCGGTTTCGGTTCGAGCGCGTCCGGCATTACAACCCGCTGCAGAAGCTGACGTATCTGGCGGTGTTGTTCGGATTGCTGCCTTTGATGATTGCCACGGGCCTGTCGATGTCGCCAACCATGGATGCCGCATGGCCCTGGCTGCCGGCGGTTCTGGGTGGGCACCAGAGTGCGCGCACGCTGCACTTCATCAGCGCGTTTCTGCTGTTTGGTTTCTTCCTGGTCCATGTCGCCCTGGTGCTGGTGTCGGGACTGTTCAACAACCTGCGGTCGATGACTACCGGCGGCTATCGTATTGCCGATGCGTCCGAGGATGAATCGAATCGACAAGGGAAGCGCAGGTCATGAAGCCTCAGAATGATAAGACAGGGCTGATCGTGCCCGATGTGGCGCGTCGCCGATTGATTGCCGGCCTGGCTACCGGCTTCGGCGCGTTGGGCGCCAGCGTGCTGCTGGGCGGCTGCGATCGTCTGGTCACCAGCGATGCCGCACAGCGCGTTGTGGGTTCTACGCAGAAGCTGACCCAGGCCGCGCAGCGGCTGGTCGCCTCGCGCGAATCGCTGGCCCGTGAGTTCGATGCCAGCCAGATCGCGCCGACTTTTCGCACGAACGGCACCACGAACCCGCAGCAAGCCGCGTATCGGCGATTGCTAGCCGATGGCTTTTCGGATTGGCAGCTGCGCGTCGGTGGCCTGGTGGAGCGCCCAGCCTCGTTCTCGCTGGCTGCACTCAAGGCCATGCCCTCGCGCACCCAGATTACGCGGCACGACTGCGTCGAAGGCTGGAGTTGTATTGGCCAGTGGACCGGCGTGCCGCTCACCCAGATACTGGATGCGGTGCGCCCGCAGGATGCGGCCCGCTATGTGATCTTTCACTGCGCGGATCACGTCTACGGGGCGGCTACCCCCTATTACGAAAGCCTCGATATGGTCGAGGCGCATCATCCGCAGACCATTTTGGCGTATGGATTGAACCGGCAGACGTTGCCGGTGGCCAACGGTGCGCCGCTGCGGCTGCGCGCCGAACGCCAGCTCGGTTACAAACAGGCCAAATACCTGATGCAGATCGAACTGGTCGATTCCTTCGCGAGTATTCAAGGGGGCAAGGGCGGTTGGTGGGAGGACCGCGGTTATCAATGGTGGGCAGGTATATGAAACATCGAGACATGAACACACAAGTTTCCGAACAGCCGTTATCGAACCATGCGCCGGATATCGGCCGACGACGGCTGCTGTTGGGCTCCGGGCTGGCGCTGGGCGCCGGTGCGCTGGCCAGCATGGGTTGGCCAGCGCGCACGCTGGCCGCCGGTACGTCGTCCATGGTCCAGGTTGTCGTATTCGACGACAACGGCCAGCGGATGGGTGATCGCTTGGTGCCGCTCGTGCAGAAAAGCGAGGCACAGTGGCGCAAGCAGCTGTCGCCGGCTGCGTATCGCATCCTGCGCGAAGACGGCACCGAGCGTGCGTTCTCGGGCGATTACAACAAGCCAGACCGGCCCGGATTCTATCGTTGCGTCGGCTGCGGCAATGCGCTCTACGACGCCGCGACGCAGTTTCACAGCGGGACCGGATGGCCGAGCTTCTGGCAGCCGATCGCCGAGGAAAACGTCAGTCGACACAGCGATCGTACGTTTTTCATGACGCGGACGAAGATATCCTGCAAGCAGTGCGAGGGGCATCTCGGGCATGTCTTTAATGACGGCCCGAAGCCGACCGGACTGCGCTACTGCATGGACTCTGTCGCGCTGCGGTTCGTGCCGACCGGCTCGGCCTGAATCATCTATTCAAAGAGGGCGAGCCTTCGCTCGCCCAGGAGACCATGACATGAACCAGACGCTCACTCATATTCTGCCATCGGCCCTGATTGCAGTGGCTGGGCTGACGCTGGCCGCCTGCACGCTGGGCACATCGGCCCACGCCAATGATACCTATGGCACGGCGATTCCAGCACCCACGGCCCACTTGGCCAGCCAGCCGCACGGTACCCAGACTGCGGTGCTGGCCGGCGGTTGTTTCTGGGGCATGGAAGAAGTCTTTCAGCACGTAAAGGGCGTCACCGATGTGGTGTCCGGCTACGCCGGTGGCGACAAGGCCCATGCCAATTACAGCGATTCCAGCTCGGGCCGCTACGGCGACGCCGAAGCGGTGAAGATCAGCTATGACCCGCAGAGGATCAGCTATGCCGAGCTGCTGCGGATCTATTTCTCGGTGGCTCACAACCCGACACAGATCGATCGCCAGGGACCGGATGTCGGCACCCAGTACCGTTCCGAGGTGTTCGCCGCGGATGCGGCCCAGGCGCGTGTGGCGCGCGATTATATCCAGCAGCTGCAGAAAGCCGACGTATTTGACGCAGCAATCGCGACCAAGGTGTCAGTCGGCAAGAACTTCTTCCCGGCCGAGTCCTATCATCAGAACTACGCCGAAAGACATCCGGACAGCTACTACATCCGCATCAACGATGCGCCCAAGGTGGCAGCGCTCGAGACACGGTTTCCGGCCCGTTACCGGGTGCCGCACAAGTTGGCATCCAACGGCTGAATTGGTGAGCGTTCAGATCGTCGGCGACAGTTCAGAGCTCTCGGCCGCCACCACCCGGTTGCGGCCGGCGCGCTTGGCGACATAGAGACGTCGATCGGCGTCGTCGATCAGCGTCTCCATATCGTGACCGGCTGTCGCTTGAATAATGCCGGCGCTGAAGCTGCTGAAGAAAACATCCTGGCCGGCCAGAAACTGAAACTTATTGAACGCCACACGGAGTTCATCGAATATACGTGTGGCCTGCTCGAGTTCGCAATCGTGCATGACGGCGAGAAATTCCTCGCCGCCATATCGACTGACGAGGTCCGAGGTGCGCAGGCGTCGATGCAGCAGGCTGGCGAGCGCGTGAATGACGTCGTCGCCCACGAGATGGCCGTGGGTATCGTTGACGCTCTTGAAATGGTCGATATCGATCATGGCCGCGCATAGCGGTATCCCGGTTCGTTGTGCTCGGGCGAGGGACGTGGCCAGTTGTTCCTTGATATCGGCGTGCTTGAGCAGGCCGGTCAGGCCGTCTCGCGAGAGCGCCATCGACAGCATGCGCGCACGCCGTGCGCGTGCGGTGACTGCGGCCAACAGTATGTTGGGGGCGATTGGCTTGACCAGGAAATCGTCGCCGGCCTTGGTCATGGCGACCAATTGCTCGCCGGCATCGCCAACGGCCGACAGATAGACGATCGGTACCTGCAGCCAGCGCGTGTGATAACGCACAATCTGGGCGAGTTCAGGGCCGCTGCATCGAGGCATGCGTACGTCGAGCACCAACACATCCGGGTTGAAGCTTTCGAGGGTCGACAAGGTTTCTTCCGGCTCGCTCAGCGTTATCACCGAGAATCCGGCGGTCTCGAGTACCAGCTGATGATAGCCGAGCGCCGCTTGGTCGTCGTCGACAATCAGCACGCGCATCGGCGGGGCTCGATGTCGGCGCAGGTGATTTTCCAGCACGCCGGCGAGCCGGATCGGCTCGAGCGGCCGGCTGAAGAATCCCTCGACACCGGCGCGCACGGCTCGCAGTTGAACATCGAATTGCTGCGACTCGTCGGTTGCGAACAACGGCAGGGGCGGGTTCATCTCGCGCTGGATCGCCTCGCCGATGGATAGCCCATCGATGGCGTTTTCACCGCCAAAATGCAGGTCCAGAATGAGCGCATCCGGGCGCATGTGCCGACAAGCTTCGATAAGCGCTTCGCTGTCCGTGAACAGGGTGGGGCGGTAATGGAAGCTGGCGAGAATGTCATGCAGCTGAGCGCCCAGCGTCTTGTCGTCCTCGAGGATATAAATATGCCGCGGATTGAGTGGTTCGATCTGGCCTATCCGCGAAGGCCCCGTCGGCCTGGCCGGTTGTTTGGACGAGAGGTCGCGCGTCCATGTACTGAGCGTAGACAGGCTGACGCGCAGTTCGTTGATATTGGCATCTGCCGGATCGGCGAGTAAGGCATCGATGCGTTGCTCGAACAGGTGTGCTGCCTCGCTGATCGAGGCCAGCCCAAAGGTCCCGGCGCCACCGGCGATCTTGTGCAGCCGGTCGCGCATCATACGCCATGGATCTGGGTCATGGGAGTCGGGCGGCAGCATTCGGGCGGCGGCAGCCAGCTGTATCAGTTCCTGGTGCAGCCAGACGGTATATTCCTCGCGCATTTGTGTCAGGCGCGTCTGGATCATCAGTTCAGGCATGGAAATTGTTCCAGATAGTCTTGATCTGTGCGGCCAGCGTCATCTTTGCAGTGCCTGTTCCAGTGCCTGTTCCAGTGCCTGGAGTTGGCTGCGGTCGATGGCGATACCCAGATACCCAGATACCCGGTCACCGAACCTGCCCGGTCGTGGATACCGCTGATTACCAGCCGTACAAGACGCTGTTCGCCGTCTTGACGCACAAACGTCCAGTCGCGACTTTCGGTTTCTCCGCGGGACGGACGCGCCGTCAGCGCCGCGATGTCAGCAAAAGGCGTGCCGTATTCAGCGCTGATCGGTGCGGCGTATTCTGCGATTTCGTCCCGCCTGCAGAAACTGGCCGGCGTGATCTGCCCGACCGCCTGCTCGGCGGTGTAACCGAGCAGCCGTTCAGCGCCCGGATTGAATACCGTGATCTGGCCGTGACGATCGGTCGCTATGATTGCGACCTCGGTCGATGCATCGATCACCGCCTGCAGGTGTTGGCGTACGTCGGCCAGCTCCTGTTCGCGCTGCTTGCGCTCGGTCACATCGTGCATGACCGCCACTGCCCCGAGCCGCGTGTGTCGAAGAATGCCCGCGCATTGCTGGTAATGGAACGCGGTGGCTGGCCGCGAGCCTTGATGCATATTTCCGCGTCGCGCACGATGTCGCCATTCCAGGCACGCAACAACGGTACCTGCGACGGCGCCAGCGGGGTGCTGCAGTCGGCTTCAAACAGGCCGAAATGCGCGGCCCATTGCTCGGGGGGCAGCTGCATCGGATCGCTGCCGTGCCAGGCACGGGCACGCGAATTGAACAGGCTCAGCTGGCCATTGATGTCGCTGGCCACAACGCCTTCTGGGATAACCTCCAACAGACTGTCGAGCATCGCCTGCCGTGTTTCGGCCTTGCGTGTCTGCGCTCGCTGCTCGATCAGACGCCGCGCGAGCATGGCGAGATCCTCAAGTGCCGATAGCTGATCCGGTTCCAGCGTGCGGCGCACGGTATCGAATACGCACAGCGTACCGAGACAATGTCCGCCTTCCACAGTGAGCGGAGTGCCGGTATAGAAACGGATATGCGGGGCACCGGTCACGGCGGCCAGCGAGGCAAACCGGTGGTCCTGGCTGGCATCCGGAAGATAGACCGGTTCGCCGCTGGTCACGACGCCGCCGCAGGGTGCGTGCGCGCGCGGCAACTCGTCGACGCCCAGGCCGACGCCGCTCTTGATCCACAGACGATGCTCGTCGATCAGCGAGATGACCGCGAAGGGCGTGTGGCACAGTTGTGCCGCCAACCGCGCGATCGCATCGAATTCGGCCTCGGCTGCGCTGTCGATGATCCCGTATTCAGCAAGCGCGGCCAGCCGGGCCGCTTCCCGGTCCGGGTGTTCACGCATGGGTTGGGCTGTCGCTTTCAATGGAATGTTTCGGGCGCTGGTATCCGTTATCGCTGTATCGGACATGCGGCCGATTTCTTGATAGCTGGCTGAAGGTGGGCGCTATACAGACTGCATGCGCGCTAACACGGTGGCCTGGCCGTTCGAGGAACGCGTATGCTCGCGAGTGATGCGTGATGACTGCCACAAAGACGAGCAACGCTGTGGCTGGGCACGCGGCCACGATTCGCTGCGTGTCTATCATGACCACGAGTGGGGCGTGCCGGAATATGACAGCCGTGCACTGTGGGAAAAACTGATTCTCGATGGGTTTCAGGCCGGTCTGTCGTGGCTGACGATTCTCAATAAACGCGACGCCTTCCGTGAAGCGTTCGTAGGATTTGAACCGACCCGTGTGGCCGCATTCGACGAGGCCGCTGTAGCGACGCTGCTCTCCAACGCAGCCATCGTGCGCTCACGGGCCAAGATCGATGCGACTATCGGCAATGCAAAAGCCTATCTGGCGATGGCCGAGGCCGGCGAGGACTTCGCAGAGTTCGCCTGGGCATTCGTGAATGGCCGTCCGTTGCTGGGCGACGGCCAGCACGTGCCGACCCAGACCCAGTGCTCGGCCGAGTTGTCGAAAGCCCTGAAAAAACGCGGTTTCAAGTTCGTTGGCCCGACCATCGTTTATGCCTGGATGCAGGCCGTAGGCATGATCAACGATCATGCCAGCGAGTGTTTTCGGCGATATGCCGTGTGATGCGGTGATTTCTTCGGCACGCTCTTGTCATATCAAGTCGCAGGAATGATGGTATTCAGCTTCAAGGCAGAAGACGGTTTATCCGCAGATGAACGCAGATTGAAACGCACTGACTATCTGCCTTTCGTTGGCATATCGTTCCGCGATTATCCATCGTGACATCTGGAGTTTGCATGCACCGTTTCTCTCAGGTTGACGTCTTTACCGACCGGTTCTTGCTCGGCAACGCGCTGGCGGTGGTCCACGATGCCGATGATCTGTCGGAAGACGAGATGGCTGCGTTTGCTCGTTGGACCAACCTGGCAGAGACCACGTTTTTGCTGACGCCCACCGAACCATCGGCCGATTACCGTCTGCGTATATTCACGCCGAGCGTCGAGCTGCCGTTTGCCGGCCATCCGACGATCGGCTCGGCGCGCGCCTGGCTGCGGGCCGGCGGCCAGCCCGCCAATCACGAGCGGCTCATCCAGCAATGTGCCGCAGGGCAGGTTGAACTGCGTCGCGCGGGCGATCGGCTGGCCTTCGCTGCGCCGCCGCTGATCCGCAGTGGGCCGGTGGATGCAGATGATCTGGCGACTATCGCGCGCGGCCTTGGCATTGTCGAGTCCGACATTGTAGACAGCCAGTGGGTGGACAACGGCCCAGGCTGGGTAGCACTACTGCTGGCGAGTGCAGAGCAGGTTCTGGCCGTCGAACCCGACTACGGCGTCCTGGCAGGCCTCAACCTGGGTGTTGTGGGGCCGCAGCCCGAGTCCTCGGATACCGCATTCGAGCTGCGGGCCTTCATCGCCGATCGGGCAGCCAAGGAAGATCCGGTCACCGGCAGCCTCAATGCATCGGTTGCTCGCTGGCTGATCGATAGCGGCCGTGCTCCGGCCAGTTACGTGGCGGCCCAAGGTACTCGACTGGCGCGTCGCGGGCGCATCTATATCGATGATGCCGCCGATGGATTGTGGGTTGGCGGCGATTCAGTGATCGGTATTGTCGGTGAACTGGCGCTCTGAAATCCACCGAAAGCCCAGGTTCAGGCGCTGCGCTCAATACGGGGCCAAGTCATACTGACTGGCGAGTGCTGCGCCCACCAATTGCCCAAGCTGTGCGATGCGCCGCCCTTCGATGATCGTGTTCATCGGCCGACCCGTGCCGGCCAGATGCCGAACCGCGCGTATCCGGCTGGGCTGGCCGGCGCTGTTCAAAGCCATGACCCAGGCCAGGTAACCGTCTGAATACTCGACCAGGGTACCGATCGGCGTCATGCCGTAGCGCTGGATATAGCGTGTCAACCAGCCGCGATCGAACAATGACGGCTGGCTGTAGATCTGGCGATAGGCTGCCGAAACGCTGAATGCACATCGATCGCCGCGTGCGCGAGTCATCGCGTCGACGACGTCAACTATCTGAGCCGCTCTTGCCGTAGTGTCCAACGCCGGTGCGGTGATGGCGCACGGATAGCCGCTGCCGTCCAGCCGCTCGTTGACCTGTTCGATCAGGCAGCGCCGGACGTTCGCCGGCAGCCAATCGGGCGGCAGGCAAGCGGTCAGTTGCATGACGTGCTGTTGCAGGCAATGTTTCGAGGGCGGGCTTAATATGCCTTCGCTGGGTAGGCACTGCTCAGCCAGCATGAGTTTGCCCAGATCGTGAATCAGTGCTGCACATACGCGCTGCCGGGGCGTGCCTACGGCGTCTGTTGCGTCGGCCAGTATGTCGGCGAGACGTCCGGCGACCGCGATCGAATGGGCGAGCGTCCCCGGTTGCTCGTGCAGACAGCACAGGGCATACAGAAAACGCTCTCGATCCCGATCAAGCAGCTCCAGCATGCGGTCGGCGCTGGACTCGACGCGGCCGACCGGCATCGGTTCGCCTTGGCGCAACGCAATCACGCACGTACCCAGGTGGCCTACAATATTCTCTAGCGCCGGCAGCATGGGCGGGCGTTCAGGTTTGGTGTCCCGGCTATTCGAGGTGGCACTGGCTCGTTCAGCCGCGAGGAACGGCGCGCATTCCTGAAGAATACGGCTGGCCTGCCCGCTACGCAGCGCTATCTCGTTTTCGATGCTTCGCAACCAGCGCACGATGCGCCGCTGTGTACCGGCTGCCAGCTCGGTGAATTGGATGCCGACCAGCACGTTGGGTCCGGTGTCGGCGCCGCGCACGTGGCACACGCGCGCGCCACAGGTTGCCTGCTCGCTCGTGGGGCCGGTCAGCCGCAGCTCATCCAGCTTGTCGTTGGTTTGCCAGAGCAGGGCAACCTGCAACGGCACTTCGAGCTGGCAGCCGCCGACCGAAAGATCTCTGATGATGGCGCGAACCGGCGCGTCCAGCGCACAGCGGCGTACCTCGGCGCTTCCGGCAATGGAGCCGGTCAGTGGCAGGCGCGCTACCTGGCGTTCGTCGTGCGGCGCGAGTCGGGCCGGCAGGCCGCAACGCAGCCAGCCGCCGTGTCCCATGGTCGGTGGCTCCAGCAGAGGCAGCCGCTCGAAGCGCTCGAATGTGCCGTGGCCGGCGGCCGACAGCGTGAGGGTCACCTGGTCCCAAACCGAGGGCGCGGGTGAGTCGGTACCCAGCTGCAGGCTCAGGCTGCTGTCGCCCGGCTCGTAGCGCAGCGCATGGATAGCCAGCGGCAGCGCCGTGTCCCCGGCGTGCAGCCAGAGCGTGATCTGGTGTGGCGTGTTCCCGATCCGGGTCAGAGCCTCCAGCACGTTGGCTTGTGTGGCGTCGGTGTCAATGGCAGTCAACGCGGTCATGAAATACAGTCTCCAAGCAGTGCCGGGCCTGTCTCCACGGCCTTTCCCTGTATTTGCGTCTTATCGGCCAACCACGATCGATGTTTACCCTGTGTCTCGCTATGACGACTCGTCAGCCGATGCTCTCGCCACCGGCCTCGGTGATCTCCGAAACTACGGCTTCGCAGGCCTGCTGATTGCGGCTGGAAACCACGACGTAGGCGCCGCGAGCGGCCATCTGGCGCGCGATTGCCCGGCCTATGCCGCGGCTGGAACCGGTGATGAGCGCTACGCGGTCGGTGAGATCAAACAGGGTGTCAGTCATGGTCGAATTCTCAAGTCGCGGCCGAGCAGGCCGATATTCAGGGGTAGCGACAGGCTGGCTATACCACAGCGTTGCGCCAGCGGTTACGCGCCCACCTGGAATGACCGACGTTATCGATTGGCGGCCGCGAGTCGCGACGTCGATTCGCAGCATGGACTGGGCGTCATCGAGACGAACAATATGAAGTCGGATATTGAAAAGCAACTGCGCCTGTGTCCCTCGCTGCCGACGTTGTCGACTGTGGCGTTGAAACTGGTCGAGATCGGGCGTGATCCGCAGGTCGACCTGCGTCAAGTGGCACAGTTGTTATCCAACGATCCTGCGTTGGCGAGCAAGACCCTACGCGTCGCCAACTCGCCGCTTTACATGCGCGGTCGTGGCGCGCGCACGTTGACGCAGGCGATCGCGGTGCTGGGTCTGAATGCCAGCGTCAGTCTGGCGTTGAGCTTCTCGCTGGGCGCCAGTCTGCGTTCCAGCGACACGCCAGGGATTGATCTCGATCGCTACTGGCGACGTGCCCTGTTGTCCGCGCAGGCTGCGAAGTTCATGGGTCTGCGACTGGGCGTTGGCGGAGTGGAAGAGCTGTTCCTTGCCGGCCTGCTCCAGGATCTGGGGATGGTGGCGCTTGATGCGGCGTTACCGGGTGAGTATGCCGCGATCGTGGCCGGTGCCGCTCATGAAGACTTGCCCATGCTGGAGCGGGCGGCGCTGGATGTCGATCACGTCGAGGCGGGCGCGTGGCTGCTGCATGAATGGGGCCTCCCGGGATATCTGGCGCGTGCCGCGCGCTACAGCCATGAGCGGCACGCGGCCGCCAAGGCTGAGGTGTCTGCCGGTTTCATGGCCTGCGTGACGATATCCGGACCGATTGCCGATATCTATATCGAGGGCGACAAGGACGCGGCCACAGCGCGTGCTTTTGCGGTGGCTGACGCCTGCCTGGGCATGGGCGCGCGGCATGTCACAGAGGTACTCGAGCGGATGGCTGCGACATTGCCGGAACTGGAGTCGCTATTTGATATCCCGGTGTTGCCGGCCATTCAGGCGCTGGGTCTGACCGAACAGGCTCGCGAACTGCTGGCCATGCGTAATCTGCAGCTGCTGCAATCGGCGAGCGAGACGCGCACCCGCGAGAATGATTATCGCGAACGGGCAGATGAACTGAACGAGCTTGTTCGGCGGGATGCACTGACCGGATTGTTCAATCGCCGCTATTTTGACGACGTGTTGAGCGACGCTCTGCGGGCGGCCGACGCGGATGGCGACATGCTGAGCGTCGCTTATATAGACCTCGACCGCTTCAAATCGATCAACGATTGCTACGGGCATCCCACGGGCGACCGGATACTCATCGCGGTCGCCGACCGTCTGCTGTCACAGCTCAGGCCAGGCGATCTGCTGGCTCGTTACGGCGGCGAGGAATTCGTGCTGCTTATGCCGGGCGTCGATACCACGGTCGGATCTCAGGTTGTCGAACGCCTGCGGGTCGCCGTCGAGCAGATGCGTCACCGTTTGGATACCGGCGGCTTTCTCAATGTCACCCTGTCCGCAGGGGTAGCTTGCTATACCGGTGAATGCACGACCCACGACGCTTGCGGCGAATTGCTGCACCTCGCCGACCAGGCGCTCTACGAGGCGAAAGTCTCGGGCCGTAACTGCGTACGGGCCAGCCAACAGCCGCATTCGTCAGTTGATGGGCGCGCGCCTACCAAGGCCGGGGCAAGTGTGCCGACTTCGGCCAGCAGAGGTTCGGCCGCCGACGATCCGTTGTAGTAAGCCGTGTCGATCAACGGCGCCCGCTCGGGAGGCCAGAATACAACCACATGGCTGGTCTGATTACCCGCACGGGAAGCTTCGATGTGGTGGCCAATTGCGATTGACATCGTCACCAGTGAACCCGCAGGCACTCCTTTCATCGACGGGCCCAGCCAACAGCCAGACAAGGTGCCGAACGCCGCACCGAAATCGACCGCGCGTGATTCGCAGGTTGTGCTGTCTTGCTCTGAGTATTGAGATGTAAAATACACGATGAATTCTGTGTTGCTGCGGCCCTGCGCTAATGAGTTTCGGTCGCCGACCGACAAGGGCTGTTTTGCGGCAATACAGCGTTGCAGCGCGTTTATGTAGAATGACTACATGACTCTTGCTGCGCCTCGTCTTGCCGCAAAACAGCCCTTGGCGCGGCCTCGCACGAAACGGCAACACGCCCTAGGACTGGGCCGGATGGGTGGCAATATCGCTCGGCGTCTGATCGATGCGGGTCACGAATGCGCGGTGTTCGATGCCAACGCAGAAGCGACGGCCGACGGTGGCGAGGCCTGCGACTCGCTCGAGATGCTGGTAGAAAAGCTGCCGGCACCGCGCACGCTCTGGCTGATGCTGCCGGCCGGCCAGATCACCGAAGATGCAATCGCGAGTCTGACTCCCTTGCTTGCGCCGGGCGACACCCTGGTCGAAGGGGGCAATGCGATGTTCAAGGATGATGTTCGGCGCGCCAAAGCGCTGGCGGAGCACGACATCCACTATATCGACGTGGGTGTCTCTGGCGGCGTTTGGGGGCGCGAGCGCGGTTAATGTCTGATGATCGGTGGCGAGACAGAACAGGTTGAACGCCATGATTCGATATTTGCTGCACTCGCACCGCATGCGGGCGATGTCGATGTAACACCGGGCCGTGACGGCGGCGGCTTCGACAAGCGGGCAGAACAAGGCTATCTACACTGTGGGCCGGTTGGCTCGGGGCATTTCGTCAAGATGGTCCACAACGGTATCGAGTACGGGATGATGGCGGCCTACGCCGAAGGCTTCGATATTCTCAAGAATCGAGCAAAGAGCGAATTGCCAGAAGACGAGCGCTACGACCTCAACCTGGCCGATATCGCCGAACAAGCGTTTTCGCTCGCGTCGTGATCACACGTTCGGCGACAAACTGCAGTCGGCCATGCGCAACCAGTTTGGCGGCCACGGCGAGTCGCACGACGACTGATGATCGAGGGAATGCTGGACAAGCGTGTGGCACCGGGTCTCCGCACACTGTGCAACGATCTCTGAGGTTACTGGGCCTTGGCGCCGTTGTCGGTCCTGTTCTCATTCGCCGGATTAGTCTGATCCTTGCTCGGATCATGGGTGACGGGATTCTGTCCCCGGTAACCACCGGCCGAATCCTTTTTCACTGGTGATTGAACGCCATAACCGTGCTTCTGGGCTTCATAGCCGCCCGCCGCTCCGCCTGCGGCTGCTGCCGCTGCGAAACAGCCCTGCAGCGACGCACACAGCGCCAGCGCAGTAACGAGTGTCAAGGAACGCGGCAATATCTTCATGGCGTGATCTGCTGTGAATGCCAAGCCAATATTATAGGTGCCGCTCGGACGGCCGACTAGTGATCGCGATCGCCCGCTCTCAGCGGCCGTTCAGGCAGCCGTTGTGTATGGACGCGAGTCTGCCCTGGTCTGCCTGGGCGTGCAGTCACTGAATGCGAGCCTGGTCGGATTGTGCACAATCGGTTTTCCAAGCGTAGACTCGCGGCACATCCTGAAAGGTCTTTTTTGTATGAACGATCAAACCGAATACACGCCGCCAGTTGTCTGGACCTGGGATCAAGCCAGCGGTGGCAAGTTCGCTAATATCAATCGCCCGGTCGCCGGGCCTACCCACGATAAAGAGCTGCCGGTCGGCAAGCATCCGTTTCAGCTGTACTCGTTAGCGACCCCGAACGGCGTGAAAGCCACGGTGATGTTCGAGGAACTGCTGGCACTGGGCCACGGCGACGCAGAATACGACGCCTGGCCGATCCAGATCGGTGAAGGCGAGCAGTTTTCCAGCGGCTATGTCGAGATCAATCCCAATTCCAAGATCCCGGTCATGGTCGACCACGGCGCGGCTACGCCGACGCGCGTGTTCGAATCCGGTTCGATTCTGCTATATCTGTCGGAGAAGTTCGGCGCCTTGCTGCCGGCCGATCCCCAGGCGCGAACAGAGTGCCTGAACTGGTTGTTCTGGCAGATGGGCAGTGCGCCCTATATCGGCGGCGGCTTCGGGCATTTCTATGCCTATGCGCCGGTCAAGCTCGAGTATCCGATCAATCGATTTGCGATGGAAGCCAAGCGTCAGTTGGATGTGCTTGATCGCCGTCTGGCCGAGCAGCCGTATCTGGGCGGTAGCGAATACAGCATTGCCGATATTGCCAACTGGTCCTGGTATGGCGTGTTGGCGCTGGGCCGGATCTATGATGCGGGGGAGTTTCTGCAGGTACAGGAATACCAGAACGTACAGCGTTGGGCGAAGGAAATCGACGCTCGGCCTGCGGTTCAGCGCGGCCGGATGGTCAACCGCCTGTGGGGCGAACCGTCGGAGCAATTACACGAACGCCACGATGCCAGTGACTTCGAACTGCGCACACAGGACAAGCTAGAGCTAGAGCCTGCTGATTGATTCGGCAGCCGGCCGCGCACTGAATAGCGCGCGGCCTGCACACGAGTCATCATCAACCGAAGTGTCGATATTGCTGCGGGTTGGCATCAGGGCGCGTCAGCCAGTAGTTCCTTGAGCTCGGCATTCTCGGCTTCGAGTTCTGCTACACGTGCTTCCAGCGCACGGATTCGTTCGAGATCGGCCGAGGAGCCAGAGGACCTGGCTGAACCGTGTCTGGCGACGTACGCATCTACATCGATCGCGCCACAGAACTGATGCATCAGTTCTGCTTCCTTTCGGCCCGGCGTGCGCGGCAGGCGAATGATGATCGAGTCGGCGCTGTCTTCGGTGTCGATCAGTTCGTCTGCTGCTGCGCTGACCGCCTCGTTGTCGGCAAACTCATGCAGCCGGCCGGCTCGGGCGCGCAATTCGCCCGGTGTCTGGGCTCCGCGCAGTAGCAACAGAGTCACGATGGCGAATCCCGCCCTGGTGAACTTCAAGTCGTTGAACTGTGTGTTGCACAAGCGCTGCTTGTACTTCTGTACGCCGTTCTTGAAGTTCTCCTCGATGTGCAGGAGGCTGCGATCCTTCAATGCGCGGCAGGCGCGCTGAACGTCCATCGGTTTGAGAGTCAGCACCGGCTCGCGCGCCGATTTTTGATTGCAGGCGTTGGTCAGCGCGTTGAGCGTCAACGGATACTGATCGGGCGTCGTAATGGATTTTTCCATCAGGCAGCCGATGATGCGGGCTTCGATGTCGGTGAGCTGGGGTAGCATGTGGGGTCTCGGCGGGTTGTTCGCAATTACGCGTCAGTCTGGCATGCGCCGATCGTTTATCACACGGCGTCCACGAATACAGTCGTCTTCGTGTCAGGGCCTGTTGCCGTATGAGACGGCAACAGGCCCTAGCGTTATGTCGTAGCCCATCAGGCGTATGGCGACGGGCGCATAAAAGGCATCGACCGCGGTGAACTGCGCGCCGGCCAGCCATGGGCCGCCAAAACGGGTCAATCCCTTTGCTGAGATATATTCTTACTCCCGTGCGGCCGTGCAGTCGAGACACCGCAAGGCCGTAGGATCGTGGCGCAAGCGAGCCGCCGGGATTGGCTCGTCGCAGTCCGGGCAAATGCCAAAATCTGCGCTGTCCAGACGCTTGCGGGTCGCGGCGATCCGCGATAGCTGTTGCCGGGCTCGACCGCGAGCGGCCTGGTTCATGGCCTGTGACTGCATCGCGTCCATGCGCGATAGACGCCCCTGGCGGGTCTGGTCCAGTTCGACCGCCTGCTCGCTGGCGGCGCTGTCCTCGAGATACGCGCGTGTCTCGGCTTCCAGATGGTCAAGCCGCGCGGCCAACGTCTCTCGGTCGATCGGTGGTTCGGTCATTCATGCAGACTGCCGCAAGCCGAGCTTCGTTGCTAGGGCGTGTTGCCATTTCATACGGCGTCGTATGAAATGGCAATACCCCTTGGTGGCTTCAGAACGCCTTGGCCCAACTTTCGCCCGCCAGCTCAACGACGCGTTCGATCGCTTCATCGGGGACCTGGTCGGCGTGGCCTTTTTCCAGCGGGTCGTAGTGGAAGACAAACAGGCGCGAGGCGAACTGGTCGAACGGCAGGCTGGCCTCCCCCGGATACTCGCCGTGATCGCGGGTAGAGGTGACGATGCCCTGGCCCCAGTCCTGGCCGCTGTCGTTGTTGGGATTGAAGAAATACACGCGCATGACGTTGTCGGGATCGAGTGCGACGCGCCGCAACGTGATCGCGTGGCGACCGACGTAGCGCGCGGCGCTGTCGGTTGCTGCAATGCCGGCAGGTTGCGGATGGATGACCGGCACCTGGCCGTTGTAGTAGGGATGGTAGCTGGCATAGAAATGCCTTACGAAATCGGCGTGATCGACAATCTTGTCGGTACAGCCATCGGCGACCACGCGAAAGCCTACACCGACCCACCAGCCATAGAGCTCGGGATGAATCCAGCGATGCAGGTCGTCGTCACGCTCGCCGCACAGCCGCCCCATCTCGATATACAGCCGATCGAGATGCGGCACCAGAATCATCGACACCGCGTCGACGTCCAGCGGCCGCGCCTTGGCGAGCCCGTCATCGAGCCCCTTGGATGAGACCGGCTGGCCTTCGAAACGGATCAGGATTTCGTCATCGCGCGCGGCCCAGGCGACCAGTTGCAATAGATAGTCTGGATCGTTGTCGGCCCAAAGCGATAATCCGACTACCGACTGACAAGTGGGATTATTGCCCTGGCCGACGCCCAGCGGCTGGCCCAGGATCTGCAGTACGCCAGCGAGCAGATAGACACGCGCCGGGTGCGTATCGCCAAACGCGGCGCGCAGCGTGGCTTCGGTTTCGGCCGACAAAGTCAGCCGTATCTGTCGCCAAAGGCCGGAGGCCACAGGGGAGGAGTACAAGACGCCGCGTTCGAGCAGGCGAGCCAGGCCATAGATCGCCGAGGCTGTTTCGACATGGATCGCCTGGTCGATCAGCGAATGCACCAGTTCGCGATACGAGGCCAGCGCATCGGCGCCGGTATTGCTGACCCCGAGAGCGACCGGGATCAGCTCTTCGCCGTCGGCGCCCCGGTTGCGCAGATGACGCAGGAAAACCGCGTGATAGACCGAGGCAAGCCCGGTATCGTGCATGGCGCAGGCAAAACCATAGGCTTCGTCCGATAGCGCCCCCGGCAACATGGCTTCGAGCCGTTCGGCGTACACCTCTACGCCCGGGTCCTCGGCGCAGCCCGGCGTCGGTGAAAACAGCGCATTGACCAATCGCCGCGCATCGTCGTTGTCGGTATCAATTGCCGGGTCGTAGAGACATTGGGCGATCTGAATCACCATCTGTCGGGCATTGTCGACATCGATTGGCCGTTGATCGAGGATCCGCCACACTTCGGCGACCAGGCTATCGAGGATGCTGGCGTAGCCCATGCGGTCGATCAGAAAACGATACAGCCCCTGTACTGTCTGCCCGAGATTCTGTTCCCGCTCGCGGTCCGATTCATTCATCTGGTCGGACAGCAGATCGAGATTCAGTGCCATCACCTGCGTGATGAACCGGGCAGCGCGTTCGGCCGTGATACCGGGGTGATCGTAGTCGCCTTGTGCTACGGCCAGCAGCCGCAGCTGGCTCAACGCCTCGATCACCGTGGTATCGAAGTCGCCGGTGCGCAGCGAATGTCGGGCGATGTCGGCTTGCAGGATAGACGGACGGGCCCAGTCGGTTCCGGCGAACACGCCTGCGGATTCGATTTTGCGCACCCGATCGTAGATCGCTAGCGGTCCGGCTTTCTGCGCCAGCAAGGCGCCCGCCGCCATCAGCACGCCGCGGTTGGACGCACGCGGATCGGATTGATGCGCCTGGCCCAGTGCAAGCAGGGCATTATCAAGCGCGCGGCTATCGACAGACAAAGGCAATGGCTTGTCATCGGGAGAGAGGGTATCTGCAGACATAGACAATCGCTTGATGTCAGGGGAGCTGAGGTGCGCCGGCGCGGGCGAACCCATGTTATCCGAGCTTGCATGCTCGGTATCGATATCGCCGCTCACTTAGGTTATCGGCGTCGATGAACGCTGCTGGAGTCTAGCAGTTGGAAATGCTGGGCGTAGCTGAACGAGCGATTGGGAACAGCTCGGCAGAATGTGGCTCGCACCGACGATCGATGGCGGTCGCATTCAGCACTCCGTTACGGCACAGTCGCGAGCATGTCGACTCCTCTGGTTTTCCGCGGTCTCGCGCTCGTATGCATACTTTGCCTGGCCGGCTGTGCGGCGTGGCAGCCGCCCAGCGCTCCGCCGCGGCCGGCGTCTGCGGTGCGGTCGGAGATTGCGCGTATGCTGCCTTCCGGTGTCGACGATCGGCGCGGCTGGGCGCGGGATATTCAAGTCGCGTTCACTAGCCAGACGCTGAGCGCCACGCACTCGAATATCTGCTCGGTGATTGCGGTTGTCGCACAGGAGTCGTCCTTCGAGGCACAGCCTGTGGTGCCGGGGTTGGCGCATATTGCTCGCTCCGAGCTCGAGCGCCGCGCCACCGCCGCCCACGTGCCGGGTTTCGTTCTCAGCGCGGCACTCGAGCTCACCTCATCAAATGGCAAGACGTACAACCAACGGCTGGACTCAGTGCGTACCGAGCGCCAGCTCAGCGATATGTTCGAGGATTTCATCGGCCGTGTGCCGCTGGGTAAAAGTCTGTTCGGGCGTTTCAACCCGGTGCATACCGGCGGGCCGATGCAGGTCGCCGTCGATTTCGCCGAGGCGCATGACAGCAATTATCCCTATGCCGACGTGACGTCGGTGCGCAGCGAGGTATTCAGTCGTCGCGGCGGCCTGTACTTCGGCATACTGCATTTGCTGGGTTACGGCACCGACTACCCAAGCCCGCTGTACCGCTTTGCCGATTACAACGCCGGCTGGTATGCCAGCCGCAACGCGGCCTTCCAGCGTGCTGTCAGCCAATTGACCGGTATCAAGCTGGCACTGGACGGGGATCTCGTGAGCTACCACTCCACCGCCCAGAGTCATACTGAGCGCGCCACCAAGACGCTCAGTTCACGGATTGATCTGAGTGAAGGCACGATCCGACGGGATCTGACAGAAGGCGAGAAGAAGACCTTCAGCGATACCAAACTCTACAAACGCGTATTTGCGTTAGCGGACTCGGCCCAAGGCCATCGAGTGCCAAGAGCGATCTTGCCCGGTATCCGGCTGGAAAGCCCCAAGATCACTCGAAAGTTGACGACCGCGTGGTTTGCCAAGCGTGTCGATGCACGCTGGAAAGCCTGTATGAGGCGAGTAGGAAACTCTTGAAACGACAGGCTAGTGATGCAAAAAATGCATGTTGTCGATATGCGCAACGCCAAGCGATGTCAGCCGCCGAGAAACGACGACATTGCCTTGTCTGCGATGGCGCCGCATACGCGCTCGCCTAACTTGTGCTTCAAGTTGGTCAGGCTGAAGGTCTGACCCTGGCCGCCTTGCAGCAGCCCACTCATGCCTTGCTTGTAGCCCTGGCTACGCGTCGCCTGGGCTGGCCCGCCAAGCTTGGCCATCAGCTTGTTCTTGATCTGTTCGGTCGCGCTTTTTGTATAGCCTTGTTTTTGACAGTAACCCAGCACGCCGGCTGCATTCTGCACGCTGCCGAGATTCATCGAGCCGGATGTCAGTTGCCCCAATAACGCGCCGGCCCCGCCGGAGGTCTGGGCAGCACCTTGTGAATTGGTCATGTCGCCAGCGCTCTGCTTGAGGTCGTTCATTCCATACGCGGATGCCAGCGGTGATAACGCCAGCCCTACAGCCAGCAATGCGGTGGCGGAGAGAATTCGAGTAGTCATCAGGTGACTCCTTATTGGGACGGTGAATCCGGACTAGATTCGGGTTCCTGCGCTTTGATTGCTGGCTAGCTTACGCCATCGGCGTAATTGCGCCATTACGCGATACTTGCAGCGTTCCTGTAGTTATGTGGTTGCCGCCGAGCCTCGGTGGTCGCGGTGCCAGGACAGGTATGACAGTGGCTGAAGCGGTTACCGTTCAGGTATGAAAGCGTAAAATTCCAAAACTAGTCATACACAATCGGCATTCGCCGTAAGGAAAACCAATGTACTCAAAATTTCACCAGACCGGCGTGTTTTTTCGTACCGCTTCGGTAGCCGCAATTTTGAGTTTAGCGGGCACTGGCTATGTCTATGCCCATACCGATAACGCAATGACCGGCTCGCACGACGATTCCGCAGCCTCGCAGTCCAGCCACAGCGGCATGCCGTCTCGTATGGCGCCGACTCAGCAGACAAAAGGCACCGGAGCGATGCCGAACACTGATTCGTCGAACCAGATGTCGAGTCACTCGGGTCATAGCGCGTCTTCCGAGACCAGCAGGTCTATTCAGCCGAGTATGGCGCCGACTCAGAATACCAAGGGCGATGGTGGCATGTCGGACGCGAATTCCGGTAAGTAAGTCGACCAGGCGCTGACACGTCAGCACTTGGCGGTCGATTCCAAGCATGGCCGGCGGCCATGCTTTTTTTAATTCGCCCATGTATGGGTATCCTATTTGGCATCGCAAGCGCCGGCGCCGGCTGCGATACGCCGCACTTATCGCTTCGGTCGCCGGTATCCGACGGCCTGGGCGCTCAGTTCGACGAGGTAGGCGTCGCGGCATGATCGACGTCGGCAAACCGCTGAGCCGGACTGGCTCGATCCTGCAGCGCAGCGACGGCTCGATCCTTGTCTTTCCAGATATCGGAAAGCCATATTTTGAAGCGCTCTCGGTATTCTGGGTCGGCCGTATAGTCGCCTTCGCGCAACTCGAGGGGTATCGGCAGATAGCGGACCCGAATAGCGATTGTAGGTATCCGGCCGCATAGTACATCCCAGAAAGTCGGTTCCGGCGTATTGACATAGGCCACGCTCATATCGACGACGCCGTCCAGCACGTCGCGCATGGCGTTGACAGCAAACGCCGTGCCGCCTGCCTTGGGCGGCAGCAACGCCCGGTATGGGGATTCGACCGCGCTGCGCTTGGCGGCGGTGGAACGCGTGCCCTCAGCGTAGTTTACGATGCACACCGGCCAATCGTGAAATACCTTGCAGGCGCGGCGCACGGTATTGAAGTCCTCGTTGCGCAGGCCCGGGTTCTTCTCGATCTCGGCGCGCGTATGACGTTTCATGAAGGGGAAATCGAGCGCCCAGCAGGCCAGTCCCACGACTGGCAGCCAGCGCAGCTGTTCCTTGATGAAATACCGCGGGAAGGGCAGCTGGCGATCAATGGCTTTGATCAGCAGCATCACATCCGCCCAGCACTGATGATTGGAGATCAGCACATAGCGGCCATCGGGATTGGCTTGCATCTCCATTTCCGTGGCCACATGCGTGCCGCCGACGCCGAGGATGATGGCATTCGAGCAGCGCGCCCAGAACTTGGCGATCGCCAGCACGGCGCGCGTGGCGCGGTCGCGCAGCGGGCCTTGCGGCGACATCAATTTGACGACGCCGGCCGGCAGCAGCGGAATACCCATCAGCAGCGTGAAGACGACCAGCGCCGTCATGCCGGCCAGCCCGCGTAGCGTAGCAGCCAGCCGAATCATGCAGGAATCGAGAATTCGTGCACTGCATCCACGAGTGCGGCGACATGGGCTGGGTCTACCTGCGGCGTCACGCCGTGGCCGAGATTGAACACATGTCCCGGATGATGGCCAAAGCGAGTGAGAATTTCGTGGACCTGGGTGCGGATGATGTCGGGCTTCGCATACAACAGGGCTGGGTCGGCGTTGCCCTGAAGGGCCACCTTGTCGCCCACACGTTCGCGCGCGTTGTCGATGTCGATTGTCCAGTCCAGGCCCAGCGCCGAGGCGCCGGTCTCGGCCATGGCCTCCAGCCAGGCGCCGCCGCCCTTGGTGAACAGGATGCTCGGTACGCGGCCGTCCGGGCCGGGCTCCAGACGGGCTACGATCTGCTGCATGTAGACCAGCGAAAACGCACGGTAGTTAGCCGGCGACAGTACGCCGCCCCAGGTGTCAAAGATCTGCACCGCCTGGGCCCCGGCAGCGATCTGCGCGTTCAGATAAGCCGCCACTGAGCGCGCCAGCAGATCCAGCAGCTTGTGCAACGCGGCCGGCTCGTTGAACATCAGCGCCTTGATGTGTTGATAAGTCTTCGACGGGCCGCCTTCAACCATATAGGTCGCCAGTGTCCATGGGCTGCCGGCGAAACCGATCAACGGCGTCTTGCCGTCCAGCTCTCGGCGAATCAGCTTCACCGCGTCCGGCACATAGCCCAGATCATCGGCCATGTCCGGCACGCCGAGTTTGTCGATATCGGCCGGCGTACGCACCGGATGATGAAAATGCGGGCCTTCGTTGGGGATGAAATGCAGCCCCAGGCCCATCGCTTCCGGGATAGTGAGAATGTCGGAGAACAGGATAGCGCCGTCCAGGTCGAAGCGGCGCAGCGGCTGTAGCGTGACCTCACAGGCCAGTTCCGGATTCTGGCAGAGCGTGAGAAAACTGCCGGCCTGCTCGCGCAGCTTGCGATACTCCGGCAGATAACGCCCGGCCTGGCGCATCAACCATACAGGCGTGACGTCGACGGGTTCGCGACGGAGGGCGTGCAGCAGGCGGTCGTGAGACATTCAGGCTCTTGCCGTGGCCCGCGATCCACTCGGATTCGGGCAGGAATTCGTTACCCGAGTCTAACGGTTGCCTGCGGTCGAGTGATAGTCAAGTCCAACCGGACGGGGTGTTTTTTGACCATCTATCGACGAGCCGCTAAGGCATCGGCAATCTCATGCTGGATCGCCTCTGCAGCGGCCTCCGGATCGCTGGCCTGGCGGATCGGCCGCCCAACCACCAGATAATCGGCGCCGGCGGCGATGGCCGTCGTCGGCGTCATCACGCGTTTCTGGTCGTCCGGCGGGGTGTCGTTATCTACCGGCCGGATGCCGGGCGTGACTGTGATCAAGGTGTCCGGCGCTTCGGCGCGCAAGCGGGCGAGCTCCAGCCCGGACGACACCACCCCATCACAGCCGGCCTCGAGCGCACGGCGGGCCCGCGAGAGCACGAGCTCATCAATATCGCAATCAAAGCCCAGATCGTCCATATCGCCGCGATCTAAGCTGGTCAGCGACGTGACTGCCAGAATTTTTGCACGACCTTTTCGCGCGTCCGCGGCGGCCTGCATGATGCCCTGATTGCCGTGAACCGTAATGAAATCGACGTCGCGCGCGTCCAGGCGAACCACGGCGGCAGCCACGGTAGCCGGTACGTCGAACAGCTTCACATCGACAAACACTTTCTTGCCGCGTGCCTTTAGCCAGTCGATCAACTCGAAGTAGCCGGGCGACATCGCGAGCTCGAGTCCGACCTTGTAAAAGGTGACGGTATTCCCGAGTTGTTCTACTAGTACTCGAGCGGCGCCGGTGTCGGGTACGTCCAGAGCGAAGATCAGTCGGTCGCGATTATTGATCGAGATCATTGCATCAGATGCCGGTCAGAAGTAAGCCGAGTGCAGCGACAATCTCGTCCTGCTGCAGCTGTGCGTTGATGACGACCTTGCCCAGTTCGGGCAGTAGTAATCCGGCCAGATCGGCGATGGAGACAACGTATATTGCATCCCGCACGCGGATCGTAGGGTGAAGACGGGTCAGCCTACTTCCAAAGCGGTCAACGTGAATAATTGGCACAACGACGCGTGTGGCGACATCGACCAGATCACTCTGAACATCGGCTGTGCTGGCGCGCGCATTCTCATAGACGTCGAACTGCACCACTAGAATCGAACCAGACCTTCGTTCCAAGGGCCGTTTCGCTCGATGCGCGCATTGTATTCCGCTATCGCTTCGCGGTTTTTCTCCAGCCATCGCTGTGCGCGCGTGGCTCTGGCGTGCGTGGCCAGCTGATTCTCGACGAACGCCGAGATATTCAGGCCCGACTCGCGCGCGGCTTTCACCAGATATTCATCAATATACCGATTGAGTCGCGTCTTGCTCATGTGCATAAGTATGCGCAAGGGTCAATCTGCGCGCAATACGGTGCACTCCTTCGCGTCGTTATCAGTTAATAGTCGGCGCGATTTTGCAATCGTAATTGTCGCCACCAGCAGGTCTTTCTGGTACCGGCCAAAGCGGACCTTACGCCCGAGCACTACTTGATTATTGGGACAAGGTCGCTGACTTGTACGCTCCAGGGCGGCGATGTACTCCATATCAAACGCGCTGGGTTGGTAGGAGCCGAGTGGCC
>JAQIBT010000057.1 GCA_027858915.1 Salinisphaera sp.
GCGACCAATTGATTAAAAGTCAACTGCTCTACCAACTGAGCTAACGGCCCTTCAGCGGCGCGCATGATAACGCAATTTACGGATTTTGCCACCCTTGCGGGATCAATGTCGCTTCAATCGCCCGTCCAATAACGCGTAGGGTCGGCAATAGCGGCGTCTTCGAAACCCTTGCGGCGCAAGCGACAGGCATCGCAGACGCCACAGGCGCGACCGCGGTCGTCAGCCTGGTAGCAGGAGACGGTCTGGGAATAGTCCACGCCAAGCGCCGTGCCCTTGCGGATGATGTCGGCCTTGCTGAGGTCGATCAACGGCGTACGGATTGCGAAACGGTGTCCGTCTTCGGCTCCGGCCTTGGTCGCCAGCCTTGCCAGTTTTTCAAAAGCCGCGATGAATTCCGGCCGGCAATCAGGATAGCCGGAATAGTCGACTGCATTGACGCCGATGTAGATGGCGTCTGCTTCCAGAATCTCGGCCCAACCGAGGGCAACCGAGAGAAACAGCGTGTTGCGGGCCGGCACATAAGTGCTCGGTATGCCCTCACTGGGCGCTTCCGGCACGTCAATACGCGCATCGGTAAGCGCTGACCCCCCCATGCCGTCGAAATCGATGCGAACGCATTTATGCTCGGCTACCCCAGCGCTTGCTGCGATATGCCGGGCCGCAGTCAGCTCGGCCGTATGGCGCTGGCCATAGTCGAAACTCAGGGCATGACAGCGATGTCCGTCGGCACGCGCCTGTGCAAGACATGTCGTTGAGTCCAGGCCGCCAGAAAAAAGGATGACGGCTGGCGAACCGTGGGACGGCGCACGCATGGCATCTCTCCAGAAATAAACACAGCGGGGGATCAGCGGCCGGGCTCGTTGCCCCAGAGCTGCTTGTGCAATTGCAACTGAAATCTCACGGGCAGGCGGTCTTCGACGATCCACTCCGCCAACGCACGGACGTCGACCTGGCCGTGGCTCGGCGAAAACCATATGGGACAGCCTGACGGCACGGTCAGCTCTCGCACCACCTGGCGGGCCCATTCATAGTCGGCACGCGAACAGATGACAAACTTGAGCTGGTCGTGCGGTGTCAGTACGTCGATATTGTCCCACCGGTTGCGCGCGGCCTCGCCGGACCCAGGCGTCTTGATATCTACCACGCGGGAGGCCCGCACATCGACGGGCCGAATATCGATCGCACCCGCTGTTTCAACCGATACCTCGAATCCGGCGTCACAAAGACGTGCGATCAACGGGATCGCGTTGGGCTGTGCCAGCGGTTCGCCGCCCGTTACGCAGACGTGCGTGGCTGCCAGTTCACGGGTACGCGCCAAGATGGCGTCGAGCGAGGTCCACTCTCCACCGTGAAACGCATAGGCGGTATCGCAGTATTGGCAACGCAGCGGGCAGCCGGTAAGACGGATGAATGTGCAGACCGCGCCGGCAGACCGGGCCTCGCCCTGCAACGAACAGAAAATTTCGGTAAGCCGGACCGCGTTTACGCGTTCGGGCCAGCGACTACGGTCTATACCAGACTCCTGGCGATGAGCTGTGGGTGTCAGTAATTCTGGCAAACCGTCAACCGCCCAGCGCTTGGAGTTTCTGACGCGCCAGTGCAGCTGAGTCGCTGCTCGGGTACTGGCTGATGACCCGCTGCAGCGTACTCTTGGCGTTGTCGATCTGGTTCTGCGCTGCCTGAATCAAAGCAATCTTGTACAAGGACGCAGGCACCTTGGGCGAATTGGCAAAACGGTTTACCACAGTCTCGAACGCCTTCCGGCTGTTGCCGAGGTCCTGTTGGACATAGTAAGCCTCGCCCAACCAGTACCAGGCCTTGTCGCTCAGGCTCGTCTCGGGATGCTGGCTGACAAACGACTTGAACGACGTGATCGCTGCGTCGTAGTGGCCGTTCTTGAGCTTGTTGAAGCCGTCCATATAGGCCGACTGGACATCCGGCGCGACATTCGCGTTACTGCCATCATCGTTGCTCTGACTGCCAGCGTCGCCGCCTTCGAGCTTGCTCAGCCGTTTGTCGAGGTTCTGGTACAGGTCGCGCTGGCCCTGCTCGCTCTGCTTGAGCTTGTGTTGCAGCGTGTCGACCTGCCCCTGCAAGTCACGCACCTGCTGCTGCAGCGTCTGTATCTGCTGGAACAGCGAGAACAGATTCGGCCCGTTGTTGTTCTGTGCCACCAGATACGGCTGTGGGCTCTGACTGTCGCCTGCCATGGCAGGCCGGGCGGCCAGCCCGACCAATCCTGTGACGACCGTCAGCGCCAGCGTGGATCTAATCAGCGTCTGACGCATGTCTAACCTCTGAGTCTAATTGGCGGGATAGATAAACACGACGCGGCGGTTCTTGGCATATGCCTGCTCAGTCGAACCGAGCACGGCCGGGCGCTCTTCGCCGTAGGAAATCGTCGATATCTGGTCGGCGTTGGCCCCGGACAGCACCAATGCCTGCTTCACCGAGTTCGCGCGGCGCTCACCCAGCGCGACGTTGTACTCGCGCGTGCCGCGTTCGTCGGTGTTGCCTTCCAGGCGCAAATGCACTTTGGGATGCTGGGCCAGGTATTGCGCGTGCGCCTGAATTGCCTGGGAGAACCGCGACGGGATCGCGCTGCTGTTCAGATCGAAATAGACGATACGGGTGGATAACGGGTTGTTCGGGTCGTTGAACTTGCTGCGATCCGACGGGTCAATGCCCTCCAGTCCACGGACATCAATGTCGCGCTTGCTCTGCACACCGCTGATCTGCCCGTTGGTGCCAGCGGCCGGCATGTTGCCCATATTGCGCAGGTTCTTGTGGCCGCCGCAAGCGGTCAGAGCCATCGCCGCAATCATCAGCACGGCCAGTAACTTGATGCTTTGCAGCATGGATTTATTGAAATCGTTTATCATCTAAAAACTCCTGAATATTGTTATCCGGCAAGGCCGAGAAGCGAAAACGGCGCGATGCCGACTTTTTGTTTCAATAACCGATCGGCCCCCAGGCTGGCTCGCGCACCTCCCCGCTTTCGGACAGTTTCGTACTGGCTTTGCCGTCAACCGAAACCGTGGCCAGTTCGTTGTTGCGGCCCTGCTTGGCATAAATGATGGCTTGTCCGTTGGGTGCAAATTCCGGGCTGTCGTCCAATGGCCCATCGCTGACGATGCGTACATCGTTGTTGGACAGATCCATCACGGCAATACGATAGCCGCTGGCACTCTTCTGAACCATCACCAGCGACTTGCCGTCCGGAGAGAAATCCGCGCGCTGATTGCTCTCACCGTCATAGGTTACGCGCTGGACCTGTCCACCGTCGCTGCTCATACGATAGATCTGCGGCTGGCCGCCACGGTCTGACGTGAAGACGATGGAGCGCCCGTCCGGCGACCAGGCCGGCTCGGTATCAATCGAGCCACTGTGGGTCAGCTGACGCATCTGGCCAGAATTCATGTTGTAAACGAAGATATCGGTGTCGCCGTTCTTTGAACGTGCCAGGGCGATACGCGATCCGTCCGGCGACCAGGCCGGCGCTCCGTTGACCCCTGAACCCGAGGCAATGGTACGGACATTGCCACTGGCCAGATCCTGTACCCGCAGGCTGCTGATGCCTTTGTAGACATTGAACGCGACGTACGCGAGTTTACGGCCGTCGGGCGACCAGGCCGGCGACATGATGGGATCCTGGGATGAATACACGGTTGTCGGGTTGCTGCCGTCGTAGTCCGAGACCACCAGGCGGAAGCGACGCGAATTGCCCTGGTGCGTCACCGTGATATACGAGATTCTCGATAGAAAATAACCCTTCTTGCCGATAAACTTCTCGTAGATCAGGTTGGCGACCGTATGAGCTGCGTCCCGCAGATCGTTGGCACCTGCGTTCACCTGGAAGCTGGCGGTCGACTGCCCCTGCGCCACATCCAGCAGGTGAAAGGTGATTCGATAGCCGCCCTGCCCGTTGGGCGCGGCTGAACCGACAACGAGATTATCGACCCCCTGCGTGCGCCAGTTCTGGTAGTTGACCTGATCCGGCGTCCCCGGTGAGCCCATCATGTTGTTGCGCGGAAAAACATCGAACAGGCCGGTCGAGGAGAGGTCGTCGCTGGCAATCTGCGCAATATCCACCGGCAATTGGGTACCGTTGGCCTGGAACGGCGCAATGGCAATCGGAATCGCACCGTTGGAACTTTTGGTGATATCCACCTGAAGCGCTGCCTGGGCCGGCATCGCAATGACACAGGCGACGAGCAGGCTGAACGCGCTCAGGAAAAACGATCTGTTGCTGCGTTTTTTCATTGGCTTGGCTGAAACTTGAAGTTGATTTGAGATTCGAACTCGGCGCCCTGGGGCGGCGATGGCAGCGGATCGGATTTGTAGATCGCCTGCTTGACCGAACGATCAACAGCCGGGCTGCCGCAGGAACCCATCAGCCGCACGTTGACCACCTGACCGCCGGGCAACTGCTGAACCTGCACGTCGCAGGATATATTGCTCGCACCGGGCGGCCGAATCCAGTTCCCCTCGACCTTGTTCTTGATGGCCGCGACGTATGCGGCCATGGCCTGCTGGTTGGCCGCATTCTGACGCCCCGCCGATTCCTGACTGAGCATCTTCCGAAGCTGTGCCTTGGCCGCGGCTTCACGCGCCTGTTTTGCTGCCGCAGCCTGACGCGCCGCTTCCTCAGCTTTCTTTTGCGCTGCTGCCTCGCGGGCCGCCTCTTCGGCTTTCTTCTGTGCGGCTGCCTTGCGCGCCGCCGCTTCTTCGGCTTTTTTCTTCTCTGCCGCGGCTTTTTCAGCCGCCGCTTTCTTCGCCGCTGCCTTCTCGGCGGCGGCTTTTTCCGCTGCTTGTCTGGCCGCCTCGGCCTTCGCCGCTTTTTCGGCGGCGGCTTTCTGTTCTGCCTGTTTTTTCTGTTCGGCGGCTTTTCGGGCGGCTTCCCGCTGTGCCAGCTGTTTCGCCGCTTGCTCAGCTGCGGCCTCCTCCTGCGCTTTCTGCTCGGCCGCTTTCTGCGCAGCCGCTTTCTGCTCGGCCTTTCTCTGCTCGGCCTTTCTCTGCTCGGCCGCTTTCTGTTGTGCGACCTGGCGTGCTTTTTCGGCTGCCTGCGCTTTCGCTTTCGCCTCAGCCTCGGCCTTGGCTTTCTGATCGGCCTTCTGTTGCTTTTGTTCGGCTGCCTTGTTTTCAGCCACCTTGTCTGCCGATGGCTCAGCCTGAGATGATTCAGCCGGCGGCTTCGGGCTTTTCGCCGGGTTTTCAGGCGGCTGCGGTTTGGCCGTATCGACCGCGTTGGCGTCGATGACTGAAGCCTGCACGATATGTTCGCCCTGGTTGCCATGGCTTGCCGCGTCGGTCATGAAGCCGATGCTGTATACCAGCAGCACTGCCAGCAAGACGTGCAACAGCAAGGCCAGCAGTACGGCTCGCCAATTGCTACCGATTGTTCTGAACAGGCCCGGCACTTACTGACCGCCCGCCGCTTTTTTATTGTCCTTATTATCGGTTAACAGGCCGACCTGTGAGGCGCCCGCGCGTTGAAGAATGACCATTCCGCGAACCACATCGCTATAGGAAGCAGCCCCATCTCCGCGAACCATTACCTGTGCGTCAGGGCGAGATCGAAGAATCTTGGACACAGTGGACAATATCTGATCTGGCGATACCGTCTTGTCCGGCGATTCGCCGACGTTCAAGGACATGTCGCCGTTTGGCTTGATCGCCAGAACAATCGGATGGTCATCTTTTTTCTGCATGACCTTGGCCGGCGCCTTGGGCAGGTTGACCTTGACGCCGGTGGTCAGCAGTGGCGCTGTCACCATGAAGATGATCAGCAGCACGAGCATGACATCGATATAAGGAACGACGTTGATCTCGGCCGCTAGACGGCGCTTGCTACGACTACTCATGTTTGATCATCCGTAAGCCAGACCGACTACAGTTCGGGCGCGGTTCGTGCCGGCTCGACCGGCTCGGGCTTGCGGGCCCGGCGTTCACGTGTCACCGGATTGGCAGAGGCCACGCCGCGCTCGACGATGCCGGCCATCTCTTCCATGAACGTCTGAAAGCGATTCTCGATGAAATCCAGCCGACTGCTGAAATAGTTGTAGGCGACGACGGCCGGAATAGCAGCGAACAGGCCCATCGCGGTGGCAATCAGTGCTTCGGCAATACCGGGTGCCACCATCGCCAGACTGGCCTGCTCCACGTTGCCCAGACCGATGAATGCGCTCATGATGCCCCATACGGTGCCGAACAGGCCGACATAGGGGCTGATCGAACCGACCGTCGCCAGAAACGCCAGACCGCTTTCGAGCCGTTCCAGTTCGCGCGAGAGCACGACGCGCATCGCACGTTGCACCGACGGCACGATATCCTGAGCCTCTGCGCCGCCCTGATTACGCTGGCGGCGCAGTTCTTCGTACCCGGCCTTGAACAGGGCAGGCATACCGCGTGGGTTGTCGCCCAGTCGAAGAGTTTCCTCGTAGATATCCTTGACGTTGCCACCGGACCAGAAACGATCCTCGAACCACTCCATTTCCTTGACCGTCTTTTTCATCAGCCGCCGTTTGGCAAAGATGACGACCCACGAAGCGATCGAGGCGAGCAGCAGAATCACGAGCACGGCCTTGACCAGCGGGCTGGCCTGCAACACCAGGCCCCACAGCGACATGTTGGTCGTGATGTTCATTCGATCTCCTTTGACAAACCGGCCGGTAACAATCCGGAAGGTATCCGGCGCGGCTTGAAGTCGCGTATGTTGACACAGGCCACCGTGAATTCTGCCTTAATCAGTAAACGATCCGCGCACCATATCTCCTGACCGAATACCAGACGTACCCGCCCTTGCTCGACAACCCGCGCGGTCACGTCGAGGCGATCATCCAGGCGCGCCGGATAGATGAACCGCATACTGGTGTCCGCCAACGTAAAAACCAAGCCATCGCTTTGCGCGAGTAGGCGATGGTTGACGCCACGAGCTTCCAGCCATTCGGTGCGCGCGCGCTCACAGTACCGAAAGTAATTGGCATGATAGACCACGCCGCTGGCATCCGTGTCTTCGTAATAGACGCGCAGGCCGAGACTGAATGCCCTTGAGTTGCAGTCAGGCATCGGGCTCGAACAAATCTGTTGCTTCGCGGGGCGACGGCTCGGGTACCGGCAATCCGTAATGCTGATAACTGGCGGCAGTGGCCATCCGGCCACGCGGCGTCCGCATCATGAAACCCTGCTGGATGAGATACGGCTCGATCACGTCCTCAATCGTCTCGCGTGCTTCACCGATCGCCGCGGCAAGACTCTCGACCCCAACCGGACCGCCGTCGAATTTCTCGATCAGCGCGGCCAACAGCTTGCGATCCATGACGTCAAAACCGTTGTCGTCGACGCGCAGCATATCCATGGCGCGGGCAGCCACATCGCCATCAATTCGGCCATCGGCACGCACCTCGGCATAATCGCGCACCCGTCGCAGCAGCCGGTTGACCACGCGGGGTGTGCCTCGCGCGCGGCGCGCGATCTCATCGGCGCCTGCACTGTCGATGGCGACACCGAGCAGCCGTGCCGAGCGGGTCACAATCAATTTCAGCTCTGCTCGACTATAGAACTCCAGCCGCTGCACTATGCCGAAGCGATCACGTAGAGGCGAGGTCAGCGCGCCGGCTCGCGTGGTGGCACCCACCAGCGTGAACGGGGGCAGATCGAGTTTGATCGAGCGGGCAGCCGGGCCCTCGCCGATTACAATATCGATCTGGTAATCCTCGAGCGCCGGATAGAGGACTTCCTCGACTACCGGCGACAGACGATGGATTTCGTCGATGAACAATACGTCGTTGGGTTCGAGATTGGTCAGCAACGCCGCCAGATCACCCGGGCGCTCGAGCACCGGGCCCGAGGTCTGGCGAAAACCCACACCCATTTCGTTGGCAATCACCTGCGCCATGGTGGTCTTGCCGAGACCGGGCGGACCAAATATCAGCACATGATCGAGTGCATCGCCGCGGGCACGGGCTGCCGATACAAAGATGTCGAGCTGCTCGCAGACTTCAGCCTGACCGATATATTCCGCCAGCCCGGTCGGTCGCAGTGCCCGATCGATACGGCCATCTTCGCCGCGCGCCTCGGAGCCGATCAGTCGATCGTCGGCGGCCAGCGAGCCGGAATATTCGCTGCTATCGGACATTTCAGCGCACCGCCCGCTTGAGGGCTTCTCGAATCAGGCTTTCGCTATCCATCCCGGTGGTATCGATTCCTTTCATCAGGCGTTCGGCCTCGACTGGCTTATAGCCGAGTGCGACCAGCGCATGCCGTGCATCAGCGACCGCGCCACCGGCCAGCGTCTGCGCACCGTTCGGCGAATTGCCGGCCATCGCCGGCGCCAGATCGCTGCCCGAGAGCTTGTCGCGCATTTCGACCAGCAGTCTCGCTGCGGTCTTCTTGCCTACACCCGGCAGCCCCGTCAGTCGGGCGGCGTCATCGGCTTCGATGGTGGCGACGAAGTCCACCACGCTCATGCCCGAAAGCACGGTCAGCGCCAGTTTGGCGCCTACCCCGGATATCTTGATCAGTTCCCGAAACAGCCGGCGTTCATCGCGGCTGGAGAACCCGTAGAGCAGCATGGCGTCGTCACGGACCACCATCTGTGTCAGCAACGTCACCTCGCCCTCGGTACCGCTCAACGAAAAAAACGTCGACATTGGCGCTTCCAGCTCATAGCCCACGCCGCCCACATCAATCACCAACCGCGGCGGCTGTTTATCGACGATGGTTCCACGCAGCTGCCCGATCATGCCTGTTGTCTTCTGGAAAGTGACTGCTGAATTCGCGCCGTCGTATGCGCGTGATGCGCATGGCAGAGTGCCACAGCCGCCGCGTCGGCCGCATCAGACTGCAAGGGGCCCTGGCCGAGGCCAAGCAAGATACAGACCATATGCTGAATCTGAACCTTGTCGGCATGCCCGCGTCCGACAATGGCCTGCTTGATCTGGGTCGGCGTGTATTCGGCTACCGGCAAGCCGCGCGAAGCGCCCGCGCAGATCGCAGCGCCTCGTGCTTGGCCCAGCTTGAGCGCGCTAGCGGCATTCTTCGCCATGAACACGTTCTCGATCGCCATCTCGTCAGGCCGGTATTCGGCAATCACCGCGCTCAGGCGCTCAAAGATGATCCCGAGGCGGGTCGGAAAATCCGTGCTTGGGAGCCGAATGCAGTCCACCACACAGACGCTCGGCGAGCCGCCTCCCTCGATTACCGCGAAACCGGTAATGGTCGAGCCCGGATCAATGCCTAGGATGCGAGACAGGCGCGGGGCCACGTCAGGCGGCTTCGTCTGACAGCGAGGCTTCGTCAAACTCGACGTTGCTATAGACATTCTGTACGTCGTCGAGATCTTCCAGTGCGTCCAGCAGCTTTATGCAGGTCTGTGCCGGATCGCCGGCCAGCTCGACCGTCGTCGCCGGACGCATGGTGATATCGGCGTCTGCTGGCTCGAAGCCTGCCGCCTCGATCGCTTGGCGAACGGCCGAATAATCGTCTGGAGCAGTCAGCACTTCGAACGAGCCATCCTCGTATTCGACGACATCCTCGGCCCCGGCTTCAAGCGCCGGCGCCAGTACCGCTTCGTCGTCGACCTCGGGCGAGAACATCAGCACACCCTTGCGATCAAAAAGATAGCTGACCGAACCGGCCGCCCCCAGATTACCGCCGTTGCGATCAAACGTATAACGGACTTCCGAGACCGTGCGATTCCTGTTGTCGGTCAGGCAGTCCACCATGATCGCCGCCCCGTTGGGGCCATAGCCTTCGTAGCGAATCTCTTCGTAGCTGTCGGCCTGGCCATCGCCGGTTCCACGCTTGACTGCCCGCTCTATGTTGTCCTTGGGCATGTTGGCGGCGAGCGCCTTGTCCCAGGCCAGGCGAAGACGAGGATTGTCGTTCGGATCGCCGCCGCCCAGGCGCGCGGCCACGGTAATTTCGCGAATCAGTCGGGTGAAGATCTTGGCCCGCTTCTTATCCTGCTTGTTCTTGCGATGCTGGATGTTTGCCCATTTGCTATGACCTGCCATAACGCCTCGTAGTCGCCTGTCTGACACCGAAAGTTTAACAGCCCATCGCCACCTGTTGCCGTTTGTTCGGCCCCGCACCACAACCCACCGCTATGACACCCCCCCCCGCAGAGCCGCGGACATCGTTATTCTGGAGTCGCGCCCGCGCTGCAGATAAGAAGGCGGCCAATCTTCGTGCGCTTGCAACGGCAGAGGTTTCCAGCCGGATAATCGAACCAGTGCTCGCTATATCTCGATCTGGATACCCAGTTCGACTACGCGCTCGGGCGGAATCTTGTAGTAAGCCGTCGCCGGCGTGGCGTTCCGCGCCATGAAGATGAACAGATGTTCGCGCCAGACCATCATGCCGGGCACTGCCCGGGTCGGTATCAAGGTTTCACGCCCGACGTAATAGGTCATCTGCTCCACATCGAGTGTCAGGCCATATTCCTCGGCAAAGCGCAATGCGACCGGCACGTTGTTGACTTGCATGAAGCCATAATAGACCTGCAACCGATAGAAGCCGCGTCCCAGGTCTTCGATCTCGAGTCGCTCGGCGGCCGACACCCACGGTATGTCACGTGTATGAACGGTCAACAGCACCACCTGGCGGTGCAGTACCTGGTTATGCCGCAGATGATGCAACAGCATGGACGGCGTTCTGCTTCCGGCACGGGTCATGAACACTGCAGTGCCGCGGATTCGATGTTCGTCTTCGCCGAGATTGTCGATGAAATCCGACAACGGCTCGGTGTCATCGTCCAGATGACGCCGCAGCAGCGCACGGCCCGTACGCCAGGTCGCCATGATGAAGAAGATCATGCCGGCGACCAGCAATGGATACCAGCCACCACTAGGAATCTTGAAGATATTGGCCCCAAAGAACGCCAGATCGACGAGCAGCAACACCACTGCGATCGCGCCGGCAAAGCGCGGAAACCACCCCCATCGATACGCAACGAAAAACGCCAGAACCGTCGTGATGACCATGTCCAGCGAGACCGCCACGCCATAGGCAGACGCCAGATTGTCGGAACTCTTGAAGCCGATCACCAGGCCGATGGTCGCAACCATCAGAATCCAGTTGATGGCCGGAATATAGATCTGGCCGTAGGAATCACGAGAAGTCTGGATGATCGACATCCGTGGCAGTTGGCCAAGCTGCACGGCTTGACGGGTCAGCGAGAACACTCCTGAAATCACTGCCTGGGAAGCAATAACCGTCGCCAGTGTGGCAATCAGCACCACCGGATACAGCGCCCAACCGGGCGCCAGCCGATAGAACGGCTGGCGGATTTCCGGATGCGCAAGCATTAAAGCTCCCTGGCCAAAATAATTCAGCAGGAGAGCCGGCAGCACCAGCGCGAACCACGCAAGGCGAATCGGGGCGACACCGAAATGTCCCATGTCTGCGTACAGCGCCTCGCCGCCAGTCACGACCAGAAACACAGTACCCATCACCAGAAAGCCGGCAAACCCGTTAGCCGCAAAGAAATCTACGGCGTATATCGGATTGATAGCCATGAAGACTGCCGGATTTTGCAGGATGCCGCCAATGCCAAGCAACGCCAGGGTGGCAAACCAGACGACCATCACCGGTCCGAAATACGAGCCCACCGTGGCCGTGCCGCGCTTCTGAATCAGAAACAACCCAATCAGAATAGCGATCGTGACCGGGATCACGTAGGGAGTAAACGCCGGGGTGGCAACCGTCAGACCCTCGATGGCGCTCAGTACCGAGATGGCCGGCGTGATCGTGCCGTCGCCGTACAGCAGCGATGCACCGAACAGGCCCATCAACATCAGGATATGCCGCCGGCTCTTTTTTTCGGTCTTCCATGGATTGAGCAATGCAACCAGCGCAATGATGCCGCCCTCGCCGTTGTTGCTGGCACGCATCACCATCGACAGGTATTTGATCGAAATCACCACGATCAGCGACCAGAACATCAACGACAGAACGCCGTAGATATTGCTTGGCTGCAAGCCAATATCGGCGTGCGCGAAGAAAGCTTCGCGCAGGGCATAGATCGGGCTGGTACCGATATCGCCATACACGATGCCGAGCGCGGCGAGGGACAGAAAAGGCAGCGAACGCTGGTTCCCATCGTGGTCCCCACCGCCTGCATGGCGTGCCTGATCGGCGGACCGGGCTTGCGCTGTCTCGTCGCGGCTAACGTGCTCACCCAGTGATCGGTCGTCCCTGTGCTGATTCATCGACGTGTCCTACCCACTGGAAATAGCGAGGCTCGTCCATTGGGCGCAACGACGGCAGATGCCAAAGGGCCGGATCGGGATAGAGCCCGCTCCGGCCCCTGGCCATCAACTCATGGCGGCATTATCTGCTGCCGCTATCGGCTTAGGGACATTCCCACTACTTTTTCTTTTTCGGCGGAAAATGAATCGGCCGGCCGTCGACTGCCAGCGCGGCCTCGTGAACCGTCTCGCCAAGCGTCGGGTGGCCATGGATGATCCGCGCAATATCCTCGCTGGAGGCCTTGTATTCCATGGCGACGACCATTTCCTGGATCATCTCCGAGACATACGGGCCAATCATGTGTACGCCGAGGATCTCGTCGGTATTGGCATCGGCAATCATCTTCACGAAGCCTGCCTGCTGGCCCATCGCCTTGGCACGCCCGTTGGCCGCAAACGGAATCTGGCCGACGCGATAATCGGTACCCGCCGACTTGACCTGTGCTTCGCTCTTCCCAACCCAGGCCATCTCCGGTGCGGTGTACACCACTGAAGGAATAACGTCGTAGTTCATATGCGGTTTCTGGCCGGCGAGATACTCCGCTATCACAACGCCCTCTTCCATGCCCTTGTGGGCGAGCATCGGATTGCCGACTACGTCACCGGCCGCATACACGCCCGGCAGACTGGTACGAAAATGGTCGTTGACGTTGACGAAGCCTTTGTCGTCGAGGTCGACGCGCGCGCCTTTAGCGCACAGATCCTGCGTATGCGGACGGCGCCCTACGGCCACGATCAACTTGTCGAACGTCACCGAATGTGTTTCATCGCCCTGGGTGTATTCGACCTCCACGCCTTTCTTGGTGGTCTTGGTCGCGGTGACGCGGGCACCCAACTGGATATCCAGGCCCTGCTTTCTGAACTGTTTCAGCCCTTCTGCTGCGACCTGCCGATCGGCGATCGGCATGAACTCATCAACGGCTTCCAGCAGAGTGACATCGCTACCCAGGCGCGACCATACGCTGCCGAGTTCGACGCCGATATAGCCAGCGCCGATCACGCCGAGTTTCTTCGGCACTTCCTCGAACTCCAGCGCACCGCTGGAATCCACGATTCGTTGACCATCGAATTCGGCGATATCCAGTTCAACCGGCTCGGAACCCGAGGCGATGATAATGTGATCGGCCTTGAGCGTCTCTTCCTTGCCATCGTGATCGGTGAATTTCACTTCGCCCGAGTCCACCACCTGGCCACTACCGGCAAAAGAGGTCACGCCGTTGGCCTTGAAGAGCCCGGCAATCCCACCGGTCAGTTCCGACACCACGCCGACGCGCCGCTTCTGCATCTGACCAATATCCAGCGAAATCCCATCGATCTTGAGGCCATGGCTCTCGAATTCGTGCTGGGCCCGGTGGTAGAGCTCGCTGGATTCGAGCAGCGTCTTGGACGGTATGCAACCCACGTTGAGGCAGGTGCCGCCCAGCGACGGCTTGTTCTTGTGGTCGAGCCATTTGTCGATACACGCGGTCTTCATCCCCAGCTGCGCACAGCGGATCGCTGATACGTATCCTGCCGGGCCAGCGCCAATCACGACGACGTCAAATTCCTTGCTCATGCGAGTCCTTGCTTGCTAATCGTTGTTCGATGCCGCTTCGGAAAATTCCAGACAGCCATCAGTACCGGGCGGAGAAGCCTATGGCGTGCGCCCTTTCATCTGTTTCCGCGCCCTAAACCTGCAACAGCAGGCGGGCCGGGTCTTCCAGCAGTTCCTTGACCGTGCGCAGGAACAACACAGCGTCGCGGCCGTCTACCAGACGATGATCGTAGGATAGTGCGAGCTGCATCATCGGACGGATCACGATCTCGCCATCCCTGACCACCGGCTTGTCGTTGGTCGCATGCATGCCGAGAATCGCGGCCTGCGGCGGGTTGATGATCGGCGTCGACAGCAGCGAGCCGAACACCCCGCCGTTGGTGATGGTGAACGTACCGCCTGTCATTTCATCCATCGTAACCTTGCCGTTCTGGGCGCGTTTGCCCAGATCGCGAATGGTCGACTCGACCTGGGCATAGGACATCTGATCGGCATCGCGCAGGATCGGGACCAGCAGCCCACGCGGCGACGACACGGCCACGCCAATGTCGTAGAACCCGTGGTAGACGATATCGCCTTCATCGATCGAAGCGTTGACGATCGGGAAACGCTTGAGCGCTTCGGTCGCCGCCTTAACGAAGAACGACATGAAGCCAAGACGCACTTCATGCTGTTTTTCGAACGCTTCCTTGTACTGCGCGCGCATGTCGATGACGGACTTCATATCGACCTCGTTGAAGGTCGTCAGCATGGCGGTATTCTGGCTTGCATCCAACAGCCGCTCGGCAATCCGCTGGCGGATCCGCGTCATCGGCACGCGTTGTTCCGTTCGATCACCGGAGGCGGCTTCGCCCATGGCTTGCCGATCGGCCTCTTCGATATGACTGTCGGCTTTTGCCTCGGGCCGGGCCGAGCGATCGGACTTCGATTCGCTGGCAGCAGGCTTGCTGTCCACGGCTTTCTGCACATCGGCTTTGGTGATGCGACCATCCTTGCCACTACCCTTGATATCGCGAGCGGCAATATCGTTTTCTTCCATCAACTTGCTGGCGGCTGGGCTGGCAATCGCGTTGTCGCCGTCCTCATCGTCGGAGCTATTCTGCTCCGACTTCGAGTCGGACTTATCCTCGCTCGCAGTCGGTTCCGATTCAGTGTCGCCCTGCTTTTCGTCACTCGACGCGTCGCCGCTACCTTCCTCGAGAATCGCGAGTACGTCGCCAGCGTGCACCGTATCACCGGCCTGCACCTTGATCTCGGCCAGCACTCCATCGGCGACCGCCGGTACTTCCAGAACGACCTTGTCGGTCTCCAGATCCAGAAGGTTCTCGTCGCGCGTGACGCGATCGCCCTTGTTCTTCTGCCATTCGCCGACCGTGGCCTCTGAGACCGATTCCGGCAGCTCCGGGACCTTGACTTCTGTAGCCATGCTTGTTTCCTGGTATATCGCTGATGTGAGGTATGGCAATGCGCCGATTATTTCTTGCGCGAGCCGGTTTTCTTGCCGCGGGGATCAGCACGGACCGTGCCTTTTTCGATCAGATGCTCACCGCCGGTCAAAGCAGACTCGACCACGGCTTCCTGCTGTTTGACGTGCAGCTTGTGGTAACCCGCAGCCGTCGAGGCAGCCCCCGGACGTGTGGCATAGAGCAGTTCGTGGTGGTCTTCCAGCGGAACCTGCAGCCGGTGCTTGACCTGATACCAGGCGCCCTGGTTCTCCGGCTCCTCCTGACACCAGACCACCTGGTCGGCGTTCGGATAGCGCTTGAGCGCAGCGGCATAGTCTTCGGCCGGAAACGGGTACAGCTGTTCGATGCGAATCAGTGCCACGTCGTCGATCTCGCGATCCTCGCGACCTTGGTAGAGGTCGTAATAGACCTTGCCGCTGCAGAATACGACGCGCTTGATCTTTTCCGCATCGGTGGTTTCCGGCTCGTCGATTACGAACTGAAAATGGCCTTCGGTCAGGTCTTCCAGTGTCGACGTGGACAACCGATGACGAAGCAGGCTCTTGGGCGTTAGCACGACCAACGGCATCCGCAGATTGCGCACCATCTGCTGGCGCAGCAGATGAAACCACTGCGCCGGCGTCGATGGCACGCAGACCAGCATGTGGCGTTCAGCACACAGCTGCAGGAAGCGCTCCAAGCGGGCCGACGAGTGCTCCGGCCCCTGCCCTTCATAGCCGTGGGGCAAAAACATCACCAAGCCGCACAGACGTCCCCATTTGGCATGACCGCTGGAGATGAACTGGTCGATGATGACCTGGGCGCCGTTGACGAAATCGCCAAACTGCGCCTCCCATATGCTCAGCGTCAGCGGATCGGCCGTTGAATAGCCGTATTCGAAACCAAGCACACCGGCCTCTGACAGCAACGTGTCGTTGACATCGAACTGCGTGCCATCGCGCGTGCATCGCGTCAGCGGAATGAATTCCTCGCCGTTCTGCTGGTTGTACAACACCGCATGTCGATGAAAGAACGTGCCTCGGCCCGAATCCTGCCCGGAAAGACGCACGTTGAAGCCGTCGTCCAGCAGGCTGGCGTAGGCCATATGCTCAGCATAGCCCCAGTCGATACGGGTGGCACCGGCAGCCATCTTGCGTCGATCGTCGACGATCCGCTGGACCCGCTTATGCAATTCGAAGCCGTCCGGCAGCCCGTCGTAGAGCGTATCCGAGAGGCGCTGAAGCGTCTCCAGCGGCACCGCTGTATCCACCAAATGTGACCATTTGTCACGGGTATAGCGAACCCAGTCGACGGTGTGCTCGTTGCCGACCAGCCCCAGCGTCGTCCGACTGATGTTCCGACCTTCGTCCAGACCGTCGCGATAGGCGTCGAACAGATCGCTTGCGTGGTTCTCGTCGATCAGCCCCTCGTCCTGCAGACGTTTGGCATACAAGGCGCGGGCAGTCTGCATCTTCTTGACGCGCTGGTACATTATCGGCTGCGTGACTGCGGGCTCATCGGCTTCGTTATGGCCCTGACGGCGGTAGCAGATCATGTCGATGATCACGTCCTTGCCGAAGGTCTCGCGGAAATCCATGGCCAGACGCGTCACGAACACCACGGCCTCAGGATCATCGCCGTTGACGTGAAATACCGGTGCTTCGAGCATCTTGGCGATGTCGGTGCAGTACTGCGACGTCCGCGACAGCTCGCCCTGCTTGCCGGTAATCGGATTCTGCATCGTGAAGCCGAGCTGGTTGTTCACGATCAGATGCACGGTACCGCCGGTCGCGTAGCCCTCGGCCTGCGACAGCTGCAGCGTCTCCATGACGATGCCCTGGCCGGCAAACGAGGCGTCACCGTGAATCAGAACCGGCAATACCGTCTCACCGTTGGGATCATGCCGCCGCGTCTGACGCGCCTTGACCGATCCCTGAACGACGGGATTCACCGCTTCCAGATGCGACGGATTGAACGCCAACACCAGATGCACGCGCTCTTTCTCGATCTCGATATCGGTAGAGAAGCCCAGGTGATACTTGACGTCGCCCGACATATCGAGATCGTCGATATCATATTTGCCTTCGAACTCGGCAAACAACTCACTCGGTGCCTTGCCGAGGATATTGACCAACACATTCAGACGGCCACGGTGGGCCATGCCGAGCACGATTTCGTCGACGTGATGACGCGCGGCCGAACGAACCAGTTCGTCCAACGCCGGAATCATGCTGTCGGCGCCTTCCAGAGAGAAGCGCTTCTGGCCGACATATTTCGTATGCAGATAACGCTCGATGCCCTCGGCCGCAGTGAGCTGCCGAAGAATCTCCAAACGCTCGCGATCTTCCAGCCCCGGATGCTCGACACCAGCTTCCAGACGGCGCTGAATCCACCGCTTCTGATTCGTGTCGGTGATGTACATGTACTCGGTACCGACCTTGCCGGTGTACACCCGCTTGCAGATGGCAATGATCTCGCGCAGCGATGATTCGTCGTCATGCGCGTACAGCGATCCGGTGTTGAACACCGTATCCATGTCGGCCTCGCCCAGGCCATGAAACGCCGGGTCGAGGTCTGGTACCGGCGGCGGCTGATACAGACCCAGCGGGTCGAGATCGGCCACCTGATGACCTCGCACGCGGTAATAGTTGATCAGCCGCAGCACGCCAGCCTGCTTCTGGGCAAACCTGGATGATTTGCCCGAGCGCCCAACGCCACGGTCGGAAGACGGCTTGTGGTCGATGAACGAATCCCTGATAGGACTGTGCGCAATATCCGCACGGCGATCGTCGCCGTTCAAACTCTCGAAATACCGCCGCCAGCTAGACTCGATGGAGTCCGGATTTTTCAGGTATTGCTCGTAGTAGTCTTCCACGTAAGAAGAGTTGCCGCCGAACAGCGGCGAATTCTCAATGAACTTGTCGTTCAGCTCGCTTTTCATAGGGTGAAGGTCGTCGCCTTGATCGGGGTTCGGTACTGAACCCATGTGTCGATAGCCGTCGCTCCAGCGTTATCCGGGCCCGCCGGAGTGCATCATGATAACAAAAAGCCGGCCTTGCGGCCGGCATTGCAAACGGTTGATCAGCTGCCCGTAGCCTTGGGATCATCGCTCTCGGTCCATTCCGAAGTGAGCTGCTTCAAGTAGCCCCGGAATTCTTCGCCGATGTCCGGATGCTGCAGCCCCATCTCAACGTTGGCCTTGAGATAGCCGAATTTGCTGCCGCAGTCATAGCGTGTGCCTTCGAACTCGTAGGCCAGGACTGTCTGCTCGCCCATCAATGCCTCGATGGCATCGGTGAGCTGAATCTCGCCCCCCGCGCCGGGCTTGGTCTTCTCGATAAGACGAAAGATACGCGGAGTGAGAATATATCGACCGACAACCGCCAGGTTGGACGGCGCCTTGTCCGGATCCGGCTTCTCGACAATGCCCCGAATTTCGGAGAGCCCGGGCCGGATCTCCTCGACTTCGACGATGCCGTATTTATGCGTCTCTTCCCATGGCACGCGCTGGACCGCAAGAACGCTGGTGCCGTATTCCTGATACACCCGCTGCATCTGCGCCATGCATGGCTGGAAGGCGCCAGAGATCAGGTCATCGGCCAGAATGACTGCGAAATCCTGGTCCCCGACCGCTGGGAGCGCGCAACTGATGGCCTGGCCCAGCCCCAGCTGCTCGGGCTGGCGAATGAACACACAGCTGATCCCCGGTGGGAGTACGTCGCGCACCGACTTGAGCAGCTCCTCCTTGCCCTTGGCCTCGAGCACAGACTCCAGCTCATAGTCGCGATCAAAGTGATCCATGATCGAGTTTTTGGTGTGACTGGTGATGAATATCATCTCATCGGCGCCCGCCGCGATCGCTTCCTTAACGGCATACTGCACCAACGGTTTGTCGACCACCGGGAGCATTTCCTTGGCGCTGGCCTTGGTGGCCGGCAGAAAACGGGTACCCAGTCCTGCCACCGGAAACACGGCTTTACGAATTCGCATACTCAATCCTCAGGCCTTGCAGCCACTCAAAACAGTCCAGATCGGAACTGGTGTGACGCTCTACAGATAGCGCACACTGCCCGCAAGATGCAGCTTGTCACTCTTGTCATTAACGAGGGCAAAATCCGCGCCGTGCGCATCGGTTTCATATTTGAAACAAGGCGCGCTGGGTAGAAACACCGGCTTCTTGAAACCGAGCGCCAGCGTGTACGCATCCTGCGTCAGATGCGGAGCCAGCTCGGCGGCTACCCGGGCCTTGGTCCACATACCGGTTGCAATCGCCCGGGGGAAGCCGAACAGCTTGGCGCTCCACGGGCTCAGATGGATCGGGTTGTAATCCCCCGCCGCCTTTGCATAGCGCCTCCCGATATCAGCTGGCACGCTCCAGGTTGTTTCGTGCTCGGGAACGAAATCGAGCTGGACCTTCTCGCTTCGTGAGATTCGTGGCTTGACGCTCGATCCACTTTCCTTCGAATCGCCCGATCGGGTGGACTGGCGCGACAGCATCGCGCCACTGCCTTCCCATATGATCTCGCCGTGCGCGTCCGCAACGCGGGTAATCAGATCGAACTCCACACCCTTGGACACCTCGCGATGGCCCTCGATCAATACCGTCAAATCGAGTGACTCATTGATATTAATCGCTCGATGTTGCGTGATATCGTTTCGCACATGGATCAGGCCGAGCAGCTTCAGTGGAAACTGCTTGTTAGTGAGCACGGCCATGTGCAGCGGAAAAGCCAGAACATGCGGATAGGTGACGGGCAACGTCGATTCACGCGCAAAACCGCACACGCGTCTGTAGCGCGCCAGATGTTCTGCTCGAATATCAAGCCCACACATCGTCGCGACCATCGAAGGAATCGTCTTGTCTCGCGACAGGCTGCTGCTAAACGTAGTGGCTGCGCGCAGATAAGAAGGAGCCAGCGACGGCAACTGATCGTATTCCAACCGGACGTCTGCGCTCATGGGCCTTAGCGGAGGTAACGTTTCAACGGACGGTAACTGCTTTACGCAGACGACACAATCGCCAGCCACGCAGACGAGTTCAGTTTCAGCTTATGCGGCGGCCCTACATGGGTCGGAAGGGAGCTGCTTGGTGGTGCCCGGGGCCGGACTCGAACCGGCACGGAGCTAAGCTCCAAAGGATTTTAAGTCCCATGCGTCTACCAATTTCGCCACCCGGGCCGCAGTGTTGGAGTCTATCAGCCGAGCAAGCCAAACAGGACACGCGAACTGAATTGGATTGGAGGCCAGGCCCCGAATCGCATAGCTAGTGTCCATCCAGAAACGCCAAATATCTGATTTATTTGCAGAATAAAGCAGATATGAAATAGAAAACTCCGGTGAATAGTCGACGCGCCAAAATAACGGGCTCGAACGATTCGCTATATCCGGGGCAAGGACAAGAAGCTGCCGCTGTTTCTGGACGGACACTACCTCGATTCTTTCCTACCCATGTTGCTGCCAGTCTGGCCTATGCCTGGGATCCGCGACTGGCCGATGATCGCGATTTCGAGTGAGGCCGTGATGCTGGCCGGCATGGCGCTTAAATGGCGTTGGCGAGCGCGTCAGAACGCCACTGCACTGGCCGCAACCAAACCGGACTTGATACTGGGTAATAACGTGCAGGTGGTTCGGGAGAAGTTTTGTCGCTACTGGGAAGTGGAGCCGCGCTATATCCCGATGCGCGACGGCTGCTATGTCACAACCCCGCAGGAGGTAATCGGCCGGATTGACGAAAACACGATCGGCGTCGTGACCACTCGGCACGACCTTTACCGGCGACTTCGATCCGATGGAAGCGATCCACGACGCCGTGGTCGCGCACAACGTCAAGCAAGGGCTCGCCGTGCCGATTCACGTCGACGCGGCCAGCGGCGGTTTCGTTGCGCCGTTTATCGATCCAGAATTACGCTGAGATTTTCGCTTGCCCAACGTGGTGTCCATCCACGTCTCGGGCCACAAATACGGTCTGGTCTATCCGGGTGTCGGCTGGGCGCTATGGCGGAGCAAAGAGTATTTGCCCGAGGATCTGCTCTTTCACGTCAACTACCTGGGTGGAGATCTGCCCACGTATACGCTGAACTTGTATCGTTTGGCCGATCTGCAAAAAGCCGTCAAGGAACTCGATAACTCACTATCTCGCGTTGCCAACCGCTCGGATGAAGGAATTCATCATAGTTGATCTCGATCAACGCGCGCCGTCTCAGCTGGTATACAACTGGGATCGTAAGCGCCAAAAGTATGGCGCGTAACTCTTCCCTTGCCCAGTCGTATACCAGGATCATCGGAGATTGCGTCATGCCAACGAGTTCCATCGCGCATCCGGTCGCTCACGAGGATTTGTCCTTACTTCAAGCAGAGCATTGGATCGAAATGCTCAACGATGGCAGTCGCGTGCTGATACGGCCGATCCGCGAAGACGACCGCGAACGCGAACGCACTTTCATCGAAAGATTATCGCCCCAAGCGCGCCATTTCCGTTTTCTTGGGACGTTCAAAACGGCAAGTCCCGCGTTGCTCGATCAACTGATGCAGGTCGACTATCGCAAAAATACAGCGCTCATTGCGTTAGTGCATGATAACGGCGTGCTCCGCGAGGTCGGCGTCAGCCGTTACAACGACGCCGGTGACGGCGACGAGTCGCACTGCGAGTTCGCGGTGACAATCGCCGACGATTGGCAGCATCGCGGTCTCGCCGTCGTGCTGATGCGCCATCTGATCGCGATAGCCTGCCGCAACGGCTTTCATCAGATGGCCTCTATGGATGCTGCGGACAACGAGCCAATGCGCGAGCTGGCCCAGTATCTAGGATTCAGTCGCACACCTGACCCGAACGACGCCACCCAGGTCATGCACGTTCTCGATCTGTGATGTGGGATTTTTGATCTTAATCAAATCAATAGCTCGTCACGCGAAAGTATGCTTTTACCTTGGGTTAAAACCTTGTGGGGCCGCACCATGTCATCGGAGACACTCATAAACGCGATCACTCGGTTACACGAACTCATTGAGTCTGCCCGAGCCAGCCACGAACCGGAAGCGAACGCGGCGGCTCTGGCCACCACCGACGGGCCGAGCGGGCGACCCACGGTACGCACTATATACGTGCATGTTGACGACGAAGACATTGTATTTTTCGTCAATGCGGCCAGCGGCAAGGGTCGGCAGCTGGAATGGAATGCAGCGGCGGCCTTGTGTTTTTTCTGGCGTCACTTGGCTCAACAGGTCACGCTGGATGGCCGGGTCGAAATACTCGACGATGAAAAAGCGGATGCCCTGTGGCAAAAGCGCACACGGGAAAGCGCCTTGGCCGCGCGGGCCTCGCGGCAAGACGCTCGTCAAGGCGACAAAGTCACGCTGAGCACACGCTATCGAACCGAAAAAGAGCGCTACGACTTTTCGCCAGTGGAACGACCCGAAGAATGGATCGCTTATCGCCTGCTGCCTGAGCGAATCGAATTCTGGGAGACCGGCTGGCACCGTATGCGAATGCGCACGCTGTACGAGCGCCAGTTCGATGGTCAATGGGAGATGCGAGTCCAAGAACCCTAATCGAACGAATCCCGCACCGGCAGCTACCGCTGGCAACCGGTTGGTTTCCGGCTGCCACCGATGCACAGTTTATCGCCGCGTCAACACGCAATCAGCGTCGGCACGGTCATATAGCGCATCAGGTCGAATGTAACGCCGCCAAATGCGATCTCGCGCAGGCGTGAGTGGCCGTATGCACCGGCGCATAGCAGATCGGCGTCGCGCTCGGACAACGCCGACAGCAGGGTCTCGGCAACGCTCGACCCGTGGCGCTCGAGTTGCCTGACCGTGACCTCAACGCCGTGTCGGGCAAGATACAGGGCGATATCGGCGCCCGGAGCATCACCAAGGGCCGGCGTCATGGTCTTGCCCTCGTTTACCATGACAACATCGACCGATTCGGCGCGAGCGAGCATTGGCAGAACCGCACTGGTCATGCGCGTGGCTTCGACAGAGGCGTCCCACGCCAGCACGATGCGCCGGCCGACGGTCTGAAAATGCCTGTTGTGCGGCAGGACGAGCACCGGCCGGGCCGAGGCCAGTGCCACGACCGCTGGCGTATCGTAGGTTGTCTGACTATAACGGTCATGGCCATCGTGTTGGCCCATGATGACGAGATCGGCACACTGAGCATGCAATGCGAGCGTCGGCGCCAGATGGGTCTCGGCCAGTTCGCCCAGATGAAAACGCCACTCGGTCTGCGTGGCGGGAAAACGGCGCGCACGTTTATCGAAATCGGCCTCGAACCTGGCGTCCCTTTGCTTGGCCTGTGCTTCGGCCCGTTGAACCGACTCGGGACTCTGCGCCACGGGATAGCCACCTCGGGGAAGGTGGCTGTGATAGTCCGGAATATACACATGCAACGCGGTGAGGAAAGCGTCGTGTTCTGAACACAGCGCCAGCGCCACATCGGTCAATGCCGGGCGATGCGAACTGTCTTCGATATGCAATAGAACACTTGCGTAATTCATGCTGGCGATTCCGCGGTTGTTGATGGGTACTGTCTCCCGCCTATCCGCGGCGGCTGTGTGCCGG
>JAQIBT010000082.1 GCA_027858915.1 Salinisphaera sp.
GCATCGGGCGCGTCTTTGGGTCCCAGGGCGCTGGCCAGCAGCGAGACCGCCGTCGCGCCTGCCGGGCCGCCCAGCACGCCACCAATGACCGGCGCCAGGCCGGCGACGTCTTTGGCGAGGTCTTTCCAGTTCATAGCGTGAGTACCAGGACGGCAGCCAGCACCAGGCAGGCAGACGCGACGGCCATGCCGATCGGGTAGAACCGTATCTGGCGATGGGTGAGCACGTTATCGCCGCGGAATATGCAGTAGGCGACATAGGCGTTGGCCAGCGCCGACAAGACGAAAACAACGGCGAGCAGGATCAATAGGATAGTGAGCATCATCAGTACCTCAGTGTTTGCAAATCTGGCGAATAGAGATCAGCCGCATGACGTCACCCGGCGCCGCAGCTTGGCGAGTATCTGGCGATGGATCTGGCAGATACGCGAGGGGGTGATGCCGAGCGCGGTGGCGGCTTCGGCTTGCGGCATGTCGTCGTGATAGAGCCAGCGGACGAGCGTTTGCTCACGCGTGGTGAGCCGGGCGACGGCGGCGGCCAGCTGGGTGCTGCGCTCGCTGTCCTGGACGGCGTCGAGGGCGCTGGGCTGGTGGGCGGCGGGTTCAGTTGTTTGCTCGGCGGTGCTTTCGATGTGGCCGGCGTGCAGGTAGCGGGCCAGGCGGTGATAGCGCTCGATCGACAGGCCCAGTTCGGCGGCAATTTCGCGGCTTTTGGCGGGCCGGCCGTGGCGTTGTTCCAGGGTGTGGCGGGCGTGCTCGATACGCGGGTATTGGCGGCGGACGGCGCTGGGCAGCCAGTCCATGCGGCGCATTTCGTCGATGACGGCGCCGCGGATGCGGTGATGCGCAAACGTGCCGAACGAGGCGCGATCGGCATTGTGGCGGGCAGCGGCGATCACCAGGGCCAGCATGGCGGCCTGGTATAGCTCGTCATGATCGCCGCTGGCGGCGCGGGCCGCGGCATGCGCCATGCGATGGTGCTGTGGCTGGATTACCGATGCCATGGCAGTTCCGGGGCATGCTCGCAGGCCCAGCCGAAGGCGGCGATGCCACAGCCGCCGGCGAACAGGCCGAGGCAGTACAGGTGGCCCAGGATGGCGGAGATCATGCGGCCACCGGCTGTGGGCTATGGCGGCGATAGGCGGCGGCAATGCGGTGGTCGTAATCGTTTTTGGCGTATGCCGGGCCGTTGTAGTGCCTGGCGAATGCTCGCCAGTCGTGCGCGCGCAGGGCCTGGTGCAGCGGGCGGGAGTTTTCGATAAAGCGCACAAACGCGGTGAGCTGGGCGGCCTCGTCCTGGCACATGTCGGTTTCGAACGCGAGCGCGCTGGCATAGCCCAGGGCTGACCAGTGCTCGCCCATGATCTGGTACGTCCCCCAGCTGGTGGCTTCGATTGCGCTGTCGATATCGAGCGCCTGGGCGGCGTCGAGCCGATCATGTTCGGCCAGTCCGCCGTGATAGCCGCCTGGCTGGACGTTGACCAGCTGCGGGTGCGCATGCATGAGCGCGGCCGCATCGAATCCACGCGAGGCAAGGCGCGCATACATGACGTGCCGCTCGAACAAAATCACCGGCAGCCGCGTATGGCCGATAAACCCATACCCGCGCGACTCGACATCATGCACGGCCATGACGGATGCGACATCGACGCCGAGCCGTTTGGCGGCCGCGTCGAGATCGGCTTGCGACAACGTGCCCGGCAACGGCACGCCGGCCATGGCCGCGCGGCTTTTGGCGCCGTAGAGGCCATCGACGACCAGATGCGCGCTGGCCTGGTACGCTCGCAGCGCCTGCTCGGTCGCGGGGCCGAAGTTGCCCGTGACCGGCACGGCGGCGCCGACGTGATTGAGCATATCCTGCAGCACAACCACATCGGCACCGCGGTCGCCCTGACGCAGCAAGCTCATCAAGCGGCCTGCTGGTGGTGACGATTAATACGATCGAACGCCAGATTCACGGTCCCGCCCCCGCGGTGTAACTGTAGGCGTTAGCGTCGCGCGGGCGGTGTGTCAAACACAGGCAAGAATGAGATTTTATCGGGTGGGCGGTGACCGGCGGGCTGTCGGTAATACACGCTCAATATTCGATATTGCCGACAGCGTCGGTCTAATCAAGTGTTATCCCGCAGCCGCGGTTTTCGGACGGTCGTCGTTTTTGTATATCGCATCCAGCACACAATATTTGCAGAAATCACCGTCGTTACAGCCCCCGTCTTTCGCTGTTATGACTTTCACTTTAAGCAAAACCGGGCCGCCTTGCTTGCGCACTTCGCCCGTTAGTCGTTCGCCTTCCTTGTCGATGTAGTTCTGCGACGTGACTTCATTGCCGCAGCAGTCGCAATATCTTCGAATCATTGGTCATCTCCGTTGTACTTCTCGGCATAACGAATCGGTGCAAGTGACGACCGAAGCGGGCGCACTTGAGCTTAGGTGTTATGCCCATTGGCCAGATCCAGTAACACGTCTCCGTGACATGGCGCGCCCGGCTTGCACCAGCAAGCTAGATTTTTCCCTCGAATTCTCGGCAGGCTTTCGAGTATCGCCGCCTTTTTTTCTGGCATACCTGCATCGCTTCCATCTACGGTGAGCCACGTTCGGAATGCCATCACGGCATCCCCAGCCGTCCGATCCTCAGTCACTGCAAACGGATTCCCGAATCGCGTTGTTCGATCGACTTTCGCAGTTGCTTCCGGCATCCGCCAGCCTTTCGTGCGCTTTAGTTGTATGCGTTCTGGCATGTTTGTCTCTCCGTTCGGCATAACAAGCCGCTGCTGGTGATCTCGCTACCGCTCGCCACCAGAGCTAGCGGTGTTGGGCGACACTCTCCGATTCCACATCGCGGCGAGTTCGTGCAGTAGTTCGTCGGTTGTGGCGCCCGGTGCGTCTTCGGTGCATATGCTCATGTCGGCAGCGCACGCGCCGTTATCGCTGATGCAGTAGACCGCGACCGCTGTGCCCGGCCAGCCGCTCGGGTACTGCGAGTAACCTCGCATCGAGTCTACTTCTGCCGGCCCTCCGCAAAACGGGCATGGTTCAAAATCTGGCGTTGTATTCAATGTCGTTCTCCGCTCGTTCAACGAATCCCTGAAGCCGGCCCACTAACCCGCCGACCGACGCCCGATAATCCGATACAGCGTGGCGCGGCTGATGTTGTGCCGACGCATGACGGCGGCGAAATTGTGGCCGTCGAACTCGGCCCGCACGGCCGCGTCGCGAGCGGCTTTGCTGCGTACGAAGTACACGCGCTCGCCGCCAAAGGTCTGGCATAGGCCGTCAAAGACCTCGTCGGCGATGGGGGCGGCCAGGCGTTCGTGCAGGCCGGTGCGTTCGCGGACCACGCGGGTGATGCGGGTTTTGATGAGGGCTTCGTTGTCTTGATCTACGCTCATAGTGCCCACCCGTCTGATCCGAATCCGTTGTGGTGTTCTGGCTCGCGTGGCGGCGGCGCGGGCCTGGGC
>JAQIBT010000005.1 GCA_027858915.1 Salinisphaera sp.
GAATTCAAGTCCGAACTGTCGAACTCGGGGGGCCAAGCTACAGCGTCCAGGTCATAGATAACCAGATCATTAAAGGCATGATTAAACCCACGATGGGCCTGCTATATCCGTTGCCCGCCATGAAACCATGGAGTTCAGGCCAACCATGATTGATAAGGTCATTGATGACTGGCCACTCCCCTTTCCATGCCGCCATACACAGAGAATGGTGTTCAAGGCTCATTTTTTATATGTTGGCCATTGTAGTGTGCCAACAAACAACGGAAGAGGTCTGCGGGCCTTGGGAAATCACATAACCAATCGGTCAACGGGACCGCTTTCCGCTGCGCCTTTGGCTGCGCTCCAAGCGGCCCGTTACCTCGGCGTTATGTGAGGCGAATCAGATTGAAATTTGGGCCACCCGAGTTCGACAGTTAATCGCGTAAGCCTTTGATCGTATTGAGGTGGGCCTCAAAAACGTGGACTACAACAGGGCGTTTTGGCGTGGCGGCGTCGGTTTTTTCAGGTCGAGGGCGGCAAAGACCCGCTCTTGCAGGTCGGATAGGCGGGAGATGCCGGCGACGGATCGACCGGCGGGCTGGAGGTGGATTTGGTGTTGCTGCAACTTGCGCAGCTCATCAAGCGCGCGCTCGGGTGACAGCTCGCTGCGGCTCGCCTTGAGGCGCTGGCGCATCACCCGATACAGGATCAGAGCCATGAAGCACAGGCTCGCGTGGGCACGTATACGCGTGGGCAGACGATGGAACACCGGGCCGATTTCGATCTCCGACTTCAGGATGCGAAAGCCGCGCTCGATGTCGGCAAGCGACTTGTAGCGCGCGACGACGTCGACCGGCTTGAGGTCTTTCACGTTGGTCACGAGCAACAGCTTGCCGTCCATCAATTCGGCTAACGCCAGCGCATCGGGGTCGATGTGCCAGGCAAACAGATCGCCCTTCAAATCCACCTTGACGATGTGCGCCAGCCGGGCTTCCTTGACCGCGTGATAGAAGCGCGCCTTGGTGCCGCTGTCGGAGAGCTTGCGGCCGCGGGCGCGGGCGCCGTTGTCCTGCGCGTCGAGCTTGCCGCTCCATTCGGCCGCTTGGGCTTCCAGCGTCGCCAGACGCTCGCGCCGCAGCGTGCTGGTCTCGCGGGCACGCTCGGGATCGTGGGCGACAATCAGGCGCCGCCCCTGCCAGGCAAGCTCGCCAGTGACTTCCTTCTTCGCTTTGGCGCAGTGGTCTCGTTGGAAGTCACCGAGCACCTTGGCAAACTCGCCGTAGCGCCGTCCGGGTACCGCCAGCACAAATTCCAATGGCGCCCCGCTCGTGAGCCGCACGGCCGACAAGGCGTCGAGGTTGTCTAGCGACAACAAGCCCCGATCAGCGACGAGTACCACGCGCTTGATGGAGGGGAACTTGGCGAGCACGATTTCCAAGGTCGGCAGCAACGTCGGCGTCTCGGCCGTGTTGCCGGCAAAAACTTCATGGTGGATCGGCAAGCCATCGGCCGTCTGCACCACGCCCAGCATGACCTGTCGCGCAATCAAGCCTTCCTTGGCCATGCCGTACTGACGCAGCTCGTCCTTCAAAACCGTCGCGCCCTCGGCGCGGATCGTGGTCATGTCGTAGAACACCACCGACAGATCCTGATCGATCAGGGGGCGCAGCAACCCGGCCACCACCGCATCGACCTCACCCTGGTGGTCCTCAAGCGCATCCATGGCACGCAGCAGGTGTTGATGCGTGATGGCGGCGGTATCCATTCCCGGCATCGCCACCGTCTCCAGCCAGCGCAACACGCCGAGCTTGGACTCCGGATCGCACAGGCGGTTGAACACCATCACCCGCAGCAAGGCTTCGATATCGATCGCGTGCCGCGTCTTGCCAAACACCCGGCGCAACCCATCGAAGCCCAACGACTTCCACAACTCATTGAGCGTCCACCCTACGTGTCAACGTATGACCCAACAGCTACCCTCGGTTTTTATCTATAACAAATGGGCTCCGCTGCTGGAGTACACCGATGTCCCCTGATTCTCCCACCACGACCGAGATTGCTCCCGATCCGCAACTGGAAAAGCGTACACGGCGCCGCTTCAGTGCGCCTGAGAAGCTGCGCCTTCTGGCCGAAGCCGACGCCCTTCCTCACGGCGAGCAGGGCGCCTGGCTACGCCGCAACGGCCTTTACGCGGCCCAGCTGTCCGGCTGGCGCAAACAGCACGCCGAGCACGGTTTAGAGGGTTTGCAGTCGCAAGCACCGGGCCGTAAGGGAGCTGACCCGCGCGATCGCCGCATCGACCAGTTGCAACGCGATAACCTTCGCCTGCACCGGCGTGCCGAGGTCGCCGAGCAGTTGATCGAACTCCAAAAAAAAGTCTTCCAACAGGTCGTGAAGGCCCAGCAGGAGAAGCCCTGATGCACCTGATCGCCACGGCACCGGCAGGATTGTCCAAACAGCGTATCTGCCAGGCGCTGGGCCAGCCGCGGCATCGCTGCTATCCCGATCGTCGACGACGCAAGGTGACTGCGCCGGCGCGTGCACCGGCACGCCGACTCAGCGCCGAACAGGACGAGGCGATCCTGAGCATGCTGCACAGCGAGCGCTTCATCGATGCCAGTCCGCGCCAGGTCCATGCGCAGTTGCTCAGCGACGGCATCGTGCTGGCCTCGGTGTCGACCTTCTATCGCCGCCTGCGTACGCTCGGGCAGACCACGCCACGGCGACTGCAACGTCCACCACAACGCCACGTCCGACCCCAGCTGACCGCCACCGCGCCCCAGCAGGTGTGGACCTGGGACATCACCAAGCTGCCGACCTTCTCGCGCGGGGTCTATCTCAACCTCTACCTCATCCTCGACTTGTTCAGCCGCTACGTCGTGGGTTGGATGATCAGCACTAAGGAAAACGCCGGCCTGGCCAAGCACCTGTTCACGCGCACGCTCACCGCCCACGCCATTGCGCGTGAGTCACTCATCGTGCACCAGGATCGCGGCTCACCGATGACCGCCCACAGCTTCACCGACTTGCTCGGCGCAATGGGCGTGGCACGCAGCTACTCGCGTCCACGCGTGAGCAACGATAATCCCTTCAGCGAAAGCCACTTCAAGACCCTCAAGTACACCCCCGACTACCCCGGTCGCTTCGAGGACGCCGAGCAGGCGCGTCAGTGGGTGCGCCGGTTTGTCCCGCACTACAACGAGCGTCCGCACGAAGGGTTGGCGCTGTTCACGCCCGCCGATGTGTTTCACGGCCGGGTAGCCACGGTCGCCGCCGTCCGCCAGCAGGCGCTCACCGATCACTACGCACGCCACCCCGAGCGCTACGTCAAACGCGGGCCCACCGTCCCACTGCCGCCCGCCGCCGTGCACATCAACCCCGACCTCGCCATGGATGCCTCGCAACTGCTCGACACACCTGGCGCACTAGCCATCGTTCCCACCCCGGTCGACACCGTGCTACCCGAAGTTGTTACATAGAAATCTCGCACCGTGTGTTGGGAAAGTGTTGACACGTTCCGCCACACATCGCCCAGCGCCCGCGCCGACTCGAACTCGATCGCCGGCACCGGCGCATTCAACAGATCCGCGCGCCCGGTCGCCTTGAGCAATCCGGAGATCACCGAGTCGAGCTGACCGTCGAGTTGATCGAGCCGACCCAGCGTCACCAACGTGCGATGCCGCGCCTTGCCAGCCTCATCGCGAAACGCCTCAACCAGCTGCAGATAGCGGCGCGGTCCGGAGCGAGTGATCTTGAGAAACATGCCACGACTCTACACGGACAAAGATCCGTGTCAAATAGACACTATATTTAACAAACGTGCCACTACACAACATTTGCCAAATTCGCCTCGCAAACCCGCATTCCACCGTGATTTCAGAGCCCAAATGAGCGGAATTCAAGTGCGAACTGTCGAACTCGGGGGGTCAGACCCTCCCGGAGAGAACCTGACTAACATTCTGGACGTCTAAACA
>JAQIBT010000041.1 GCA_027858915.1 Salinisphaera sp.
GCGCGCCCGTGGTCTGCGTTGCGGCGCTTGCCAAGGACTATGGCCATTGCCTGCGCACCGCGCCTTGCCACGCACGCGCGCCGCCTCGCTGAACGCGACAAAATACGCGTGACAGGACACTAGTCCGCGCGCTCGACCAGCGTCAGACGCTGATAATCCTTGGCGATCTTCGCAGCCTCGATCACACGGCCATGAAAGACGGCATAGACGCCGGGCAGCAGCAGCCGGCAGGCCATGATCGCCTGGGCAACGTTCTGAAGCGCATCGCTATCAGCGGCGCGAAACGGCACCATGGCACCGGTCAGCACGACCGGCCGATCGAGGCTCGGGAAACGCTCGGCCAGCGCTCGCGCGGTCTCCGCCAGGGTATCCGTGCCGTGGGTGATAAGCACCGCGTGGCTGGCGTCGGCCGCCAGCGCATCGTCCAGCGCATCTCCCAGACGTTGTCGTTCGGCCGCGCCCATCTCGAGTGAGTCGATCGCCATCACGCGTTCGACACGCAGATTGATATCGGGCTGTACCAGCCGGCCGACCAGCGTATCGATCACCGGGCGATCGAGCGTGAGATGCCCAGCGTGGGCGTCGTAGCTCTTCTCTATCGTGCCGCCGGTCGCCAGCAGGACGATTCGGAAAAGAGAATCAGACGGCGGACGCTCGGGCGGCATGGGCTTACTCGCTAGAAAGATCGACTGTGATGGTAGCGCTCAAGCCCCTCGGCAGCCAACAATCGCCCATGATGCAATCGACCGCATCCAATCGGTACAATAAACCAAAGTTTTCGCGCTGCAACGCGGCTGATATAAGCTCCTGTGATGACATTCGCGCAAGCCAGCGAGCGTCGAGACGTTTGATGAAACACTCCCTCAGCAGGACGCCAGGGCCCTCGGAGTCGTTCGAGCGTCTGGCCTGGTGGTTTGCCGCTTTCTGCGTATCAGCATTTCTTACCAGCCTGCATCTGGTGCTGACCAAACCCTTTGCGCTGGCCAGCTTTGATCGGCTCGTGCATTTCACGGCCGCCGAGCCGTTTCAGCGTCGTGTGCTGATACCGGCCTTGGCGGCCGGTATCGAAAAGCTGATGCCCCTGAACAACGCGCTGGTGTTCGGACTTGTCGAAATGGCGTTCTGGCTGGCACTGCTGGGCGTGGCTTTTCACTGTGTGAACAGCCTGCGCATCGGCCGGAGTCAGGCCATGCGCCGAGCTCTGGCTTTCACTATTCTGGTGCCGATGAGTCTTACGTTGATCGGCCCGGACCTCGAGGTCGTGCCCGGGTTCGTGCTCAGTCACGGCATGATCGATCTGGGCAACTGGCGAGCGTGGCCGGGCTTCTACTACCCTTACGATCTGCCGGCCGGTACTTTCACACTGCTGCTGTCGGTGTGGCTTTTCGAGCTTGCCAACCGTTTGACACGACGGCGCCTGGTCTTGTTCTTTGCGGTATTCGCATTGGCAACCAGTAACCGCGAAACCACGGTCTTTCTCATACCGCTGACGGCTTGTTTGTTCTGGGGACGTATCGGTTGGCGCACGCTGGCTGCATTGCTGTTCGCGCAACTGCTGGTTTTCACCGCGATCGAGTTGCCGCTGCACTGGTTGTTCGAAAATCAACCCAATCCGAATCGAGCGGTCGCGTTCACGCAGTACGAAAATCATTTCGCAGGCAATATCGCGCTGTTCGAAAGCCCTGTCTATGTGTTGACTTTTTTCGGCAGTTTTGCCGGCGGCTGTCTGTTACCTATTCTGCTTTGGTGGCGCTATCTGGATCGACGGACGGTCTCCGCGCTGATCGGCTTTGTGCTGCCGCTGGTGGTGTTCGCCTTCATTGTCGGACGCCTGCAGGAACACCGCGTGTTCACCGAAGCGATCCCGCTGATCTGGCTGGCAGCGTTGCAGGCCATCGCGGGCCGCATCGCCATCGATGACCACACGTCGACAAACGCCGCAGGCCGCGAGCGCTAGTCGTCATGCGGGTGCGACGCAGTACCGAATGAACCCCTAACCTAACCCGAGGCCAATGCCTCCCAGACCCGCGCCACGGCTTCGGCGCCTGGATCGATGACACCCGACAAGGCATCGTCGCGTACATACGCTGACCGCCCGGCACCAGCTTGAGCGATCTCGGCGGTTTCGTCCGCACCCGCTCGGGCGGCCTTGGCCACCTCTGCCAGCGATTGGCTGTCCTGCAGGGCCCCGATCGCCGGCAGCAGCGCATCCAGCAGGGTACGGTCACCGCGCTGGGCACCGCCGTACTCCTGCATCTTGTCGGCACCACGAGCCAGCGCGTCCGCGGCTGTCGCTCCCTCGCGTAGTGCAACTGCGGTCGCGGTGAACAGGATCGACAGCAGCACACCGGATGAACCACCCATCTCAAGCGAGAGGATGTCGCCTATCTCGTCGGCCAGCATGGCATCGTCGCCGGTGGACAGGGCATCATCTTCCAATGCTTGGCGTATTGCCTTGGCGCCATCGGCGAAGGTCGAGCCGGTATCACCGTCACCGGTTTTGGCGTCCAGATCGTCCAGTTCCTGGCGCGCATCGATCAGGGCTGCGATAGCCACCTGCAGCCATTGGGCCCGCTGCTCATCGCGGGCACCACCGCCGGGTGGCTTACGGTCGGTCAACGACGGCGCAAAGGTTTCGGCCGTTGTAATATCACGCAGTCCGGGCCATGCCACAGCGCTCACCGGTGCGCGAAGCGCTTCCAGGATATCGTTATCGGCAGGCATCAGGGTGAGCGAGAAACCGTGCATGTTGATTGATGTCATCAACGGCGCGGGCACCACAATCGCCGCCACACGATCCCGCGGCAACTGCGCCAGACATTCATCGAGCAGCACGCCGATCTCCTGCGTCGAGCAACCGCCCAGATTGTTGAGCAGGACAACGAAAGACGCCTGATCGCCAAACCGCGCGTCGGCTTTTGCCAGCAGTGGCTCGAGCACCATGCGTACGGCGTCGGCTGCATCCGACGGATCGACTTCGGCGACCCCGGGCTCGTTGTGAATACCCAGGCCCAGCTCGGGGCTGCGCGGCTCGCGATCCTGGCCCGGCAATGTGGCGCTCGACAAGGCTATGCCTATCGAACAGAGATTGTCTGCCGCATGTTGTGCGGCATCGGCGACCGTATCGAGGTCTGCGCCCTGAGCGGCGTGGTAGCCGGCGATCTTGTGCACCAGGACAGTTCCGGCCAGCCCGCGTGCCTGAACAGCCTCGGGCAGAGAAATATCGTCGGCAACAAGCACGCTGCGTACCTGATAACCCTCGCGCGCGGCTTTTTCGGCGGCCAGTCCGAAATTCAGCCGATCGCCGGTATAGTTCTTGACGATCAGCAGGCAGCCCGCCTCGCCGCAGGTCTGACGAATTGCTGCGAGTACGGCCTCGACGCTGGGCGAGGCAAACAGGTCACCCACGATCGCGCCGGTGAGCATCCCTTGCCCCACAAAACCAGCGTGCGCTGGCTCATGGCCGGCACCGCCGCCCGAAAGCACGGCAACCTGATTGTTGTCATGACCGCTATGAATGACCAATCGAACACCCGAATCGCGCTCGCTGCAACGGATCGGTGCGATCCGGGCCAGACTGGACAGGCCCTGATCGACGACGTCGTCCGGGGCATTGAAGAAATAATTCATGACGTGTCCTAGCGTTGCGCGGCTTTTTGCCGACCTGGGTTCAATCTTCAGCGTACCAGCCGCAACGCTGATCGCCACACCACCAACGTCGCGTCAACCGGCCGCCGGTTCGCGCCGTTGGCCCATGCCGCTGACGACCAGCGCCAGTGCGATGATCGCCGCACCGAGCACCAGGCGATGCAAAATCACGTGGTGATTCCAGATCAGTAGATTGACCGCGAGCCCTGCGGGGATCAGGGCGTTGTTCATCACCGCCAGCGTGCCGGCGCTGACCCGGCTGGCGCCCATATTCCAGGCGTAATAGCCGAGCCCCGAGGCACCGATGCCCAGCCATAGCAGAACCGCCCATTGCGTGGTCGTATGCGGGAGCCGGCTGACATCCCCCAACACCGCAAACATCAGTGCCGCCAACGGCCAGGCGCCGACAAAAAACCAGCCGAATACGGCATGAACCGGCAGGTCTGGCGGCAGTGTAGGCGCCAGACGTCGGTAGGCCACCTGACCGATCGCAAAACACAGATTGGCCCCCTGGACTACGGCGAATCCACCCCAGAAATGGGAGCTGACATCGGTATACCGGATGACCGCCGCGCCGCCGACCGCAATGACGGCGGCAAGCAGATAGCGCCAACGCAGCCGACGGCAGAGCAGATCATCGAGCAACGCGATATAGATCGGCGTAAAGATGGTGAACAGCAGCACCTCGGGCACGCTCAACCATAGAAAAGACTGATAGAAGAAGACATACATCAGCCCCAGTTCGATCGCCCCGATGGCCATCAGCGAGGCGGCAGTCCGGCGGTCGAGCGCCGACCAGCGCATCATGGGCGCAAATACCAGCAGCGCCAGCGTGATCCGCGTAAGTACGGCAAAATAGCTATCGACCTGACCGGCAATATAGACGCCGATGAGGCTGAAAGAAAACGCCCACAGCGCGGTCACTCCAACCAGATATGTCATGCCTGTTTACCGTCCCGAAGAAACTGAAAAGCCACTTATTATAGAGGTCTGGGAGCGGCTGACCACGCTGCGACGGGTATCGTTCGACTCCGTTCCAGGGCCCCGGTCACGCTCCGGTTGGTCCGGCCGCGGCGAGGGGATGATCGAGACCGAACCCTGTCTTGGCAACGCATGGCCAACGCTGCGCATATTCGAACGCGGACAGTTCACGCCGAACGGTCATGCGCGAGCCCTGCATTTTACCAATGCCTATCGCTGGCAACGCACCGCGGAGCGCCTGCTCTTGTTCCACGAGCGCTTCGGAACCGACCAGCCGGTTTATCTGTTCGCGCTGATCACAACCGGAAGCCAGAACATGACCAGCCACGCGCCGCACCTGTGCGGCGCAGATCGCTACAGCGCCCGGCTTGCCCTGTGCCCCAACGGCCTGACGCTGGACTGGCAGATCATCGGTCCGGCCAAGGATGAATCGCTGGCCTACCACTATGTCTGCGGGCCGCATGCCGCGGTTGTCGCGTAAGCTCGGGTCTGGTCAACCTACCGGCGAGTTCGCCATGGCAAGCACTTCGCGAATCCAGCTATCCCCGTTATCGTCGCGTGTCAGAGCGCGTGTCGGCGATCGCACCGTCGCCGACAGCGGCCGCGTCATTCGGCTGGAAGAACCCGGTTATCCTGTTCGGCTGTACTTCCCACGTAGCGAAGTCGCCGACACTGTCCTGCTGGCCTCGGACAAAACCACGCATTGCCCGTACAAGGGCGATACGCGCTATTTCCATATCCAGATTGAGGGCCGGCAACTGGACAACGCCGCCTGGTGCTATCCCTCGCCAATCGAGTCGATGCGGGCAATCGCCGGCCATCTGGCCTTCGACCATCCCGATATCGTCATCGACGAACAGTATGGCTGAGCCGGTCTCGTATACTCGGCCGCTGTCCGGGCGGTTTTTTCGTCGGTGACCCGGCCGGCGCCATGCGAATGTCTCGATGCTGATTACTATTCTACTGATCGCCGTTACCTGCGCGGTCTCGTTCACCTGCTTTCAAAACCCCGCCTTGCTGGATCGTCTGCTGCTCTGGCCGCCAGCCATCAACCGTGGCGAATACCATCGCCTGCTGACAAACGCGTTCGTGCACGCCGACGGCCAGCATCTGCTGTTCAACATGATCACGCTGTTCTTTTTCGGGCGCGCTATCGAGGGTTTCTTCGAACTCTATATCGGCGTGGTCGGCTTTCTCGCGTTCTATCTGGCGGCCGCCGTGGTTTCGGTGTTGCCGAGCTATCTGAGCCATCGCCAGGATCAGGGCTATCGCAGCCTGGGCGCCTCGGGCGCAGTTTCGGCCGTGTTGTTCGTCTATATCCTGCTGGCGCCGTGGTCCACGATCTACGTGTTCTTCTTTCCGATTCCCGCCATCGTCTATGCCGGCCTGTTCACCGCTTATGGCATGTACGCTGGCCGCATGGGGCACGACCACATCAATCACAGCGCGCATCTCTGGGGGGCCGGCTTTGGGATTGCCTTTGCGCTGGCCATGGAGCCGCGGCTCGGGCCGTTGTTCATCAATCATCTGATGTCGCCGCGCGGCGGCTTCTGAGCGAGCGACTCTCATGCGCGTCATCTTCTGGTTGATTGCACTCGGCATTGCCGGCCTGCTCATTCGCGATCGCTGGTTGCGCATGCGGCGGAAAATGCGCGGCGAACCCGAGCCCGTTCAGGAAGGCCCGCGCACTATCACGCTCGTTGTGATAGCCATTGTGCTGGTCTACGGTCTGCTGATCGGCTACCGGATATTCGCCAGTGAGTGAGCGGACACCGACCGGCCGGCGGCAGACCCTGCTGCTGGCCGGCGCTGGACACGCGCATGTCGAGGTACTGCGCCGTCATATCAAGGACCCGGCCCCTGAACTGGCTATCCAGCTGATTTCACCGGAGCCAGAGTTGGCTTATTCGGGCATGTTGCCCGCCACTATCGCCGGTCATTATCAACGAAGCGAGATGCACATCGACGTAGCTGCACTGGCCGGGGCCGCTGGCGCGCATTGCATTCGAGCAAGAGTCATCGACATCCAGGCAGATAATCACCGGGTGATCTGCGACAACGGCCTGACGCTCGATTACGACCTGCTGTCGCTGGATATCGGATCGGCAGAAATCGATCTTCCGCGCACCGTCGATGCGGTTCGCTGTGTACCGGTCAAACCGTTGGCTGCCCTGTGGGCCGGCATCGACGCCATGGACAGATTAGACGCAGTCCGAGCCCATCGCGCGCGTATCGCCGTGGTCGGCGCCGGCGCTGGCGGCGTCGAGCTGGTGCTGGCTCTGGCCTATCGCTGTCGTTACTGGCAACACGTACCGCAGTTCATGTTGTATAGCCGAACCGACACCGTGCTGGCCGATCACAGCCCTGCCGTCAGGCGACACCTTGTAGCGGCACTCCGCGATTGGAACGTTGGCGTGATCTGCGGCAAGGCGGTTGAACGCGTCACGGCCGAGGGCCTGGCATTCGGCAGCGGCCACGTCGCACCGGCTGATATGGTGTTCTGTGCCACCGGGGCGCGCGCGCCGAATTGGCTGAAACACAGCGGATTGGCGCTCGACGACGCCGGATTCGTGTCCGTGGGTTGGGATCTGGCATCGACCTCGCACGAGCGCGTTTTTGCAGCAGGCGATATCTGCAGCCTGCCGAGTCCGCGACCGAAATCCGGTGTATTCGCGATCCGCGAGGCGCCGACTCTGGCGGCCAATCTGCAACGGCGGGCAGAAGGGCGACCGTTGCGGCCGTTCGATGCACAAAAGCGGGCCCTGGCGCTGATCACGCTGGGCGGTCCGCGCGCGGTGGCTTCACGCGGTTGGCCGATCGCGCCCGTGGGTTATGCCGTATGGTGTTACAAACACTGGATCGACAGCGCCTTCATGCGCCGCTATCGCGAACCTGCTCGGTTTATCATCGACTAAAAATCGCACGCAGGGCTTGAGCCAGCGCGCCATCTCGTTATAATGCGCGTCGCGCTGCTCCCTTCGTCTAGCGGTCCAGGACGTCGCCCTCTCACGGCGAAAACACGAGTTCGAGTCTCGTAGGGAGCACCAATCATCCCCTGCGCGGTCCAAATCTGCACGCCGCAAACCTGCACGCCGGTGCGTTTGGCCTGTCGCCGCATTCAGGCGCTATCATTCACGCTCTGTTCATGTGGACAACGCCGTTTCGATCGGCCTGTGGTCCGCAATTTACGCCGTGTCTGCTTATGCCGCATCTGATGACCCATCGCCCTCGCGTCAGCAATCTGTCCGAGAGCGATCCCGATCATCCCTCGCATAAACGTTGGGAAACGGTCAGCGCGTTTTCCTATGTTCTCGGCGGGCTCACTTTCATCGCCGGCAGCATCTGTTTCTTCCCGGCACTCAGTGCGTGGCTAGCCGTCGGCGACTGGTTGTTTTTCGCCGGCTCGCTGCTGTATCTGCTGGTCACCGGGCACGATCTGCTCGAGGTCATCAAGTACTGGCGCCACAATGATACCGACAACTTCGCCGACCATATCGAATTCATTGCCGCCTGGTCGTATGTCGTCGGTACGCTGTTTTTCCTGCTAGGCAGCCTGTGTTTTCTGCCGTCGCTCGACTGGACCTTCTACGGCACCTGGTGCTTCATTCTCGGATCGCTGCTGTTCGTCATTGGCGGCTTCGTCAATATACTGCAGGTAGTCGAGGCGCCGTCGTTGCTCTACATGCAGTTGTTCAATCTCACCGTGGGCACGTTTGTCGTGGGCTCGGCGCTGTTCGTGGTCGCCTCGGTGCCCTATCTGTGGAACGTGGCCAGCGGCGACAAGCCGCTACTGTTTCAGTTCGTGGCCTGGCAGTATACCGTGGGCAGCCTGCTGTTCTTCGTCGGCGGTGTGTTAACTTACTATCGCAAGCTGGTCCGCGACCAGTTGGAATCGTTCTGTCGTCTGCACAGACTCGGCACGATCTTCATCAGCAGCCTGCGACAGGAAATTCATAACAAGAGCCGTATTGGCCAAGCCTCGACCTGGGACGCTGATAATGAATGAAGCCGTGCCCTCGAGCGAGATTCTCTAATGCTACGCAACCAGCCCAAGACTGAGTCGCCGCAGCTCGGGCAGCTCATCAAGCAGTAATTGCAATTGTCCGGCGACCAGTCGTACCGTGCCTTCGCGACGGCTCGTGAGGTCGGCCAAATCGTCATAAATCTGCGCAGCGGCGACGCCGTCAAGCGGTGCGGCGTCCGCACGGATCAGCCCTTGCCGGACATTTTCCAGCGCGTCAGCCAGGTGATCCACAGCATTTGCCAGACGCGTACTGTCGGAGCTGTCCTGAATCATCTCCCGATGAGCGCCAAGCGTTGATAAATGGCCGATCAGCGTCTGGGCGCAAGCGAGCACGGCCAGGGCATCGCGGCTGTCGGTCCGGGCGCCGCGCGGGTCTCTGAGCGCAGTGGATACATGCGTACTCACCGCTGCATCGGCGTTGTGGGCGTCGCGCCGTGCAATCCGATAAGCCAGATCGTCGTGTCGCCCGGTGCGGTATTGCGCGAAGACCGCTCGCAGATAGGTCGCATGCGCCGACAGTGCCTCAGCCAGCAGATGATGCAGTTCCCGCTCGCGCCAGTCGGGCAGCACCAACAGCATGACCGCCGCAGCCAGCGCGCCGCCAATGAGCGTATCGACCAGCCGCGGCAGGATCAGGTCGAAGCCGTTGCCGACCTGGTTGAAAGACAGCAGCACCAGAACGCTGATGCCGGCGGCGGCGAGGAAATAGCGCCGGAATCGCGCCGCGAAGAATACGACGCCCGAGATCACGATCAGCGTCAACTGGACTTGTGGCGATGGAAACAGCCGCAGCAACGCCCAGCCAACAACCAGCCCGGCGACCGTGCCGCCCACACGCTGATGGAAGCGCGAGCGCGTGGTGCCATAGTCGGGCTGACAGACCAGCATGGTAGTCAGCAGGATCCAGTAACCCTGAGCCGGATGCAACAGCTGCAAGACGATATAGCCCGCCCACATTGCCAGCGCCAACCGCAAGCCGTGTCGAAAACGGGCCGAGGCCGGCGTGAGCTGCACACGGATACGCCGCCAGCCCTCGAGCGGCGAACGCGGCTGCGGGTTCTGTAGCAGTTCGCTGGTCGATTGATCGGTATCGCCATCGGTCGGTCGGACCCGCTCCGCCAGACCGTGCAGATTGTCGGCGAGATCGTCTACGGCATACAAAAGATCTCGACCGGGTTCATGGGGAAGACCACGCTGATGGGTGATTGCCGCGGCGAAATCCTCGGCCGCTGCAATCACGTGTCGGTCATCGGGAAGCGGCTCTTCGAAGCGCAACGCCTGACCGCGTTCGCGACAGGCACGACCGATCGCCTGTAACAAACGTTGGCAACGGAACATCAGGTCGCTGTGGAAAAACGCTGCGGTAAGCGCCTTGTAGGGGTAATGCGCCGAGCTGGCGCGCTCGTGGATATCCTGGGCTGCGAGGTACAGCCGTAAATTGGCTTCCATCGCAGAGCGCGAACGGCGCCCGTCCAGGCGATCTATCAGCGCCAACCGGGTGTCGTTGAGGGCAGACACGACTCGCGCGTTGGCGCGCGCCAGATCGGTTCGGCGCGCCGCGACATCCAGATCACGCACCGGCTCGAACAACCAGGACTTGCACCGCAGATAATCATCCAGCGCGTCATACAGCCGTGCCAGCGACTGACGTACCGGGCGGTGCACGAACAGCGCGTTCCAGGCCAGCGCCAGCATCCCGTACCACGCGGCCCCGATGATCAGTAGCAGCGGCTCATGCCAGAACGGCGCATTCGGGGCTGGATTCTGTTGCACGCCGATCATGGTGTAGACCGATAGCAGCAACGTGGCGTTGGCGATGGTGGCGTAGCGGCCGCTGGCTGCTCCCAGCATAACCAGCGTGAACGTCCCCAGCGGCAGCGCGACCAGAAACAGCCAGGGCCAACCCAGCAACGCCTCGACAGCAAGTGCTGCCACCGAAAAACAGATCAGGGTCAGCACCAGCGCCTGCGCCCGACGACGCCAGCTGTCGTCGGTTTCTGCCAGGGCGCTGGCAATCACGCCCAACATGAGCGGTATCAGCTCCTGCGCGTCGCCCTTGACCCAGGTATAGAGCATGACTCCGCCCAGACCCACGAGCACGCGCAAGGCGTCCGCGAAACGATCGACAGCGGTAAGACGGCGTGGGTTGATCCAGCGCAAGGTGATCGGGCCAGAAATGAAATGCCGACCGTATTGTAACCGCCGCGTTCGTAGCCGGATGAGTTCCGGCGGCACGGCCACTTTGGGCTATCTCGGATACGGATTTCGCCCTTATTCATGTATTGTGTCGGTTTCCGCCGGCACCGACCGCGACAGCTATGCTGTCGCACTGCAACATACACGGTGTTTATACGTCTGATCCGGTCATTGACTATGACGAGTTTTTCCATGCGCAAGCTTGTTCTGCTTCCTCTTCTGATTCTTGCCCTGACTGCTCAGGCAGGCTGTGCGGCATCAGATTCCACAGCCGATCCCATACCCGACGCAGGCGCTGGTCCGGCCAAGGGCTATACACCACTGGTGGCCGACAACGATGAAGGGCAGATCGAGCAGGAAGTCGTCCGCGAGCTACAGAAGAACCACTACAACAAGGTAGCACTCGATAATAAGTTCTCCTCCCAGCTGTTTGATGCCTACATCGACGATCTGGATGGCACGCACAGCGTATTCCTGGCATCTGACGTCAAGCGGCTACGCAAGAAGTTCGGCGACCAGCTCGATAACGAGCTCAAGGATGGCCAGACCACCGCAGCGTTCGCCATTTTCAATACTTACCAGAAACGCCGTATCCAGATCGATCAGTGGGCCCTGTCGCGCATCGATAAGGGCCTGGACACGCTCGATCTGAAAAACGACGAGTCGTTCAACGTCGACCGCGAGAAAGCCCCATGGCCGGCCGATGCTGGCGCACGCGAGGCGCTCTGGACCAAGCAACTGGAAAATCAGGTCATTTCACTACGCCTGAACGACATCAAACCGGCGGATATCAAGAAACGGCTTACCCAGCGCTATACGAACGAACTCAAGCAGCTGCGCCAGGCCGAGCCGACCGATGCGTTCTCTGCGTGGATGGATTCGTACACGCACAGCTACGACCCGCATACCGACTATTTCTCGCCGCGGCGCTCAGAGGACTTCAGCATCGACATGAACCTGCAACTGCAGGGTATCGGCGCAGAGTTGCGATCGAAGAACGGCTACGCCGAGCTGGTGCGCCTGATCCCAGGCGGTCCGGCGGCCAAATCCGGCAAGCTCAAGCCCACCGATCGCATCATCGCCGTCGGCCAGGGCGACAAAGGCGATTTCACCGACGTCATCGGCATGCGACTGGACGAAACAGTACAGCTGATCCGCGGCAAAGCCGGTTCCACGGTACGCCTGCAGATATCGCCGCAGGACAACAGCCAGACCCGGACGGTAGTTCTCAAGCGCGCGAAGATAAAGCTCAAGGATCAGGCCGCCAGTTCCAGCGTGATCGATGTGAAACACGATGGCCACAAAGACAAGGTCGGAGTCATCACGCTGCCGTCTTTCTATAACGGCACCGCACGCGATGTAAAGAAACAGCTGATCCAGCTGAAGAAAGAGGATGTCGACGGCATTATCCTCGACCTGCGCAACGACGGCGGCGGCGCGCTGGGTGAGGCCATGAAGCTGATCGGCCTGTTCATGGACTCTGCACCGGGCGTGCAGATCCGTGATGCCAAGGGTAATATCCAGGTACTGGGTGATCGCAATGCGGGCGCCGTTTACGATGGCCCTCTGGCGGTCATGACTAATCGTCTGTCGGCCTCTGCGTCGGAGATTGTGGCGGGCGCGCTGCAGGATTATGGCCGTGCGCTGGTGATCGGCAGCCAGACTTTTGGCAAGGGAACGGTGCAGACGCTGCTACCGATGTCCAAGGGCCAGCTGAAGTTGACCGAAGCCAAATTCTATCGCGTCACCGGCAAGAGCACACAGGACCGCGGCGTGACGCCAGATATTACGTTCCCGTCGGCGATCGACCCGAAGAAGATCGGCGAGTCCGCGCTGCCCAATGCCCTGCCCTGGGACACTATTGCGCCCACCAGCTATCCGCACTCTGATCAGATTGCCCAGCTGCTCGGCCAGCTCAAACGCGAGCACCAGCAACGGATCGCTGACGATCCGGACTTCCAGTATCTGGTCAAGCGTATCCAGTTGGCTCGCAAGGAAAGCGAGAAAACCAGCGTATCGCTGGATATCGACAAGCGCCGGGCAGAACAGAACACGCTGCAACAACAGATGCTGGCGCTGGCTAATGCTCATCGCAAGGCGACCGGCAAGGCCCCCTACGACAATTACAAGGCCTTCGAGGACGCTCAGGACAAGGCAGATACCAACAAGGCCGGCGATGATACGGCCGACGAAACGCTGCCGGCACAGGACACGACCTCGTCGACCAGCAAGCGTGACAAGCCGGATGCCTACCAGACCGAGGCAGCCCAGATCCTGCTGGATATGATCGATGCCTTCGTGGCCGAGCAGAATCAGCAGAACGCTGCCTGACACGACAGTTCCCGCGCCGCCAATGGTCGGGCAACTCGTCGTCACGTGACAAGTCGGGCGTCTTCGGGCGCCCGACTTTTTTGTCAGTTCACCTTATTTCGACCGGCGGCGTGCGGTGCAGCGGTTCAGTAACAAATGAACGGCGTTCAATGCCATCATGAACCAGTCATCCAATTGCGATCCGTTGTCCATGGGCCGTCGTAGCGAGCACACACGCAGGCAGCTGAGCGACCTGATTCTCCAGGCTGCGGAACAACTGATCGTCGATCATGGCCTGGCAGGGCTGAGTGCGCGCGCTATCGCCCGAGACATCGGCTATACGCCGGGCACAATTTACCTGCTGTTCGCCAATCTGGACGACGTCATCCTGCACGTGAATGCGCGAACGCTGGACGCGCTGTATGCGTACATCAAGGCGGCTATTGCCAAGGAGCGATCGCCGCTACGACAATTGATGCAGGCCGCCCGCGCCTATGTCGAATTCGCACGGACGCACCCCAATCGCTGGCGTGCCTGTTTCGAACATCGGCTGCCGGTTGACGTTGCCGGGCCGGATGATATCGATGTGCGTATCCAGCAACTGATCGACCTGATCATGGCGCCGCTGGCGGACGTCTCCCAGACCGAGGGGGCAGCACTGGACGCCGCCGCCCAGGCGCTCTGGAGCGGAGTACACGGCATCTGCATACTGACCTTGACCCACAAACTGCAGATGGTGGGCGGCCGTGAAATCGAACATCTGACCGACAATCTGGTGCGTCACTACCTTGTCGGTCTGGCAGCCAGCGACGCAAGCACGGACAGCATGGGCCCTTAGAGCTATAGACGGGCGCGGCTCATCTCGGCGCGTCTTGCACGTCGGCATCGGATAACGCAGCGCCGATCGGCTGGCCGTTGTCGAGCATGGCCTGGACCTGCTTCTGCAGTCGGGCGGCGGTGGCCTGCTCGGCAGCGACAGGCGCCCCGGCGACCAGTTCGATCCGCGACCAGAAACGCCGTGGTAGCCCCGACATGGCCTTACCGTGACGCCGCGAAAACCAGCTACCCCACATGCCGCGCAGCGCCAACGGCACCACGGGCACCGGCGTGCGCTTCACGATCCGCTCAACGCCCTTGCGAAATTCGTGCAACTCGCCGTCGCGGGTGATCTCGCCTTCCGGAAACAGACACACAACCTGTCCGTCGGCAAGCTCGCGGGCGATATCATCGTAAGCTGCCTCCAGGCGCTGCGGGTCTTCCTTCGCGGAGGCAATCGGAATCGCCTTGCCGGTGCGGAACATGAACGACAGCACGGGAATATCGAAAATTCCGTGGTAAATCACGAAGCGGGCCGGGCGGCGGACCACGCCGCCGAGAATCAGCCCGTCCATGAAGCTCACGTGATTGCAGACCAGCAGCACGCCGCCCTCTTCCGGAATATGGTCGAGGCCGCGCTGGCGCACGCGATAGACCGTGCTCACCAGCAACCAGATGAGGAAACGCATGGTGAACTCAGGCACCAGCCGGAAGATATACAGCACCACCGCCGCGGTCATCACGGCTACGCTGAGAAATAGCTGCTCGATTGTCAGGCCGAGTTTGAATGCCACCACCGCGTACACAGAGGCGAGCACCATGAACAGCGAGTTGATCACGCTATTGGCGGCAAGGATTCTTGACAGACGCTCGCGCGGCGCACGCTCCTGGATGAGCGCATTCAAAGGCACTACATAGAAGCCACCGAACAGCCCGATCAGAGCCAGATCGATCAGTACGCGCCAGCTACCGTCCAGCGCCAGAAACGCCAGTACCCCGACCGATCCTGCATGCGGCGCGACGCCGGCAAACGCCAGATGCAAGCCGAAAATCACCAGACCGAATGCACCGAATGGCACCAGTCCCAGCTCGATACGGCCACCCGACAAGCGCTCGCACAGCACTGATCCGGTGCCAATGCCGAGCGAGAACAAGGCCAGCAATAGTGTCACCACCGAGGCATCGCCGCCCAGATCCATCTTCACATAGTTCGGTAGCTGCGCCAGATAAATAGCGCCCAACGCCCAGAACCAGCTAATACCCAGGATCGACAGGAAGATCGTACGGTCCTCGCGCGCAAAACCAATGATGCGAATCGTTTCGCTCACCGGATTCCAGTTGAGCCGCAGCTCGGGTGCGCTCGGAGCTGTTCGGGGAATGGCCAGACTCGTCAGCCAGCCAAGCACTGCAACCATAAGTACGCTCACACCAATGATCATCGTGTGATCACCGAGCACATAAACCAGTTCACCGCCAACAATGGTGCCCAGCAAGATAGCGATGAAGGTGCCGAGCTCCAATATGCCGTTGCCACCCACGAGTTCGCGACGACCGAGGTGCGCCGGCAGATACCCGTATTTGACCGGCCCGAACAGCGTGCTCTGGGCGCCCATCAGAAACAGCAGCGCGATCAGCAGCCACAGGCTGTTCAGCATGAAGGCGAGCACCGCACCGGCCATGATCACGATTTCCAGCGCCTTGATCCAGCGCATCAGCACGGCTTTGTCGTACTTGTCCGCGAACTGTCCTGCGGTCGCCGAAAACAGAAAGAACGGCAGGATGAAAATACCCGCCGCCAGATTGACCATGACGTTGGTGCTCAGGCTGTGCGAAGCAATTGCCGATCCCTGAAACGCGATCAGGATCACCAGCGCATTCTTGAACAGGTTGTCGTTGAACGCCCCCAGAAACTGGGTGAAGAAAAAAGGAGAGAAACGTCGTTCACCCAACAAACGAAACTGTCCAGAGGCCATCGTTTCACCACTTAATTAAACACCGTTTAATTTATAACAGCCAACGGCGCCAGAGACAAGAAAACTCTCAGGGCACATCGGCCCCATATTGCGAAAAAAGCAATATGTCGATATTGTTCGACATATGGACACATTACAGGCTATCGATGTCTTCGCGGCACTTTCCCAGGAAACACGACTGGATACCTTTCGGCTTCTGGTACGCCACGAACCGAACGGCCTGGCGGCCGGCAAGATAGCCAGACAGCTTGGCGTACCCCATAACACCCTCTCCACCCACCTGGCGGTATTATCACGCGCGGGACTGATACTCGCTGAGCGCCAGAGCCGTTCGATCATCTACCGCGCTGATCTGTCACGTATGGAGCAGACGCTGCGTTTCCTGGTGCGTGATTGCTGCGCAGGCGACCCGAAGATGTGCGAAACCCTTCGCCTGTCGCTGATCGGCTGTGATGCAGAATCCGATACCCGATAGGATTGATATGACACCCCTGATCTATTACAACCCGCAGTGCGGCACATCGCGTAACGTACTCGCCATGATGGAAGCTGCCGGCGAGGCCCCGCAGATCGTCGATTATCTGGCCGCACCGCCCTCGCGGGCAAAACTCATCGATCTGCTGGCCGCAATGCAGATCACAGCGGACGAGCTGTTACGCCGCAAGGAGCCGATTCACGACGAACTCAGGCTGGACGATCCGCAGATAGATGACAACCAGTTGATCGACGCAATGATCACTCATCCGATCCTGATCAACCGGCCGATCGTGGTGACCGACAAGGGCGTACGTCTGTGCCGGCCCTCTCAACGGGTCTTCGACCTGTTGAACGACCCGCCCGCGCAATTCACCAAGGAAGACGGCGAAACCGTGTATTTCCCGGAAACCTCCCGATGACCGAACCGGCACTGCTTGACGATCTGCCGAATATCGTTGCCGAACATCTGCATCCCGTGGATATCGATGCACTCGGGTTGCCGCAGGCATCACGGCACGCACCGCGCATACTCATACTCTATGGCTCGCTGCGCCGTCGTTCCTATTCGCGCTTTGTTGCCGAGGAAGCCGGTCGACTACTACGCTGCCTCGGCTGCGAGGTCCGCACGTTCAACCCGTCTGGCCTGCCACTGCCGGACGATGCCGAAGCGGATCATCCCAGAGTTCAGGCGCTTCGCGAACTGGCCGAATGGTCGGAAGGCATGGTCTGGGTGAGTCCGGAGCGCCACGGCGCCATGACCAGCGTGATGAAGGCACAGATCGATTGGATACCGTTGTCCATCGGCGGCATGCGGCCGACGCAGGGCAAAACACTGGCCGTCATGCAGGTCTCGGGCGGCAGCCAAAGCTTCAACGCCGTCAACCAGATGCGTCTGCTCGGGCGCTGGATGCGGATGCTGACTGTCCCCAATCAGTCGTCGGTGCCCAAGGCCTTCAACGAGTTCGATGATAACGGACGCATGAAGGATTCGTCGCTGTATCGACGCATCGTCGATGTCTGCGAGGAACTGGTGAAGTTCACCTGGCTGACCCGCGACCGGTCGGACTATCTGACCGATCGCTACTCCGAACGCGTCGAGAGCCCGGACGCGACCTCACGCCGCGTCAATCAGCAGCGACACTAAATTCCATAGGAGATCGCCATGCTGGCGTTGGCCATCTTTGTCGTCACGCTGGTTCTGGTGATCTGGCAGCCAAAATATCTGGGTATCGGGTGGAGTGCACTGGCCGGCGCTGCGGTGGCGTTCGCAACCGGTATAGTCGACTGGGGCGATATTGTTGTCGTCTGGCATATCGTCTGGGACGCCACATTTACCTTCGTGGCGCTGATCATCATCTCTCTCATTCTCGACGAAGCGGGCATCTTTGCCTGGGCCGCCCTGCATATCGCGCGCTGGGGCAACGGTCGCGGTCGGCTGCTGTTTCCGCTGATCATCCTGCTGGGTGCGGTGATCTCGGCTTTTTTCGCCAACGACGGCGCCGCGTTGCTGCTGACGCCGATCGTATTGGCCATCCTGGTCCGATTGGAATTCAGCACGAGTGCAGCGCTGGCATTCATCATCGCCACCGGTTTCGTAGCCGATTCGGCCAGCCTCCCACTGGTGATCTCCAACCTGGTCAACATCGTCAGCGCGAATTTCTTCCACGTCAGCTTCTCGCGCTACGCTCTGGTCATGCTGCCGGTTGACCTGGTATCGGTGCTGGCCACTCTCGTAGTTGTGGGGCTTTATTTTCGTCGCACTGTGCCTCGACTGTATGCGGTCGGGATAATCGAATCTCCGGCGACCGCGATCCATGACCACCACGTGTTCCGCGCCACCCCTCCAGTGCTTGTGGTTCTGCTGATTGCGTTGTTTGTCACCGCGCGCTGGAACATTCCGTTTTCTTTCGTGATGGGCATTGCCGCGCTGGCTCTAATGGCCGTGGCTGGACGCTGGTTCGCGTTCGGCAAGCAGCCAGTCCTCTCGGTGACCGGCGTGCTGAGAAACGCGCCTTGGCAGATCGTATTGTTCTCGGTGGGTATGTACGTGGTGGTCTACGGGCTGGGTAACGCCTGGCTCACCGACAGCGCGGCCCAATTGCTGGTCTGGCTGAGCCATCAGGGAAACTTCATTGCCACAATCGGCAGCGGCTTTGCAGCCGCCATACTGGCATCCGTGATGAACAATCTGCCCTCGACACTGATTGGTGCGCTGGCAGTTCATCATGCCAATATTCACCCGCTCACCGAACAATTGATGCTGTACGCCAACGTCATCGGCAATGACCTCGGTCCAAAATTCACACCGATCGGCAGCCTGGCGACCCTGCTCTGGCTGCACGTACTGGCTGGCAAGGGTTATCGCATCAGCTGGGGTCAGTACATGAAAATCGGCATCGTGATCACACCGCCCGTGCTCTTGCTTACATTGGTCGCCTTGGCCCTGTGGCTGCCGTTCTTGTCCGGCAGTACGTCTTAACAACAAGTACTTGCCGCCGCGCCGTACTTTGATCTAGGGCCTGTTGCCGTTTCGTACGAGGCCGCGCCAAGGGCTGTTTTGCGGCAAGACGAGGCGCAGCAAGGGCCGTGTCGTCATTCTACATAAGCGCGCTGCAACGCTGTATTGCCGCAAAACAGCCCTTGTCCCAAAGGGTTGGGCCTCAAATCGCCCGAGGCGGCGTGGCAAGTCTGGGTCGTGGCACGCCACGACCGGCGACTCGCGCCTTGCCTGAGACGATTTGAGGTCTCCAACGCGGCGCTCGCACGAAACGGCAACAGGCCCTAGCCGGACGCGACCGCCAAATGCGACGGCGAGAGACGGCCGTCCATTGAACAGAAGGCGATGCCATTACGTCCGTCAGACTTGACCTGGTAGAGCGCCTGATCGGCGCGACGGAACAGCTCCGCACCCTCTCCGTTGTCCGGGACCATGGAACAGACACCGATACTCAGCGTGATATCCGCCGATAGTCCAATCCCCAAAACGAGCCATTTCAAACGTTCTGCGAGCTTGAGTGCGGCTTCACGATCCGCGCAAGGCGCCACCAGCGCCAGCTCATCGCCGCCGGGACGTGCAACCCAATCGCCCTGCCGGGCGGCCGAGCGCATCACGCCACCGACTCGGCGCAACACCTCATCGCCCACCAAGTGTCCATGACGATCGTTGACCTGCTTGAAATAATCGATATCAATCAGCAACAGCGATAGCACATGCCCGTGGCGCGCTGCATGCGCAGCTTCCCGATCAAGCAACTGCCGGAACGCATGATTGTTCAGGCATCCAGTCAGGGAATCAGTACTTGCCATGACCTCGAGCTGCAATCGCAACTGATGTAGCTCGCGGTCCTTTCGGTCGCGAAACGCTGCGCCAATCAAGGTGATCACAAAAGTGATGCACAGTGCCGTCATCTGCATCACTGGCTGGAATCCAACAACCGAGGAGGAACCAAACCAGGCCAGAAATCCATAGGCCGCCAGACAGAACGGCCCGCAGATCAGGACCATGCCGAGAGAATATCCGATCGCCTGATACGCCAGCGTCGCGAAGAACAGATAGATCACTGGGCTGGTGATCCCGCCGTCCAGAAGACAGATGGGTGCGAGCAGACTGAACGCTACGAAGGATCCGCTGCCGAACACGAACGCTCGATAGTGGCTGGCCACCACCTGATGACGAAAACGATAGAACACGCTGCTATAGGCGATTCCGACCAAAATCAGGATCGCAATCGCCAGTCGATGAGGCTGAGACAGCGTCAGCAAAACATAAACGGCTAGAATCGAACAAACACCCACATACGCCGCCAAACCGGCGTAGAACTGGCCGATCCAGAACTGACGCTCACGCTCCAGATCACGCGAGCTTGGAACACACGGGGTCTCGTTTCCGGCGCCGACTCGAGTCGTATCAGCAAAATGCTGGTGGTCTGCGTTCTTCACAGTATTCACCTAATCGCAAAATTATCGGTTGCAACGGCGCTGCCGCACAACTCAAACGCGCCAAAACCGAGCCACCCGCCCATCGCTTCAGTGACTCCAGGCGATCTTGCAACAAAAAACGCGCCTCGGACTGGACTTGCTCGAGACCGATATGACAATGCACATGCAGCCTTCAGTGCTCGACAGGTAGGGTTTCGAAACCTGTATTCTGCGCGGCTCGTTCATGGCGCTGCGAAAATACTGTCGTCGGAACCACGTTCCGCCGCTACCCTCCGTCACCGGCGCGAACCGTAGATCGGCTGTTTGATCCGCTAGATCCGATAGATGTTCGACCACTGGCTGGCCGTTTTCGTCGAACAACGAACAACGGATCACGCCCGGCATATCCAGTAGGGGGCGACAGGTCTGTTCATGGCCCAGTCCGCCTTTGAACTTTCCGCGAAGCGAGCGAACCGTTTGAATATAAGGCGCTAATCCTCCCCGTTCGTTGATGATCGATTCCTGTTGGGACCGGGCGACGCGCCGCGTGACTTGATCGAGTTTGTTCTGGCCTTCGGCCAGGCCAGTAAAGCCGGGTTCGGGCCTGCCAAGAAAGAAGCCTTGGGCGAAATCGGCGTCGGCATCCAGGGCAATCGCGGCCTGCGCTTCGGTCTCAATACCCTCGACAAGTACCAGGCTGCCGGCTTCGTGCATCAGTCCCACCAGGTTGGGCAGCATCCGGCGCAGATTATCGTTTGCGTCGTGCTCAGCGGCTCGGATGATGGATCGATCGAGCTTGATGATATCCGGAGCCAGTCGCCAGATACGCTCGAAGTTCGAATGGCCGACCCCGAAGTCATCCAGCGCCACGAGCGCGCCCAGAGAGCGGAAATGTTGCAGGCTGTCCACCAGTGCACTTTCATCGACTGCGGCGTTTTCCAACACTTCCACCACCAGCCGATGAAACGGCAGACCCGCGTCGGCCATTGCGCGCGGAATATGATCGTCAAGATATCGTCGATTCTGTAGCGTCATGCTGTCGATATTCAGGAAAAGCCAGCGATTCTCCGGCGCCTCGGCGGCAAAGCTCGCCACGTGCAGAGCCTGGCACTGCTGATCCAGAGACAATACCTCGCCACGCTCGGCCGCCAGCTTGAAAAGCTCGATCGGCGAAACCGGCACGCCGGTCCTCAAATGCTGACCCCGCACCAGTGACTCGAAGCCGACACTTCGCCGGTGGCTAAGGCTGAATATGGGCTGGAAAGCACTGCGAAGCTTATAGTCCAGAAAGCGGAAATGCTTATCCAGACCGGGTTCGGTCTGCGATTTGGCCAATGCTTCCAATTCGAACTCCGCTGACGGCCGATCTCACATCAATACACCCGTTATGTAGCCGGGCATTCGGCGGATACCCTCGCTGAGATGGTTTATCGGCCCGACACGTCTTTTCTAAAGCGCGGGCCGGCTGTAACTTTCCGAGATAGTTGTCAGGGTTTTGTTCGCGATAATTGTCAGTCGCGTGCGGCGGTGACTTCCCAGCGTTTATGACCCCTCGACGCGACTGGCGCGGAAAATGGGCGATTTGTCAGGCGGTCGTGTGCTGTGCTGCCTTCACATAGGCATAAAGCGTCGGCTTGGAGATGCCCATCATCGTGCAGATCCTGGCGATCGACGTTTGCTTTTCGTTGTAGAGTTTGACCGCCAACGCCCGTTTGTCTTTATCAAGGACGGGCGGACGTCCCCCCTGGCGACCGCTCGCTCGGGCCGCGGTCAATCCGGCTTGCGTGCGTTCACGCACGAGATTGCGCTCGACCTCGGCGAGTGCACCAAACAGATGGAACGTGAGCTTGCCGGTGGGCGTCGCGGTGTCAATCGCTTCGTGCAGGCTCAACAATCCAGCCTGCTGTTCTTCCAGATAGCCCACCCAGGCAATGAGATCCTTGAGCGATCGGCCAAGTCGGTCAAGCCGTCAGACGACCAGGGTGTCGCCGGCGCGGAGCTGTTCCTTGACCTTATCCAGCCCGGGCCGCGCGGCAACCGAGCCAGAGATCGTGTCGACGAACACTTTCTCGCAGCCCGCTTCGGTCAGCGCATCGCGTTGCAGGTCGAGATTCTGTTCGAGCGTCGAAACCCGGGCATAGCCGATTTTCATGAGCGGGCCATGCCCAGGGGTCGCACAAGTAAAAGAACTCGCAAAAGACGCTCCTTGATTGCCATAGTTTGTTTGACCGGATAAATTTACCTGGAGCGGCCGCTATTCTCAACGCGGTTGGAGGCTGACGGCGATGGGCAGACAAACGCACGTTTTGTTGCCCGCACCGGTGGGACGGGATTCGTGACCCGCCCCGGCTTTGCGTCGCCACTTGCGATGCAGCGGTTCCGCTGGATAGCGCCGCATCTCGAAGAGGATGTGCCGCTGGCCCGGATTGCCGAGACGGCCGATGTCAATGAACGCACGTTGTGGCGATATCTGGCCCGCTATCGCGCGCAAGGCATGGCCGGCCTGGAAAGACCGATACGTTCTGACTGCGGACAGCACCGTGTCAGGTCCGACCTCCAAGCGATGGTTCGAGCGCAGGCCACGAAACGGCCGCGACCGACACGAATTGGTGTTCCGGCACGAGGCGGCGGCGTCCAACGACATGTGGCAATCCGATCATACGGTCCTTGACATCCTGATCCTGGATAATCACGGCGAGCCGGCCCGCCCGTGGCTGACGACGGTGATCGACGATTACAGCCGCGCGATTGCCGGCTACTTCCTCACTCTGGATGCGCTCAGCACGATGAATACCGCGTGGGCGCGGCCCGGTCGAGCGTTTGTTCCGCACCCTCAATGACATGTTCCTGCCCGATCTGCCCAAGCATCTCATCCAGGGACGACCGCTCTCGAAACCCACTCTGAGCCTGCCGGAGCTCATCGCACGATTTTGGACATGTTGCTGCTGCTCGTGCCCAAGCCGCGCAAGGTGTGGCGCGACGGCATTCGGTTCATGGGCCGACGTTACGTCGACCCGACCCTGGCCGCGTTCGTCGGTGAACAGGTCGAGGTTCTATACGATCCACGCGACCTTGTGGAAATTCATGTCTACCACGACGGCCGCTTCGTCTGTCGCGCCCTGTGTCCCGAGCATGTGAATGCAACCAACCTTGCCGCGATCAGTCGCGCCCGGCGTGGCGTCAAGCAAGATCTGAAGCAGGCGATTGATACCGACGAGGCGCCGCATGACGCAGAAGAAAAACCGATCGAATCTCGAGCCGGTCGACGGGGCGGGCTCAAGCTCTACGCTGATGACGATTGAACGCCGAGAAACCCCGACCTTTGTCGAAACCAAGGCGCATGCCCGCTTTGCGGAATTCGCGGATGCCTGTACAACATACCGCTATATTGGCGTCTGCCACGGCCGGCCGGGAGTCGGGAAAACTCAATCGGCACGCGAATACGTGGCGTATCCCGATATGTCGGCTTACAACGTCACCGAGCCTCTGGCGGATCCGCTTGCGACACAGGTCGCGAATTGCCGAGCGTTTTTTTATACCACGCCGGTCGCCAATACACCAAGATGATCAACGATGGCATGGATTTCAAAATCCTGAAGCTCGGGGCCACGCCCGTCTCACGATCGACGGGGCAACGGACCGGACCGAGGCGCTTCGGGTTTCCCATCACGCTTGTCCTCTGGTGATAGTCGATGAAGCGGACCGGCTGACTCTCAAGTCCCTTGAACACCTGCGCGACCTCTATGACCGACACGGATTTGGGCTCTGCGATGGTGTCGTCGTTTCCTAGTGTCCTGTCACGCGTATTTTGCCGTGTTCAGAACGTCTGTGCGCGTCAAGCACAAGGCACGCGAGCGCGTCATAGCTCGCTATGGCAAGCGAGTGTAACGCCGTGATTGGCGCG
>JAQIBT010000084.1 GCA_027858915.1 Salinisphaera sp.
TTGATTCCGCAGGATATTTTCTCAGTTGGCCGTAGTCGCCGATACGACGCGCCTTCGAAAAATTTCCTGTGAAACCAATATGCTGCGCGATCATCGCGCATATCCATGCAAAATCCGGGCTAGCTGCGCACAAACCCTTGTTTCTTCCTTCCGTGGGCGGCGAAGAACTAAAAAAGCCCGCCAGATGACTGGCGGGCCTGGCGGCGCACGTGAGATCGACCGACTCTGTCAGGCAGCCTTGTCGAAGAGCAGGACGGCATCCTCGCCCAGATTCACGGTGACTGTATCGCCGGCGACGAATTCGCCGGCCAGGATGCGCTTGGCCAACGGATTTTCGACCAGCGTCTGGATCGAACGCTTGAGCGGGCGGGCGCCGTAGACGGGATCGAAGCCGGCTTCGGCCAGTTTATCCAGCGCGGCATCCGATACCTCGAGCGTGAGGTCACGCTCGGCCATGCGCTGATGCAGTTCGCGCATCTGGATCCGGGCGATTGAGCGGATCTCGGTCTGCGCCAGCGGATGGAATACCACCGATTCGTCGATCCGGTTGATGAACTCGGGCCGGAACTGGCTGGCGACGACTTCCATCACCGACTCCTTCATTGTCTCGTAGCTCGTATCTGCCAGTTCCTGGATCAGCTGACTACCCAGGTTGGAGGTCATCACGATCACGGTATTACGAAAATCCACCGTGCGGCCGTGGCCGTCGGTAAGCCGGCCGTCGTCGAGCACCTGAAGCAGGATATTGAAAACATCGCTATGGGCTTTCTCGATTTCGTCCAGCAGGATCACCGAATACGGCTTGCGACGAACGGCCTCGGTCAGATAGCCGCCTTGCTCGTAGCCGACATAGCCGGGCGGGGCACCAATCAGGCGCGCTACCGAATGCCGTTCCATGAACTCTGACATGTCGATGCGCACCATGGCGGCTTCGGTGTCGAACAGGAAGGTCGCAATTGCCTTGCACAGTTCGGTCTTGCCGACACCGGTCGGGCCCAGGAACAAAAAAGAGCCAATCGGCCGGTTCGCGTCGGACAGACCGGAACGTGAGCGTCGGATGGCGTCAGACACGGCGGTGACGGCTTCGTTCTGGCCGATTACGCGCTCGTGCAGCGAGTCTTCCATACGCAGCAGCTTGTCGCGCTCGGCCTCGAGCATGCGGTTGACTGGAATACCGGTCCAGCGCGACACGATCTCGGCGATCTCATCCTCGGTGACGTTGTTGCGCAGAAGCTGGGTGGCCGCCGGTTTTTCCTCGGCTGCCTGGGCTTCGATCAGCTCTTGCTCCAGCTGGGGAATCCGGCCGTATTGCAGTTCGGCCATGCGCTCGTAGTCCACGGCGCGCTTGGCCGCTTCCAGATCACGCTTGGCATGATCCAGTTCCTCGCGCTTGTTGGCCGCACCGGCCACGGTCGCCTTCTCGGCTTTCCAAATCTCTTCCAGATCCGAGTATTCGCGTTCCAGCTCGGCGATTTCCTCTTCCAGTTTCTCCAGCCGAGCCTTGGAGCCCTCATCGGATTCCTTGGACAGAGCCTGCTTCTCGATCTTGAGCTGGATCAGCCGGCGGTCGAGTCGATCCAGTTCCTCGGGCTTGGAGTCGATCTCGATCCGGATTCTGGCGGCGGCCTCGTCAATCAGGTCGATGGCCTTATCGGGCAGCTTGCGGTCAGTGATATAACGCTGCGACAGTTTGGCGGCGGCAATGATGGCGCCGTCGGTGATGTCTACGCCGTGGTGCACTTCATAGCGTTCCTTCAGCCCGCGCAGGATGGCGATGGTGTCTTCCAGATCCGGCTCGTCGACTATGACTTTCTGGAACCGACGCTCCAATGCCGCATCTTTTTCGATGTTCTCGCGATATTCGTTGAGCGTGGTGGCGCCGATGCAGTGCAGCTCGCCGCGGGCCAGCGCCGGTTTGAGCATGTTGCCAGCGTCCATCGAGCCCTCGGCCTTGCCGGCGCCGACCAGCGTATGGATCTCGTCGATGAACAGAATGATGCGGCCTTCCTGCTTGGCCAGATCGGCCAGCACGCCTTTCAGACGATCTTCGAACTCGCCGCGATATTTCGCACCCGCGATCATTGCTGCCAGGTCCAGCACCAGCACCCGCTTGTCACGCAGCGACTCGGGCACCTCGCCGTTGATCACGCGCTGGGCCAGGCCCTCGACAATCGCGGTCTTGCCCACGCCGGGCTCGCCGACCAGGGTAGGGTTGTTCTTGGTACGCCGGGACAATACCTGGATTACACGGCGGATCTCCTCGTCGCGGCCGATCACCGGGTCTAGCTTGCCTTGTTCGGCGCGTTCGGTCAGATCCGATGTGTATTTGTCCAGCGCGCCGCGTTGTTCCTCGGCGTTGGCATCATTCACGCTCTCACCGCCGCGCATGGCATCAATCTGCTTGATCAGATTATCGCGCGTCGCACCGGCATTCTTGAGAATCTTGCCGGCCTCGGATTTATCCTCCAGCATGGCCAGCACGATCAGTTCGCTGGAGACGAACGAATCACCGCGCTTCTGGGCGAGCTTGTCCGCCAGGTTGAGCACCCGCACCAGCGCCTGGCTCGGATTGACGTCGCCGGTGGCCTGGCCGACTGTCGGCAGGTTGTCCAGGCTTTTCAATACCTGATTACGGATCTCGCGTACGTTGAGGCCCGCGCCGTCGAGCAACGGCCGCACGGTGCCGCCTTCGGCGTCCAGAAGTGCCAGCAACAGATGCTGCGGCTGTATTTCATTATGGTCGCGGCCGACGGCCAGGCTCTGGCTTTCCCCCAGGGCCTGTTGGAGCTTGCTGGTGAGTTTGTCCATTCGCATCGCGGTTCATCCTCTATCTGTCTGTGCCCGAGCGTCTGAAAGCGCCCTGTTGAAGTCAGTTATAGGTATCGCCGACAACAATTCAACCACCGTTTGAAACATATTCCAGCCCTCAAGAATACGGCTTTGACGCTGATATACTTATATACGTGCTGCGTCCCGCGCGGCGATTTTCCCCAACCCGTGATTTGATTGCATGACCAATGCCTACAGCGATCCCGATTTCATGCGGGGCGACGAAGCCCGCCCGCTCCGGCTGCTCTCCGAGTATCTTGAACCCCGCGAGCGGCTGTCACGTCTGAATGTTCACAACGGTCTGATTTTCTGGGGCTCGGCGCGGCTGAATCCGAACGGCGACGATCCGCCGTCGGACAAGGCGGATTTCTACGCCCACGCGCGTGAGCTGGCGGCGCGCATGGTGCAGTGGACCATGGACGAGCACGCCGAAGGTGAGCGTTATTATGTTTGTACCGGTGGTGGCCCCGGCATCATGGAAGCCGCGAATCGCGGTGCCGCCGATGTGAATCGGGAGTTGTCGATGGGCTTGAATATCGAGCTGCCGCACGAGCAGGGAGCTAACGCCTGGGTTCATGATAATTTGAATTTCCAGTTCCATTATTTCTTCATGCGCAAGTTCTGGTTCATGAACATCGCCAAGGCGATGATCATCTTTCCCGGCGGCTTTGGCACGATGGACGAGCTGTTCGAGATGCTGACGCTGATTCAGACCGGCAAGCAGCCAAGAATACCGGTCGTGCTTTTCGGCAAGGATTTCTGGCAGCGCTTGATTGATTTCGATGTGTTCGTGGAACTGGGCCTGATCGCAGAATCTGACCTCGATCTGTTCTATCAGGCCGATACCGTGGAGGCAGCCTATCGATTCTTGACGGAGGCGCTCTCAGAGGATGTGACCCCAACCGCGCGTCGCCACGGCTGAGCATGCAGCCCGGGCGAGCACATAGAGGACATGGGCCCGAGTCGCTGATGCCGCGCGTTCTATCGCTTGCGCTATGGCTGGGAAGTCTTGCTGTTCTGGCCGTCCTCACAACCGCAATCACCCGGTATTTTGCACCCAATACCCCGGCACAGCGCACGGCCGCCTGGCATCGCAGCGTCGATCCACTGATTCTCCCTTCGCGCTCTGATAGCGACGCGGCCGCCCCTGCCGAAAAACGGCTCCCTGACGTGCAGATCACGACAAGTCACGTTGCTCAACCCACGCCAAAGACAGCGCCTGAGCAGGACGCCTTGCGTATGGACGATGCGCTCGGTCTGGTCGGGCCTGGCAAGGGTAGGTCTGCAACCAATTGATCCGCCGGCACGAAAGACTGGCGATCAACTGTCGATCAAGCCTGGCATGACCGCGTTCCTGGCAATAGTCGATCGAAGTGTCAGCGGCATACGACCCCAATCCCGGCCCTCGTCGATATCGCGAGCGCGCGACCACAAAACCGGCTGCCGCTTCAAGCGTCGGCAGGCCGTCTGAGTCGCCGTGATAACTCTGCTGGTGCTCCACTGTGGCCCGCGAAAGATGCGGCTGTCGGCACTCGAAAGTCCGATTGCCCAATAGCCGCCGTCGAACGTAGGCGCTATCCAGACGCGTTCCTCGTCAAGCGAGCGTAGGCCGGCGCACAGGGCGTCGGCAAGATCGGCCGGCTGGTCACTGCCCATCAGAATGGTACGGTCTGTGCGCCGAGCGGCCTGGCCTATTGCCCGATGCATTCTCTGTCCCAGTGAACCGCCTGATTGCCGTATGAGTGCCGCACCGTAGCGCCGTCGCAGACGGGCGAACAACGGATTTCGCGTATCCGGCGTGCATACCAGGGAAACGCGCGTATCGTCGAGAGCGCAGGCCTGGCAAGTTGCTATTTCCAGCATGCTCTTGTAGATACGGACGGCGCGAACCACGCCCAGCCGTCTCGAAAGTCGCGTCTTGCAATCGCCCGGGACGGGAGCTTTCGCGAAAATCAGGACTTCGGCAGGCGAATTATTGGCGCGATCGCCATTCGAGGGGTTGGCAACAGGCATAAGCCTGCTATCATACGCCGCTCGTTCGCACTCGCGAGCGAGTCTGTGGGGCCGTAGCTCAGTTGGGAGAGCGTCGCGTTCGCAATGCGAAGGTCGGCGGTTCGATTCCGCCCGGCTCCACCAATAATTTATAAGGGACTTAGGCTGAATACCTAGTCCCTTTTTTGTTGCCTGGGTGCTGGGTAACGGAATCAGCAGATGAATATAAGCAGCAACTGCCTTATGGCCGGACTTGCTGTGAACTACTACCAGCGCCTGTCGGATTGCTTGTCAGACTAAAACCTAAAAGTATTGACATTTTTTTCAGAATTGTCGGTTGCTATGACAACGATCCAAATTTTATTATCGCAAGTATCTGATTTATCAAATGCGGCATAGCTCTTGCTTCGTGGAATTCTCCAGCAATAAGGGGGAGTTTCATGAGGATCGGGAGCAGGATCGCAGTCGGAGCCGTCATACTACTGGCGGCGTCAGCAGCTCAGGCAAGCGTCATCTATAGGCGACACTGACGTTTCTCGACAATGGGTTGTTGTCTGGCGTTCTAGACTTTACTGACGTGTCGGATAATTTCGATTCATCAGGTAGCGGTTCCGATTGGTCGATTTACAATCTGAACAGCGATTACTTCGGCGGCGCTGGCCCTAGAGACGTGCCGGAGCCCTCGAGCTGGCTGCTCTTCGCATTGGGCCTGATTGGTATGTCGACGGCGGGGCGTTGGCGCCGAAGGCGTGAAAACCGCCTAAGGTTTAAATCGAACACGATGACTGGGCGCCTGTTCGCCTGACGTTCGATCGGATTGACTTCGACTCAGTAGAACGTGGCCGGCGACGAGACCGCTCGCCGACGTAGTAGATTGGCCTTGAGTCCGCGACAGTCTCCTAAATGATCCGGCAATTGATCACCAAGGATCTGGCCTGTGGCCATGGTGGACGCGCGTTGTTTTCGGGCCTTGCCATGGCCCTGCGCTCGAGAGAGACCGCCCGTATTCCGGGCAAGACGGCATCGGCAAGAGTACGTTTCTGCGAACGGTGGCCGGCTTGACGTTGCCCTTGTCGGGGCAGGTCTGCTGGCAGGATTCCACCGCCAGCGAGTCGCCCCGGTTGGCTGATGCACTATGTTTTATCGACCACGATAACGCGCCTCGCTCGCGCGGCTGCTCGACGAACCAGCGGCTACCTTGGACCTTGACCTTGATGCTCGTCAGGCACTCGCTGCGCGCATGCGCGCACACGTCGCGGCGGGCGGCATTGTCATCTACACCACGCCTTGCATCTTTAGCTGTCCTGTCGGCTTGTGCCCCTGCCTAGAGCCACATCAGGATGAGTGCGCTCACGCACACTACCGGCCAGACCCATTCGTGGTTCTGCCTCCAGCACTGCCAAGAGAATCGATGTGTATCGCCGCTGCGCCACGGCGTCAGGCGCGGAAAGAAATTCGGCACATGCGCCGCATGGCGCTCTACCTGATCGGGAAACCGCTGGAGCAGGTTGCCGTACTCCCGGCGATATTTGCGAGGCATGTAGCCGGCGAAGAACACGACCAAGCCGATGAGGCCGGCAACCCAGATACCGATGCCGAGGGCCGAGAATGGATCGCCGGCGGCGGTGAACATGCCGGTCATGATCAATGCCGAACCCACATACGCTGGGTTACGCGTGTGCGCGTAAGGGCCGGTTGTTGTGAGTGTCTTGTTCTTCTGCAGGTGGCCAAAAGTCCAGATACGCAGCATCAACCCAGCAATAACTAATGCGCTCCCAACTAAAAATGTGACGAGCCAGGGGCTGGCCAGCCATAGCAAGACCAGGCTGGTGGCGTAGACGAGCACGAGCCTCGGAGTGATTCGACGATGCCGCAGTCGTGTCAATAGCCCCTGCTCTCTGATGGGGCGGCTTTCCTTGGCTTGTTTTGCGTCCGAATCGTCGACGCGGGAGTGGCGAGGCTGGTCGGCTGGCTGGGGCATTAGCGTCTGCGTTACGAATTTTTTGATCAATGATTATATGTTAACTCGCGTATTAATACAGTAAATTTGCGCGCAATCGGCCAAATTGATCGCCGCATAAGCAGGCAGCGCCTGCGTCTGGGTACCACCTACAGACGCCAATCCATGGACGGTCGGCCAGCTCTCTCGCGATGACATGCGCATTGATCTTTACAGGGTGGTCCTATGTGCTCGGTGTTATCGCCGGTGAGACGAACGTAGCGGTTTCGAAATATCGTTTCAGAAAGTAAAATTATGTTCATGCCGCGTAAAAATGTTCGAAATGACTTGCTTGTATCCGACCAGACGGACGACCTGGCGGTCCAGGTGGCTTGGCTGTCCTACATCGGGGGGCTGACGCAGGCCGAGATAGCCGCGCGTTTGTCGTTATCGCGCGCCAAAGTACATCGTCTGATCAATGAGGCGCATCGAGCCGGTTTTGTGCATGTTTTCATTGATCGTTCGCCCGAGCGGTTGATTCGACTCGAAGACCAGTTGAGCGAATGCTTTGATCTGGTTCAGTGCATAGTCGTGCCCGACGTTGCGCGCCCAGGCGAACTCAGCGGCAATGTGAAAGCGGTCGCGAGTGCTGGCGCTCGTTATCTCCAGGGCCGAATCGCCAGCGGCGAAGTACGCTCGCTCGGCGTGTCGTGGGGGCGAACGCTCGCACAGGTCGCTCGCATGCTGCCGCGCAGCGACTACGTCGATCTGGCATTGGTGTCTTTGATGGGCAGCCTAACGCTCCAGGCGGCAATGAATCCGTTCGATGTCATCTATCGCCTGGCCGAGATGACCGGCGGCCAGGGATTTTTCCTGCCGGCCCCATTTATCGCCAACAGCGTCGGTGACAAGCAGGTGCTGGTCGGCCAGCGCAGTGTTCAGGAGGCCCTTGAACGCGCACGTTCGGTCGATTTGTGTTGTCTGGGAATTGGGGCGCTGGCGAGCGAACAGCCTATGTTCGCGCAAGCCATGGGCCTGCTAGGCGCTGCCGATCTTGATGTATTGATCGCCGCGGGCGCGCAGGGCGAGTTGGCAGGCCAGTTTGTGGATGCGCGCGGTCGACCAGTTGACAATCCGCTGAACGATAGAATTATTGGCGTATCGCTGGAAGAGCTGCGCTCCTTGGATGTGCTCGGCATGGCTGCAGGCGAACACAAGGTACCAGCCATATCCGCTGTGCTGCATAGCGGCGTGCTCAATCGCTTGATTATCGACGAAACGGCAGCGCGAATGATCTGTGGCCAACTACTGGCGCCAGCTTGAATGCTGCAGCGCGTCATCGACCTTTGGCTGATACAAAACGCCGTTTTGGCCACGTAAGCTTGCTTCGCTGGGCGAGACGCCCGGGATAGAGCGAGTTCTTGTCAAATTAAGTCCGTAGGCAGATCAGCAAGAATTGGGGCTGGTGAATGTTCGGGCGGTCGAACCGCGATTAAGGCCAAAAGAGAAATCAAGGGAGGGAACCATGAGTTCCATTAAGAGTGGGGCTGGCCGTTGTCGGCGAGCCAGTACAGTATTCGTGGGCGGCCTGGCCGTCTTGGCAGCCGGTACCGCATTCGCGCAAGGCAGCACGAGCGACAGTTCGACGATGAAGCCGAACCAGACATTCCGAGAAAAATTCATGAATCAGGTGGTCGATGGATCACAGGTTCATGGCCGTGTTGGTATTTACGACTTCCGTCGCTGGCACGATCTCAACCAGCCGTACGCCGGTGAGGCGAAAACCGGTGATCATTACAACGTTCAGGGCACCAATTATGGGGCCCAGGTTGGTCTTGTAACCGGTCGGATCTACGGTTTTTCGGCGGGCGCGGAATTCGTCTACGAATCCAGTTTCTACGGCAACAACGCCGCCGGCACCAAGCTCAATTGCAACCTGGCATGTGGTAGCTCGGTCAGCAACATCACGCAGGGCTTTCTGCAGTTCAACGCCTACGGCTTCCAGATTCGTGGTGGTCGTCAGCTGCTGAATACGCCGCTGGCCGGTGCCGATCAGTTTACGTTCCTGCCGCGTTCGTTCAACGGCGTGTCCGCCGTCTGGCGTCCGCTCGACACCATGTCGCGCATGTCGCAGAGCCAAGCCGATGCCACAACCGGCCCGCAGGTCACGCAGCGGTCTGCATCAGCGCCGCAGAATACTATCAACCAGACCTACGAAACGAACCAGTACATGCCCATGGCGATGGGCGCCGCAACCATGGCCAAGCCCGAGTGGCAGCTGTTCGCGGCCAAGATCAACCGTTATGAAGGTCGTGGCAACGCCAGCGACTTCTTGCCGAACAACCGCTATTTTACTGATGTAGCCGGCTTCTGGAGCGTCGGAACCAACTTCCATAACGTGACCGATAGCGGTCAGTATATGGCGCAGTACTACCACTATGACTTTCAGCAGACCGAAAGTGCGGATTACGGCGAAATCGGCTATATGGCGCCGACGATCGGCAGTGGCGACTCCGGTTTCGCACCTTATGTGCGCGCTCAGGTGGTTGCTGCCTACAACGGCAACAAGGATCGTATCCCGCAAGGCATCAACAGTCAGATCTATGGTCTGAAAATCGGCGTGAGCACCGCGACGTTCGGCTTTTCTATCTTCGGTGATTTCTCACCTGTGCATGATGGTTCGTTCAATCATGGTCAGATGCTGAAGCCCTACACGGATCTCTCCGGGGTTATCTACACCGATACCATGAATAACGGCATCCAGAACTTCGGTCCTGGTTACGGCGTGGGTGCGCGTTTGGACTTCACTCCGACGGACAACCTGTCGATGTACGCTCGATATGTGCAGTACCAGGCCAAGTACGGTCACTCGCATGACTTTTACTTTAATGGTGGTGCGAATAATGTGATCGACGCTAGTAGCTTCCAAGGCACCGAAATCAGGGATCAGAAGAGTAGCGGTATCGGCCTTGGTATGACCTACGACATGGGCGGTATCTCGCCGCAACTGGCCGGTCTGAAAATTGGTGACAATCTCGGTATCACCCGTTTCGATAACCAGCCGAATTTCTACGATAACCGCATACGCTTCTACTACGAGTTCTAAGTCGAACGACGATAAGTCGCGTATTTCGCATCCGGTGTGGCTAACGCCCATCGGGTGCGTTTTCGTTTCTGGGGTTCGCCAATCCGGAACCGGCAAGGCATACTGTCAAGTCTCGAGCATAGTGAGGAAAATTCATGGCGGAGTTTGTTCCAGTTGATCCGTTTGATCTGGTGATCTTTGGCGGTACCGGCGATCTCGCACAGCGAAAATTGCTGCCGGCGCTATATCATCGCGATCAGGATGAGCAGTTTTCAGAGGACAGCCGTATCGTGTCTGTTTCACGGCGCGATATTCCCGATGATGAATACGTGACATGGGTGCACGAGGTGCTCGAGCAGCATTTGCCCGAACACGAGGTTGACGATGCCGTATTCGAGCGTTTTTCCAAGCGCCTGAGTCACGTCAGCCTTGACGTTGACGATGCCAACGGATGGGACCGGTTCCGCGAGCATATCGACGACGGCGCCGAGCGCATCCGTGTGTTCTATCTGGCAACGGCGCCGAGTCTGTTCGGCAAGATAGCCAACGGCGTCGGTGATGTGGGTTTTGCCGATGATCGTGCCCGTATCGTGCTGGAAAAGCCGGTCGGTCACGATTACCAGTCAGCCCGTGAGATCAATGACGCGGTCGGTGCTCGATTCGAGGAGTCGCGTATCTATCGTATTGATCATTATCTGGGCAAGGAGACAGTCCAGAACCTTCTGGCTCTGCGTTTTGGCAATTCATTGTTCGAGCCGCTCTGGGGCCGAGGCGCGATCGACAACGTGCAGATCACCGTCGCTGAGAGCCTCGGTGTAGGCGATCGTTTCGATTTCTACGAGCAGACCGGCGCGCTGCGCGATATGGTGCAGAATCATGTGATGCAGTTGCTCTGCCTGACGGCAATGGAGCCGCCGGCCAGCATGGATCACGACGACATCCGCAATGAGAAGATGAAGGTCTTGCGGTCTCTCAAACCGATTACGCGGGACAAGGTTCGGCAGGTAACCGCTCGCGGGCAATACGGGTCTGGAATGGTCGACGGTGAGCCGGTGGACGAATACGGGCCAACAGACGGCAGCCCCAACGACAGGGCCGATGCAGAAACATTCGTCGCCATCAAGGCAGAAATCGATTCCTGGCGTTGGCGTGACGTACCTTTCTATATCCGCACAGGTAAGCGCATGGCGCGCAAATCCTCGCAGATCGTATTCGAGTTCAAACCCGTACCGCACTCGATTTTTGGTGACGAGCCGCTACAGGCGAATCGCCTGGTGCTGAGTCTCCAGCCTGAAGAGGGGGTTCAGCTATCTTTGATGACCAAGGAGCCGGGGCCCGGCGGTTTCCGGATGCGTTCGTTGCCGCTGAACCTCAGTTTCAACGATGCGTTCGCACTCAACTATCCAGACGCTTATGAGCGCCTGTTGATGGAAGTCTTGCGCGGCAACCCGGCACTGTTCATGCGGCGCGACGAGGTGGAGTCGGGGTGGCAATGGATCGACCGGATTATCGAGTCCTGGCGTCTCGAGCAGATGGATCCGCAGGAATACATGTCAGGCAGCTGGGGGCCAACCGATGCGTTCGTCATGCTCGATCGCGATGGCCGGCGCTGGTATGAAAACGCCTAGGACTTGATAGGACAGCCATGGCCGAATTGCACAAATATAACTCCCGCGCGCTTGCGTCCCGGCAGCTGGCGGCTGACATTGCAGCGCGATTGCAGAGCGCAATTGCGGAGCGCGGTAAAGCCAGTCTGGTGGTGTGTGGTGGTAGCTCGCCGGTAGCGCTCTTTCGCGCGCTTCGCCAGGAGCTGCTGGAATGGCAGCGGGTGACGGTTATTCCCAGCGATGAGCGTTGGGTGTCGATAGATCATCAAGACAGCAACGAAGCCATGATTCGACGCGAATTATTGGTCGATGAGGCAGCACAGGCGTGTTTTTTGCCCCTGTATCGGGATACACAGTCGCCCGAAGCCGCTGTAGATGAAGTCTGTGCTTCATTATCCGATATATCGCTACCGCTGGACGTTGTTTTGCTGGGGATGGGTGACGACGGTCATACGGCGTCGCTCTTTCCGCACGACCCGGATATAGCGAGCAAGGTTGGCGCCGAAGCGTCGTGCGTAGCGGCAGAGGTGGGACCGCCGAAGCGGCTGAGTCTCTCGTTGCGTTATTTGACGAAAGCGCGGAGCATCGATGTCCTGATCTTCGGTGACGATAAGCTCGCCGTATTCCAGGCCGCCCAACATCCGGGCCCCTTAGCGCAGTATCCGGTGCGAGGAATTCTGCGCAGTGCCGATCCGATTGCCCAGGTTCACTGGGCGCGCTAATCACGAGGCCAAACTCATGGCAGTACTCAATCCTGTAATAGACAAGGTTACCCAACGCATCGTCGAGCGCAGCCGAGAGACGCGCGCCGAGTACCTCAGGCATATGAACGAAGCCGGCCGGCATGGTCCGCACCGCGGAGCTATGTCGTGTTCGAATCTCGCGCATGGCTTCGCGGCCTGCGGAGAGTCGGGTAAGGACGCACTGGCGGGCGATGTCAGGCCGAATGTCGGCATTGTCTCGGCCTACAACGAGATGTTGTCGGCGCATCAGCCGTTCGTGGACTATCCGGACATTATCAAGGAGGCGGCGTGGGCTGCCGGTGGCGTCGCCCAGTTCGCGGGCGGCGTACCGGCCATGTGCGACGGCGTGACCCAGGGTCAGCCAGGTATGGAGTTGAGCCTGTTCTCGCGCGACTTGATCGCCATGGCCACCGGGGTAGCGCTCACGCACAACATGTTCGACGCCGCGATCTGTCTTGGCGTATGCGACAAGATCGTGCCAGGGCTGCTGATCGGCACGCTGGCATTCGGGCATCTGCCGGTGATTTTTGCACCGGCTGGCCCGATGACCTCGGGCTTGTCCAATCCGGTCAAATCCAAGGTGCGCGAGCGCTTTGCTCAGGGCGAGATCGGTCGTGACGAACTCCTCAAGGCAGAATCGATGGCCTATCATTCGCCGGGAACCTGTACGTTTTACGGCACGGCCAACTCCAATCAGCTGTTGATGGAATTCATGGGCCTGCATATGGCCGGTACGTCCTTCATCAATCCGGGGACACCGTTACGGCATGCGCTGACGAAGGCGGCTGCAAGACGGGCGGTCGAGATGAGCTCGGTCGCCAACGACGGCGAAGCCCGTCGCATGTGCGATATCATCGACGAGAAAGCCATCGTGAATGGCATCATTGGCCTGCTTTCATCGGGCGGCTCGACCAACCACACCATGCATTATGTGGCCGTCGCCCGGGCGGCCGGTATCAAAGTGAACTGGGACGATTTCTCAGAGCTATCAAGCGCCGTACCGTTGCTGGCGCGCGTGTATCCGAACGGCGTGGCGGACGTGAATCACATGCGTGCGGCCGGTGGTATCCAGTTCATGATTCGCACCCTGCTAGACCACGGCATGCTGCACGATGACGTGATGACCGTGGAAGGGCGTGGCCTGCATCATTACACGCGCGAGCCGTTCCTCGAAGACGGCGAGCTGGCCTGGCGCGACGGCCCGCTGAAAAGTCACGATACGGACGTCATACGTTCGGTTGATGATCCGTTTGCCAGCACAGGCGGGTTGCGGTTGCTCGAGGGTAATATGGGCCGAGCAATCATCAAGACTTCGGCCGTGGATGAGAAGTTCCGCCGAATCGACGCGCCGGCACAGCTATTTGCCAGCCAGCAGGCCGTACTCGATGCGTTCAAGAACGACGAGTTGAACAAGGACGTCGTCGTTGTGGTTCCGAACCAGGGTCCACGTGCCAACGGTATGCCCGAACTGCACAAACTGACGCCAAGCCTGTCGGTTCTGCTGCAGCGTGGTTACCAGGTGGCACTGGTAACCGACGGCAGGATGTCGGGGGCGTCGGGCAGAGTACCGGCCGCCATTCAGGTGACGCCCGAAGCCAAGCTCGGCGGGACTATCGGCAAGATTCGCGACGGCGATCGAGTGATCGTCGACTCCGACAGTGGCGAGTTGATTGTTGACGTGCCGCAGGCCGAGCTCGACGCGCGCGAATTGATTGTGTTTGACGATGCACCAACCACCGAATACGGGCTCGGGCGCGAATTGTTCAGCCTGTTCCGAAACAATGCCGCACCCGCCGAAGAAGGCGCTGGCCCGTTGCTTTAATCGTTCATTTTGTACACGGCCTGGCAACGCCAGCAGCATGGCGACGTCCGTGGTCATAGATCCTCAACCCTCTAATCCCCAAGCCTCTAGGAGCCGCCATGGCCGATACTCTCGCCATCATGAAAATCTCGCCGGTCATCCCGGTGGTCACTGTCCAGAGTGTGGATGAAGCGGTCGCCATGGCACACGATTTTCACGCCGGTGGCTTGAACATCATTGAAATCACCCGCCGCACCTCCGTGGCATTAGATGCCATGCGGGCGATCGCCGATGCTGTGCCCGACATGTGTCTCGGTGTGGGCACGGTGTGGACCGAACGGCAGGCCCGAGAGGCAATCGACGCTGGTGCTCAGTTCATGGTGTCACCGGGCATCACGGATGAGGTGGGCGCGGTCTGTCGCGAGGCGGGTCTGCCTTATCTTCCTGGCGCACAGACGGCTAGCGAGATTGCGCATCTGGTGCGGTTGGGTTGGACCGGTATCAAATTGTTCCCAGCTTCGGTGGCCGGTGGCCCGGCTGCGATCAAGGCATTCTCTGCGGTATTTCCCGAGGT
>JAQIBT010000101.1 GCA_027858915.1 Salinisphaera sp.
AAAGCCGTTGGCCGGGAAGCCGGGACGGTACTTCAACGTCTTGAACAGGGATTCCGAGTAGGCGTTGTCGTTGCTCACACGTGGGCGACTGTATGAAGGCGTAATACCCAGAGCGTATACGAAGGCGGCCCGCCGGAAATGGCCTTTTCTGCACGGACGCTAATGATAAATTCAGTTAAAAGCACCTCCGCTGAAAGCTACCTTTATATTAAGATCACGATCAAATGATGCTGCAAAAGCTTTTTGACAATCCTCTAATGGATAAATGCTTGTCAAAATAGGTAGCGGATTTATATCCCCGGATACAAGCAAATTAGCAGCTAAACCAAAAACCTGATTTTGACGAAAAGTCGAAATGAGATCGATTTCCCGCGTTGTCAAAATATGGAAAGGGACTTTACACTCGGATGTTGGAATCATACCGACTAAAACGGACTTGCCGCCTCGTACAGTGCTTCGTATGACATCCTGAAAACCACCCTGAGTGCCGGTAGCTTCAAACGCGACATCAAAAACCCCATCATTTAGAGCCCATTTATTAATCACTTCAGCATCCTTATTAGGATCGAAAGCACTGTCAGCGCCCATTTGCAGGACTATATTTCGCCTGTTCTCATTGAGATCCGTTGCAACAACTTCCTGTGCGCCAGCTAACTTCACCGCTGCAGCAATGAGAGCACCAATTGTTCCGGCGCCAGTTACAAGGACGCGCTTTCCGAGCACCGACCCTGCTCGTTGTACTGCATGCAGCGCAACCGATAGTGGCTCAGCAAAAACCAGCAGCCTGTGCGGAGTTTCTCTAGGTACGAGAATACAACGCGAACTATCAACTACAAATTCATCCCTGAATCCACCGGCTATGTGAGGATATCGACTTGCCGAGCCCATAAACTCAACGTCAGTACAGAGGTTAGCCCGGCCTTGCTTACATGGTGTGCACCGTCCGCATGTTTTGGCGGGATCGATTACGACACGATCACCCATCGTAAAATCATCTACACTTTGCCCGACTTCGATAACGTCGCCAGATAATTCGTGCCCAAGCACAAGCGGATCACGAATCTTGAAATCACCCATTTGAGCATATTCGAAGTAATGCTGATCTGAACCGCATATCCCTGCCGCACCAAGTTGAACTCGAACGCCAGTCTCAGACAGATGTTCAGCAGGCTGATGTTCGTAGCGCACATCAGCTGCTCCATATAGAACGCAAGCGTGGGATGCCTTCATATCCTTTCACCTTCTGTAGTTGGGACATTGATCATGACGGAACCGGACATCGCACTTACAGAGCTAAGACCCTAGCCGGCTTGAGCGGCTACTTTGACCGTTCTTTCATGCCGGTAAGATCACGCAGTGAAAAGGCTATTCGCAGGCCCTTGAGGAGGATGTTCTGAGCGGGCTGGAGACTGCAGACGCGGGTAGTCATTAGCAAAAAAATCGATATGTTATGAACACCCGGCGATAGCCTGCCAACACTGTTTATTGAAGGAGATGAAGGCACCCTCGATAACACGCGCCACATCCAGTCCGTCCGAGAAACTCGGCCAGGGCGACGTGCCCGTGCCAGTCTCGATCGCTTTCAGGAAGTGGTAAGCCTCGATAATTATCTGGTCTTGGTAGCCGGTACCGTGGCCCGGGCCTTGGCAGAAGGGCAAGTAATCGGGATGCTCAGGCCCTGAGAGAATTTTGCGGAAGCCGCGCTGCCCTTTTGGGCCCTCAGACTGATAGAGCCAAAGTGCGTTTTGGTCTTCTTGGTCGAAGCGGATCGCACCTTTGGTGCCGGTGATTTCATAGGCGTAACCCATCTTCTTACCAGTCGCCACCCGGCTAAAGAGCAAATGTCCCATGGCCCCGTTCGCGAAACGGCACATGATCTGCGCCTGATCGTCATTTGTAACGGCGACCGGTCCGTTCGGGCCGGGTCGCTGCGGATACACCGTCCCGATTTCCGCCAAAAGACTGCTGATCGGCCCCATCATTGTCAGAGCACAATTGATCATATGAGGGGCCAGATCTCCCATGGTGCCATTAGCGCGGCCGGTACAGCGCCAGGTAGCAGGCTCCTCCGGATCAGCAAAGAAATCTTCGGTATGTTCACCACGAAACCAGATTGCCTTGCCGATCACGCCGTCACGAAGCAGTTCCCTGGCGAATTGCGTGGCCGGCGTCCGGATATAGTTATAGCCAACCATGGCCGGCACGGCCGCCGCTTCTGCCAGCGCGACCATTTCCGCGCTCTCTGACGCTGTAGCTCCCATCGGCTTTTCGCACAGGACCGGTTTGCCAAGGGCCAATGCAGCGCGGGCAATTTCAAGATGGGTCTCTTGCGGCGAAGCGATCACAACCGCCTCTACGGCTGGATCATTGACCAACTCCGCCCAGTCGGCAGTGCCACGAATAAACCCATAACGGTTGCGATAAATCTCGGCCGAAGCCGGGGACGAGGCACAGATGGTCTCGAGCCTTGGACGCAGGGTCGTTTCGAATACTGCTGCCACCGCCTGCATGGCGACCGCATGGGCTTTGCCCATATAGCCACCGCCAACGATACCGATCCCAATGCTGCGCATACGGTCCTCCTTAAATTTTAATCCAACCCGGATTTCCGGGGGGCCAGTCGCCGAAGGATATCTCTTGCAGCATCCGTCATCGGATCAACGACCTCATTCAATATCTCGATACGATCAAAACGATGCGGATAGCGATCCAGGCCGGACCTCAACGCGGCGCCAAAAACCTGGCGTAGCTCCGTGCCAATATTCAACTTACAAACGCTGGTTTCAGTGGCGAGCCGACGACAGTCATCAACCGGAATACCCGACCCGCCGTGAATGACCAGCGGCAAATCCGTCGCGGCTTCGATCGCTCGCAGCGCGTTGAAATTGATCGCCGTATCTGTCTCGCGCTGGAGATGAATGTTACCTACTGAGACAGCCAAAGCATCAACCCTAGTGCGCTCAGCAAAGATTCGCGCCTCTTCCGGGTCAGTACCGATCGATGTTTCGCCGGCGTCATAGCCTACGAAGCCAATTTCGCCTTCAACGGAGACACCATGCTCTTCCGCTAAACGCGAAACCGCTTCTGTGCGGCGAATGTTCTCGTCCAGTGAAAGACGCGAGCCGTCGAACATCACCGAACTAAACCCAGCTTCGATTGCCTTTTTACATTCGTCCAGGGTCGTGGCGTGGTCAAGATGCGCTACAACCGGAACCTCGGCAACGTCGGCGAGATGACGGAACATGACCCCGAGAATCGGAATTGGCGTATGCGCCCTGCAGCCTGGGCCAGCCTGTAGAATGACGGGGCGATTTTCCGCCTCGCCGGCTCGAACGTAAGCCACCGCATCTTCCCAACCGAGCACGACGAAGCCGGGCACGGCGTATCCTTCAGTCAGCGCCCCGGACAGCACCTCGGTCAGCGTGGCAATCATGCGAACTTAGCGACCATATCTTTGATACCGGGAATCGTTTCGACCTGATCGGCGTGCGTTGGCTGAAAATACTGTACTAGCGGGCGCTGGCTCTCGCCTGCCAGAATCGTGAAGTAATACATCTGATAACCCGGCAGCGCGCAGCATGGGTGGTATCCCTTGTCGATCAGCACAGTAGATCCGTCGACAATGTGGTAAGCGTCACCCGGCTCATTATCGATCCGTTGCAGCATTTGCAAACCGGATCCACTCGACGGTCGGAAACGAAAATTGTAAGCCTCATCGTGATGCGTTTCGCTCGGCAACCGGTCCTCGTCGTGTTTGTGAGAGGGAAATCCGGACCAGCCACCGGCGCCTACGGTGTAGAGTTCGGAAACCAGCAATCGGCCCACCTGGCCAGCGTGTTCTTTCCCAAGAATGTGTTTGATCTTTCGATGGGTTTTCGTGTCGTCCGAGCCATACTGAACCTGGTCGATATCACTGCTCATCACAACAAAAGGCTTGAGTGTCTCGGCATATTTCGCCCCGGCAACAAAGACCTCCGCCCGATCGCTGACGCAGGTGAGTCGCGCGGGCGTGTTCGTGGGCACATACAGGCCTTCCGGCTCTTCATCCCAAACGTCGATGGTGCGACGGCCAACCGGGCCGAACGCCTGTTTGTTCAGTACTACTTCCACCGAACCGGTTGCTGGAACCACGCAGGTTTCGAAGTCTTCGAGCCGATAATCAAAACTTTCACCGCGCGTCAGCTTGACGATATTGAAGTAAACAAGCGGAACACAGCTATCGTCAACATCGACGAGTGCACGATTATCGTTGTCGTATGGCGGAATATGCATTGAATCTTCCTCCTTGCGGAATTGATTAGATACCACGGCGCTGTTTCGCGCGGCCCATCTCCTGCTTATCGTGGGCAGCCATAACACGCGGATTTCGAGACACTTCCGGCGTGCCAATTTCCCACCAGGCATGGCCGCGCTCTGTCCAGCCGTGGTGTGGATCGACCTTCATCACGATGACGGTTGTCTGATCCGAGGCTTTTGCCTCGCGGAAGGCTGTGGCCAGTTGATCGAGCGTTCTGACGGTCGTGGCCCGCGCGCCCAAAGCTCGGGCATGACCGGCGAAATCTACTTCCACCGGATTGGAGATAGTCGGCGTATCGCTGAACAGATTGTTGAACGACGTATTGCCGGTATTATTCTGGAGTTTGTTAATGACTGCGAAGCCGCCGTTGTCGAGCACCAACACAATCAATTTCTGGCCAGTTAGCACAGCCGAGTAAATGTCGCTATTCATCAGCAAATACGATCCATCCCCGACAAAGACAATCGTGTCACGATCCGGTTCGGTCTGACTCTGAGCAAGTCGAGCGCCCCAGCCGCCGGCGATCTCGTAGCCCATGCAGGAAAAGCCGAATTCTACGTCGACGGTACCAGGCGATAGCGTGCGCCAGTTCGCCGCGATTTCCGCCGGAAGTCCGCCGGCAGCCGTCACGATTCGGTCGCGCTCGTGGCATAAGTTATTAACCACACCGATCACCTGCGCATAACTGTGCGGCGGACCAGTCTTACTCGTATGTTCCTGGACGTATTCGACCCACTGCGCACGCTCGCGAATTGCGTGCTTGGTCCACGCGTCGGGGGCCCGATAATCGCCGAGTGCCTCCGATAGTTGCTCCAGCCCGAGGCGCGCATCGCATACCACCGGGGTAGACATGTGTTTCGTTGCGTCGTGACTCGCAGCGTTAACGCCAATAATGCGTGCATCGCTGCCGAACACGGTCCAGGAACCGGTGGTGAAATCCTGCAGACGAGTACCCACAGCCAGCACGACATCTGCCTCGCCAGCCACAGTGTTCGCCGAATCAGACCCGGTCGAGCCAAGCGGCCCGATATTCAAAGGGTGTGTAGCTACGAGGTTGGCGCGACCAGCAATGGTCTCGACCACGGGCACGGCATGCCGCTCCGCGAAGCTCACCAGTTGCTCCACCGCCCCACTGTACTGAACCCCTCCGCCGGCTATAATCACCGGCCGCTGCGCGCGTCCCAACAATGCCGCGGCGTCAGCGATTTCATCTCTATCCGGCGGCGAGCGACGTATGCGATGCAACCTGGGCGAGAAAAACGCTTCAGGATAGTCCCAGGCCCAGCCTTGGACATCTTGCGGCAGCCCCAAAAAGGCGGGCCCACAGTCTCCTGGGTCCAGCATCACACGGAGCGCGGCCGGCAGCGAAGTGACGATCTGCTGAGGGTGGCTAATCCGATCCCAGTAACGCGTCACCGCTCGGAAGGCATCGTTGACCCCGAGACTCGGATCGCCGAAGTGTTCGACCTGTTGTAAAACCGGCTCAGGAAGGCGGGTCTGAAACGTATCGCCACATAGAAAAAAAACCGGCAAGCGGTCCGCGTGCGCAAGCGCAGCCGCCGTCACCATATTTGTTGTGCCGGGCCCCGCCGACGCCGTGCAGAACATTAGCTGACGACGAAGTCTGGCCTTGGCATAGGCTGCAGCCGCAAACCCCATCGCCTGCTCGTTCTGTCCACGATAGACCGGAAAATCACTCCGGGCATCGTAGAGTGCCTCGCCAAGGCAGGTGACGTTGCCGTGCCCAAAGATACCAAACCCGCCAGTCACGAGGCGCTCTTTACAGCCGTCGATCTCGATGAACTGATTGATGAGAAAGCGGACAATGGCTTGCGCGGTTGTCAATCGCACAGTTTTCCGATTGGTCATGGGCTCATCCTCGACGATCCAAGGGTACTGATCGTCTGGTAATTGACCGGTTTCACAAACTAGTAGACTATATATTTGCAACCGTTTGCAAATTGTTGAGGCCCTATGCCTATAAAGATGGCCAATGCTCCCTGCTCATGGGGGGTCGAATTCGCTGACGATCCGCGCAACCCGCCATGGGCACAGGTAGTCAAGCAATGCGCACAAGCGGGATATTCGGGTATCGAGCTTGGCCCGGTCGGCTACATGCCGGAGGCCCCGAACGTGCTAACGCCTGCGCTGGAAAGTGTGGGCCTGACCTTGGTCGGCGGCGTGGTGTTCCGACCATTCCATGACCCGAATGGATGGCCGGAATTGCGCGACGCCGCGCGGCGGACCTGCGCAGTGCTCAGCGCACTCGGCGCGGAACATCTGGTGCTGATCGACTCGATTTCGTCGCGCCGTGCCGCGACCGCGGGTCGACCCAACGAAGCCGATCAGATGGACGAAGTCGACTGGTCGCACTTTGTCGAGCGTATTCGAACCATCGCCCGAATGGGCAGCGATGAATACGGCCTGACTACAAGCGTTCACCCTCATGCAGGCGGATTCATTGATTTTCTACCCGAAGTGGAGCGCCTACTCGACGAAACCGATCCGCGTCAGTTGCGCCTTTGCATCGATACCGGTCACTGCGTTTACGCAGGATTCGATCCGCTCGCATTCATGGTGCGTCACGCAGATCGCCTATCCTATGTCCATTTCAAAACGACTGATCCGCAAGTCAAAGCGCGCGTCATAAAGCAACGCATCGGGTTTTACGACGCCTGCGCGCAGGGGCTTTTCTGTGATTTGTCCGACGGCGAAATCGACTTCAGATCGGTTCGCGAGCTACTGGAGCGCATTGGTTATTCCGGCTGGTGCACGGTCGAACAAGACTGTGATCCGGCGGGCGAAACCAACCCCTTTGCGGCAGCCAAGGCCAACCGCGATTATCTGGAAACCATCGGCTTTGTATCAAAGGAAAACTGATGAGCAGACTAAGCTGGGGATTGATCGGCGGTGGTGAAGGCAGTCAGATCGGTCCGGTGCACCGCCTTGCTGCCTGCCTGGATAACAGGTTCGAGCTCGCTGCCGGCGCGCTGGATGTAGACGCGGAGGCGGGGCAAAAATTTGCGCGTTCGCTTGGTATAGCGGCTGATCGCGGCTACGCGAACTGGGAGGCCATGTTGGCGGCGGAGCGTGCGCGCCCTGACAGGCTGGATCTCGTCACGATCGCGACGCCTAATAGCACGCATTTCAGCATAACGCGCGGTTTCCTGAAAGCGGGCGTCAACGTGCTGTGTGAAAAGCCTATGACCATGACCGTCGAAGAAGGCGAGGAAATCGTTCGTTTATCCCGCGAAACGGGCGTTATCTGTGCGGTCAACTATGGCTACACCGGCTATCCAATGGTCCGGCAGATGCGGGCGATGATTGAACATGGCGATCTGGGTCGGGTCCGGCTCATCAAGGCGGAATTCGCTCACGGCCACCACGCCGACGCTGAGGATGCGAACAACCCGCGCGTGCGCTGGCGCTATGATCCAGCGCAAGCCGGCGTATCAGCGGTGATGTCGGACTGTGGCATTCACGCGCTGCATATGGCGAGCTTCGTTACCGGGCAGCACGCCGAGACGCTGTCTGCCGATTTCGTGTCGTGCGTAGCACCACGCGTTTTGGAAGACGATGCAATGATCAACTTGCGTATGTCCGACGGCGCCGTATGCCGACTGTGGACATCAGCGATTTCGGTTGGGCGCCAGCACGGTCTCACCATGCAAATTTTCGGTGAAAAAGGCGGCTTGCGGTGGAGCCAAGAGCAACCGAATCAACTCTATTGGACGCCTTTGAACTCGCGCACTGAAGTGATCGAGCGCGGAGCGCATGGCCTCTCGCCGGAGGCGGAAGCCGCGTCCCGAGTTGCCGTTGGTCACGCCGAAGGCATGCCTCTGGCATTTGCCAACATTTATAGAGAACTCGCCGATATGATCTCGGCTCAGACGAATGGAGCACCGACCGCCAGCACGCTTTGTCCCACGGCCGAAGACGGTCTACGTTCTACAGCAGCAGTTCACGCCGCTGCGCAGTCGGCCAAACTCAATGGCGCCTGGATCGATGCGCGCCCGCCAATGTTCAGACGTACCTGAGCGTACTTCGGTATTTGATCTGACAAGGCCAGAGCCGGGTTTCGGAGATCGCGGTAGGATTGTTGATCTGCGAAACTATCAATTCAACTGACGCCGATATTATTTCCGCCACGGGCTGCGCAATTGTCGTCAGCTGAATACATCTCCAGCCGGCCATTTCGGCATCGTTGAGGCCAATTATTCCAACGTCTCCCGGCACCTTTAAACCGGCATCTGCGAGCGCATCCATCGCTCCGATTGATAGCACATCGTCGCCGCAGAAGTAAGCCTGCGCCAAGTCACCCTCGGCGATGAGCCGGGACATTTCTTCGCGCCCCGCTTCGTAACTGTAAGCACGCGCAAAACTGCAACTGACTTTCATTGAGTTTTGACGGGCTGTGCTTTCAAAGCCCTTAAGGCGATCCTCCGTCGAAGTCGCTTCGGCAGGCCCACCCATGAAACCGATACGCTCGTATCCATGATCCAGTAACGCGCTCGCCGCCATGCTACCGCAGTGAACATTGTCGATGCTGACCACGTGTGCATGCGACTCGCCGGAATAGCGACCAAAAGTGTGTACTACCGGCAACCCCGCGTCGTGAAAGGCCACGGCGAAACTGGTCGGCAAAGTTGAAGAGGCTACGATAACCCCGTCGACCGAGTATTGCCGGAGCAGTCGCACAGAGCTTTCGGGATCGGTTTCGCCAGCCAGATTGACGAGCAGTGGTCGAAATCCATTTTCTTGGATGAGGCTCGTAAAAAGATCGATGATGACAACGAAAACTGGATTCTGCAGATTGTCGGCGACCAAACCAATAAGTTTCGTTCGCTGTGTCTTCAAGCTTCCGGCCAGGACATTTGGCCGGTAACCCAGCTCATCAGCCACGCGCATTACCTTCTTGCGCGTCTTTTGCGACACGGAAGCACTTTCGGTAAACGTACGCGAGACCGCCGAGCTCGATACGCCCGCTCTTTTCGCCACGTCTTTGAGAGTAATCCGCATTAATATACCTTGTTGGACTTTGAATCCGGTAATAACACCGGACGCTCGCGGTCTCCGGTATGTGAATGCCGCCGTTTCGATACCGGATAGGCAGGCTCAACCTCGAATGACACGCTAGTTGCGAAAAACTTGACTTATCTGGCAATCAGCGGCATGCCCAGCCAAGAAGTCGTTCGTTTCTTCTCTTGTTGGCATGGCCGGAGCACAACCGACCCGCGTCACGACTATTGCGGCTGCAGCCGATCCGTGCAGCACCGAGTCCTTAACGCTACCACCCGCTGCGAGACTTGCTAGAAATCCGCCTAGGAAGCTATCTCCGGCGCCGGTCGGCTTAATGGCCTCGGAACGGAATATCCCGGTTCGGAACTCTTCATGACCGGTAATCGTGACTGACCCTTTTTCGCCCATTTTGTAGATCGCTATCGCCGCACCCTTAGATACCAACTGTCGCGCATTCGCCAAGCCTTCGTCGTGATTTCCCGCCATGACCCCGAACTCGACGTCGTTGCCGACTACGACATCGCTCAAACCCGCGGCTTGAGCGCAAATCGACGCGGCCAAGTCGACGGATGTCCAGCTATACGGTCGATAATCAATATCCAATATCACTGGAAGTCCAGCAGTGCGCGCCAACTCAAGCGCCCTGAAAACGGCCGCGCGCGGCGGCTCCAGGGCTAGAGCGGTTCCCGTGACGACAAGCCCAGAAAAGCAATCGTATTGAACGCTTTCTACATCAGCTTCTGTCAGCTCGAAATCTGCCGCGCCATTGCGATAGATCACGGACTGGCAATTTTCAAGTCGTGTTTCCACCACGGAAAGAGAGTTTCTGGCCCCGCCACCTACATTTTTAACTAGATCCCGATTAACGCCATAAGCATCAAGCTGCTCCAAGCAGAACCGGCCAACGGCATCGTCAGACACGCACGTGAGCAGATCGGCACCTGCGCCCTGACGCGTTAAGGCGACCGCAATATTGGCAGCCGACCCACCCAAAGCAGCAGTAAACCGCTCCGAATTCTCTATTCGCACGCCCGGTGGATCGGCATACAGATCCATCCCCGCGCGGCCGATAACTAAAAAGTGATTCCCTGCAAGACGCGCAAGATTAGACATTCGACAACCCTTCTTTAGCTATCGCTCGTGTTATCGCCCGATGCTGGAAAGACGGCACGCAAATGATGACCGGATCGATATCCGAGTCCGCAAAGAACCGTGGCCAGTTGTCGGTATGACAGGCGTAGCCGAGAGCACTCGCCTCGAGCCGCTTGAGCATTTTTCTCCAGATCGGTTGGCTGGCGACGCGAGCACGCCGCTTTGATTTGAACGACCACAATCGGAAAGTGTTTTTCACAACCCAAGACGCCCACTTCGGATACCCCATTGCAACCGATTGCATTCATATTACCAGATGCACGTGTCTATCAACTGACCATTCGTCGTAGAATACCGTCCGGTCCGTAAGCTGGGCTGGACAGCATTCAAGACCTGCTCTCAACGTCGCGCTAAACACCTGACAAACTGCTTGGTTTTACCGAAGACTCATGTGTTTCAGTCACGCCATCTGGGCAGGCTCGTCGAATGTGTCATAGAAATCCGCCGCAGCCTTGGCCGGCAGGCTATCCCCGATCAGCCCGAACCGCCGCTCCTGCGCCAGAAACATCGATGCGGTCAGGGATCGAAAATTGTGCAGTTCGGCATCGTGAACTTCGAGACAGACGGTCGCGTGGGCCGCGACCGGACTCAGCAGGCTGTCGGTGATTACCACGACAGGCGTGCCGTGCTCAGTGGCGCAACGTATCGCTTCCGCTGCTTCCTCGGCATACGGGGAAACGATACGGCGAACAGCACGTCGTTCCGCCGCACGCGCGCGATCTGCTGGGCCAGCATGCCGCCGAGTCCGTCCAGCAGGCAGGCATTGGCCCCGATCTGGCTAAGCGCGTACGCCATGTAAGTGACCACAGGAAACGACCGACGATGACCGCATAGATAGATGCACTCGGCCCCGGCCATGACCTGGGCCGCCGCCGCCAGGCCCTCGCGTCGACTTCATCACAGGCTGTGCCCGCCGCCTTTATTTGGCCTTGACTGCGAACAATGCTATCGGTTTTCATGCTCATTTCACGACGATCGAGCGCATCGGCCCGGGCATTTTTATATCAAGGGCCGCGCGCTGCGCAGTTTTTGTTTCGCATCTCAACCCCCTCACATATTCCACGGCGTGACGATCACTGCGCGGCTGGCATCGCTCTCGGCAGCCCGGCCATGCCGGCGGAAACACAGCAGATGTCGGATCGCACGTACAGCATCGGCTTGGAGGTCGTGATCGACCACCGCATCGATCCGCCCGGCGCGCAACAGGCTGTGGTTCTCATTATCGAGTCGTGGCCGACGAAGACCACATCGCGATCGACGGATTCATCCAGCGCACGCAGCAGCCCGCGGTTGCCGCCGCCGATGCTGTAGATGCCGGCGATGAGGCCGCGCGCTGAACGCTCGGCTCGGGCGAGTTCGTAGGTCGCATGATAGAGACCATAGCCACCGTCGATGGTGACCACTGCGGCGCGCGGATAGCGCGAGGCCATGAAATCGGCAAAACCACGCCAGCGATCGTTTTCACCGTGAAAACCCCGGCTGCCGAGATTGGGCAGCACCACGCCGCCCCGCTCGCCGAGGAAACGCGACAGCAGGAAGGCGGCGGTCCGCCCTGCCGCGGCTTTGTCGATGCCGACATACGCGATGCGGCCGTCGGCGCCGATATCCGTGGCAAAGGTGACGACCGGAACGCCGCGCGCGGCCAGCGACTCGACCGCCTGGGCCGCGATCTGCTTTACGGTGAAGCGGTGCGCCACGGCCTGCCGAGCTAGTCGACCTGTCGACGTTCGAGTTGTGCTGCGAGCTGCGACTCGAACGTGGCGGCGTCGAGCTGTTCACCCACCGCCCGGATCAGCAGTTCACACTGCGTCTCGGGCGCCAGGCCGGCCGTCGGCTGGTCACGATCGAGATTGGTGGGAAAGCCGTAGCCCTCTGCGGTGGCCTTGGCCGCGCGCACGACCGTCTCGTGCTGCCTGTCGCGCTCGCGGTGGCACAGTTCGGCATAGATCGCTCGGCACATCCGGGCTCGGTCCAGGCTGCCCATCGCTCGCCCGAACGCCGAAGAGATCTGGAGCAGGTTCGCCATGCGGCGGATGTCGACCGAACGGTTGCTGCCCGCGGCATGAAATAGCGCCGGGTTGAAGAACACCGCGTCACCGGCGGCCAACCGCAGCTGGACATGGTTCTCTGTGAAATAGCGCTGGAACTCGGGCCGGCCGGTGGCCAGGAAGCCGAGCTCGTAGCGCTGGGAATACGGCAGATACAGCGTCGGCCCGCTTTCCAGCGGCATGTCGCAGTGGGCGACCGCGCCCTGCAGCGTGAGCTGCGAGGCAAAGCGGTGGATATGCGCTGGAAAGCACGCGGCCTGCTCGGTCGACATGAAGCCGAGATGGTAGTCGCGATGCGCACTCTGGGCCTCGCCGCCGGGATTGACGACATTCAGATCGGAGGTGACCTGATACATCGGGCCCAGCCAGGCTTCGCAGATCAGTTCGAGCGCCGGATTGGCATAGTAGTCGACATACGCGGCCGGATCGCGATCGGCCAGCTTCTGCTGCACGCGCCAGACACGGTCGTTGGCGCCGGGCCTGGCGAAGTGATCGCCACTGGCGACACCGGCTTCGCGCTGCTCGGCGATCATTTCGTTGAAGCGCGCGGTCGTCTCCGCGATGCTCGCCTCATCGAACGCATCGCTGAAAACAACGATACCCGGGCCATCGAGCAGCGCTTCGGCTATTTCGGCCTGGAGCGCCCTGCGATCCGCGGGCGCCAGTGCGGCGATGCCGCCTGCGTGATAAACCGGCACATTCTTTTCGATGCGCTGAGCCCGCGGGTAGTCTTCGGCCCGCGTCGTGTGATTGATGCTCGCGACGAAATCATCGAGGCGGCAGTTCTCAGGATTCAGCCAGACGCGGTCTGACGGGGTAGATTCGGGGGTGTGATCCTGGGCCAGCATGGCTTTCTCCTCTCTCTCGTGTGGTTTCGAATCGATGACACCCCTTGATTATTCGAGCCAGGCGGGGCGCGGACAACGCCAAACAACCTCAAAAACACCTCAAGACGGGAATGGGATGCGAACAGCGAACGCTGCCTCCAAGCCTTTACTCTGAAACGGCAACGCCCCCTGAAAGACGACGCGCTGACGACATGCAACGGGCTCTGACATCGTCGCCGGCCGTAGGAACGCCCTCGTGTCTTGCCATCGAAAGCGACCACCTCGCCGTCGCTTGCGCCAGCCAACTCGGCCGCTAATTCGAGATAAAACTCCAGTTTCCAGTTTTTTTTGCGCAACGAGCTAGCCGATCTCAATACACAAAAACTTTTTCAAACGTTCGCTAATTCGTGCTCTAACGATTCCAACTCTGCACCGCCGGACATTCGGTAGATCAGATCGTCGACGCTAACTTCGGAACGACGCGCGGTCAGACCAATCTCACCCTGCGACAGAATCGTGAATGAGTCGCCGACCATGTATGCATGGTGTGGATTGTGCGTAATAAATATCACGCCCACGCCAGCGTCGCGCGCCGCACTCGCTATGTACTTAAGCACTACGCCTGATTGCTTGACACCGAGCGCCGCCGTCGGCTCATCCAGTATCAGCACACGAGCCCCAAAATGGATCGCACGCGCGATCGCCACACATTGTCTTTGTCCGCCCGACAGAGTGTTGACTGTTTGTTCCATGTCCTTGATTACTATGCCCATTTCCTTCAGTGCATCCGCCGCAATCTGTTTCATCTTCGATCGGTCGAGCCGACGGGCGAGCCCTCTACCCGTTGATATTTCCGAGCCCAGGAAAAAATTTCGCCAGACTGGCATAAGTGGAACCATTGCAAGCCCCTGATATACCGTAGATATACCAAGATCAAGCGCATCACGAGGTGACGAGAACAGTTTTTTTTCACCGTCCACCAGATAATCGCCTTCGGTCGGCGAATACAAACCAGAAATAATACTGATCAACGTCGACTTACCAGCACCATTATCACCTAGCACGCAGGACACCATTCCCAGCTCAACCGAAAGATTTATATCTTTTAGAGCTCGTATGGCACCGAACACCTTTCCTACGTTAGAAAGTTCGATAAATGGTTTTTTATTTTCCATGATTAAGCTCGCTTCACATTACTCTTCGCCTGACCCAACCGTTGAACACGGTCGCGGCCAACAACATCAAGCCTACGAAAAACATGAACCAGTTTGAATTCCAGTTCGCGTAAATGATGCCCTGAGTAGTCATGCCAAAGACTAACGCGCCGACTGCTGAGCCTATTGCCGAGCCGTAACCACCGGTCAAAAGACAGCCGCCGACTACCGCTTCGGCGATGTATAGCAATTCGTTACCTTTCCCTCCGCCGGAGGCCACGGTTTGATAGGCCATTAACTCGTGCATGCCGAGCAGCCACCCACAGAATCCAACACCCATATAGAGAGCAATTTTCATCTTATCGACCGGCACACCGACCGCGCGAGCGCTGCTCTCTTCGCCACCAACCGCGAATATCCAGTTACCGACCGTTGTGCGCGTCAGGATCCATGTAGCGATAGCAACGAGCACCAACCAGTAAACCAATATAATGCTGATTGAAAGACTGAAAATGTGAAACCGAGCAGCGAATATCGCATGAGCTGAGTCGAATCCAGGAAAGGTCGATATGTCGGTTGTCGACACCCTGCCTGTTACAAGCTTGGTAATCGCGATATTCCCACCCTGCAACATTAAAAATGTCCCCAACGTTACGAGGAAACTGTGCAGCTTTGTCTTGACCAAAAGAATTCCGTTAACAGCCCCGATCAGCAACGAGACGAAAAGCGCAAAAACTACGCCAAACCAGAGATTACCGCTGATTTGCGTTGTAAACATGGCACCAGCCAGCGCCGACGTTACCACGCCGACGCCGGCCGTCAGGTCAAATTGACCGCCAATCATTAGAAGGGCCACGCCTACTGCAGGAACCCCCAAGGTCGCCGTCTGATACAGAATCGTCGACCAAGGACCAAGGCTGCGGAACGGCTCAGCCAGCGTAAAGAAGACGATAAACACCAGTATTGCACCACCAATCGAACCGATTTCCGGTCGTTTGATGACGTTAACCGCAATCCTGCTGAACCGTTGTCTTTTGGAAAACGATTCCTCACTGACTTTATCACTAGGCGAGACGTTCATACCCACTCCCGACCGGCACGTCCACAACGTAGCTTCTGTTAGTACGCACTAAGTTAACTAACCACGCGTTCCCCGCTTAGCGTATTTGGCAAGCTGATTGACGTTATCTTTAGTTACGAACGACGGACCTGTATATACGGGTTTTCCTCCACCGATTGTATTGTCGTTGGTTGCCTTGAGATATAGCGCCACGATCGCCAGGTAACCTTGCAAAAACGGCTGCTGATCTACAGCAAACTTAATCTTTCCATCCTGAATTGCCTTAATCGCTGAAGCATCGAGGTCAAACGTCGTGATTGTAACGTGGCGGCCAATCTGGGACATGGCCCGCACAACGTTCATAGCATACGGCGCCCCACCGAATGCAACGTAATCTATCGACGGATCCGCCTGCAGTTTGCTGATCACGCCAGACCGGACGTCGGGCATGCTTTGGCCGTTTACGTAGAGTTCGGTGTACTTACCTTTGAACGTGGATTTTATGCCCTCGCCCCGAGCGTTTAACTCTACATTACCTTGTTCCTGACTAACGTAAAGAACATGCTTGGCGTGCAATTCATTCAGACGTCTTCCAAAGGCTTCACCGGCAACCTCACCGCTTTGCCCAATGAAAGTTTTCATATACTTATTGATTTTTTTATTTGTCTTCCAGGCTCCCAATCCAGAATTAAACCCCACTACTGGGATACCCGCATCGGCTGCATCCTTGATTGGGCCTTCCATAGCGCTAGGATGTGCTAGCGTGAGCGCAATCCCGGCTACATTTTGCTGAATCGCGTTTTCAACATCATTTGCTTGTTTCGGCGCCTCATTATCATTCACGTAAAAGAATTTCACGCCTAAGTCTTTTGCCGCCTGTTCCCCGCCTTGATGTTCAATATCCCAAAATGTATCGCCCGGATTAGCGTGCGTAATCATGGCGAATTTTAGGTTTCCATTGGCATTATCGGTAGCCGCTAGCGAACTGCCGGCTACCGCAAACAAACCTGTGGCCATCAGTGCGATAGTGACCAATTTTAAAAAACCATTTTTTCTAAACATGCTCAATCCTCCTCATATCCTACAATCGCATTATTCTATCCGGTCTCGGCGAAGCCGAGATTTCATTCAACTTGCTTAGCGCGGCGCACGTCATACCCATGCCGGGTGAAAAGCTGAAACGCCACCGCTTTGATCATATTGGAATATATACTCCGCGTGTATTCTACTTTAGAATATAATTATCATTTTGACTGTCGAGCCAGAGCAAACTTGGCGGGCGCTCGCCCGCTTCGCGCCGTGGGCAGCCGCGATACCGGCGCCGGGCCCGCTGCCAGCCATGCCGATGCGAATCGGCTTTTCAAATGGGTTCATGACATCTCCTTCCTCAAGCCGACCGCCATGCCGGCGCATTCGGTGTTCCGTGCTCAGACCGCCCTACGGACGCGATCACACCTTGACCCAGGCCTCGCGCTGACAGGAATCACCGATGGCTTCGAGTATCCGCTGGTTGTGCGCACCGAAGGCGAAATTCGGATAGCGACGGATCGTCGCCTGGCATCAACCCGGTTTCGCCGTAGAACAGGACCCGCGCGCCGTTCTCGGCGGGCAGGCGCCCATGATTGGCCACGTTGTCGAGCTCTTCGGCCACGCTGAGCTCACCTAGCCGGCCGGAGTACCAGCCGGAAACAAGATCCGCGTTGCCCTCGGCGATCAGCCGGCCGACCGCAGCGGGTTCGGTCGGGAATTTGCCGCCCATCTCGACGCCTTCGTAGCCGCAGGCCGCGGCCTCGGCAATGAAGGTCTCCACCGGCGTGTCGTCTCCGAACTCGGTGATGACGCCATTGGTCCAGCCGAGCGGGTTGATGCCGAGGCACAGACGGTAAGGCGCCAGTAGTTTGCGGGTGGCCACCTGATTTTTCTGCCACCGACGCACAGGCGTCTCCGGCACGCTCTCGTGAGGCATGCTCATCGCGGTTCTCCTCGAACGATAAAGCCGGGGGCGCACGACCCCCCCCCCGGCCAGCGTGCTAATGCGTCGGCATCGTGAACGCGTTGCCTTGCGAAACGTTGTCCTCCGGCCAGCGTGCGGTCACGGTCTTCAGCCGGGTGTAGAAGCGCACGCCATCGGCGCCGTGAACATGCAGGGGGCCGAACAGGGACCGCTTCCAGCCGCCAAAGGAATGGAAGGCCATCGGCACCGGAATCGGCACGTTGACGCCGACCATGCCGACCTCGATACGCTCGGCGAATGTCCGCCCCGCGTAGCCGCTCTCGGTGAAGATCGATGTGCCGTTGGCGAACGGGTTCGCGTTGATCAAATTGATCGCCTCATCCAGCGACTCGGTACGGCTGATGCACAGCACCGGGCCGAAGATCTCTTCGTCGTAGACCCGCATGCCGGGCCTGGTGTGGTCGAACAAGCTGCCGCCGATGAAGTAGCCGTCCGGATGATGCGAGAAATCGTCTTTGCGGCCGTCGACAACCAGTTCGGCGCCTTCCGACTCGCCGATGCCGATGTAATCGGCGACCTTCGCGCGATGCTCTTTCGAGACGAGCGGGCCCATGTCGTTGTCCGTGCCGTCGACCAGTGAGGGGCCGACCTGCAGGTTTTCGATCCGCTTGACCAGCGCTTCGCGCAGCTTGTTGACGGTTTCTTCACCCACCGGCACCGCCACCGATATCGCCATGCAACGCTCGCCGGCACTGCCATAGGCCGCGCCCATCAGCGCGTCGGCCGCGCCGTCGATATCGGCATCGGGCATGACCACGAGATGATTCTTGGCGCCGCCCAACGCCTGCACGCGCTTTTCGGCCTTGGAAGCGGTTTCATAGATGTGCTTGGCGATCGGCGTGGAGCCGACGAAGCTCACGGCCGAGACGTCGTCATGCGTGATCAGATGATTCACGGTGTCGGCCCGTCCGTGAAGCACGTTGAACACGCCGTCCGGCAGACCGGCCTCCTTCAGCAGCGCAGCCATGCGGACCGCCGCGGACGGATCCTTGTCCGCGGGCTTCAACACGAAGGTGTTGCCGGTCGCCAGCGCAATGGGATACATCCACATGGGCACCATCGCCGGGAAGTTGAACGGCGTAATGCCGGCACAGACCCCGAGCGGCTGGTACATCGAATAGCTGTCCACGCCGGTGCCGACGTTCATGGACTGCTCGCCCTTCTGCAGGTGCGGCATACCACAGGCGAACTCGACCACCTCGATGCCACGGGTGACCTCGCCCTGGGCGTCCGAGAACACCTTGCCGTGCTCCGAGGCGATCATCCGCGCCATCTCGTCACGGTGCTCGTCGAGCAGTGCCTTGTACTTGAACAGGATGCGCGCACGACGCAGCGGCGTCGTCGCTGCCCAGCCCGGGAATGCCGCCTTGGCCGCAGCGACGGCGGCATCGACATCCGCTGTCGAACCAATGACGACCTCGGCCTGCTGCTCGCCGGTGGTGGGATTGAACACGGCCCCGCGCTCGGTCGCCTGACCGGCAGTGGGTTCGCCGTTGATGAAGTGCAGAATCTCGCGCATGTCATAAGTCCTTGCGATGCGTTGTTCAGTATCGGGGCGTGCCGCCTCAGGCCGCCGCTGCGCGCGACAGGCCCGCCTGCTCGGCCGCCTCGTGGAGATATCGATAGCTGCGCTGGGCCAGCGGCCAGGACGGGGCCACCGACGGGTCCTGCTCAGCCTCGGCGACCAGCCAGCCGTGATAGTCGAGTTTCACCAGCCGGGTGAAGATGGCGTCGAAATCCAGATCGCCATCGCCGGGAATCGTGAACACGCCGTCGACGACCGCATCCAGGAAACTGGCGTTGCGATTGCGCGAGCGCGCGATCACGTACTCGCGCACGTCCTTGCAGTGCACGTGCACGATGCGATGACCCCAGCGGTCCAGCCAGTCGAGCGGGTCGCCGCCGGCGAAACGGCAGTGGCCGGTGTCGAACAACAGGCCGACGCGTTCATTGGTCGACGCCATCAGCCGGGCCACATCTTCCGTTGCCTGCACGGGCGTGCCCATGTGGTGGTGATAGGCCATCCGTACGCCCTCGCCGGCCAGATACTCGGCGATCGCGTCGAGACGCGGCGCCAGACGCTGCCAGTCGGCCTCGGTCAGGCGCGGCCGCCGCGAGACGGGCACCGAGCGGTCGAGATGCACACAGCGCGCGGTCTCGCAGAACACCATCGCGGTGACGCCAGTCGCCTTCACCAGGGCCAGATGCGGCTGCATGGTCTCGATTTCTTCGTTGACATCGCGCTCGAGCAGGCTCGATGAATACCAGCCCGAAGCCAGCGCCAGATTCTCCTGCTGGAGCAACGGGCCCAGTTCATCGAAGGTAGTCGGGAACTTGCGCCCCATCTCCACGCCTTCATAGCCGGCGCGCCTGGCCTCGGCGAGGCATTGCGTGAGCGGCGTCTCGTCACCCAGCAGCGGCAAATCGTCGTTGGTCCAGAGCAGTGGGTTCACGCCGAGTCGGATAGTCATATTCGTCTCCTCAGCGCTGACGCTGCTTGCTGTTGTCGTAAACGGACCGGCGTTCGGCGACGGCATCGCGGTCCGATACCTCGGCTACCGGCACATCCCACCAGGTCCCGCCCTCTTCCGTGGCCTTGTCGGCATCGGTCTTCAGGGCAATAAGATAGGTCTTGTCGGCGGCCTTGGCGCGCTCGAGCGCAGCTTCCAGGCCGGCGATACCGTCCACCCATTCGGCCTCGCAGCCGAGCGCTTTTGCATGCGCGGCGAAGTCGATATCGGGCGCGCCGGCGGGCGCAGTGTTGCAACCCTCGAACAGGTTGTTGAATTCCACGCCGACGGTCGCGCCCTGCAGACGATGGATACAGCCGTAGCCCCGGTTATCGAGCAATACGACAATGAGCTTGTGACCGAGCATGACCGAGGTCGCCAACTCCGAGTTCAGCATGAGATAGCTGCCGTCCCCGACCGTGACGTAGACGTCCCGCTCGGGCGCCGCCATCTTCACCCCCATCCCGCCGGCGATCTCGTAGCCCATGCAGGAGAAGCCGTATTCGACGTGATAGCTGCCCGGGCCGGTCGTCTGATACAGCTTGTGCAGTTCCCCCGGCAGACCGCCGGCGGCACAGACCACGGTGGCGTTCTCGCCGGCCGCGCGATTGACCACGCCCAGCACCTGGCTGTCGGCCGGCCGATCGGCCCCGTCGTCGGCGGTTACCCGTGCCACGATATCCAGCCACGCCGAGCGTTCGTCGGCCAGTTTGCGCTGCCAGGCCGCGTCCGACTGCCAGCCCGACAAGCCGGCCATGAGCGCCTCCAGCGCGACGACCGCGTCGCCGATCAACGACTGGCCGCCGTGCTTGGCGGCGTCGAAACGGGCCACGTTGATGCCGACCAATTTCTGGGTGTGATCCATGTAGAGTGCCCGCGAGCCGGTGGTGAAATCCTGTAGCCGCGTGCCGAGCGCGATGATGACGTCGGCTTCTTCGGCCAGGGCATTGGCGGCGGTGCTGCCGGTCACGCCGATCGAGCCGACGTTCCGGGCATGGTCGGCGCGCAGACTGCCTTTGCCGGCCTGGGTCTCTGCGACCGGCACACCGTGCTGCTCGGCGAATTGCGCCAGCCGCTCGGACGCCCCGGCATACAGCACCCCACCGCCGGCAATGACGAGCGGTTTCTTCGCCTGCTTGATCGTCTCGATCGCCGCGGCCAGCTGGTACCCGTCCAGCCCGGGCTGGCGGATGCGATGCACCCGCGGCTCGAAGAACGAGGCCGGAAAATCATAGGCCTCGGCCTGGACGTCCTGCGGCAGCGCGAGCGTGGCCGGGCCACAGTCGACCGGGTCGAGCAGCGTGTCGACCGCGGCAGGCAGGCTAATCAACAGTTGTTCGGGCCGGGTGATGCGATCGAAATAGCGCGACACCGGTATGAAGGCGTCGTTAACCGTGGTCGACGGCGCGCCGTAATGCTCGACCTGTTGCAGCACCGGGTCCGGCTTGCGTGTGGCAAACGTATCGCCCGGCAGCAGCAGCACGGGCAGCCGGTTGGCATGCGCCAGCCCGGCTGCGGTCACCATATTCAGCGCCCCCGGCCCGATCGAGGTGGTGCAGGCCATCAGGCGCCGACGCTGATTCTGCTTGGCGAAGGCGATGGCCGCGTGGGTCATGCCCTGCTCGTTATGCGCGCGATACGTCGGGAACGCCTCGCGGTGCGCATACAACGCTTCGCCCATACCAGCGACATTGCCATGGCCGAAGATGGCGAAACAGCCGGCGAACAACGGCAGGCGCTGCCCGTCGATTTCGGTCTGCTGGGCCGCGAGATAGCGGACCAGCGCCTGGGCCATGGTCAGTCGAATCGTGTTCTGCTCGCTCATCCCGAGGCTCCTGCGATGTTCTGCGCCGGCTCGTCGACGGCGGCTTCGCGCCAGGTCGCGATCAGTTCGGCGTAGTTGTTCGAGACGGCGTCGATGAAGGCTTCATCGTCCAGATCACCGGCCAGCCAGGACCGTGCCGGATCGGCGAACAAGGTACGACCGATCGTAAAGCCGCGACAGATCCCCGAAGCGCTCGCCTCATGAAAACCGGCCTTGACCTCATCCATCGGTGCGTCGAGACCGAGCAGCACCACGCCACGGCAGTGATCGTCGGAGCGCTCGATCACACCGCGCACGGCCTGCCAGGCGGCCTTGCTCATCGGCGGCAATTTCCACCAGTCGGGCCGAATGCCGAGGTGATAGAGCCGCTGCAGGCTGCGGGCGATGGTCGCATCGTCGCTGGCCATGCCCTTCGGCGGAATCACTTCAATGAGCAGTTCGTGGCCGGAGACACGGCGCGCTTCAGCGAGCTGACGCAGCTTGTCTTCCTGCTCCAGCCGAAGCTCGATCTCGTCGTCCGGGTGATAGAACACCAGGCACTTGATGATGTGCTCGCTCGGCCAGCTGACGAGCTGGCTGCCAATATCGTCGCCGTGCTGGAACCGCAGCGGACGCGAGCCGGGTTCCTCGACCGGGCGGCCGATCCACCAGCCGCGTCCGGTCATGGCGTTGAGCGCATCCTGACCGATCAGATCGTCGCAGAGCACGGCCGGGGGCTGGCCGGTGAGACCGGCCTTGGCCACGCCGCGCTCGGCAGCCGTGACCAGAAGTTCCTTTAGCGGCGACAGACGCGCCGCATCCACACCGATCTCGCCGGCCATGTCGAAAAGCTGCATGCGGTGATCGAATGCCAGGCCGTAGATCGGGCCCCATTCGGTCGGGTGGCGCGTGGTCTTGCGATGCAGGTCGTTGAGGCGCGCATCCTGATCCGGCCGCGGCACTTCATCCCGGCGTTCGAGATAATCGAACAACTCAGCCTCGGTCGGCATCGCCGGCGCGCAGCCGTGGCGCGAGACCGCCAGCGCCCCGCAGGCGTTGGCATAGGTCGCGCAGGTCTCCCAAGGCTCGCCGCGGAGATACCCGCGCAAGAAGCCGGAAATGAAGGCATCGCCGGCGCCGAGCACGTTGAGTACTTCGACCTTCACGCCTTCCACCAGCACGCCATCGTGCACGGAATCGCCGATCGGGCCGTCGAAGATCGTGCAGCCCAGCGCGCCCAGCTTGCAGACGAGCACCGCATCGGACAGTGCGCGCACTTTCTTCAGCGCAGCCATGGTATCGGTCGTGCCGCCGGCGATATGGAATTCCTCTTCCGTGCCGACGATAAGATCGAAATCACCGATCCAGCGCTGCAGATGGGCCGTGGTTTCGGCGTCGTCGACAAAGCGTGTTTCACCGTCGCCAAGCTCGGCCAACCCCCAGAGCACCGGGCGATAGTCGATATCCAGAATGCGCTTCAAACCATGCTGCCCGGCGGCATCGAGCGCGGCACGGCAGGCGCTCTGCGTGGTCTCGCTCGAAAGATGGGTGCCGGTGATCGCGAGCGCACGGCTGGTCGCGATCCAGTCCGGATCGACATCCTCGGCGGCGATCGCCATGTCCGCGCAATCCTTGCGATAGAACAGCAGCGGGAAGGTATCGCGGTCCTTGATCGCGAGAATGGCCAGCGCGGTGAACCGGTTCTTGTCCACCGGCATGTGCGAGACATCGACCGCGGCCCGGGCGAATTCCTCGAGCACGAAATTACCGAACTGCTCGTTGCCCACGCGGGTCAGCATCGCCGATTTCAGGCCCAGCCGCGCACTGCCGTAGGCGCAGTTGGCGGAGCTGCCGCCGAGATACTTGGCAAAGCTGGTCACGTCCTCCAGACGGCTGCCGATCTGCTGGGAATACAGATCGACGGCCGCCCGGCCCAGACATATCAAATCGAGTTTGGCATCGGGTTGGGCATCGGGCATCGGCATCTCCGGCGGAAAATCTGGAACAGGCTATTCACCCTGTTTGGATAATGATTTATTTATTCCAAATCTTCCAGCAACGGAATGCTCGACTCAAGTGTTTTGCGACTAAAGTCGGCCGGTGGCAGCAGACCAGCGGCCTATGCCGCTCGGCCAAAGCTGAAAGCCGAGCGAAAACTTGCCAGCGCGGTGTCGGTATCGCCGGAGGCCCAGCCTTCCAGACCCACCACGCGGCGATATCCGATGTCGTCCAGCGCGCGCAATCGCCGGGTAATGGATTCGCCGGTGCCCGGTTCCATCCGCCCCGGCACATCTGCCACCTGAACTTCGCCGATCGCCGGCCCGCAGCGCCGGATCAGCTCAATCAGATTCCCCTCGCCGATCTGGGCGTGATACAGATCGAGATTCATGCGCAAATACGGGCTGTCGACCGCCTCTACCAAGGCCAGCGTATCGGCTGCACGATTAAACGGCGTACCGGGATGATCGACCGCGTGATTAAGGTTTTCCAGCACGAATACACGCCCGGCCTCGCGCCCGAGTTCCGCGACGCAGGCCAGCGTATCGCGTGCGGCAAACCACATCGCCGCAGTCACCTTCGCGACCGGGTCGACCGGAATTCCGCCGTCGCCCAGGCCGGTGCCATGCAGGTTGAGCGCCGCACAGTCGAGCCGATCGGCTATCTCCAGCGAGCGTTTCGCGCTGTCCAGCAAGGCCGCGATGCCCGACGGCTCGGTGAGGTTGCCGGTCACATAACCGGTGATCGAAGTAAAACGCGCGCCGGTCGCAGCCAGGGCATCGATCTCGTGGCGGGTCCAGTTCCAGATCTCGGCGGCAAAGCCGGCGTCGTGCAAACGACGCACGCGCTCGATGGACCGGCAGATCGAGATAGACCATCTCTGCGCAGACAGCTAACGTGAACGGACAGCGGGACATACCCATCATGTATTCCTTTCATCGGCTCACAGGTGCAACGGGCAGTCGTGCCGGGTTAGTCCTGCTGGCACGGACATGACACTCGCCTCTATGGTCGCTGTCCCGTCAGTGAAAGCAGCGGATCAGCCAATCTCGTCCATCGACACCATGCGACTTTCCATTAGCGAGCGGGTCGCCGCTTCGGCCAGGCGCAGCGCTTCATAGCCGTCTTCCTGCGTGGCCTTGGGCGCCGACCCGGTCGACCAGGCGTCGTAGAGATCGCCCAGTTCACGACCGTAGGCCACGCGGTAGCGCTCGAGGAAGAAATATTGCGGCGGCTCATCGAGCTGCCCTGCTTCGCCGGTATGACGCAGCCGAGTTTCGGTTTCGTTGACCGCCTGCAGCATCCCTTCGCTGCCAAACGCCTCGATGCGCTGATCGTAGCCAAACGCCGTACGGCGCGAATTCTGGATATGACACAGACGCCCTGACGCCGTAGTCAGCACAACCATCGCGGTATCGATATCGCCTGCCTCGCCGATCGCCGGATCAATCATGACGCTGCCGAAAGCACTGACCGTCGCGATCGGCTCGTCGAACAGCCAGCGCGCGATATCAAAGTCGTGGATCATCATGTCGAAGAACAAGCCGCCCGAGCCCTTGATGTAATCGATCGGTGGCGGCGCCGGATCACGGCTGATGATGGTCAGGGTTTCCAGCTGGCCTATGCGGCCATCGACTACCGCCTGCTTGAGCGCGCTGAACTGCGGATCGTGGCGCCGATTGAAACCCAGCGCACAGGTCACGGGATGTTGCTTGAGTACGTCGATCGCTGCACGCGTGCGCGCCAGATCCAGCGCAATCGGCTTCTCGCAGAGCAGCGCCTTGCCGGACCTGGCGCATTGCTCGAGAAAATCCGCGTGAGTCGCCGTGGACGAAGCGATCAACACCGCATCGACGTCGTCGTCGGCAAAGATCGCATCGGTCTTGGCATAGACCGCTCCGTGCGCATCGGCCAGCGCGTCGGCTGCCTCGCGGCGGATGTCGGCAACGTATTTCAACTGTATTCGCGGGTCTGCAGCGGCCGCTGCGGCGTGGACGGCCGCGATACGACCGGCGCCGATGATCGCCAGTTTCATTATTTTAGATGACATGGTTGCTCCCTATCGGCGAGTCGACTCGCACACGCCGATGCGATACCGGCATCCGGTATACACATTCTGTGTTCTGGTTCCTGCTACCGGATGCGCGGGCGTCATTTCAACAGCCATTCGAAGTCTGGATCGGTTCGAAACTTCCACACGCGTTTCGGGCCCGCCATCACGTTCAGGTAATACAGATCGTGGCCATACGGCGCGCCGACCGGATGATAGCCCTTGGGCACCACCACACAGCTGCCATCGCCGAAAGCCATGCTCTCGTCGATCGAGCGGTCGTCGGTATAGACCCGCTGCAGGCCGAAACCACGGCTCGGATTCAAGCGGTGGTAATAACTTTCCTCGAGGAAGGATTCATTCGGCAGATCGTCGGTATCGTGCTTGTGTGGCGGGTAGCTCGACCAGTTGCCGGCTGGGGTATATACCTCGACCACCAGCAGGCTGTCGGCTGGCTCAGTCTCGGGCAGGATGTCGTGTACGTGACGCACATTCGCGCCTTCGCCACGCGTGGACTGCTTGATATGCTGCGGCTCGATCAGGCGCGGCTGATGGTTGCCATGACCGGGTGCTCCACAGATGCCGATCTCTGCGTCGGTATGCGCTTCAACGCGGAAATTCCGATGGTCCGGGATATATACCGCATAAGGCGCCACCTGCTCGAACACGCTCATGCGTTCGCCGATTCGCTCGTAGCGGCAATCATCGCTGCTGATCGTCACGATGCCGCTGAGCACTACCAGGCACAGCTCCAAGCCCTGGCTGTTGTCCTCGAACACATCGCCGTCAGCCAGTCGGCGATGTCGGAAGCGAACATATTCCAGCGGGTCACTGGCCCAGGCCGTGTCGATGGTTTCCTGATCGGAAGTGGCCAACCGGGGACTGATCAATAATTCCATGAAACGCCTGCGTGATATCAAACCGAAAAGCCATTTGGAATATATTTTTTATTTTTTTTCTTATCAAACTTTTTGTTTCATACTTTAGTCGGGTTGGAGGTCGTTGGTCGCCTGCACGCTACCTGGGTGGATGCCGCCTCCACATCTGTTTCGTTACCAACCAGTCCGGGTTCGCATGCAAAGAATGCGGGTGTGCTTACTATGGCGATTCCGCAAACTGCTTCAGGGTTCGTCTAACCCGCTGCGCTAGACTGCGGCCGCCTTGCAACAACTTCGCCGCTGTCGGCGTATAGCCGTCATGTTCTCTTTCTTCGAACGCCTGGTCGATCCGTTCCCCGAAGACGATCGCACCCCGCCGGCCGGTGGCCTGCTCAAATTCATCGGCTTCTATGCGAAGCCTGTCTGGCCATTGCTGGTACTGACCGGTCTGTTCACGGCCGCGACCTCGATCATCGAAGTCTCGCTGTACGGCTTTCTTGGCCATATCATCGACTGGTTCGCCCATAGCGCACGTGCGAGCTTCCTGGCTGACAACGCCTGGACGCTGATCGGCATGGCAGCCGTCGTGGTCTTGCTGCTGCCGGCGCTGGTCTTCGCCCAGGGGCTGGTCACGTTCCAGGCCTTGTCGGGCAATCTGCCGATGCGTTTCCGTTGGCAGGTGCATCGCTGGCTGCTCGGCCAGTCGCTGGCCTACTTCCAAGACGAGTTCGCCGGACGTATCGCGGCCAAGATGATGCAGACCGCACTGGCCATTCGCGAAGTGATGATGAAATTCGTCGACGTGCTGCTGTATGTCGCGGTGTATTTCACCGGCATCGTGGTGCTGGTGGCCGGGGCAGACTGGCGGCTGGCCGTACCGTTCGGTTTCTGGCTGGCCGGCTATATCGCGCTGCTGCGTTATTTCGTGCCGCGTCTGCGCGATATTTCCGAGCGCCAGGCCGACGCACGCGCCGAGATGACCGGCCGCGTGGTGGATGCTTATAGCAATATCGCTACCGTCAAGCTGTTCGCGCATACGCTTCGTGAATCCGATTATGCGCGCGCCAGCATGGGCGGTTTTCTTGGCACCGTGCATGGCCAGATGCGACAGATCAACGGCTTCTATACCAGCCTCTATGTGCTCAATTCGTTGCTGCTGTTGGCCGTCACCGCGCTGGGCATCGGGCTGTGGCAGTCGTCGCTGGTCACGGCCGGCGCGATCGCGGCTGCCGTCGGTCTGGTGCTGCGTATCAACGGCATGTCGCAGTGGATCATGTGGGAAGTGTCGAACCTGTTCGAGCATATCGGCACGATCCGCGACGGCATGCGCAGCTTCTCGGCCTCACGGGCCATCAACGATGCGCCGGACGCGCGCCCGCTAATGGTTTATCAGGGGGCCATCGACTTCGAGCATATCTCCTTCCATTACGGGCGCGACGACGGGCATGTGATCAACGATTTCAATCTGCGGATTGCCCCAGGCGAAAAGATCGGTCTGGTCGGCCGCTCGGGTGCCGGCAAGTCCACGCTGCTGACCCTGCTGCTGCGTTTTCACGATTTGGAAGCCGGCCGGTTGACGATCGACGGCCAGTCGATTGCCGATGTCACCCAGCATTCGCTGCGCGAGGCGATCGGCATGGTCACGCAGGACACGGCCCTGCTGCATCGCTCGATTGCCGAGAACATCCG
>JAQIBT010000111.1 GCA_027858915.1 Salinisphaera sp.
GCCGGCACGACATACCAGGGCGCATGATCGGTGCTGGTGGCGGTCAGGCACTGGCCATAGGCCTGCATGTACTGCGGCCAGAACTTGCGTTCCTCCATATCCGCGCTGCTGAATTTCCAGTTCTTTTCCGGATCATCGATGCGCGCGAGAAAACGCTCGCGCTGCTCCTCCGGCGATAGATGCAGGAAGAACTTGATGATGCGGGTGCCGTTGGCGTGCAGATGCCGCTCCAGGTTGCGGATCGAACGGTAGCGATGCTTCCAGAGCGTGGCCGCGTGGCGCGGCGTTTCCGGCAGGCCTTCACCCAGCAGGACCTCTGGATGCACGCGCACAATCAATACGTCCTCGTAGTAGGAGCGATTGAAGATGCCGATTCGACCACGCTCGGGCAGATCGCGACTGCAGCGCCAGAGAAAATCGTGCTGTAGCTCGGTAGCACTCGGATGCTTGTAGCTGAAGACCTGGCAGCCCTGCGGATTGACCCCGGACATCACATGCCGGATCGCCCCGTCCTTGCCGGCCGCATCCATGGCCTGGAATATCAGCAGCACGGCATGCCGGTTCGATGCATACAGCAGCTGCTGCTGGGCGCTCAGCTCGGCCACGTTCTCCTGGAGGCGTGCGCGGTATTTCTTCTGCGAGCCATAGACCGGCTTGACCTGCGTCGGCCACTGATCGAGATCGATCGTTGCCCCCTCGGGAACGCGAAAATCGCCGGGATCAATATTCATTGTGGCCGCCTCGACCGCCTGTGTTGCCGCCCTTCGAGTATCGACGCTTGCCTGTCGGCAAGCCGGCCGTTCGTGCGGATTGCTGGATGAGATTCAAGACCCAGAGTACGGCTGCCATGGATCGTGGCCGACGTCTTCCAAGCATCACCGCAAGCGACAGTGATCTCTCCTAGTGAAGCTAGAGGCCGCCACCGAATGTGTCTGTACGCCATCGCACGTAACGACTGCAACCTGCGTCATTTCCGACGCGCTGACAGCCTCAGGTCAGCTTGACTTGCGGCGCGCGCCCGTGCTTCGATTAAATTGCACGCGGGACTCGGTGAGACCAGCGCACGGATCTGGTTCTCTGCCGTTACAGTAAAACCAGTCATTGGCATGTCAGAAACACATCATCTCACGGTGCTCAAACGGCCCCGACTCGAGCAGTTGAGCTGCGAATGCTATGCGGTGGTCAAGAAGGAAACCGACCGTCTGCTGCCCTACCTGCCGCCGACGCTACGACGCTAGATCGGCAACACGCCCGGGCGATCCGGGCTCGGCACAACGCGGTGGAATATCCTGCGCGCTGGCATGTGTGCGCTAGCGCACTGAACAGCCGGCACAGGGCGCGCATAATGCCATGACACTGGATTCGCGGTACCTCCCCCTCCAGCAACAGCCGCCTCGTTCCCCGAGGCCATTGCTCAGCGCGGATCCAGTCTTTACCCGTTGGCGCCCCCTCGCCAACGGGTCGTTTTGTACGACGTCGGCAACACCAGCGTCCTTGCCACAGCGACGCCTGAGCACGCTACAAACAAGGTCGTCGTGTCGGCTCGTTTCGGCAACGATGGATTCGCATGACCCGTCCAACTGAAGCTCTACCCGCCGGAGGCAGGCTTCGGGCCTTGAATCACCGCTGCAGGCCGGCCACGGAGCCGCGCCTCTGTGCGCTGCTGAACATACGTCGGTGTCTGAATACGTCAATCTGGTGATGAACCGTCGTTACGCTGCCGGCAAAACGCGTCAACCCATCAGGTGATCTGTATTCATTGGCCGTGTTTATGCCGGTTCGGCGCTGGAGAGAGATCATGCTGCACAGCCTGAAGAACCTGAAGGATTGCGCGATCCGCGCAATCGATCTGACGCGGCGGGCGAACAACGCGCCGTGCTTCGATGGAGAGAGACCATGGCGCCTGACGCAGTTAAAACCCCCGATCATTCCGGATCGCCACGGTCTTGTAACCCGACACCCGCAGATCGGCGTGCTGATGCCTCGCCCCAGCGCGTGATGGCCGCAGTACACGAACGCGCTTATCGACATTCGCCGGTGACCTAGCCAGGTCTTGCAATGTCCATTTTCCGTGGCATACGGCTCGCTCTGATCAGCTTTGGGATACTGTGCCTCGTGATCACCGCGGCGCTGGTGATCGCCCCGTCCTTCATCGTGCGTTATCTGCTGATTGATTATCTGCACGAGGCCGGGGTGACCGCAGATATCGGCCACGTCGACGCTGACATTTTCACCGGTACGGTAGTCACCGACAATGCCCACGGCAAGACAGGCGCCGGCGAGGTTTTCGATATCGGCCACGCCGCACTCGATCTACGCTATGCGCCGCTGCTGCATAAACACATCAGCCTGAGTCGGCTTACGCTCGCCGATGCCCGCCTGGACGTGCGTCGCAGCGCCGACAATACACTCAAAGTGGGCGGGATCACGGTGATATCGGCGAAACCCCGGCAGAGCGCCCCGCTGCAATGGGGCCTCGGGCTCAAGCATCTGGCAATTGACCGCGTTGTCATTCATTACCGCCAAGCCGCACAGAGCAGCCAGCCTGCGATTAGCCGCATGCTGAAGATCCACAGCGCCCGCATTCGCCACGTGGCCACGTGGCAGCCCGATGCCAACGTACCGTTCAACGCGCATCTGAGCGTCGGTGACAGTCAACTGCGGTTATCTGGCCACGCGCGCCCGTTCGGAGCCACCCAAACGGCCCGCTTCAAGCTGGCCACAAAAGACTTCGCGCTCAGTCTGCTGGCGCCGTTCACGCACGTCGGCGGGTTGAACAAGCTCGCCGGCACACTCAATGGACAACAACAGATCGATGTTGAATACGATCCGCACGAAGCGCTGACCACAACCGTTGACGGCACAGCGCACTGGACCGGAGCCGCGCTTGCCAGCCACAGCGGCTCGCGTATCGCCAGCCGGGCCATCGACTGGCAAGGCAAGCTCAAAGCCACCCTGTTTCGGGCTAACGGCCAACCGGGCCGGCTCGATACGACATCAACCCTCGACGCCCAGGGTGTGAACATAACCCAGCCGAATACGTTGACGTTGAAACAGACCGCAATTCACTGGAAAGGCAGCGCCACGGCCACGCTGGCCGGCGCATCCACCACCGCGTCGACCCGAGGCCTGCTGGCGACCACCGGCACCCATCTGGAAGCGCCGGGCCGTCTGGATTTCAGCACTGCTCACGACAGCCTGCAGGGCCTGATTCAGATTGGCCTCACGGCGAAGGCTACCCATATCAAAACCAACGGCACCTTCAAGGCCAGGCATTTGGCGTTCTCGGTGCCCAAGCGCATGGCGTTCAGCGGTGATCGGGTGACGTATCACGGTGCGGCCGATACCGCGCTCGAGAACAAGCAGACGCAGATCGATACCCACGGCAAGATGGGGCTCGACGGTTTGTCTTTCGCCGTGCCCGGCACCGGCCGCATGAGCGCGCGCCACGTCGACTGGAACGGACACACGAAAATACGCAGCGCGAAACTGTTCGGGCGCCGCGCCGCCGGCCGGCTGGCCGCGACCGGCATCAAGCTGTACCTGACAGGCCGGCCATTGGCGGTTTCCGCCGATCGCTTTGCCTTCAAAGGCGAGTACGGTAAGCAGCCCGATGCCGGCGGGCACGCGCTCAAGCTGACCGTCAACGGCGATTTCAACAGCCACAAGCTGGCGATAACCGACACCCACATCCACGCACCGTGGTTCACCGCCCTCCAGACCCACGGCGCCAAGCTTGCCGTCAACGGCCTCGATTCGATCACGCTATCCGCGCTCGAGTGCAGCGGCATACGGATTTTCGGCGATACCGACACCGATTCGTCGGTGATCCAGGCCGTTGGCCTGACCGCCCGGCAGTTTCAGTTCCAGAACCTGGCTCACTATCACGTCGCCAGTCTCGGCGTCAGCAGCGCCATTATCCATACCCGTCGCGATCCCGGTGGCCTGGGCGTGTTGAGCGAATTCTTCCCCGGTTCCAAGTCCAAGCAGACTGCCGGCGCGAACAGTCACAGCACCGGTTCGACCTATGCGATCGACCATCTGCATCTGTCCGGCCCGGCCTTGACGTTCGTCGATACCGCCGTCACCCCAGCGGTGCGCATCCGCGGCTCGAATCTGGATTTCACGCTGAACAATGTGGATACCGCCAAACCAGGGCACAACGCCAGCTACCGATTGGCGATGGATATCGGCGCCTACGGTCATCTCGACAGCCGCGGCACGATCGCGCCGATGGCGCCCGGCGGCGTCGACCTGACTCTGTCCGCCTACCTGCGTTCGCTGGCGATGGCCCCGTTTTCGGGCTATCTCAACGCCGCGATGGGCCGCGGGATCGCCAGCGGCGCGGCCGACGGTACCCTGCGGATGACCAGCCAACGCGGCCAGTTGGGCGGACAGATCAGTACCACATTGGGCAACTTCAGACTGGCCAACGGCTCGGACACGCAAACCGATGTTGCGCTGGGTCTTTCACTCGATACGGCGCTCGCGCTGGTCCGCGGCCGGAACGACCAGCTTGATTTCAAGACCTCTATTAGCGGCGACCTCGCCGACCCCGGCTTCTCGATCCGGCATCTAATCCGCGAGGCCGTACTCTCCGGCATTCGCACTGCCCTCCTGAGCAATTATTCGCCGTTGGGCCTGCTCAACAGGGCCAAGAACGCGATATCGGACCTGGGCCATTCGCTGGGGTCGCGGCCAGCCGTTTTTGTCGTCGGCAAGCACTCTATCCGCGCCGAGGATCGGGACTATCTCGGGCGGCTGGCGCATAGCCTGCTGGGTAATCCCCGATTGATCCTGACCATTCAGAGCCATGCCGTGCCCGGTGACGCGGATGCCCTGTCGCCGTGGCAGCGTGCGGCCGCCGGTCGTGACAACAATCGAACCCCACTGGAAAGACTGGCGCAGCGGCGCGCACAGGCGGTGCGCGACTATCTCTCCGCGCGTAAAGTCAGCCCCAATCGCATAAAAATTGCCGCCCCGACGATCAATTCGGACAAAAACGCCAAGCCGGAAGTCACGTTCTCGATTAGCGGGCAATAAGAGCAATGCGCGGCGCCTGCTGGTCCTGTTCACCTGCCGTGGCCAACGGTCGCTCGGCCGCGAGGCGGTCCAGGAAATCGCTCACGTGAGTGCCGCGCCGACTTAAAACTCTGACACATTTAAGACAAGCAATATTAAGCCACGCGGGCCTATACTTATGGTCCTTATCAAAGGCATTGGACCGGATGGAACAAGATCGCGGCCGTGACGCAGACGCTCCTTGGCAAATACCGGTGCGCGGGTGGCTGGATATCCTGCGCCGGGCGTGGAAAGGCACGGTCGATAGAAATCTATCGCTCGTTGCAGGCGGGGTGACCTTTTACCTGCTGCTAGCGGTGTTTCCCGGCTTAGCGGCACTTGTTTCGGTTTACGGTTTGGTCGCAAACCCGGCAGATGTGGCGAAGGTCGTCCAGTCCTTGTCGGGCATGCTTCCGTCATCGATTGTGGGCCTGGTCGACAATGCACTGACCCAGCTGGCCTCCGCGTCGCGCCCGAGGCTAGGCCTTGGTGCCATCATTGGCATCGTGATCGCACTGTGGAGCAGCGTGCGCGGGATGGCCGGCATGATGGCGGCACTTAATATCGCCTACGATCAACCAGAACGACGGGGTTTCATCAGACTCAACGCAACCGCCGTGGTGCTGACCCTTGTAGTCGTCATCGGTGGCTTGATCACCTTTGCACTGGTCGCAGGCTTGCCCGTGGCACTCAACCGGGCCGGGATACATGGGCCGAGACGTTGGATCGGCCTGGCCGTCGAATGGCCGCTGCTGATCGTGTTCGTCATGGGAATGATGGCCCTGATCTACCGCTACGGCCCAGACCGGAGCGCGCAGCAATGGCAATGGGCCTCGCTGGGCGTGATCGTAGCCACCATCCTATGGGCCTTCGGATCGGTGCTGTTCAGCGCCTATATTTACTACTTCAACAGCTACAATCAGACTTACGGTTCTTTGGGCCTACCGTTGATTCTGCTGTCCTGGATGTGGCTGTCGGTGTTCGTCGTACTGTTCGGGGCGGAGATCAACGGAGAGATCCAGCGGCAGACCCATCAGAATACGGAGGCTCACCCAGGGTCATCGAGCTCCCAACAGGAAGACGAGTCTGCGTGAATGACCATAGATGAACCCGGCAGGCCCTACGTCGTTCTTTGGCCTCGGCGCTAGCGCCGGCCAGCAGACCGGCACGAGGGTGAGCCGTCAGGGCGGGCAGCGGCATCCGACGCGCCCGTTGCGCCCCGCTTGCTCAGGTGCGCGCACGATGAACTGTGCTAAATCTTGTGTATACGGCGCCGGCACGAGCACAAGGCACGGCTGCGCGCCGGCAGGCGGCCGGGTGTTTCGGCGGGCCAATCAACTACAAGCCGCGACCGTGGCCCGGCGCAATCGCAAACGCGGCGGGTGGACAACGCGCAACGCTTCTTCGGAGATGCATAATGGCGCCCAATGCAGATAAAACCCCAATCAGACTGGCTCGCGCGGCCCGCTGAGCCGGCATCCACTGCGTTTCCATCATCCCTACCGCCACCTGGCGGCGGTATTCGGCAGCGACTGGTTCGGCCAGAAAGCCGAAGCGTTCGCGCGCTATTTCGGTACGCCCCATTTCCTGATCACCCAGACACTCATCGTCGCGCTCTGGATCCTCGCCAACGGCGTGGGCTTTGCCCGCTTCGATCTGTATCCGTTCATTCTGCTCAACCTCGCCTTCAGCCTGCAGGCAGCCTATGCGGCGCCGCTGATCCTGCTGGCCCAGACCCGGCAGGCCGATCGTGACAAGGCCAACGCCGAAGCCGACGCCCGCCATCGTGAAGAACTGGCTGCGATCAGCGAGCACCGCCAGGACCTGTAAGCGCTGTGCCCCGCCCTGTTCGAAGCCATGCTGGGCGAGACGGTCGGCTATTCCGAGGGCCTTTGGAGGCCTGGCACCAAGACGCTCAACCAGGCGAAATTCAACAACTATGAATATGTCTGCCAAAAGCTTCGGCTGGAGCCCGGCATGACGGTTCTGGAGGTTTGGGGAAAGTGGTCACAGTCGGCAAAGGTGGCGTCAATCCGCCGATGTAGATAGGCGGCCCGATACAACGTGACGAGTGGCCCCTCTAGTAACATCTGGGTGGCGGAATGCCGAATCTGCTCAATGCGCCCGTACGATATGCGCATCAGCCCAGCTCCATTACCCGCGCATAGATAAAGTCGAAGGAGAAGCTTTTGCTCCGGGTGCGTTTTTCCAGAATGTCGGCCAGCCGGTTCAGGCGCGCGGGCACGGCCATCAGCTGGTCCTGGGCTTTGCGGCCGGCGTCGTCGTCGGGGCTGAGCCGGCCGATTTTCCAAGCGTCCAGGCATTCGGCCACTACCTTGCGGTAGTGGCGTGGGCCATAGATCTCGGCGCGGCCGACCACTTCGGCCATTTCCATGTAGCCCGGGATGGTATGGCCGGGCATGGCCAGCCGCGGCACTACCTTGAGGGCAGCCTGCAGCGCGCGCGTGCAGTCGATCTCGAGAATGCCGCGGAAGATATCGCGATAAAAGCGAAAATGCCGCGACTCGTCGTTTGCCACCCGGGCCAGCAGTCGCTGGATGATCGGTTCGTGACGGCCCGCCACCCGCGCAGTGTTGGCATGCGCGGCTTGAGTGGCGCGCTCCTGCAAAGTGGTATAGGCCATTATCTGGTAGGGGTCGCCACTCGCTTCCGGGTCGAAGCCGGCCTCGATGTACTGGTATTGCAGCACCTCGAAGGCGCGCATGTCGAACAGGCGGGCGTCGCGCACGTAGTCATGCAAGGCGCAGCCGTGGCGGTCTTCCTCTGCGGTCCACATATAGTTCCAGCGCGACCAAGCGTTGTCGCTGCCCATGGTCACGGCCAGCAGCCGGTGAAAATGCGGCAGGCCCTCCTCGGTTAGCAGGTTGAGCGCCAACGCAACGCGCACGGCATCGGGCATGCCGCGGGCGCGCTCCGGCAGCTCGGCCATATCGCGCGCCTGTTCATCGGTCATCTGTTCGTTGGCGGGCAGAAAATCGCCAGGGAACCACAGCCGGCGTTTCTCTTTATGCCGGGCCATCAGTTGGTCGGCCAGCGGTTCCAGCGTAGCCATGGCTTCCGACTTGATCTTCAGGGAGCGAACATCGTTGGCGGACTTAGACATTGGGAATGGCCGTAATTCGTTAATCTTCAATCAACGCGTTGTTTGTACTACTGTCCAACGACAGTGTACCTTTTATGAAGCCGTAGACAAAGCATAACGCAATCGCATCCAAAATTCGGCGAACACGATTCCAGCCGGGCGACTCGGGTTACGACCGAGTCGCACGAGAAGAGACTGAACAAGACGGCGCTTTCGCTCCACTGCCATGACAGCCGCTGCATCACTACTACGCGCCATTCCGCCATTCCGCCGTGGACAATGATGGGATCCCGGTTTTGACATCGGCACCCTTTACCGACGCCTCATCTCGGCGCCGTTGGGGCCGGCGGCGGCGCTAGGAGGCTGTCGGACTCAAGGTCATTCTCTCGCCTTGCTCGCTACGATCGCTTGAGTCCGACAGCCTCCTGGTCCTGCGTCCTGGGGGCGGCTTTGCGCGGTTGGCTAGCCTGTTCGGATCGTTCCACGGCCTGGACCTCTTCGCGCCCGAGCTGCTCATAGAGTTGATGAACTCGCTCGATCTGCTGCGGCGTCGCAGCGGGCGGCGTTCCTGCTTCTGATTTGGAAGACGACACCTGGGCGGCGGGTTCGGGCGGCGCCGGTTTTGACGTCTGAGCCGTTGTCGGTTCTGGCGGCCCATCCGCTTCGGGACCGGCCTCGGAATTGGCTACCGGTACGGCCGTGGTATCGGGCGTCGCGGCAACCTCGACATCAGGCGTCGCCGCAGGAACGGCGTCAGCCGCAGGCACGTCGACCGCCCTGGCGTCTGGCGCGGCAGCTGACTTGCCGGGCTCGGGCTGAGCAGCCGGCTTGGAACCGGCCGCCGGCGTTGTCTCATTCTTCGCCTCAGCTGCGTTCGCAGCCTTGGGATCTGGCGCCGCTTTTGCCGCCTTGGCGTCCGAGACGTCGTCGGGCGGCGCATCAGGCTTGGCTGTGGGTTCGGGTTCGGCCGTCGCCTCATGGCTATCGAGCAGCCGATAGGCCAACAGTTTCACCGGGTCGGTGATGAGAAACCATAGCAGCGCATAGCCCCAGACGAAGGCTGCCCAGCCCCAGCCCAGCGGCGTCATCAGGAAGCCGTAGACGGCGATCAGGGTCGCCAGAATCTGGGTGCCGAGCACCGCCATCCACAATATCCGCGCTGGGCGGATCGACCAGAACGGGCCGCGCGTGCGGGCCTGAAAGATGGTCAGGTGGCCGGCCACCGACAGCATCAGGTACATCATCGGCTGCAAATGGGCGTGGTCGAGATGAAACACGCGATCGCCGAGAAAGAACAGGCCGAAGGCCGCGATTGGCCCCACCACACCCAGCACCGTGGCCACCCCCAGCACCAGACGCATGTTCCACGCCTCGGGCTGGTTCTTGTAGTGCACGTTGTCGTAGGCGATCGACAGAATAGCGCCGTCGTTGAGCAGCGCCAACATCACGATCATCACCGCGGTCAGCGGATAGAAATTGAATACCAGAATCGCCAGGGTCATGAACAGGAGCACGCGCAGAGTCTCGGCGATGCGATAGATCGCGTAGCTGGTCATGCGCTGGAAGATCTTTCGGCTCTCCTTGATGGCATCGATGATCACCGCCAGACCGGGCGTGGTCAGCACGATGGCCGCCGCGGCGTTGGCTGCGTCGGTCGCGCCGGACACGGCAATCCCGCAATCGGCCTTTTTCAGAGCCGGCGCGTCGTTGACGCCGTCGCCGGTCATGCCGACGATATGGCCGCGCTGCTGCAGCACGTCGACGATATGGAACTTGTGTTCCGGGAACACCTGGGCAAAGCCATCGGCGTTGTCTATGCCAGCGGCCACCGTATCGCTTTCTTTCTTCTTGACATCTCCGAGGCTCGCGGCATCGAGGATGTGGGCACCCAAGCCGAGTTTTTTCGCGGTCTCCACGGCAATCGCCAAGGCGTCGCCGGTGACCATCTTGATCGTCACGCCCATATCACGCGCGGCATCGATAGTAGCTTTGGCGTCTTCCCGCGGCGGGTCGAACAGCGGCAGCACGCCCAGGAACTGCCAGTCGTCGTCGCCCTCGGCGCGGGCCACGCCCAGCGACCGGAAGCCACGCGCGGCGAAGGCGTTGACCGCTTCGTCAACCGCTGTCTTGACCTGATCCGCATTGACAGCCAGTGCCAGAATCACCTGCGGCGCGCCCTTGGTCACCTTGAACGTCGTGCCGTCCTTGTCCTTGACCGTGGCCTCGGTACGTTTGTGCACCGGGTCGAACGGCTGGAAGTGCTGCACCTGATAGGTTTTCAGCGCGGCGTCGTCGCTGACGCCGCCGAGCACGGCAAGATCGATGGTGTCCTTGTTGTCGGCGCGTGAGCACAGCGCCGCACTGAGAATCACCTGCGCGGCATCGATACCCTCGACGCCGAAGGGATCGCCCAGGGTCAACTTGTTCTGGGTCAGCGTGCCGGTCTTGTCGGCGCACAGCACATCGACCCCGGCCAGTTCCTCGATCGCCACCAGCTTGCTGACGATCGCCTGTTTCTTCGACAACAGACGCGCACCGACTGCCATGGTCACCGACAGCACGGTGGGCATCGCTACCGGAATCGCCGCCACCGTCAGCACCAGGGCGAATTGCAGCGTGGTGAGGATCGGATCACCGCGATAGATGGCCACTCCAATGATCACCGCCACCAGCACTACTGCCAGCATGATCAGGTAGTTGCCGATCTTCAGCACGGCTTTCTGGAAGTGGCTGGCGGTATGCGCGCCCTGTACCAGTTGCGCGGTCTTGCCGAAGTAGGTTTTGGACCCCGTGGCGTAGACCATTGCACCCGCCTCGCCCTGGCGGATGATCGAGCCGGAGAACACCGCCTCGCCGACCTTGCGCGTGGCCGGCAGCGATTCGCCGGTCAGCGCCGATTGATCGACCTCCACCGGATCGCCGTCCAGCAGACGCGCATCGGCCGGCACGATATCGCCCAGACGCAGGCGGATGACATCGCCCGGAACCAGCTCACGCGCTGCCGGAGTCAGCCATTTGCCATCGCGCAGAACGCGCGCCTTGATCGCCAGCCGCGCCTTGAGCGCGTCGATCGCATTGCCTGCCTGGCGCTCTTCCCAGAAGCCGACCGTGGCATTGGCTACCAGCAACAACAAAATGATGAAGAAATCCGGCCAGTGCCCCACCACGCCCGACAGGACAACCGCTACCTCGATCATCCACGGGATCGGCCCCCAGAAATAGCCGAGGAACTTGAGCCAGGCATTGGTATTTTTCTCTTCGATCTTGTTGGGGCCATACTGGTCCAGCCGCTTGTCTGCCTCGGCCTGGGTCAGGCCGTCTGGCGAGGCTTGCAATTTCTTCTGCAGGTCCGGCAGCGACAGGGTTTGCAGATCGTCCTTGGCAGCGGGTGCCGCCTCCGGTTGTGGCGCATCCGGTGCGGCGGCATCATTCTTGGCATTCATACCGGGCTCCCCCACTGCCAGTCGCGGACCTGGGGCATGTCCTGACCGTGCTTGTGGATGTAGTGCTTGTGCTCGATCAGCGTGTCGCGCATCTGCTGTTTCAAATAAGCGCCCTTGGAGCCCAGCTGCGGCAGGCGGTCAATCACGTCCTGCACCAGATGGAAACGATCCAGCTCATTCTGCACCCGGATATCGAAGGGGGTGGTGATAGTGCCCTCTTCCTTGTAACCACGGACATGCAGATTGCGGTTGCGCCGGCGATAGGTCAGCCGGTGGATCAGCCACGGATAGCCGTGGAAGGCAAAGATGATGTGTTTGTCGGTGGTGAACAGCGAATCGTAGTCGGCATCGCTCAGGCCGTGCGGGTGTTCAGACTCGGACTGCAGTTTCATGAGATCGACGACGTTCACCACCCGGATCTTCAGCTCCGGCAGATGCGCACGCAGGATGGATACGGCCGCCATCACTTCCAGCGTGGGTGTATCACCGCAGCAGGCCATCACCACGTCGGGTTCGCTGTCCTGGTCGTTGCTGGCCCATGACCAGATGCCGACGCCCTGGGTGCAGTGCACCACTGCCTGTTCCATGGTCAGCCACTGCGGCAGTGCGTGCTTGCCGGCCACCACGACGTTGACGTAATGTCGGCTGCGCAGGCAATGATCGAACACCGACAGCAGGCAGTTGGCATCGGGCGGTAGATACACGCGCACGATGTCGGCCTTCTTGTTGATCACATGATCGAGAAAGCCCGGATCCTGGTGGGTGAAGCCGTTGTGGTCCTGCTGCCAGACGTGCGACGCCAGCAGATAATTGAGCGAGGCGATCGGCCGGCGCCACGGCAGCTCACGGGTCACCTTCAGCCATTTGGCGTGCTGGCTGAACATGGAGTCGACAATGCGAATGAACGCTTCGTAGCTATTGAACACGCCATGGCGGCCAGTCAGCAGATAGCCTTCCAGCCAGCCCTGGCACTGATGCTCGCTGAGCATGGAATCCAGCACGCCACCCTTCGGCGCCAGGAATTCGTCATTGGCCTCGTGGGTCGTATCCCACTGCCGGTTCGTGACCTCAAACACCGCGCCCAACATGTTGGACAGGGTTTCGTCCGGGCCGAAGACCCGGAAATGCCGGCGATCGTCGTTCAGCCGGAGCACGTCACGCAGAAAACCGCCCAACACCGACGTGTCCTTGGCTTCCACGGCCCCCGGCACTGGCACGGCCACGGCATGGGCGTGGAAGTCCGGCATGCGTAGGTCGCGCAGCAGCAGCCCACCGTTGGCATGCGGATTGGCGCCCATGCGCCGCTCGCCCACCGGTGCAAGCTCGGCGAGTTCGGGCCGCAGACGGCCATTGTCGTCGAACAGTTCTTCCGGGCGATAGCTTTTCATCCAGGCTTCGAGTTGATAGAGGTGATCGGGATGGGCTGCGTCAACCAGCAGCGGCACCTGATGAGATCGGAATGTCCCCTCGTTCGGCAGCCCATCGACCTCTTTTGGCCCGGTCCAGCCCTTGGGCGAACGCAGCACGATCATTGGCCAGCGCGGGCGGCTGGTCTGACTGGCTCGACCTGTCTCTCGTGCCTGATGGCGGATGGCCTGAATATCCGCAATGACCTGATCCAGCGTGGCCGCCATCTGCTCGTGCATGGTGGCTGGATCGTCGCCCTCGACGAAGTACGGCGTCCAGCCACAGCCATGAAAGAACTGCTCCAGTTCGTCGTGATCGATACGCGCCAGCAACGTCGGGTTGCTGATCTTGTAGCCGTTGAGATGCAGGATCGGCAGCACCACGCCGTCACTGAGCGGGTTGAGCAGCTTGTTGGACTGCCAGGCGGTCGCCAGCGGCGCGGTTTCGGCCTCGCCGTCGCCGACCACGCAGGCCACGATCAGGTCGGGGTTGTCGAACACCGCGCCGAAGGCATGACTGAGCGAATAGCCCAGTTCGCCGCCCTCGTGGATCGAGCCGGGCGTGGTCGGTGCGACGTGGCTGGAGATGCCGCCGGGCCAGGAAAACTCGGTGAACAAGCGCTTCAAACCGGCCTCGTCCTGGGTGACGTCGGGATAGACCTCGCTCCAGGTCCCTTCGAGGTAGACGTTGCCCACCAGCGCCGGCCCGCCGTGGCCGGGCCCGGCTATATAGATCATGTTCAGATCGTATTTCTTGATGATCCTGTTCAGATGCACATAGATGAAATTCTGACCCGGCGTAGTCCCCCAGTGGCCCACCACCAGCGGTTTGACGTGATCCAGTGACAACGGCGCTTTCAACAACGGATTGTCGTAGAGATAGATCTGGCCCACGGACAGATAGTTGGCGGCCCGCCAGTAGGCGTCCATGCGTTCGAGGATTTCGGATCTCGACACGTTCAGTGGGTTTTTCGTCATTTCAATCTCCGCGGTACCAGCGTTTGAGCGTCGCCGAATCACGGCGATGACCGACCGCGCTGCTCGCGCGCCGTCAGCAGGATGTGGATCGATTCCGGATCGACGCATCGCCTCGTAGCCGATCACGGCGACTTACGGTGCTAGTTCTACCGCACCGCCAGCTTGTCATCTGTGCGCTAGACCACGGACACGCAAAAGGGGAGCCGTTGCCCACGCGCCCGGCGGCAGAGCGATGCTCGTAAGTGTCTGCCGAAGCTCTGCTACCGCAGCCTGTTCAGGATGCTCGTGCTGTTTGGACCGGCAGGATCAGCGCCGGCAGCTCATTATCCGTGTGTTCCGGCGAACACGGCATCAGGATATAGGCACCCCGGCGCAGGCCCTCGGCACTATCATCATGGCCCGCTACAGCGTCGTCTCGATCGAATGCACGCGGGCCAGACGCTGTCGAGCGCGACGCCGCGCCGGCAGCTCGAGAACTTCGGCATAGCTCTTTCGATCCGCCGCGTAGCAGTCGCATGCTGCCGACTCGAGGCCGGCCCGATCGAGCACCGTCACTTTGCCGCGGCGGTATTCGATATGCCGGGTGCGCTGCAACTCGATCGCGGCCCGGGTGACGCCGACGCGGCGCACACCGAGCATGTAGGCGAGAAATTCATGCGTGACGCGAAACTGATTGGCATGGGCACGGTCTTGAGTCATCAGCAGCCATCGGGCCAGCCGTGGGCCGATTTCGTGATACCGCAAGCACGCTGCCGAGCCGGCCTGCTGCTGCATCAGCACATAGGTGTAGCGGCCCAGCGCCTTGTGCAAGGGTGCGCTGCGCGCCAGCTCGCGCTTGAACGTGCTCGCTCGAACGCGCCAGCCCGAGCCTGACCCCTGGACCACGGCATGCACCGGAGCGGCCATCACGCCCAAAGCGAGTTGCACGCCGAGCATGCCTTCGCGCCCCACCATGCCGACCTCAAGGGCGACCTTGCCGTCGATCTGGGTCAACAGCGAAATGAAGCCGTCGACTGGAAAATACACATATCGCGTTCGTTCTCCGGGCTCGCACAACACGTCGGCGAAGACAAGATTGATCGGCTCGCACACGGCGAGCAGGTGCCGGCGTTCCTTGCGCGGGAGGAACTCGATGAGATAGTTCTGGGTGTTGGACATGGGCTCTCACCGGCGTTCCCGATGCGAAAGGCGGATGATCAACCGAGTATGGTCAAGTCCCAGGCTCCGGACTGTCTGTTAGCGCACGGAGCACTCAAGTCGCCTGGAGATCCGGAAGCAGGCGATCGTATTCCTTCTTCACGACCGCATAGCATTCACACGTGCGCTTTTCCAGTCCCTCGCGGTCCAGCACCGTGATGTGGCCCCGCGCATAGCGGATCAAGCCGGCCGTCTGCAGCTTGAGCGCGCTTCCGGTCACACCCTCACGTCGCACGCCGAGCATGTTGGCGATGAGTTCCTGGGTCATCACGAGCTCGTTGGCGTGCAGGCGATCCAGGCTCAGCAGCAGCCAGCGGCAGAGTTGCTGATCGAGGGTGTGGTGCCGGTTGCAGACCGCCGTCTGCGACATTTGCGTAATCAGCGCCTGTGTGTAGCGGAGCAACACGTGCATGACGGGGGCTGAGCGGTTGAACTCATCCTTGATCACGCTGGCCGGGAGGCGAAACCCCTGCCCTGCGCTTTGCACAACGGCGCGACTCGGCGTCGACTCTCCGCCCATGAAGAGGGAAATGCCAACCGCGCCTTCGTTGCCCACCACCGCGATCTCGGCTGATGCGCCGCTTTCCATGACATAGAGCAGGGAGACGATTGCCGTCGTCGGAAAGTAAAGGTGCGTCTGCTGCGTGCCCGACTCGTAGAGCACTTCGCCGAGGGGCATCTTGATCCACTCCAGCTGGGCACACCAACGCGTCCATTCGGCCTCGGGAAGCGCCGCGAGCAGGTGGTTGGACTTGGGCTCATGGCCGATCGGCATGGGATTCTCCAGCGAGCGCGGCCCCGTAGAAAACCGGATCAAGCATTGAAGCTCAGCGCTAGGGGTACACGATAAATGGTTTGCCGTATGTGTGACAGCGCACCGACGACAGGGGCCCGAAGCGTACATCTCGTTAGAGCCATAAACTACGCAACTCTTATTGCGGACAACTACGTGCGATCCCGCGAATCACAAGACTCTATAACAAAGCCCACCTTACCCAATGCCGCAGCGAATCGTCTCGTCGGGACCTCGTCATGACGAGTGCCGCACCTGCGATCGGTGTCGACCTCGAAGCGCTTCAACGCAAAACGTTCGCCTACTGCTTGAACGAAGCGAATCCGGTAAACGGTCTGGTGATCAAGACCGCGGAGGACTGGCCTTGCCTTGGCCCGTTATTCGGTCAGCGTCGAGCGCGGCTTCATGACGCGATCGGCGGCTGTATAGCGCGGGGCATGGCCACGTTGCGATTCTTTTGGAACAGTCATGGCGCGCGCGTATGAACGGTAGGCTGGACCCATACATGACCGGAGACCCCACCATGCTCGAAGGCATCATGCTGCTGTGGTTTGTAATGACCGCATTGTCAGTGACGTTTGTGGCCATAGATATCCGCTCCACGCCGGAGTCACCGGTGCTCAAGTGGGGCTTCGTTCTGCTGACCGCCTACACCGGCCCACTGGGCGCCTTTCTTTACGTGCTGGGCTGTCGTGAACCCCTGCCGGGGCTACACGAACGCTATGTAGCCATACGCTGGCGGCAGGTACTTGGCTCGACCATGCATTGCGTGGCTGGCGATGGTGTAGGCATTTTGGCTGGCGCGGTTATCGCGAGCGTGATGCAGTTGGCCGGTGTTCTGGATGTGGCACTGGAATACCTGCTCGGCTTCGGCTTCGGTTGGACGATATTCCAGTCGTTGTTCATGCGCAGCGAGGCGGGGGGCTCCTACACAGCCGCCTTGCGCAACACGTTCTCCCCCGAGCTGTTGTCCATGAACGTGCTGATGGCCGGCATGGTGCCGACCATGATGCTGGCGATGAAACACATTCCTGCGGCACGCGACCCTGCCGCACCGGCGTTCTGGTTCGTGATGTCGATGGCGCTGCTGGTGGGGTTTATAGTCGCCTATCCGATGAACTGGTGGCTGGTGTCCCGACATCTCAAGCACGGCATGATGACGGTGCGCCAGCAAGACGATGCAGCCAGCTCGACCCATGCCGGCCACGCATCGGGTGAACATGCAGACGCAGCATCCGCAGCGCACGGCCCGTCCCCCAAGGTTTCCGCAGGCTACCTGGCGGTCATGACGGTGCTGTCATTGGCTCTGTTCGCCGCTGGCCTGGCGCTGACGGCACTGTTTGGCGGCTTCGCGTGAGCGCAACGCCCGACCACCCAAGCGATCTCACCTTGTGAAAGCCATGACTGCCAGAAAAAGCCAACACGTTGATCTATATCGAATGTTGATAGACAAACACATCTGAACCGTCCCGGACTTCAGGGTGATCGGCCGGTTCTCGGCGTACGCGCCGGCAATCGCGTTAAAGGCCGATAGAGCATCGACACTGAAGGTCATGACGGCAACGCAACGGCTGCGGCGACGACGGCCCCGGCGCGAGCGTAGCCCTCTGCACTGAAACCACAGCTGAGTTTGTTGAAGCAACAGGCCCTAGTGGTGCAGCGAGGCGAGGTTACGGCACTGCGCCGTCCGGGCGTGTCTATGGGTGAGGCGCTCCGCGTGAGATCGCTAGACCCGGATCCATCGGGAACTGCCGACCCCCATGTCGGCCGAGCCAGGAGGATCGCAAATATTCCGACCAACGGAGCCGCCAACCATGCAAAGCCGGTCAGGACGAAGCGGCGCGAGGGCACTTTTTCCAAGAGAGCGGTGAAGAAGAGCCATGCGTTCACGGCCAACATCCCAAGGACGTGGCTCGCGCACTTCAAGACTTAGGTCTAGTCCTGGGTCATCGCCTATAATCTAATCTTGTTGGCCCGGCTCAAACCCGCTTAGCGCTGACGCTAAATCCCGCCTTGCCGCAGCGCCGGTTGACACGGTGCAACCTCGGTGTGCCTCCCATTCGCGCAAACGGGCCGTTTTACTGGCCAAGGCCCGAGACTCGGCGTCACCACACTGCGCGTTCGCCAAGGCGCCGGTATACAAACGGAACGCGAGGCCGAAAACAGCCGTTTCTGGACGGGCATTATTTATTCCGCTGTCGGTGCGATCGAGGCAATGGGTAACCGCTAAAGCTGTGAGCGCCGCAAGCGCAGCGCATTCGTGATCACGGACACCGAAGAAAAACTCATGGCTGCCGCCGCCACCATGGGCGATAACAGGACGCCGAACAGCGGATAGAGCACACCGGCGGCGACCGGTACGCCGGCGCCGTTGTAGATGAAAGCGAAAAACAGGTTCTGCCGAATATTGCGCATGCTCTGTTCGGATAATCGGCGCGCCTTGGCGATACCGCGCAGGTCGCCCTTGACCAGGGCGATACGCGCGGACTCCATGGCCACGTCGGTACCGGTGCCCATGGCGATGCCAACATTGGCTTTCGCGAGCGCCGGCGCATCGTTGATCCCATCGCCGGCCATGGCCACCTTGTGGCCCTCGCGCTGCAGCTTCTCGACCAGCGCATGCTTGTCTTCGGGCAGCGCGCCGGCGTGGACCTCGTCGATAGCCAGCTGTCGGGCCACGGACCGCGCCGTGTTTTCGTTATCACCGGTGAGCATGATGATCCGCAGGCCGGCCTCGTGCAGGATGCGGACGGCTTCCGGCGTGGTCTGCTTGACCGGGTCCGCGACCGCGATCAGGCCCGCGATCCGGCCGTCCACAGCGCTCAGCATGACGGTCTCGCCCTCGTCGCGCCGCTTGTCTGCGGCCTCCTCCAGCGCGCTGGGGTCGATATCGTTGTCTGTCATCAGGCGGCTGTTTCCAACGAGCACACGGCGGCCGTCGATCGTGCCGCGCACGCCCTGACCGGTGATCGACTCGAAGTCGCTGACCGCAACCGGCTTCAAGCCTCTTTCGGCCGCTCCCTCCACGATCGAGCGAGCCAACGGATGTTCGCTGGCGTTTTCCAGCGAAGCCACCAGGCGGACCAGCTCGGACTCATCGAATCCGCCCGCGGTTTCGACGGCGACGAGTACCGGCCGACCCTCGGTCAGGGTGCCGGTCTTGTCGACCAGCAGCACATCCACCTGTTCCATCAGTTCGAGTGCTTCGGCATCCCGAATGAGGATGCCCTCGCGCGCCCCGCGGCCGACGCCGACCATCACCGACATGGGCGTGGCCAGACCCAGCGCACAGGGGCAGGCAACGATCAGCACCGAAATGGCCGCTACCAGAGCGTAAGCCAGGCTTGGCGCCGGCCCCACCAGCGCCCAGACGACGAACGCGACAACAGCGCTGCCCACGACGGCGGGCACGAAGACGCCGGCGACCTTGTCCGCAAGCCCCTGGATCGGCGCGCGCGAGCGTTGCGCCTGGGCAACCATGTCCACGATACGGGCCAGCACGGTATCCTCGCCGACGCGGGCCACGTTCATCACGAAGCTGCCGGTCTGATTGACGGTGCCGCCGGTGACCGCATCGCCCCCGCTTTTTTCCTGCGGGATGGGCTCCCCGGTGATCATGGATTCGTCCAGGGTCGAGTGCCCCTCAAGGATCTCGCCGTCCACCGGCACTTTTTCGCCCGGGCGTACCCGCAGATGATCGCCTGCTTCCAGCGTATCCAGCGCGACCTCTTCATCGTTACCGTCGGCGTCGATCCGGTGCGCGCTGGGCGGCACTAGATCCAGCAGGGATTTCATTGCCTGCGAGGTCTCACCGCGGGCGCGGGCCTCCATGACCTGGCCCAGCAGGATTAGCGTAATGATCACCGCCGCCGCCTCGAAATAGATCGGCGCGTTGCCGTGGCTCTTGAAGGCAGCCGGCAGCAGCTCGGGGGCCACCAGGGCGAAGACCGAAAAGCCGTAGGCCGCGCCGACCCCGAGCATGATGAGCGTCCACATATTCGGACTGACATTGACGACGGATTTCCAGCCGCGCTTGAAAGCGAAGCCACCGCACCAGAGCACTACCGGCGTGGCCAGCGCGAACTGAATCCAGCCGAAGGCGGCACCCAGCAGGTCGCGAATACCCAGGCCCGGCACCATCTCGCCCATGGCCAGCAGCAGCACCGCCGCGGAGAGCGGCACGCTTACCCAGAAGCGTCGGCGCATGGCCTTGAGTTCGGCGTCGTCTTCCGAACCGCTGGATATGGTGATCGGTTCCAGTGTCATGCCGCACTTGGGGCAATCGCCGGGCGCGTCCTGGACGATCTCGGGATGCATGGGACAGGTGTATTGTGTCTGCCGTTGCGGCGGCGCACTCGCCGCCAGCGCCATCCCGCATTTTGGGCAGTCGCCGGGTTGGTCCTGCTCGACCTCCGGATGCATGGGACAGGTGTAGACGGCGCTTGTGCGTGACGGCCCCGGGTGGGGCAGCGGATCGGTTTGATTCCGGGCTTGAAGCATAGTCATACAATGGGTCCTCGGCGTGCTATGCAAGCCGTTGCGATATTTCAATTTATCAATCGGATAAGTGCTTCTTCTTATCCTGAAACTCCTCCTTATCGATCTCCCCCCGCGCAAAGCGCTCCTTCAGAATCTCGAGCGCCTTATTCTTCTGCGGGTCCGCGTCCGGGTGAGTGTGGTGAGCGCCCATCCCGGTCAGCCAGCGGATCGCAACCACCACCAGTACGATGACGGCGCCGAAGAAGATAATCATCATCAGAGGGGCAAAGAACATCCCGATCCAGCCTCCATTCCACATCATGCCCGGGCCGTAATAGCCATTCCCGGTTTGGGCCCAGGCCGGTGTGGCCACGCCCGTAGCAGTGACCAACAGGGTCGACGGCAGTTTCCTGATTCCACCCATGGCAGCACTCCAACAAGGTTCCTGGATGACATGGGGTGATTAGACCATGGCTGCCGAGCCTAGACCGTGATCTGCGTCAATAAATGAGCGGCGCGGGTGGTATTTCGACACGCCTGGTTGTTCCGATCCCCCAGCCAGCCGCCAATAATCATCGAAGACAACGGCTGGTGCGTTGGCAGCGGTCAATGCAGCATTCGTCAGGCGTGTCGAGAATGATTCCCGGAGTGCACGCATCGCACGTTAGCCGGGATCATCCCCTCTCTGTTGGATCAGTCGCTGGGCTCCAGCGCCGTCGGCACAGAATGCGTACCGTATGAACCGCCATTAACGGCGACGAATCGGAGGGCACGCGCCACCACCGCCTCGACCGTGAAGCCGTACTCGGGCAGCAGAATGTCGGCAGGCGCCGATGCGCCGAAGCTGTCGATACCCAGCACATCGCCGCGATCGCCTACATAACGGTGCCAGCCCTGCGTCGCTCCGAGTTCCACCGCCAGGCGGGCCGATACCGCAGGCGGCAATATCTCCTCGCGATACGTCAGCGACTGGGCATCGAACAAATCCCAACTCGGCATCGAGACGCAGCGCACAGCAACACCCTGGCTCTGGAGCACCTCGGCTGCCGCCAGAATCAACCCGACTTCGGAACCACTGGCAAGCAGAATCAGCCCGGGAAGCTCGTTGTCCGCGCCGTCGTCTGGCGCAGGCGGCATCAGGATGTAGGCGCCGCGGCGCAGGCCCTCGGCGTTGCCATATCGAGTGCGATCGAGCGTGGGCAGATTCTGGCGTGTCAGCACGAGCAGCACCGGGCGATCGCTCGTTTGCACGGCAACCTGCCATGCAACGGCCGTTTCGTTGGCGTCGGCCGGCCGGATCACGCTGAGATGGGGAATGGCCCGCAAGCTCGCCAGCTGCTCCACGGGTTGGTGCGTTGGCCCGTCTTCGCCCACCGCGATGCTGTCGTGCGTGAACACGTGAATCACGTGCAGCCCCATCAGCGCAGCAAGCCGGATCGCCGGGCGCATGTAGTCGGAAAAGATCAGAAATGTCGAGCCATAGGGCAGGAAACCGCCATGGGCCGCCAGGCCGTTCACGGTCGCGCCCATGGCATGTTCGCGCACGCCGAAATGCAGGTTTCGCCCGGCCCGGCTCCAGCCGCCGCCATCGCTGCCCTGGGTGTCGACGGCGGCCATCTCGGCCGGTTCAAAGTCGCCCAGCGCCTTGAGCTCGGTATGGGTGGACGGGTCGAGATCGGCCGAGCCGCCTATCAATGCCGGCAAGCGCGGCGCGATGGCGTTCATCACGGTGCCGCCGGCTACGCGCGTCGCCATGCCCTTGGCATCGGCCGGGAAGACCGGCATATCTGTATCCCAGCCCGCCGGCAGATCGCCGCACAGCCGCCCTTCGAGTTCCGCGGCCAATTCCGGAAAAGCGCGCTCATAGGCGCTCATGCGCGCGTTCCAATCCGCCTCGGCCTGCGCTCCGCGTTCACACGCCTGTCGAAAGAACGCCAGCGCCGAGTCGGGCACGAGAAAGGACGGATCGACCGGCCAGCCGAGCGTCTCCTTGGTCTGTTTCACGTCCTCCACGCCCAATGGCGAGCCATGTGCCTTGTAGCTATCCTGCTCGGGCGAACCGAAGCCGATATGGGTCCGCACGACAATCAGCGTCGGCCGGCCCGTGTCGGCGCGGGCGGTCTCCAGAGCCGCGCCTATAGCCGCCACGTCGTTGCCGTCGGCCACGCTCAGGATCTGCCATCCGTAGGCGGCGAAACGTTGCGCGCGGTCTTCCGAGAACGTGATGTCGGTGCCGGCCGACAATGTCACGCGATTGTCGTCGTAGAGGCAGATCAGCTTGCCGAGCCGCAGATGTCCCGCCAGCGAGGCCGCCTCGGAGGCAAGGCCTTCCATGAGATCGCCATCGCTGACGATCGCCCAGGTGTGATGATTGATCGGTACATGGCCCTCGCGGTTGTAACACGCTGCGAGATGCGCTTCGCCGATGGCCATGCCGACCGCATTCGCCAAGCCCTGGCCAAGAGGGCCCGTAGTGATTTCGACGCCCGGCGTATGCCCGCGTTCCGGGTGCCCCGGCGTCTTGCTGCCCCATTGCCGAAAGTGTTTGAGATCATCCAGCGACAGGTCGTAGCCGGTCACGTGCAGCAGGCTGTACAGCAGCGCCGAGCCGTGCCCGGCCGACAGCACGAAGCGATCACGATCGGCCCATTGCGGGTTGCTCGGGTGGTGCTTGAGCTGCTGCGTCCACAGCGTATAGGCCATGGGCGCGGCACCCAGCGGCAGGCCGGGATGGCCACTGTTGGCCTTCTGCACCATATCGACCGCCAGAAAGCGCAGCGTATTGATGCATTCCAACTCGAGTGAACGAGACATAAGGCCACCTCTGGCGTGAAACGGTGGGAGTGCGTCGTTGGCTAGCATCGACGCCGGGCATTCGTGATGGCGCGCGAACCGCGGATCGGAAAACAGCGCTATCCATCGCCAAACTCTGGGCCGGCGCCACCGCCGCGTCCGTCTGCTAGCGCACAGACGCGCGGCGGCGGCGAACGCATCTTGAGTATCTGGATGCTCTGCGAGTTACTTCAGTCATGCCCGACATTCAATTGCTGTCGAACGGTGCCTACCACGTGATGATCACGGAGGCCGGCGGGGGGTACAGCCGCTGGAAGGGCCTGGCGATCATGCGCTGGCGCGAAGACGCAGCGCACGATCCCTGGGGGACATTCTGTTATCTGCGCGACGAGACCTGCGAGGCGAGCTGGTCGACCACGTTACAACCGTCCTGGCGGCCGCCCGACGACTGCGGGCATGACTTTGCGGCTGGTCACACCACATTCCTGCGTTTCGACCACGACATCGAGGCGCGCACCGAGATTGCGATTTCAGGTGATGCCGACGTCGAGCTGCGCCGTCTCATCGTCACCAATCATTCCGACCAAAAACGAACGCTCAGCGCCACCAGTTATGCCGAAATCGTTCTGGCCCCAGCGGCCACCGATTCCACGCACCCGGCATTCAGCAAACTGTTCATCCAGACCGAAATCGACCCGGAACTCGAGGCTATCCTGGCGACCCGGCGCGCGAGTACGCCCGACGACCCCACGCCATGGCTGTTCCATCTCGCGCGGCTCCGCAGCGTAGAGGCGAGTTCGCTTTCCTACGAGACCGACCGCAAGCGCTTTATCGGTCGTGGGCGCAGCAGCGTCGATCCACAAGCACTGGATAGCGGTGCGCCGCTGTCGGGCAGCGCTGGCCCGGTGCTCGACGCCGTCGCGGCCATCCGTGTTCCGTTTATTCTCGAGCCGGGTGCGTCAGTGACTATCGACTGGATCACGGGCGTTGCAGCAACGCGTGAGGCCTGCGTCAAGTTGGCGCGCACGGTCTGCGACGAACGCGCCAGCGCGGCCATTCTTGAACAGGCCGGCGCCTATCGAGCAACCACACTGCAGGCATTGCAGGCGAGCGACGCCGATGCGCTGACCTATGCGCGGATAGCCGCAGCCATTCTTTATGCCGACCGCGGCCTGCGGGCCGATGCGAACGTCATCGCACAGAACCGCCGCGGCCAATCGGATCTTTGGAAATTCGGCATCTCCGGCGATGTCGCTATCGTGTTGCTGTGCTTGAGCGATCCCGAGCGCCTCGACCTCGTGCGGCAACTGGTTCAGGCCCACGCGTACTGGCAAGCGCACGGTCTCGCAAGCGAACTGGCGATCCTTTGCGCGCCGGGCACCGACCGCGAGCCGACGCTGATCAGCCAAGTGCGCGAGTTGCTCGGCTCAAGTCCCGGCGCGGCTTCACTCGACAAGCCCGGCGGTATTGTCGTGCTCGACGACGCGCAGCTCGACGCTGGCGATCAGATCCTGTTGCAAAGCGCCGCGCGCGTCGTTGTGCATGACACCGCCGAAACCCTCGCGGACCAGGTCATGCGGCGGTATGCCGCAGCGGACGCCGTACGCGCCGGTAGTAGACCCACGCCCTCTTCCTGGGCTGGCGCCCGCAGCCATGCCGCAGGCAACGAGATACCGGCCGACCACGGCTTCACGCCTGACGCGCGCGAGTACGTCATCACGGCATCAACCGCGCAGATGACGCCCGCCCCCTGGGTCAACGTCATCGCGAACCCGGACTTCGGCACCGTGGTATCGGAAAGTGGCAGCGCGACCACCTGGAGCGAAAACGCGCACGAGTTTCGCCTGACGCCCTGGTCGAACGATCCGGTCAGCGACGCCAATACCGAGGCCTTCTACATCAGAGACGAGACCAGCGGTCGCTTCTGGTCGCCCACCCTGCTCCCCGCGCCTGGCGCTGGACAATACGTCACACGCCACGGCTTCGGCTATAGCCTGTTCGAACACACCGAGGACGAGATCGAGTCCGAACTGTCGATCCATGTGGCGATCGACGCGCCGATCAAGTTCTCGGTATTGACCTTGCGCAACCCCACGCGACAAGCTCGCCGACTCTCGGTGACCGGCTATCTCGACTGGGTACTCGGCGACGAACGCGCGAAGACGCTGATGCACGTCGTCACCGAACTGGACCCCGTAACCGGCGCGCTGTTCGCCCGCAATGCATACAACACCGACTTCGCCGGCCGCACGGTGTTCTTCGCCGTCGACACGCCCGATCCCGATAGCGCTGTAGAGGCCTGCGCCGACCGCGGCGACTTTCTTGGTTCCGGCGGCTCCCTGGCTACACCAGCCGCGCTCACTGAGGCACAGCTAACCGGTCGCGTCGGCGCGGCGCTCGATCCCTGCGCCGCGCTGCGCGTCGTGTTCGATCTGGCCCCCGGACAGGAACGGGTGGTCATCTTTCGGCTCGGTGCAGGCAAGACATCGGCCGACGCGCATGAACGGGTCAACGCCTCCCGCGGCGACGCAGCCGCACATGAGACGCTCGATGCAGTGCACGCCTATTGGCGGCAGACGCTGGGCGCGGTCCAGGTACAGACTCCCGACCGGCAATTGAATGCGCTGGCCAACGGCTGGCTGCTCTACCAGGTCATCACCTCGCGCCTCTGGGGCCGCACCGGGTTCTATCAATCCAGCGGCGCGTTCGGTTTTCGCGATCAGTTGCAGGATGTGATGGCGCTCGTCCACGCCGCGCCGGCGCTGGTGCGCGAGCATCTGTTGCGCGCCGCATCGCGTCAGTTCGTCGAAGGCGACGCCCAGCACTGGTGGCATCCGCCCACCGGCAAGGGCGTGCGCACGCGTTGTGCCGACGATTTCCTGTGGCTACCGCTGGCGATCTGCCGCTACGTCGAGACCACCGGCGACGACGGCGTACTCGACGAATCCTGCCCGTTTCTTGCAAGCCGACCGCTGCATGCGGGCGAAGTATCGAACTACGAAAATCCCGGCCAGTCGGCCGAGCCCGCGAGCCTGTACGAGCACGGCGTGCGTGCGATCCAGCGCGGCCTCTCCTATGGCGAGCACGGTCTGCCGCTGATGGGGTCGTGCGACTGGAACGACGGCATGAATCTGGTAGGCGTCGGCGGCAAGGGCGAAAGCGTCTGGATGGCCTTTTTCCTGATCACGGTGCTGAAACGCTTCGCACCGCTGGCCCGGGATGCTGCCGACCCGGACTTCGCCGACCTGTGTGAACATGAGGCGCAACAGCTGGTCGAACGGGTGAACGCCTGCGGCTGGGACGGTGCGTGGTATCGGCGCGCCTGGTTCGATGACGGCACACCGCTCGGCACGGCCGCCAATACCGAATGCCGGATTGACTCGATCGCCCAGAGCTGGGCGGTATTGTCGGGCGCCGCGCCACCGGAACGAGCGCAGGCTGCGATGGACGCTCTCGACCAACACCTGGTACACCGCGACACACGGCTGGTTCAGTTGCTGGCACCGCCGTTCGATACCGCAAAGCCATCGCCGGGTTATATCCAAGGCTATGTGCCCGGCGTGCGAGAAAACGGCGGCCAGTACACGCACGCTGCGATGTGGGCGGCGATGGCCTTCGCGTCACTCGACGATCAGAAACGCGCATGGGACTTGTTCGCACTGTTGAACCCGCTGAGCCACGCGGGCGATGCGGCTGCCGTGGCCACCTACCAGGTGGAGCCTTATGTCGTGGTCGGCGACGTCTATGCCGTCGCACCACACGCTGGTCGCGGCGGCTGGACCTGGTACACGGGCTCGGCAGGCTGGATGTATCAATTGATCGTTGAGTCGCTGCTCGGCCTGCGACGGCGCGGTAACCAACTCACCATGCGACCGCTGCTACCGAAAGACTGGACCTCGTTCAGTCTGCAATATCGCTTCGGCGCCACGACATACGCCATCGCTTGCCACTCGGACGAACCGGCGCTCTCTTGCACCACGCTCGACGGTATGGAGACCCCGGACGGCACACTAACGCTGACCGATGACGGCGAATCACATTCGATCGTCGTGACCGTGAGCAGCAATCCCGATCGGCGTCAGACTAGCCGGCGAGAGCCATGTAACTTGGGATGATGAGTCTTCGGCGGATGGGTACCAGCATGGTGCGGCGCCTTGTGAGCCACCGGCACGCATCCATCGCCCACAACAGGCACTCGAACTGACCAACAATTCATGGGAGTGTGACCCTCGTATCTGAAAGCAACGACCCGCCACCGATCCATATCGTAGTCCCGGCTACCGTCACGACATAAACCGGTTGCCATCAAATCGAAGCCCAACAAGAACGACGGCCTTGAAAACGACCATAAAAGCACCGGTGCAAAGGCATCGATATTCATTTTGCTGATGTAAATCAGTAACCCAAACCGACGAAACCGACAGGCTGAACAAATGAGCTTCAAAATCGTCATTGCCGAGAAAGCCGGAGGATGTGATGTCAAATTCGAACGCCAAATTGATGCTAGCTGGCCAAGGATCCGTCCTCATTCAGGAAATACGTGTATCAGACACGGAGATAGTTCGAAACCCGTGCTCGCGGACTGCCCTAACTGTCTATTCAAGCCACGTTGCCTACCCGCTGGAATCGATGGCGAAAGACTCACGCGCTTTTCACACTGTGTATTGCGACCGAATCGTCCAGTGAAAGCGGGCGACGTCCTGGTTCGTCAGGGCGACGCCATGAACACGCTGTATGCACTTCGCGCCGGCTCCCTGAAAGCTGTTTTCGACGATGCGAGCGGGTACGAACGGGTACTCGGCTTTCGCTTTCCTGGCACTGTCATCGGCTTGGCGGAATCAGGCAATTCAGTATGGACGCGGACTTTTATTGCTTTGGAGGATACTTGGCTGTGCCGCATCCCGCTGCCGGGCATCGGCGACGATGCGCTTCAGCGTCAGCTGATAAGGCTTATGGGCGAGCGCTTGCGTTCTGAGTGCGACACACATCTGATGTTGGCCGTCAACGACGGATCGCGAAAAGTCGTGACTTTTCTTGTCGAAATCAGCGCCAGTTTCAGTGCACTCGGACTGTCCGCTTATCGCCTGCATTTACCGATGCACTATCTGGACATCGCCAGCTATCTCGGTATGCGGCACGAATCAGTCTCACGCACTCTCACCAAGTTACAGAATCGCGGTTTTTTGCGTAGAAAAGGACGACATATTGTTATTCTGGATTTCGACGCACTGTGCCAAGTCAGGAACGAGTGATCATGGATCAGCTGAAAAGCCGTAGCACGGGCTGCCTTTGCCGCCGGTTTCCGCGTGATGCTGACAAGCCGGTTCCCTCCTCCGAGACATCCCTGGATGCTTGATTTTTCCTTCAATCAGAGGGCACCTAATTGATCCAAATCAATCGCACGACAGGCAGACTGACTTAACGTAAAGGATACAAACAACATATGTTTCGGTATTTGCAGGGGGTTACTAAACGCTCAGCGCGACTATTCCATCCAGGAGGATTGAGATGAGCTACAAAAGCATAGTGGTTTCTGCCCACAGCCTGCACAACCAGCGCACCCTGAATACAGCTGCTTCAGTTGCCGCACAGTTCGATGCACATTTATCCGGATCGTTCGTATACGAGCCGATTTATCTCCGTTACCCAATGGCATATGGAGTTTATCTGCCACCCGACCTGGACAAGGACCGGTCTAAGGCAGAAAAACGGGCCAGCGTGGCTAAAACCGCGTTCGAAAAAGCCTGTGAAAGCTATGGCGTGAATAATAATGACTGGCAATTCGCCAAGGGTGAAACTCTGAGTACCCTCGACTTGCAGGCACGCTGTGCGGACGTAATTTTTCTCACGCAGGCAGAGATCGAGCGCACCACCGACTCGCAGCACAACGATCCGGATCTTCCGGCCAAATTGGCGATTGCGTCTGCGCGGCCTGTGATCACAGTGCCGTGCGTCGGCGAGTTCAAAACGCTCGGGAAACGGATACTGGTGGCCTGGAATGGCTCTCGCGAAGCCACACGCGCCGTACGTGAAGCTTTGCCTTTGCTACGTACGGCGGATCAGGTGGTAATCCTGACGATAAATCCGAAAACTAGCGACTACCGAGGCTTGGCTGAAGAGCCTGGAGCGGACATCGCCCGTTACCTGGCGCGCCACGGCGTCAATGTGGAAGTCACTCAAACAGTGCACGAAGGCAGCAATGTGACCGACACCCTGCTGTCACGGGCAGCCGACCTCAGTGCTGATCTTATTTGCATGGGAGCCTATGGCCATTCCCGACTACGAGAACTGGCACTCGGCGGCGTGACACGAAAAATCATGCGGCAAATGCCGGTGCCAGTCTTGTTGGCTCATTAAAAAGGCCAAAACGGTGGCACAGAGACAACGCTGTCAAGGATTCGGTCGGCGGTATGGCCCTAGAATGTATACTACTCATTATCGCATGTACGCGGTGGCCGGGTGTATTATTTCTGCGGCCGCAGCGTACTGAGCTTGATACATGATCAACTCGAACCTTGCAGAATCCCAGTCGCGATCCCACACAGTGGATATCGTAATCGTGGACGAGAGCGAGCATCTTTCAAAAGGGCGTAGCGAGGAATCCGGCGCCGAAATCGCATTTTGTCTGGCATGCCACGGCGTCGATGTCTCCGTTTCACAGGTATCTCCGGGGTCGATCGAGCGTGAGCGACGTGCTTCTGGCCTGCTGAATCTCACGTATCACTATGATTGATAATCGGTGACCGGTCCAATCCGACTGCCCGTATGCGGCTCTACACGTTCGGTGCATATTCGGAACGCCCCTGGCCGCAATCGGGAATCAGGCGGGTCAATATCGAACTCCAGCTAGGGCCTGTTGCCGTTTCATACGACAACACGGGGCCGTATGAAACGGCAACAGGCCCTAATGAGCCAGCAGGAGTGGTATCGGCATATCGCGCATAAGCTCTCGAGTTACACCGCCCAGCACCAATTCGCGCAAGCGGGAATGACCGTAGGCACCCATGCAGATCAGATTGGCATCCAACTCTACCGTCCCCTGATATAGTGTTTCTGCGACGCTGTCACGAGCGCTCTCGACGTGAATCGCGTCGACGATGACCTGGTGCCGCGATAGATAAAGCGCAATGTCTGATCCCGGATCGTCCCCATGTCCTTTGTCATCGGTTTTCGGATTAATGACCAAGATGCTGACCTTTTCCGCACATCGAAGCAGCGGCAAGGCAGCCGTGACGGCGCGCGTCGCCTCCCGACTGGCGTTCCACGCCAACAATATCCGGCTGCCCACCGTATTGAAGTGACCCTCACGCGGAACCGCGATTACCGGCCGAGCGGACGCGATCGCTACTTTGGCGGGTAGATCGGGATCATCGCTTCCCGGTTCTGTGGTATCACCAGTGTCTCCTTGTGGCATAAGTACGACATCGGCATAACGAGCGTGCAGGCTCAGGGTACGAAGAGGCTCACCCTTGACGAACCGCCACTCGGTCTTGTTCACACCAGAAGCACGGCAGGCTACCTCGAAAGCCGCTTCAGATTCCTCCGCTAGCTTCTGCGATTTCTGCTCGTAATCTTCAAAATCGGGTGGCGTAGTGGTCTGATAGGCCAGCGGATAACGGTAGTAAGCCGGCTCGTGTATGAATATGCCCGTGAGATGAGCATCGAAACGGGCCGCGATGTCTGAGGCCACCTCCAGGGTACGGGCGCTGCGCTCAGGATCGCTGACGTAGACGAGCAAGCTTTGATAGTTCACGGAAAATCCTCTTGATCTGGATCAATGGCTCAGGCCAGGTACGAAGATTGGCTGTCGGCGAGTCGAAGCCGTGGGGTGGCATCAGCCGACTCTGAGCCGGCTCGCCGGCCGCGTCCGTCTGCTAGCGCACAGACGCAAGCTCAAGTGCACGCGCATGTTAATTGTCAGACCCCGTGCGAGCTTCTTCTCATGCCCGAAATCCAGCTGCTATCGAACGGAGCCTGCAGTCGCCGGCCTTCATTGCGCGCGCCCTATTGCTTCCGCGCCACCCCCTACGACATCGCCTGCCACGCAGGCCAATCGGCGGCAGCGAGCACCACGCTCGATGGCATCGCGGCCCCGGACGGCAAGCTCACGCTGACCGATGACGGCGAATCACATTCGATCGTCGTGTCCGTGGCCAACGACCGCGATCAGCAGCAGACAACCCGGAGAGACACATGCAACTCGGAATGATCGGTCTGGGCCGGATGGGCGCGAGCATGGTACGGCGCCTGATGAACAACGGACAAAGCTGCGTCGTCCACGACACCCAGCCCGAGGCGATGGCTCCGTTGTGCACACTTGGCGCGGTGGGCGCGCCCTCTATCGGGGAACTGGTAACGAAGATGGACTCACCGCGCGCGATATGGTTGATGGTCCCGGCGGCTGTGGTGGATGCAGCGCTCGACGAACTCACCGTCCACCTCGAACCCGGTGACATCGTGATCGACGGCGGCAATTCCTATTACCGCGACGATGTCCGCCGAGCGCAACAGATGACCTTGTGCGGCACCCATTATATCGATGTCGGCACCAGCGGCGGCGTGGCCGGCGAAACGCGCGGCTATTGCCTGATGATCGGCGGCGAGAACGAGATCGTCGCCCACCTGGAACCCATCTTCTCCGCACTCGCCCCCGGCGTCGGCTCGGTCATACGTACCCGCGGCCGCAGCGGCAACGCAGGCTCGGCCGAGCAGGGCTTTCTGCACTGCGGCCCGACCGGCGCCGGGCATTTCGTCAAGATGGTGCACAACGGCATCGAATACGGCGTGATGGCGGCCTATGCCGAAGGGCTCGAAATACTCTGCCATGCCGATATCGGCCTAGGCACCCAAACCAGCGACGCCGAGACCACGCCGCTGCGCGATCCCGAGTTCTACCAATACCAGCTGGACCTGCCGGAGATCGCCGAAGTCTGGCGCCGTGGCAGCGTTATCGGCTCCTGGCTGCTCGATCTGACCGCCGATGCGCTGCTCGAAGATCCGAAGCTGTCTGCCTACGACGGCCGCGTGTCGGATTCGGGCGAAGGCCGCTGGACCATCCAGGCGGCGATAGACGAGGCAGTGCCGGCGCAGGTGCTCACCGCCGCGTTGTACGAGCGTTTTGCCTCACGAGGCGAAGCCGGCTTTGCCAACCGCCTGCTCTCAGCCATGCGCCACGAGTTCGGTGGCCATGTCGAAAAATCGCAGGAGGCGTCCGAATGAGCCCGGCCACGCTATCGCAGTCAACCGACGACGTTGCGCACTCGGACGCGCTGGTGATCTTCGGTTTCAGCGGCGATCTGGCCAGCAAGAAGATCTTTCCGGCGCTCTATGCCATGGTCAAGAAAGGCGTGCTGAGCGTGCCGGTGATCGGCGTCGCCTCATCGCCCTGGGGCAGCGACGAGTGGCACCGCCACGTGCGCGCCAGTGTGGAACACGACGCCGCCATCGACGACGAAGCGGCCTTTGATCGGCTGCTGTCGCTGATCGATTATGTTGCCGGCGACTATGCCGATGAGAGCACGTTCGACGCGCTGAAAAAAGCGCTGGGAACGGCCGAACGCCCGGCCCATTACCTGGCGATACCGCCCTCGCTATTCGCCACGGTGATCCGCGGTCTCGGTGCCACCGGGCTGGCCGATAACGCCCGCGTCATCGTCGAAAAACCGTTCGGTCGAGACCTTGCTTCCGCCCGCGAACTCAACGCCATGGCGCTCTCGGTGTTCCCGGAGGACGCGATTTTTCGCATCGATCATTATCTTGGCAAGGATGCGATCATGAACATCCTTTATTTTCGCTTCGCCAATTCGTTTCTCGAGCCGATCTGGAACCGCAATCACGTAGCAAGCGTGCAGGTGACGCTGGCCGAAGAGTTCGGTGTTGGCGAACGCGGCGGCTTCTATGAAAGTGCCGGCTGTCTGCGCGATGTGGTCGAGAATCACCTGTTCCAGATCCTCGCCCTGCTGGCGATGGAACCGCCCGCCTTTCAGGATTTCGCGGCTGTGCACAGCGCCAAAGCCAGCGTGTTGCGGGCTATGCAGCCGCTGGCGGCCGACGCCCTGGTGCGCGGACAATACGACGGCTATCGCCAAGAGGCGAACGTGGCGCCCGATTCGGATATCGAGACTTTCTGCGCAGCACGCTTGTTCATCGATTCCTGGCGCTGGGGCGGCGTGCCTTGGTATCTGCGGGCCGGCAAGCGGCTGCCCACGACCGCCGTCGAAGTGCGGGTCCAGCTACACGCGCCGCCACAGAAACTGTTCGATGATTCCGGGCGGGAGGCGGGCAACGCCAACTATCTGCGCTTCAAGCTGCAACCCGGATCCGCGATTGCCCTGGCCGCCCGGATCAAGCAGCCGGGCAAGGCATTTCTCGGTGAGTTGCGCGAACTCTATCTTCATGAGGACGAGGGCCAGGAAGACGAAAGCCACGTAGAAACCACCTACGAGCGGTTGCTGGGCGATGCGATGGCCGGCGACGGCGCGCTGTTCACGAGCCAGGACGCAGTTGAGGCGGCCTGGGCCGTAGTCGAGCCCGTCCTCAACGATCACGATCCTGCCCTGCCCTATGCGCCAGGAAGCTGGGGGCCGGCGGCCGCCGACGCGCTGATCGCCGGTGATGGCGCCTGGCACAACCCGCAACCCGAGGAGCAACCGTGATGACACCAGATCGGGTCTTTCTGCTCGATGTCGACAACACCCTGGTCGACAACGATCGTTTCGTCGCCGACCTGCGCCGCCACCTCGAACATGGCTTCGGCACCGCCAGCGCGGCTCGTTACTGGGCCGCCTTCGAAGCGCTGCGAGCCGAACTGGGCTATGCCGATTATCTCGGCGCATTACAGCGCTACCGGGCCGATATCGAGGACGGCGGTCTCCAGGCACAGCGTCTGCTGCGCCTGTCGAACTTCCTGATCGACTACCCCTTCGCCGACTGCCTGTATCCGGGCGCACTCGACGTCATCGCCCATCTGGCTCGGTACGGGCCGACCGTGATACTGAGCGACGGCGACGTGGTATTCCAGCCCCGCAAGATACAGCGCTCGGGCCTATGGGATGCGGTCGACGGCCGTGTGCTCATCGATGTCCACAAGGAGCAGCAACTCGCCGCAGTCCAGGAGCAGTACCCGGCACGGCGCTATGTGATCATCGACGACAAGCTGCGACTGCTCGCCGCCATCAAGCAGTTCTGGGGCGAGCGCGTGGTCACCGTCTTTCCGCGTCAGGGCCACTACGCCCTCGATTCAGCGGCGAACGCCGCGTATCCGCCAGCGGATCGCAGCATCGAGCACATCGGCGAGCTGAAATCTATCGACATCACGCGCTGGCTCGACGTCGCATACGCGCCCACCCACGACGTCACATCGAAAACCCAGGACACCCCATGAACCCCAACACACAGGCCCTCCACGAGCTGGGCCAGAGCCTCTGGCTCGACAATATCACTCGTCGCCTGCTCGACGACGGCACATTAGCCACCTATATCGCCGACTTGTCGGTCACCGGCTTGACCTCGAACCCGACGATCTTCGAACACGCGATCGGCCAGGGCGACGATTACGACAGCGCGATTGCCAGACTCGCTCGCGAGCGTCACTCGACGATCGAGCAGATCTTCTTTGCGCTGGCGATAAACGACCTGCGCCGGGCCGCCGACCTGCTGCGGCCGGCCTTTGATGCAAGCGAGGGTGTGGATGGCTGGGTCTCGCTGGAAGTTTCGCCGCTGCTGGCCGACGATGCCGACGCCACAATCGCAGCCGCTGCACAACTGCATGCGACGGCCGCACGCGACAATCTGTTCATCAAGATTCCGGGCACGGCGGCCGGCCTGACGGCCATCGAGGCATCGATCTTCGCCGGCATTCCGGTCAATGTCACGCTGCTGTTCTCTCGCGAGCAGTATCTGGCGGCGGTCGACGCCTATATGCGCGGCATCGAACGCCGTATCGATGCAGGCCTGGATCCGAAGGTGGCATCGGTCGCGTCGCTGTTCATCAGCCGCTGGGACGTCGCCGCCAACAAGGAAGTTCCGACAGATCTCCAGAACCGCCTGGGCATCGCCATCGCCGGGCGTACGTATCGGGCCTATCGTGAACTGTTGGCCTCCGACCGCTGGCAGGCGCTGGCCAAGGCCGGTGCGCGTCCGCAACGACTGCTGTGGGCCAGCACCGGCACCAAGGACCCAGCCGCACCGGACACGCTCTATATCGAGGCGCTCGCCGCCCCCGACACCATCAATACGATGCCGGAGAAGACACTGCATGCGTTCGCTGACCACGGCCAGGTGGGCGAGCCGATGGCCGTCGACGGAGGCGATGCCGACACCGTGCTGCAGGCATTCGCGCATGTGGGCGTCGATGCCGACGCGCTCGCCGCGCGTCTGCAGCACGAAGGCGCCGAGTCCTTCTCGACCTCGTGGCAAGCGCTGCTGACGCAGATCGAAGATAAGCGCGCCGCCGTTGCCGAGCCCGCCCAATGAGCGCCGCGAAGTCGCAAGCCTGTGCCCCAGAGTCCGACGCACTGACCGCGCGCCCGGCGTGGCAGGCCTTGGCCGCACACCATGCCGAGATCGGCGATGCCCACCTGCGCGAGCTGTTTGCGGCCGATCCCGAGCGCGGTACGACCTTCACGGCCGAAGCCGCCGGCTGGTTCCTCGACTACTCGAAGAACCGCGTCACCGCGCACACGCTCGAACTGCTGACCGCGTTGGCGAACGACTGCGGCCTGGCCGGGCGCAGGGATGCCATGTTCCGCGGTGACGCGATCAACACCACTGAACAGCGCGCCGTATTGCACGTGGCGTTGCGGACGCCAGCGAGCCAGAAGATCGTAGTCGACGGCCAGAATGTGGTCGCCGAGGTCCATGCGGTGCTAGCGCGCATGTCAGTGTTCGCCGAAGACGTGCGCGGCGGGCGATGGCTCGGCTACAGCGGAAAGCGTATTCGCAACATCGTGAACATCGGTATCGGCGGTTCCGACCTCGGGCCGGTGATGGCATTCGAGGCGCTGCGTTATTACAGCCAGCGTGATCTGACCGTACGTTTTGTCTCGAACGTCGACGCCACCGACCTGATTGAGGCGCTCCGCGATTTCGACGCGGCCGAGACCCTGTTTATCGTGTGCTCCAAGACCTTTACGACCCAGGAAACACTCACCAATGCGCATGCCGCTCGCGACTGGTGTGTTGCCCAGCTCGGTGATGAAACGGCCGTGGCGCGACACTTCGTCGCGGTCTCCACCAATGTCGAAGGCGTCACCGAATTCGGCATCGCTGCCGAGCAGATGTTCGGCTTCTGGGACTGGGTCGGCGGGCGCTACTCGATGGATTCGGCGATCGGGCTGGCCAATATGATTGCCATCGGGCCCGAGAACTTTCGCGCCATGCTCGCCGGCTTCCACGCAATGGACCAGCATTTCCAAAACGCACCGATGGCGCACAACCTACCGGTACTGCTGGCGCTGCTGGCGATCTGGAACAACAATTTTCTGGGCGCGACCACGGTGGCGGTGCTGCCCTACGCGCAGTACCTCAAGCGCTTTCCGGCCTACCTGCAGCAGTTGACCATGGAGAGCAACGGCAAGCACGTCACCCGCGCCGGCAACCCGGTGGCCATCGAGACCGCCCCGATCCTCTGGGGCGAGCCCGGCACCAACGGCCAGCACTCGTTCTACCAGCTGATCCACCAGGGCACGCGACTGGTGCCCTGCGACTTCATCGGCTTCTGCCAGAGCCTGAACCCGCTACGCGGCCAGCACGACCTGTTGACGGCCAACCTGTTCGCGCAGAGCCAGGCGCTGGCGTTCGGCAAGACCGCTGATGAAGTCTCGGCCGAAGGTATATCAGAGGCGCTGGCGCCCCACCGCGTCTTCGAGGGCAACCGCCCAAGCAATACCCTGCTGGCCGAACGGCTGACGCCGGCCACCCTAGGGGCGCTGGTCGCACTCTACGAGCACAGCGTGTTCACCCAGGGCGTGATCTGGGATATCGATTCGTTCGACCAGTGGGGCGTGGAACTGGGCAAGGCACTGGCACAACGTCTGTTGCCAGAACTCACGCCCGACGACGCCGTAGCACTCGCCCATGACAGCTCGACCAACGCACTGATCGAACGCTATCGGCGCCAGCGGATCGACGAGGACGCGGACCGTTTACCCGCCGCAGTGGATTGAGGAACGCCCCATGGCCACCCTGATCAGCCCCCTCGCCGGCAAACCTGCCCCGCAAGACCTGCTCGTCGATGTGCCCCGGCTGGTGAGCGCCTATTACACCGGGCTGCCCGATCCGGCGGTGCCGGCGCAGCGTGTGGTCTTCGGCACCTCCGGACATCGTGGCTCGTCGTTCGCACTGTCGTTCAACGAGCCGCACGTGCTCGCGATTACCCAGGCGATCTGCGCCTATCGCAAAAGCCAGGGCATCGACGGGCCGCTGTTTCTCGGTATCGACACCCACGCGCTGTCGGAACCCGCGCGGGCCAGCGCCATCGAAGTGTTGGCGGGCAACGGCGTCGAGACCATGCTCGCCACCGGCGATGAATACACGCCGACGCCCGCGGTCTCGCACGCGATCCTGACTTATAACCGCGGCCGTACCTCCGGGCTGGCGGACGGCATTGTGGTAACGCCCTCGCACAATCCGCCCGACAACGGCGGCTTCAAATACAACCCGCCGAACGGCGGGCCAGCCGATGAGCACATCACCGACACCATCGAGGCCGCGGCCAACGCCCTGCTCGAACAGGATCTGGCTGGGGTCAGGCGGATGCCCTACGACAGGGCGCTGCAGGCGGCGACGACGCATCGCCACGATTTCCTGACCGCCTATGTCGCCGATCTCGGCCAGGTCATCGACATGGATGCGATCCGCGAGGCCCAACTTCATATGGGCGTCGACCCGCTGGGCGGCGCCGGCGTGCACTACTGGGCGCGCATCGCCGAACACTATCGGCTCGACCTGACCGTGGTCAGCGACGTGGTGGATCGGACGTTCGCTTTCATGACGGTCGACTGGGACGGCAAGATCCGCATGGATCCGTCGTCGCCCTATGCCATGCAGCGGCTGATCGATATCAAGGATCATTACGATATCGCCTTTGCCTGCGACACCGACCATGACCGCCACGGTATCGTCACCGCCCAGGCCGGATTGCTGGCACCCAATCATTATCTGGCCGTCGCCATCGATTATCTGTTCGGCCACCGCCCGCAATGGAGCGCGCAGGCTGCGGTGGGCAAGACCGTGGTCAGTACCGGCCTGATCGACCGGGTGAGCGCACGGCTGGGACGCAAGCTGGTCGAAGTGCCGGTCGGCTTCAAGTGGTTCTCTGCCGGGCTGTTCGATGGATCCCTCGGCTTCGGCGGTGAGGAAAGCGCCGGGGCGTCGTTCCTGCGCCGCGACGGGTCGGTCTGGACCACCGACAAGGATGGCATCGCGCCTGCCCTGCTGGCAGCCGAGATCACCGCGCGCTGCGGCCACGACCCTGGCGTCCTGTACAGCACGCTCACCGAGGAACTGGGTCGCCCGATAGCCGACCGCGTCGAGGCCAAGGCAACCTCGCAGCAGAAACAAGCGCTGGCGGCACTCACGCCCCAATGCATCAACGCGCAGGAACTCGCCGGCGAACCGATTACCGGCGTCAGCGACACCGCGCCCGGCAACGGCGCGCCGATCGGCGGCATCAAGGTGATGACCGCCAACGGCTGGTTCGCTGCCCGCCCGTCGGGCACCGAAGACATCTACAAGATCTACGCCGAGAGTTTCAACGACGATGCCCACCTGCAACGCATCCTGAAAGAAGCTCAGGCCATCGTCGACCACGCAATTGCCGCACCGTGACCGCCCGTCCCGCCACGCAGCCAGGCCATGCCGCCGTCGCAGCAGACGGTGAATCCGACGATGCGATGCTCGACCGCCTGCAGCGCACGGCCTTCGATTATTTCCTGCAATTCGCCAACCTGGACAACGGCCTGCTCGCCGACACCACGCGCGACGGCGCGCCCTCGAGTATCGCGGTGGTCGGCTTTGCCTTGTCGTCCTACCCGATCGGGGTCGAGCGCGGCTGGATGAAACGCACCGATGCGGTACAGCGCACGCTCGCCAGCCTGCATTTTTTCATGGCCAGCGATCAGTCGGGCAGCGCCGAAGCAACCGGTTATCGCGGTTTCTATTTTCACTTTCTGGATATGCAACGCGGCACCCGCGTCTGGCGGTGCGAACTCTCGCCGATCGATACGACCATCCTGATCGCCGGCATGCTCAGCGCCGCTGCCTACTTCGACGCCGACACACCCGACGAAACCGAACTACGCCGGCTCGCCAACGCCCTCTATGAACGGGTCGACTGGCTCTGGATGCAACACGACGGCGTTACGGTCATGCAGGGCTGGAAACCGGAATGCGGCTTCCTGCACTACGGCTGGGAAGGTTATAGCGAAGCCCTCCTGCTCTATGCGCTCGGCCTGGGTTCGCCGACCCACGCGCTGACCGAACAAAGTTTTCATGCCTGGACCATGACCTATCAATGGGAAAATCTGTACGGGACCGATTTCCTGTACGCCGGACCATTGTTCATTCACCAGTTCTCGCACGCCTGGATCGATTTCCGCGGCATCCGTGATGCGTTCATGCGCGAGAAGAACTGCGACTATTTCGAGAACAGCCGGCGTGCGACCTATATCCAGCGCAAATATGCGATCCTCAACCCTAGGAGCTTCGTCGGCTACGACGCCGAGCACTGGGGCCTTTCGGCCGGCGACGGCCCCAGCGCCGATGCACGCCAGGTAGCCGGACGCCAGCAAGCGTTTTATGGCTATGCCGCGCGTGGCCTGCCCTATGGCCCGGACGATGGCACCATCGCCGGCTCGGCGACCGCCTCGTCGCTGGTCTTTGCGCCCGAGATCGTGTTGCCGGCGTTGCGTGCGCTACTGGCAGACGGCGTTGCGGGCAACGTCGATCTCATCCATGCCAGCGGCTTCAATGCCACGCTTGGCGAGGCGCCGGGGAAAGTCTGGATCACGACTGATATCTTCGGTCTCGACCAGGGCATGATCGTGTTGATGATCGAAAACTACCGATCCGGGCAGCCTTGGCGTCTGATGCGAGATCTGTCCTGTATTCGCGACGGCCTGCGCCGCGCGGACTTCTCAGGCGGCTGGCTCGAGCAGCGCCCGGGGGCTCAGCCATGACGCAAGTCCGCCCGACGCTCGAGGATCAGGGCGCGAACCCTTACGACCGCGAACGCTGGGCCCAGGTGCGGCCGCCGGCCTGGCACAACCCGCGGCCACGCGCATGCTACGACTGGCTGGTAATCGGCGCCGGGCCCGCCGGCCTGACCGCCGCACGCAGCGCCGCGGCCCTCGGCGCGCGCGTCGCGCTGGTCGAAAATCATCTGCTCGGCGGCGTTTCGCTGAACTACGGCACGGTATCGTCTCAGTCGCTGATCAGAACCTCACGGCTGTACGCAGAGATGCGCGATGCCGCTTGCTACGGCGCCCGCGCACCAACACATATCGAAGTCGATTTCCCGCTCGCGATGGAACGCATGCGTCGCATCCGCGCGCGCCTGGCCCATCTCGACTCCGCCGCGAACATTGCTGCCCTGGGCATCGACCTGTTTTTCGGTACTGCGCGCTTTGTCAGCGACGATACGATCGATCTCGACGGCATCCGGCTGCAGTTCAAGAAAGCGCTGATCGCCACGGGCTCGCGTTCCTTGCTTCCAACACTGCCCGGACTGACGGAAGCCGGTTACCTGACCAACGAAACGGTGTTCGACCTGACCACCCTGCCGGCTAGCCTGCTGGTGATCGGCGGCGGCCCGGTGGGCTGCGAGCTGGCCCAGGCGTTTTCCCGCCTCGGCTCGCGCACCGTCCTTGTCCACGACCAGCCCCTGTTCCTGCCCAAGGAAGAACGCGATGCCGCCCAGCTGCTCAGCGCCGCGTTGGCCCAGGACGGCGTCGAGATGCATCTGAATACGACCGCCGTCAACGTACGCATGAAAAAAGGCAAGAAGGTCGTCGAAATAGTCAACGACGGCGACGTGGCAACCATCACGGCCGACGTGGTATTGACCGGCATCGGCCGCACGCCCGCCGTGGCCGGACTGGATCTCGAAGCGGCGGGCGTCGTCTTCGACACGGCGGCCGGCATCCAGGTGAATGACTTCCTGCGCACGAGCAACAAGCGAATCTTCGCGGCCGGCGATGTCTGCATGGAACACATGTTCGTCGATACCGCCAATGCCTCGGCGCGCATCGCCACGCACAATGCATTGTGTCGCGGGCGCCAGCGCCTGAGTGCCCTGACCATCCCCTGGTGTACCTATACCGATCCGGAAATCACCCACGTCGGTCTATACGTGCGCCAGGCGCGCGCGCGCGGTATCCCGATCAAGACCTTCACGGTCCCGATGCACGAGGTCGATCGCGCCCTCGTCGACGGCGGCGAAGAAGGGTTCGTAAAAATCCACGTGCGCGAAGGCACCGACACCATCCTGGGCGCGACCGTGGTGGGGCGCCACGCCAGCGAAATGATCAACGGCCTGTCGCTGGCGATGGTCGCGGGGATCGGACTGCACACCATCGCACGCGTGATTCATACCTATCCCACCCAGGCCGAAGCGATCAGGAAAGCCGCGCAGGCCTGTCGTGAGAGCGATCGCCCGCGCGGGCGCACATGACTGCAATGAAAACGAAAGCAAGCAACCAGGCACTCGCTTCGTATGCAGCGACGGACAGGCTCCGAGACGGGCGCGAAGTGCTGATACGTGCGATACGTCCTGATGACAAACAAGCGCTACAGGAGGCGATGCACCGACTAAGCGCCGAGTCCTCTTATTTTAGATTCTTTCAAGCGAAGCACAACCTATCGCCGGAGGAACTCATCTACTTTACGGAGCTGGATTTTCGCGATCATGTGGGTCTGGTGGCTATTCTCGATGAAGACGGCATAGCCGTAATGGTTGGCGTTGCGCGCTATATCGTCTCCGAACATGTGCTCGCACCGGTTGCGGAACTGGCATTTGCAGTGGACGACACGCACCACGAGTTGGGTATTGCGACAACGTTGTTTACTCATCTAATCAAACTCGCACGGGCAGCGGGTCTGTCGGGGTTCAAGGCATGTGTTCTGGCAAAGAACAGAAAAATGCTCGAAGTGTTTTCCCACTGCGATCTACCGCATGAATCCTCGCGCGTGGATGGCGTTGTTGAGCTACGGCTTTCGCTGCTTGCGGTTGCCGATCCTGCTTGAATTTGAGCCGCACCTGGCGCCCTTCACGGCGCCAGAGCTGACTTACTCATGATGGACTCCCCCATGATGGAACCCCGGTTTTGCAGTGGAGTTCGGCACCGGGTTCTTCGACAGGTGCTCAATCGCGCGTTTGATGTCATCCAGAAGAAGTTGCACCAGATCGCGACTGACTCCGTGGCGAATCAGGATGCGTTGCACAACGGTTTCCTGGCGGTTCGACGGTAGCGGATAGGACGCGATCTGCCATCCACGCATCCGCACCCGTTCCGACAGGTCATAGAGCGTGAAGCCGTGATCGACGTCGGTCAGCTTGTAGGCGACCGCGGGCAGACCGCCGTGGCCGTCATAGACCATTTCGAAACGCTCGATCTCTGCCAGCTGTTCACCCAGCCAGTGGGCCGTATCGGAACAGGCTTGCTGGACTGCCGTATACCCTTCCCGACCGAGGCGCAGAAAATTGTAGTATTGCGCGATGATCTCGCCACCGGGTCGCGAGAAGTTCAGCGCAAAAGTGGGCATGTTGCCGCCCAGATAATCCACATAGAAAATCAGCTCTTCGGGTAGATCTTCCTTCGATGCCCAGATCACCCAACCCACACCGAGGGGGGCGAGGCCGTATTTGTGGCCGGAGGCGTTGATCGACCGGACCCGCTCGATCTGGAAATCCCAGGCCAGGTCGCGCTGAATGAATGGCGCGATGAACCCCCCCGAGGCAGCATCGACATGGATCGGAATATCAAGCCCGAGATCGCGCTCCATCGCGTCCAGCTCACCCGCCAAAGCCTCTACAGGTTCGTAAATACCAGTGAAGGTGACACCCAGCGTCGCCACCACACCGATCGTGTTTTCGTCGCAGTATTGGCGCAGGTCTTCGGGCTTCAATCCAAGGGCGTCGCCTTCCAGCGGCACCTCGCGGATCTCGACATCGAAATAGCGGGCAAATTTCTTCCAGCAGATCTGCACGGGGCCGGTCACGATATTCGGCTTGCTCGTATCCTTGCCATCGGCTTCCCGGCGCTTGCGCCACTGCCACTTGAAAGCAAGACCGCCCAGCATGGCCGCTTCGCTTGACCCGGTGGTCGAGCAGCCCACCGTCTCCCATGATTTCTGGGCGTGCCAGAGGTCGGCAAGAATGTGTACGCAGCGGTTCTCAAGCTCGGCGGTCTGGGGATATTCGTCCTTGTCGATCATGTTCTTGTAGACCGCATCCGCCATCAACTGCTTGACCTCATCCTCCACCCAGGTCGTACAGAACGTGGCGAGGTTCTGACGGGCATTCCCGTCCAACAGAAGCTCATCGCGGATGAGGGCATAGGCGGCACGCGGCTCGGTGGGGCCTTTCGGCAACCGAAACTTTGGCAGATTGTCTGCCGGGGCATTCGTTGCATAAATGTCTCGCAGACTGGATTGGTCATTCAAATCAACGCGATGGATGGGCATTCTGAACATCTCTTTAGGGTCGTTTTGTAGTGCCTCGATCGGCGCCTGCTGGTTCTCAGATGGGCACCTGTCGCATGCCCACCCTGGTACTGAGTTACACCGAACAGACTGGCCCCGATCAGAGCCAGCTAATAGACGGATGGGTCGGACGACAGTCAGCAGATCGACGTCGCGTCGCTGTTCACTACTTGGCCGCCATCTCCTGCTTCATCCGCCGGTATTCGTCACGGTCAATGTCGCCACGCACATAGCGCTCGTTGAGGATATCGAGCGCATTCTTGGCGGGCGGGACGAGATAGCGCTGGTTGACGCGGTAGGCATAGCCCCAGTGGCCGAAGCTCGAGATCAACAGGAAACAGACGCCGAACCAGAGGAGCCAGCTCCAGCCGAAATTCCAGTTGGCCAGATAGTCGTGTGTCATTGCGATCACCGATGCTGCTCAATCGATGGCGAACGCCATCGCGGCGTCCTGGCACGGCCCTTGAAGGACCGAACTCTTACGCTAACGATTCGACTATGGGCGCAATTTTTCTCGGGCTCTGTTCGCTGCCACACGTTAGGTCGACCCTTCGCGCTCAATCAGCGACCGTGCGGCGGCGAACGCCCACGGGGCTTCCCGGAATGCGTTCCGTGCCAACGTCACCTGCGCGCCGGTTACTTTGGGCCTGCGGACGTACGGTATCGATCAGCGCAGGCCGCGCCGAAAACAAAACGACACGGGCTGAGTTGTCTTAGCCGATGTGGCCGATCTCATCCTCGCGATCATATTGGCCCATGACGACCGGATCGGAAGCGCGGGCATGGCGAGTCATGGTATCCGCCAGAATGGGCACCGCCTGCGGGTTCGGCTGATCGCGCCGGTGGTGTGCCGCCTGACGCCGTGGACATGCCGCCTATGTGGCCAATTCCGCTATCAATGCGGCGTTGCGTTATCGTGCTTTTTTGCCGGCTTTCTCATCAGTCAGCCGCCATTGCACTTGTCGGTCTATCTGTCGGCCGGACGCAGCATCTCAGGGTATAAGCTGATTACATCGGCGTCGCAGACGTAGCCGAGCGCACTCGCGGTGTGGATCGTCGACCGCATCCACCAGAATACGGACGTCGCCCATTGCGATCTTGCTGGAACCAGACGCGCTATCGCATGACAGTTATTTCGATTCATGCTGATACCCCACAGCCTGACATCATGTCGGCGAGTTCCTCGATGATCCCGGCCTGCCGGTTTTAATCGTAGTAGTCGAATGCGCCGTCGCCGGCGTCGATGCGGGTACCCACGGTGGCTTCGATAAGCGCACCCGCATCCTGAAGCCGGCCGATTGCCGCGAAGCCGCCGGTATCGCGCACGAACGCCTGGGAGGCGCGGACTTTGGGTCCCATCGAACCCGCGCTGAAGCCGATCGTGTCGAAGGTATCACTGCCAGCACGGCGGATCCGCCGGGCCGTAGGCTTACCCCAGTCTGTCTGGACGGCATCGACATCAGTCAGCAACAGCAGTGCGTCGGCACCCAGGTCCCGGGCAAGCAGCGCGCTGGTTGCGTCCTTGTCCACAACGGCTTCCACGCCTTCGAGGTGGCCGTCGGGCCTGGCGATAACCGGAATACCTCCGCCGCCGGCGCAAATCGTGATCACGCCCTCGCGGGTGAGCAACTCTATAACACCGATCTCCAGAATTCGCTGCGGCACGGGCGAAGCTACCACGCGTCGATAGCCCGCACCATCAGCGGCGATCGCCCATTGGTTGGCCGCCGCGATACGCTCGGCCTCCTGCTGCGCGTAGACCGGCCCGACTGGTTTGGTCGGCGCATCAAAGGCCGGGTCGGCGGCATCGACTCTCACCTGGGTCAACAGGGTGGCGACCGGCCTATCCCACCCCAGTTGATTGCCTAGCTCCTGTTCGATCAGATAGCCGATCATGCCTTCTGTTTCTGCGCCCAGTACGTCCAACGGATAGGCTTCGTCAGCGCGATAGGCGGCGCCCTGCAAGGCCAGCAAACCGACCTGCGGTCCGTTGCCATGAGAAACGACGAGCTGATGCCCGGCACGGACAAGCTCGGCCAGGGCCTGGGCTGCTATGGCGGCATTGCTGCGCTGGTTGGCCGCGGTTGGCGGCTCGCCGCGACGCAGTAGCGCATTCCCACCCAGGGCCGCGACGATGCGCAACTCAGTATCCCAGAGTTGCGACCATGATCGCCTTGATGGTGTGCAGGCGGTTTTCGGCTTGATCGAAGACGATGCTGGCCGCCGATTCGAACACCTCATCGGTGACTTCCATGCCGTCGAGGCCATAGGTCTGAAAGAGTTTTTCCCCGTAGACCGTGTCGCGGTTGTGGAATGCCGGCAAACAGTGCATCACGCAGGTCTTGGGGTTGCCCGTGCGCGCAAGCGTCTCCCGGCTGATCTGGTAGGGGCGGAGCAACTCGATACGTTCCTCCCACGTCGATTCCGGCTCGCCCATCGAGACCCAGACGTCCGTATACAGAAAATCGGCGTCGGCCACCGCCTCATCGAGATCATCGGTGACCGTGATCCTTGCGCCACTGGCTGCGGCCAGTGTTTCGATCTGTTCGCGTTTTTTCGGATCGGGCTGGCGCTGGGCGGGCGCGGCAATACGACAGTCCATGCCGAGCTTCGCGGCCCCGACCATTAATGACTCGGCCACGTTGTTATGGCCGTCGCCCAGAAAACAGAACGCCGTTTGCTCGAGCGCCTTACCGCTATGCTCGCGCATGGTCAGAAAATCCGCCAGCACCTGCGTCGGATGGAATTCGTCGGTCAGACCATTCCAGACCGGGATGCCGGCGTGAGCGGCCAGATCCTCGACGATCGATTGGCCGAAGCCACGATACTCGATGGCATCGAACATACGGCCGAGCACGCGCGCGGTGTCCTTGACCGTTTCCGTGACGCCCATATGTGACCCCTTGGGGCCGAGATAGGTGACGTGGGCGCCCTGGTCGTGGGCGGCCACTTCGAAAGCGCAGCGCGTACGGGTGCTGTCTTTTTCGAAGACCAGCGCGATGTTGCGCCCCGACAGCATGGGCTGTTCGGTATGTGTGTTCTTAGCTATCTTGAGCTGGGCCGCGAGCTCGATCAGATCGGTGATTTCGCGCGCTGAGAAGTCAAGAAGAGTCAGAAAACTGCGGTTATGTAAATTCAAAGCCATGATCACTCCGGGTTGAATGCGTCAGATCGGGTCACGTTGCAGCGGGCAGCTCATGCAGTGCGCGCCGCCGCGTCCGCGCGAGAGTTCGAAACCCGGGATGGTGATGACTTCTATACCGACCTTGCGCATCTGGGTATTGCTGTAGACGTTGCGGTCGTAGCCAATGACGACGCCCGGTGCGACCGCCAGCACGTTGTTGCCGTCGTCCCACTGTTCGCGTTCGGCCTCGTACTCGTCGCCGCCGGTGGGGATCACGCGCAGCTTGTCGAGCCCTAGCGCATCGGTCACGGCATCAACGAAACTCGTTTCGGCGCGCAGATCCAGCGTGCCGGCGCGCTCGCCCCGGCGCAAACTCCAGACCCGGAAGGCGTCCACGACCGGAGGAAACATGGTCGCGGCGTCATGATCCAGCAGCGTGAATACTGTATCCAGATGCATGGATGAACGCGCTTTGGGAAACGCGGCTGCAATCACTCGCTCGGCCCCGCCGGCAGCAAAAATATTCAGCGTGAGGGCTTCCACGGCCTGCGGCGTTGTGCGCTCCCCCATGCCGATCAGCACCGTGCCACGCCCAATGGGCATGACATCGCCGCCTTCGATGGTCTGGCCGTCATAGTCGAGCGGCTCGTTGCCGAACCAGAATTCGAAAGGTTGCTCGGCAAACAACGGATGGAAAAGATAAATGACCTGGCAGTTCAGCGCTTCGGGCCGACGCGCCCGCTTGGCCATCGGATTAACCGACACCCCGCCGTAGATCCAGCAGGATGTATCGCGGGTGAATAGATGATTGGGCAGCGGCGGCAGGATGAAGTCGTGGCCGTCCATGGCCTCCGTGGTCAACCCGTGGCCCTGAAAAGGACTTTCGGCACGCGCCAAGCCGCCGATGAGCAGTTCCGCCAGCCTGGTCGCCGGCAGCTCGGCCAGATAGGCGCGTGCCTCAGCACACAGGGTGCTACCCAGATTGCCGGGGGTGATGGCCCGCTCCAACAGCCAGTGCCGCGCCTCGTGGATGGCCAGTGTCTCGGCCAGCAGCTCCTGCAGGTAGAGCACTTCCACCCCGCGTTCACGCAGCGAATCGACGAACACGTCGTGTTCCTCGCGGGCTCGCTTGACCCAGAGTACATCGTCGAACAGTAGCGCTTCGCGGTTACCCGGCGTCAGTCGGCGCAGGCTCAGGTCAGGACGGTGCACCAGCACGCGCCGTAGTGTGCCGACTTCGGATTGGGTACCCAACTGGCTCATGATAGAACTCCTTGAACACGACTCGATGCCGTGGCGGATAACAGTCTTGAAAGCGCGCGCCAACCCCGTGGGTCAGATCACGTTGTCGCGCACCACATAGGTATAGAGCCGCGTCGTCCCGTCGGCTTCTGCGACTGGATACAGGCCCTGGATCTCGTTCGCGAAGCCCGGGAAGCGGTTAGCGGCGGCCTCGAATAAGGTGAAGTAATCGAGCATCGGCTGGGCGCGCGCGTCGTAGAGTTCGCCGGGCACGACCACCCCGATGCCAGGCGGATAGACCAGTGCCAGGGTGGCAGCGATACGACCGTCGATCTGATCGATGGGCAGGAAATCCACGTCGTTGGCCGCCATGCGGTCCGTGGCCTGCTTGGGCGTCATGGCAGGCTCGGGACAATGTGCGGCCTTGAATTGATCGCTTTGCAGCGTCGAGGTGCACGCCTTGCGGTAGAAGTCGTGCATGTCAGCACACAGATCCCGTAGGCCCTGTCCGTCATACCGTGTACCGTGGCGATCAACCAACGTAGGAATGACCGTGTCCAGCGGCGCGTTGGCATCGTGCAGTCGCTTGAATGCCACCAGTGCACTCAGCAATGTCCCGGCCTTGCTCGACTCCAGGCCGGGCGTGAGCAAAAAAAGCAGACTGTTGAGATCGTTCTTTTCGGGCACGATCCGGTGTTCGCGCAGATATTCGGCGACCACCGCAGCAAACACGCCGTACTCGCTATAGGCGCCGGCCGTGCGCTCCGGTCCCGGCAGGAGCAGCGTCAGCTTGTTGGGGTCGGTCATGATGTAATCGGGCTCGGTATGCCCGAATCCGTGCCACTCGGCGCCCGGTTGCATCATCCAGCAGGCCGGATCCGTGGCCAGGCGGTCGGTGTCCACATCTTCCCAGGGCATGTCGCGTATTTCCGGCCCTATATCGGAAGCCGGCACGCTGAGGTGGTCCGGCACAAACGGATCGAAGAACCATTGCTTGCGCGAATCCGTTTCGGTCTGTTCGAAATGCCGTTTGAGCTGGCGGATCTTCTTGCGCAGCTCGATGCCGAGCCGGATCGTGTCGTCCCAGAGGGCCTGTCCGGAACGCCCCTTCATCATCTGTGCGCCGACATCCAGCGAGGCGAACAGCGGGTAGTAGGGCGAGGTCGAGGCATGCAGCATGTACGTCTCGTTGAAGCGCAGATGTTCGACATGCCGGCGCTGGCCGGAAATATGACTGTCGCGGACATGAATCTGCGATGCCTGGGAAAAGCCGGCAAGCTGCTTATGCGTCGACTGGGTCGCGAAAATACCCGGCTGGTCGGCGCCGAGATTCTCCAGCCCCATGGCGAAACGGCCATGGAACAGGGGATGAAATTTCATGAAACCGGCCCAGGCTTCGTCGAAGAGGATGTAGTCGCACAACGGGCCAATTTTTTCGAGGATCGTCTGCGCGTTATAGATGGTGCCGTCGTAGCTGCACTGTTCGATCACGGCGACCCGGAACGGCCGTTCCCTGTCGGCGATCGCCGGGTCGCTAACCAGCGGATGGCGCCGGATGCTCTCGCGAATACGCTCAGCGTCGAGCGCGTCGTGATCGATTGGCCCGATCAAACCGTAGCCGTTGCGCTGAGTCGGCAAATAGACCGGGATACCACCGGCCAAGACCAGGGCCCCGTGGTGTGCCGACTTATGGTTGTTGCGGTCGAACAACACGAGATCGCCCTGCGCGACCAGCGAACTCAGCACGACCTTGTTGGAAGTCGAGGTGCCGTTGAGCACGAAGTAAGTGCGTTCAGCCCCGAATATCTTCGCCGCCGATTTTTGCGCGGCCAGTGCTGGCCCTTGGTGGGTAAGCAGATCGCCCAGTTCGACGACCGAATTGTCCAGATCGTTGCGAAAGATCGCCTCGCCGAAATGTTCCACAAACACCCGCCCGATCGGGCTTTTGCTATAAAACACGCCGCCGTTATGTCCCGGGCAAGTCCAAACCTGGTTGCCTTGTTCGGCGTAATCCACCATGGCACCAAAAAATGGCGTTTTGAGCGTGTCGGCATAGGCCTGCAGGTGGCTTGCCAGATTTTCGGCGATGAACTGCGGCGAATCCTCATCCAGGAAGATATAGCCGGTGACCTGGCTCAGCGTCGCCTCCGAAATCTGCTCAAGATGCCATCGCCAAGTCAGCAGAAAGATCGGACATTCGAGCCCGCGCAGGCGTATCCAGTCGACCAGCGCCTCGGTCTGCTCTGCGTCGCTCTCCCAGTCCCATTGCAGCACGAGGCAACCAAAGGTGGCATTGCTGCGGATCGCGAACTTCGCATCGTCGACTGAATGTGTTTGAACCACATCGTAAGCGGTCGAATCGAGCGCTTGCATGATGCCCAGCAGTTGTCGTGATTCCGGGCGGCCGGGCGCCAGATTCGCAGCACAGAACAGGAACTGGAATAGATGGTCGTATTGCATGTCATTTCCTGTTTAGTGGCCAATGCAGGCCCGAATGTCGCGTTCGTCTTGCCTGCTTTGAAGCGACGTGTACTCAGGAGCTGTCGTTATCCAATGCTCACGACGCCCATGGTGATAAGCAGCGCGGCGGCAATTGCCGCGACCACAAGCACGGCGGCGGCTATCGCCTCGACGCGATCGAACACCGGCGTACCGGGCGCTTTACGCTTTCGCGTGTACCAGAACACCGGAATGCCGAGTGCGAAAATGATCGTCGACAGAAGAATGAACTGCGGGCCGGCCGCATAGAGCATCCAGATCGCGTAGATCGTGCCAAGCGCACCGGTCAGGAGCGCAGGCAGCCGATGTTCGTGCCCGTGTGCTTGGATGAAATCGGGTGTTCTGGCGTAGCGCCACAAATAGGCTGTGCTGGCAAGATACGGCGGCAGGACCGTCACCCCGGTGATCGCGATGAGCCACAGCCAGGCGTCGTGGGCAAACAACACCACGAACATGGCGGCCTGCATCACCAGCGAAGACAGCCACAAGGAAGCCGACGGCGTGTGAAACCGGTTCTCATGTGAAAGTACTTCGGGAAACACGCCGTCCTTTGCGCCCTCGAACGGTAGTTCCGCGACCATGATGGTCCAGGCCAGCCAACAACTCAGCAGCGAGACCAAAGTGGCAATGATCATGAGGAGCGCGCCCCATTCGCCGACCGCATGCTTGAGCACGTAGGCAGTTGACGGGCTTTTCAGACCGGCGAGTTCGGGCTGTGACAGCAACGCGAACGGCAGAACCGAAATCAGAAAATACAACAGCAGGCAAAACAGCAGGCCGATGAAGGTCGCTCTGCCGACGTCCTCGCTGCTGCGCGCACGGCCAGAAATCACCACCGCGCCTTCGATGCCGATGAACACCCACAGGGTGACCATCATGGTGCTCTTGACCTGGCTGGCGATGTTGCCCAGATGGGCCTGCACGCCCCAGATATCTGTTGTGAATCGCACGTGGCTGAACAACACGGCGACGATAACGATAAACGCCAGGATCGGAATGATCTTGGTCGCGGTGGCGACCGCATTCAAAGACGCGGCGCGCTGCACGCCGAACAGGACGATGAAGTGCATCACCCAGATCAGGATCGAACCGCCGACAACCGCCTGCCAGCCCTGGCCGACACTTGGGAAAAAGTACCCCAGCGTCGACATGATCAGCACGGCGAACGCCACATTGCCGAACGCCGCACTCAGCCAGTAACCCCAGGCCATCTCGAAGCCGGCGAAGCGTCCGAATCCTTCGCGCGCATAGGTATAGATACCGGCGCTCAATTCCGGGCGCTTGTCCGCCAGGGTCCGGAACGTGTTGGCCAAAAACCCTATACCGATACCGGTGACAATCCAGGCGATCACCACCGCGCCCAAAGAAGCGCCTACCGCCATGTTCTGGGGCAGGCTGAATACGCCGCCCCCAATCATGGCGCCCACAACCAGGCCGATCAGACTGAGCAGTCCGACCTTGCGGGTCTTCGGCTGGCTGTCAACGGCCCCATTCTTGGTTGGAATATCACTCATCGAATGTTCCTTCTGAATTGTTTTTCCGGCTTTCTAGGACACAACTCACCGTGTAAGCGTTATGGTCGGTATCCGTGGCGGTCGCCACGCCATGGACTTCGCTGCCAAAGCCCGGAAAAGCGTTTACGCTGCCTTGGCAGAACGCCAAGTAGTCGCGAATCGCATGGTTCTGGGAATTGAAACGTTCGCCGGGCATGATCAGCGGGATGCCCGGTGGATAAGGCACAACCATGACCGCGGCAGTCCGTCCGTCCAGGGCGTCGATATCGATGGCCTCGACCTGCCCACGCACCAGCTGCTCATAGGCAGCGGCTGGGGTCATGGTCGGCTCGGGAATTTCGGTATACACATCCCGCATGAGCCGTAAGGCATCGAAGCGTGTGATCAGTTGATGCATTTGCCGGCACAGATCGGCCAGACCCAGGCCGGCGTAGCCGCCCGGATGCTCTCGACTAAGGGCGGGAAAGACCTGCTCAAGCGGCGCGTTGGCATCGAACAACGATTTGAACTCGAACAGCTCGGCAAGCAGACTGCCCCACTTGCCCTTGGTCACGCCAATCGAAAACAGGATCAGAAACGAGTACAGGCCGGTCTTTTCCACTACCAGGCCGCGATTCCACAAAAAACGAGCCACGATCGCCGCTGGAATGCCCCAGTCGGCCACGCCGCCATTGTCATTGACGCCCGGCGTCAGCACGGTGACCTTGGTCGGATCGAGCAGCGCATAACCGCTATCGGCGATATCGAAGCCGTGCCATTTGGCCGCCGGCGTCAGTAGCCAGGCGCGCGGATCGCTGGCGTCGTATTCGCCGCCATGCGTATCCGCTGGATTGCCCGCCACCGGCGGTTGCCAGAGACTGAACCACCAATCGTTTGCCGGCAGTTCGGTGCTGACCTGAGCGAAGCGCCGTCGAAACAGCAGCGCCTCGTCCAGCACATCTTCGATCAGTGCCTGCCCGGCCGCGCCGGCCATCATCCGCGAGGCGACGTCCAGTGAAGCGATAATGCCGTACTGCGGCGAGGTCGAGGTATGCATCATGAACGCTTCATTGAAGCGGTCCGCATCCAGTGGTTGTTTATCGCTCTCGCGGACGTGCACCATCGAGGCCTGCGACAGCGCGGCCAACAACTTGTGCGTGGACTGGGTCGCAAAGATTGTGGGATGGCCCGCTCGATCGGCGGTCGCGGACATGCCGAAGCGCCCGCTATAGAAGGGATGGAAACGCGCATAGGCGAACCAGGCCTCGTCGAAATGGAGCACGTTGACGGTGTCCGCGAGTGTTTCGCTCACGGCATGGACGTCGTAGGCCAGACCGTCGTAGGTGGAATTGGTCATAACAGCCAGACGTGCGCGCGCCAGCCTGCCATCCAGCAGCGGATGCTCGGCGAGCCGCTGCGCGATACGCGCCGGCGCCAGTTCTGCTTTCGGGATAGGACCGATGATGCCGTAGGCATTGCGCGTGGTCGGCAGATAGACCGGTACCGCCCCCGTCATGATGATGGCGTGCAGGATCGACTTGTGGCAGTTGCGGTCGACCAGTACCGCGTCGCCGCGAGTCACGTTTGCGTGCCAGACGATCTTGTTCGCGGTCGAGGTGCCATTGGTCACGAAATAGGTCCGGTCCGCGCCGAAGGTACGCGCCGCCTCGCGCTCGGCATCGCCGATGACGCCGGAATGTTCGAGTAGCGAACCCAGCTCCGGCACAGACACGGACAGATCCGCGCGGAGCATGTTTTCGCCGAAAAACTGAAAGTAGGCTTGGCCGACCGGCGATTTCAAAAACGCCACACCGCCGCTGTGCCCGGGCGTATGCCAGGAGTATTTGTATTCGCCGCTGTACTTGACCAGTTCGGAGAAAAAAGGCGGCAACAAGCGATCCAGATACTCGGTAACCGCTTCATCGATATGGCCGGCGATGAAGGCCGGCGTATCCTCCTGTTTCCAGAAGTAGCCTCGCACGTGCCGCAGCGCCTCGATAGAAACCTGAGCAAGCGCGAGCTTGTCGGTACACAGAAAGATCGGCACGTCCGAGTTGCGGCTCCGGATACGGGCGATCAAGTATTCCGCCGGGTGCCGGTCGCTCTTAGTGTCGATGTCGGCATTGATGATCACGGCGCTGGCATTTGAATGCGCCTGTATCAAGGCCTCTCGGTCCGGTGTCGATTGCGCGCTCAGCACTTCGTGGCCCAGCTCAATCAACCTTGACGCGAGGGCATGGATCATCTGGCTGCCGACGCCGTTTTCAGACCACTCCGGGTCGATTATCAAGATCGGGAAGTGCTTTCGCCACGGCACCGCGCGCCTCCCCGGCTGGCCCTCGTCAGCGCTATTCTTGGTTGGGATATCAGTCATCGTAAGTCCTTTGAATGTTCTAATCACGAAATGACCGGTTCCACGTCCCATGCGAACGGGCTGGACGCCGCGGTCGAGTACCCCAGACACCAACGTGGCGATTACCGCGTTGGCTGGCCCTGTGACCTGGAGCCTCCGGCTCGCGTCGTTCCTGCAATTGCGGCTGCCAATTACGCGGTTCATCGCGATCATTGGCGCCTGGCGGTTCTATGTTCAGCACCCGTTCGGATTCCAGTGTCGCTGGGCGCTATTCGGCGGCTAAATCCTGTTTCATGCGGCTGTATTCCTCGCGCGGGACATCGCCACGGGCATAGCGCTCGTTGAGGATATCGAGCGCATTCTTGGCGGGCGGGACGAGATAGCGCTGGTTGACGCGGTAGGCATAGCCCCAGTGGCCGAAGCTCGAGATCAGCAGGAACCAGACGCCGAACCAGAGGAGCCAGCTCCAGCCGAAATTCCAGTGGGTCATATAGTCGTGTGTCATTGCGATCACCGATGCTGCTCAATCGATGGCGAACGCCATCGCGGCGTCCTGGCACGGCCCTTGAAGGACCGAACTCTTACGCTAACGATTCGACTATGGGCGCGATGCGACGCCCGTTCCGTGCGTCATCACACTTAGCGGTTCAATATATGAAACTGGGTCACGGAAGCCGTCGGCACGGATCACGCCGAGCTCAATACACGACACACCAGGGTCGCGATCATCTGTTCTTCGTCGGTAGCGATGACGCGTACCGCAACCCGGGCCGAAGAGTGGGAAATCAGCGCGGTACCGGCTTCGTTTTGCACCGAGTCGAGCGTGATGCCAAGAAAGTCCAGCCGGTCGCAGATGCGGGCACGGATGGCGGGTGCGTTCTCGCCGATACCGCCGGCGAAGACCAGCGTGTCCAGACCGCCGAGGGCCGCGGCATAGGCGCCGATCGTCTTCTTTGCCTGATAGCAGAACAGATCGATCGCCTCCACGGCTCTTGGATCATCGGCCTCGCTGGCCAGCAGATCGCGGATATCGCTGCTGGTTTCGGACAGGCCGAGCAGCCCGGATTCGTGATTCACCAGTTGGTCGAACTGGGTCGGCGTCATCGCCTGTTCGTCGGCCAGAAAACGCACCAGACCGGGGTCGATATCGCCGGTGCGGGTGCCCATGGGCAGGCCCGAGGCCGGGGTGAAGCCCATGCTGGTATCGATGCTGCGGCCGTCGCGCACCGCGGCCAGGCTCGCGCCGCTGCCCAGATGGGCCAGGATCACGCGGCCACGGGTCGCTGCCGGGTCGCCCAGTCGCGCCAGTTCCTCGATCAGATAGGCATACGATAGGCCGTGAAAACCGTAGCGCTGTATGCCGAGCGCCTCAAAGCGGCGCGGCAGCGCGATCTGGGTAGCCACCCGTGGCATGTGGCGATGAAAAGCGGTATCGAAACAGGCGATCTGCGGGCAGTCCGGCAAACGTTTTCCGAATGCCTCGATCAGTTCGAGCTCGCGCGGCATATGCTCGGGATCACGCGGGCGCAGGCGTTCGAGCTCGGTTCGCAGGTCTGAGGTGATATAGACCGGCTCGGCGTGCAGCAGGCCATGCACCACGCGGTGGCCAATCGCATCGATGCCGGCGAATATGTCGCGCTGTTCAAACCAGTCGATCAGCTGGGTGACGGCCGCCCCATGATCGCTGCCATCGAGGCCGACCTCGCCCGATTCGGCCGTGTCCGCCTCGCTGAATGACAGCGTCGCGCCTGCCTGACCGATACGATCAATCTTGCCGCGAAGCCGCAATTCTGGCGGTTCACTCCGCGCGTAAAGGCCAAACCGGATGCTCGACGAGCCGCCGTTGAGGGTGAGAATTGACGGCTCGGCGCCGGCTCGTGTCATGACATACCCCTGCTAGGGATTGCGACTCGGACGTTATGGCCCCTGAGCAAAGGCCCCGGGACGGATGGATCAGGCGGGCGCCGGCTTCGGCTCGGGTTTGCGTGTCACGCCGGCGTCCGGGTCCGGCACGCCCTTGCCGGCAAGGGCCAATGCCACGGTGGCCGCCGACGGATTGAGGCTGTCGACCATGGAACTGGGCAGTAGAATCGTGGCGCCACGTTCCTTGGTGGTCTCGTAGATGATGTTCATGGCCCGCAGCTGCAGCGCCTGCGGATGTCCGTCATAGGTCTGGGCGGCCTCGACGAACTTGCCGGCGATCGCGGCCTCCGCCGAGCCCAGAATTACGCGCGCCTGTTTCTCGCGCTCGGCCTGGGCCTGGCGCGACATGGCGTCCTGCAGGGCTTCTGGAATGGCGACGTCGCGAATCTCCACCGAGCTGACCGTAATACCCCAAGGCGCGGTCTTGGCACCGATCTCCAGCTTGAGCTGTTCGTCGGCGTCCTTGCGGTCGGACAGCAGCGACGCCAGCATCGATGAGCCGATCATCTCGCGCAGCGAAGTCTGGGCGACCTGATCGATGGCCTGGCGATAATTGGTGATCGCCAGCGCCGCCTTTTCGGCGTCGTGGACGTGCCAGAAGATGATGGCATCGACGTTGACTGGCACCGTATCCCGGGTCAACGCCTCTTCGGCGTTGAAGCCGGTGGTCTGAATGCGCTGATCGATCACGGCCACGATCGTATCCAGTATCGGGATGATGGCGAACATGCCCTCGCCGTGCACGCTCTGCAGCTTGCCCATGCGCAGGATGACGAACTTCTGCCAGACATTGGCCATCTTTAGCGACAGCGCGATGACCACCGCGGCCAAAACAAAGACGCCGGCCAGATACGGGCTGACCCACAAGCCGGCAGCCGCGGCGGCGGCGAGACACAAGGCAACGAGGAATGCAGTGATCGGATTCATGATGAATACGTCTATGGCGACGTGAATGACGTATTCGACGATGCGCCGGTTAGCCGTCGGCGTCGGTGCGCTAGCCCACGCTGGCGAGCGCTGGTCGTCACGCCCGGCAAACGCCGGCCTACTCAGGGCGACAGTGCGGCGATGGACTCGGCGTGGAAGGCTGCTGCTTCGCAAACCGCCGCACAACCGGGGTCGCTGGCCAGGACATTGAGCGCATTGACCGGATTACCCGCCAGCACGCTGACCACAGCGCACGCGCTGTCGGCCAGAGCCTGGGCGTTGTAGCCGCCTTCGAGCAGCAACACCAGACGGCCGTCGCAGAATTCGTCGGCCAGCGCGCACATGCGCTGGGTGATGGCGGCATAGCCGGTCTCGTCCATGGCGCAGGTCATGTCGAGATAATGACAATCAAAGCCGCTGGATACGAGAATAATATCGGGCCGGAACGCGCGCGCCGCCGGGGCCACAACCTGTTCGAAGACCTCGATCAGGGCAGCATTACCGCTGCCCGTGGGCAAGGGTACGTTGAGGTTGGTCCCCTCGCCTGCCCCCGTCCCGGTTTCGGCCAGCAAGCCGGTGCCCGGATAGAACGGCGCTGCACAGTGGCTGTCCACCACCAACACATTCGGGTCGGCATAGAAGATAGCCTGGGTGCCGTTGCCGTGGTGCATGTCCCAGTCCCAGATCATGACCCGTTCATAGCCGAGCCCGCTGCGGGCATGGGCGGCCGCAACCGCCATGTTGTTGTAGAGACAAAACCCCATGGCACGATCGGCAGACGCATGATGGCCCGGAGGGCGTCCGACACAGAACGCGCGTCGGGCGTCGCCAGCGGCTACGGCGTCGATCGCGCTGATGCCCGCCCCCGCCGTCAGGCCCGCCGCCACGACACTGCCCGGCGAGACTGCGGTCGTGTCCTCAGCCAGCCAGCCGGATTGGCCTTCCAGCGACTGGATAGACGCGACGTAGGCCGCGTCATGCGCCTGCTCGAGCTGGGCCGCGCTGGCAGGCACCGGCAGCATCCAGCGCACATCATCGATGGGCTCGAGGAACAGCCGATCCACGATCGCGGTCAGCCGCTCCGGGCGCTCGGGATGGCTGTAGGTGGCCAGATTGGCGGCCGGATATTGCAGCGCGATCATCGTCTTGACGGCGTCGGTCCATTCGGGGTGATCCGGGTCCCACCCGTGCGGATTATGGCCGAGCATGCGCGCGTCGTAATAGATCAATACTGGGGTCGTCATAGCTGTCATTCCGTTTGCGCGTGGGGAGCCGCCGCGCGGTCGACTATCTGCTGAGCCTCGGCGAGGATCGCCGCCAAGTGCGCAGAGTCGCGAAAACTTTCGGCGTAGATCTTGTAGATATCCTCGGTGCCCGACGACCGGGCGGTAAACCAGCCATTGGCCGTGCTCACCTTGATGCCACCAATCGGCGCGTTGTTGCCGGGCGCGCTATCGACAATGCTGTCGACCCGTTCACCCGCGAGGCTGCGGCAATCAATCTGTTGGCGGGTCAGCGCGCCGAATGCCGCTTTCTGGGCCGCGTTTGCCGGAGCTTCAACGCGCTCTGCGATTGGCTCCCCGAGGGCGCCAATCATCCGCTGGTAAAACACGCCCGGATCGCGTCCGGTGCGCGCGGTGATCTCGGCCGCCAGCAGACCGGCAATCATGCCGTCCTTGTCAATGGTCCAGACGGTGCCGTCGCGCCGCAGGAAGCTCGCGCCGGCACTTTCCTCGCCGGCAAAACCGAGGCTGGCATCGCCCAGCCCCTCGGCAAACCATTTGAAGCCGGCCGGCACCTCGTAGATCTTGCAACCGAGGCGCTTGGCGACGCGATTAATCAACGCGCTGCTCACCACTGTCTTGCCGATTGTCGCGGTAAGTCGCCACTGTGGAAGATGGCGAAACAGGTGGTCGATCATCACGCACAGATAGTGATTGGGTTCGACCAACCCGGCGCCCGGCGTCACGATACCGTGGCGATCGGGGTCGGTATCGCAGGCAGACAGGCAGAGTTGCTGAACACCCGGCATGAGGGCAGGCATCACGGCTCATGCCACAGGCTCGCCGAGGTCTTGTTCGTCACCAGTGATGGCCGCCGTTGCGGCGCGATCATGGCCGAGCAGCAACTGGTGCGCCCGAGATCCGTTGATATCGATCCCGTCCGCTACGACCGTACGCAGGGAGACTGCGACGGCGTGGGCCTGCCCGTCATCAACCAGTGCGATCTCTGCCTCGCTCTGCATAACGCCATCCAGCGACAGCCGCTGCGTGGACGCGCCAGCGGCGATCAGGGTCTGGGTGACTTCGATATGATAGACCGTGGCGCCATAGCGATAATCCAGGGCATAGCGTCGCCATTCAGCCGGCACGCAAGGCACGATCTGCAGACGGTCGCCCACGCGCCGCAGCCCGAGCAGCGATTCCACGATCAACCGGTACGCCCAGCCGGCCGAGCCCGTATACCAGGTCCAGCCGCCGCGCCCGGTATGCGGGGCCAGCGCATAGACGTCGGCGGCCAGCACATAAGGCTCGGTCTTGTAGACAGCCACTCCGGCGTCGGTCAGCGCGTGGTTGACCGGGTTGATGATCGCCAGCAACTCCCAGGCGCGGCGGCTGTCGCCCAGGCGCGCAAAGGCCATGGCAGCCCACACCGCGGCATGCGTGTATTGGCCGCCGTTCTCGCGCACGCCCGGCACATAGCCCTTGATATAGCCGGGGTTCATGGGCGTGGTGTCGAACGGCGGATCAAGCAGTTGGATCAGGCCGCCGCTGTGTTCCGTGCTACGTCGCACCAGCCGCTCGTCCACCGCATCCATCGCCCGACGTGAGCGTTTGGACTCGCCGGCGCCGGACAGCACCGACCAGCTCTGCGCGATAGAGTCGATGGTGCATTCGCTATTCGCGCTGGAGCCCAGCGGCGTGCCGTCGTCGAACCAGGCACGCCGGTACCAGTCGCCGTCCCAGGCGTGGTGATTGATGTTGACGCGCAGCTGCTGGGCCTGGCTGACGCAGCGCTCGGCAAACGCGTTATCACCGCGCTCGCTGGCCAGGGCAGCGAAATCCTCCAGCACATGATAGAGAAAGAATCCCAGCCACACGCTCTCGCCCTGGCCGTGGATTCCGACCAGATTCATGCCGTCGTTCCAGTCGCCCGAGCCCATCAGTGGCAGGCCGCGCTCACCCAGGCGCAGCCCGTGTTCGACGGCGCGCACGCAGTGCTGATAGAGGCTGGCAGTTTCCGCCGCACGTCCCGGCAGTTCGTAGTACGACTCTTCACCTGACTCTAGCGGCCGGCCTTCCAGGAAATGTAGATCCTCGTCGAGCACCATGCGGTCGCCAGTGCTGCGCACATAACGACAGACCGCCAGCGGCAGCCACAGATAATCATCCGAGCAGCGCGTGCGTACGCCGCGCCCGACCGGCGGATGCCACCAATGCTGGACATCGCCTTCGGGATACTGGCGCTCGGCCGCGCGCAGCAGATGCGCGCGCACCAGATCGGGTGCTGCATGCACCAGCGCCATGCCGTCCTGCAACTGGTCGCGGAAACCGAAGGCGCCACCCGACTGGTAATAGCCACTGCGCGCCCAGACGCGACAGGCCAGGGTCTGATACAGCAGCCAGCCGTTGGCCATGACGTTGACCGCCGCATCCGGCGTATGCACCTGGACCGTGCCGAGCGTGTCACGCCAGTACTGGCGTACCGTGGCCAGCGCGGCACGCGCCGAGCCAGGCTGGCGTAGCGTCAGGGCCAGCTCGCGGGCCTGGTCGATATCGGCCGCCGCGCCCAGACGGAACACAATCTCGCGGCTTGCGCCGACTTCCAGTTCGAAGGGAATACGGATTGCGCCGCAGGGGTCCAGGCCAGCGCCGAGCCGGCTCGATAGCCCGGCACGGGTCATCGCGTCGGGGGCGGCCAGTCTGCCGTTGCGGCCGATGAAGGCAGTACGATCGCCGGTCAGCGTGCGCGCCGGATCCTCGGCGTCCAGAAAGGCAATACGGCCGGCGAATTCGGTGTTGTAGGCATTGCGTGCGAACAGCGCGCCGCTGGCCGGATCGATCTCGGTGACGACGTGCATGGCTGATTTGGACCGTAGATCACCCAGCACCCATTCCACATAGGCAGTCGCCGACAGCCGCCGTCGGCGCCCCGAGATGTTGCGTACCTTGAGCACCGAGAACTTCACCGCGGCGTGGCGATCGACATAAACCCAGAGCTGCGAGCGCACGCCCTGGGCGACGTGCTCGAACACCGAGTAACCGAACCCATGACGGGTGCGATACGCGCCGCCGTCGGGGCTGGGCAGCGGCGTCGGCGACCAGTAGTCGCCGCTGTCCTCGTCACGCAGATAGAAGGCTTCGCCGGCCGCGGCGCCGATGCCATCGTTGCTCCAGGGCGTGAGCCGGAACTCATGGGCATTCTCGCGCCAGCTGTAGGCCGGCCCGCTTTCACTGACCACGGCCCCGAAGTCCGGATTGGCCAGCACGTTGACCCACGGCGCCGGCGTCTGCTGGCCGGCGCGCAGGGTGATGACATACTCGCGCCCGTTGGCCGCAAAGCCGCCCAGCGCGGTGCCCAGAATAAGCTTGTCGCGCGGCGCCTCGGCCGCCGCTGGCACCACTGGTATCGCTTCGCTCGAGGCACCACGCACGCTGCGGGCGGACACCAGCCGGTCGCCGCGCCTGGCCACGAACGGCCGCCGCGCGACTTGATCGGCCAGGCTGCCACGGCCGTCGGTGATGATCACCCGTGCCACCGCCTGCAGCAGGATGCGGTCCTCGTAGGAGATCTGCTCGGCCAATCGTACGAAGATACCGCCCGGCCGATCGATGGACTTACCCTCGGTGCCGGTGGCGATCAGCCCCATGATCTCGTCCTGCAAGCGCTGGCGATAGCCGACGTGATCCTCATTCCAGATCACCAGATCGACCATCAGGCCTTTCAGCCGCCAGTAGGCATGGCACCGGATCACCTGTCTGGCCAGTTCGATATGTTCGCTGCTGGCAATCTTGAGCAACACGATCGGCAGGTCGCCGGAGATGGCATAGCCCCAAAGCCCGGGCTGGCCGCGCCGATTCTGGGCCAGCAGGCCGGCATCGGCGCGTAGGCGGGCATTGGCATAGATCACCGAGCCGGCCAGCCGGCGATAGAGCTGGGCATCGATCTCGCTGGCATTGATCTGGCGCAGGGTTACACCGCTGTGGGTAACCGCGATATCGTGCACCCGATCGGCGAAATGCCGATCCTGATATTTACCCACCAGCGTCATGCAGGCCGCGCGATCGTCGGCCGCGCCGCTGATGATATCGATGGTCGCCGACTGCTCGGAGGCGAGAGTGACCCGACAGCGGATAGCCACGATTGGATCGAGCACCGAGCCATCGGTGCCCGACAACGGCCCGGATTCATCCAGCACCGCGGGTGCGGCTAGACTCCGCCCGCGGCCGATGAAGCGCATACGATCGGTCTCGCAGGAAACCCTGCCCAGGGCCGTACCGTTGGCCGCCATCAGATGGAACATCCAGGGCGTAGCCTCGTCGGGCGCGCGCGGGCGCCGGGTACACAGGATGGCGCGATGGGATGCCAGGATCTCGGTCTGCACAAACAGATTGCCGAAGGCCGGCTGGGTCATGTCGGACGCCTGGGACGCCAGCACCACCTCGGCATAACTGGTGATCTCGATCGTACGCGGCATGGGCGAGCCGTTGGTGAGACGGATCCGGCGCAACTCGATATCGTCCTCCGGCGAGACTACGATCTCGGTGTAGGTCTCGATCGAATGATCGCGACGACGGTATTCGGCCCGGCCTTCCGAGAACATCGCCTGATACTCGCTCGCGATGGCCCGCGTCGGCTGGTGGGCGGCCGACCAGACTGCGCCGCTGTCGACATCGCGTAGATAGATGAAGGTGCCCCAGTCGTCGCAGGTCACGTCCTCGCGCCAGCGGCTGACGGCGAAATCCTTCCAACGGCTGTAGCCGCCGCCGGCGTTGGTCACCATCACCTGATAGCGGCCGTTCGATAACAGTTGTACCTCCGGCGCCGGCGTATGCGCGCCGATCGGCGTGCGTACAGGGGTGCCGGCTGCGTCTTCGAGCACGTCGGGGCGCGCTAGCTCGGCAACATGGGTATGCACCACTGGGGTCTTGGGGATGCGTTCCTGCAGCAGCAGCAGCGTCGCCTGGCACAGCGGATCGGATTCGAAGCGCTGCTGCATACGCGGTCCCAGCAGCAGTGAACCCAGCGCCAGCAGGCTCATGCCCTGGTGATGGGCCATGAACGAGCGCACGATCACGCTGGATTGGCCGGCGATCAGCCGGGTCGGCGTGTAATCGATGGCCTCGTAGAAACCGTAGCGACCTTCCATACCCTCGGTGGCCAACCGCTGCAGATTGGCGCAGGCCGCTTCCGGGGCGACCAGCAACGCCAGCGCCGAGGCATAGGGGGCGACCACGGCATCCTCGGCCAGGCCGCGCTTGAGACCAAGACCTGGCACGCCGAAGGCCTGATAGCAATAGTTCTGGGCCGCATCCAGCCGATCGTAGCCGGACTCCGACACCCCCCAGGGAATCGAACGCTGCTTGCCGTAGGCGATCTGGCGGGCGACCGCCGCCCGGCAGGTCTGGTCGAGCAGCGTGCCCTCATAGGCCGGCATTACCAGCAGCGGCATCAGGTACTCGAACATCGAGCCGGTCCAGGACAATAGCACCGGCGCGCCGGCAGCGGTGGTCAGCAGCCGGCCGAGCGCAAACCATGCTTCCTGCGGCAGCTGGCCCTGGGCGATTCCCACGAAGCAGCACAGGCGGGCTTCCGAGGCCAGCAAGTCATAGACGCTGGCATCGCATCGAAAACCATCGACGTTGTAGCCGATCGCCAGCAGATGGCGGGTACGATCGTAGAGAAAGGCATAGCTCATGGTGGCAAAGCCGGTCGCCTGCTGGGCGAGCTGTTCGCAGAGCGCGATGCGCTCGGCCGCGCGTTCGCCGGCCGTCTCGATCGTGGCCCGCAGATCCCCTAGCCATACCTGTGTGTCTACCGTATCGCCCGGGTCGGGCGCATCGAGCCGTGCGTCGAGGATAGCGGTCAGCGCCGTACGACGGGCGGCCAGCTCGGCCAGACTCGGCACCGCGTCGAGGTCGATGAAACCGCGCAATGGCTCGGGCATCGCCGGCAGACCCAGCCAGGGCGCGAAGTACTCCAGTTCAGCGAGCACGGCACGCGTGTGCTTCGCGAGTGCCGCCAGTGCCGCTTGCCTCTCGTCAGCGCTATCCTCGAATCGTGCCTGCAACTCCTCAGTGGCCCGGTCGAAGAGATGCAGTCGATCCCAGATCCCGGTAAAGGATGCCGGCCGCAGACGGCCGTTCGGCTCCAGCAACGACTCCAGCCAGGCAATATCGTCCTGCTGGCGCTCTGGCGTCACGCTGCCGAGCACAGCCAGCGTATCCGCCAGGCCGTCAAACAGGCGCGGGCCGATGACCGGGGCATCCGACAAATCAAGCAGACCGGCACGCAGGGTTAGCAGATGGCCGGCCAGATTGCCGCTATCGACCGACGATACATAGCGCGGCGGCAACGGCTGCAGCGACTGGGTGTCATACCAGTTGTAGAAATGCCCCTGGTAGCGCTCCAGTTGGGTCAGCGTATCGAAGGTATGGCCGGTGCGCTCGAGCAGCGTGGCCACGGTGATGAAGCCGAAATCGCAGGCCGACAGATTGGCCAGCAGCGCCAGACCGATATTGGTCGGCGAGGTGCGGTGGGCAACTACCGGGCCCGGCGCTTCCTGGAAATTGTCTGGCGGCAGCCAGTGCTCATCAGCGGTGACGAACTGCTCGAAAAAAGACCAGGTCTTGCGCGCGGTGCGGTGCAGGAATAGCCGCTGGTCGTCGCTCAGCTGGGCATCGCCGCGTCGCAACGGCTGGCTGGCCCACCAGGCCAGCGCGGGCCCAGCGGCCCACAGCAGCAACACCGGCGCGGCCACGAGCAGCGCCCACGGCTGCGACAGGAGGATACCGAACACCGCGATCACGCAGATCGCCGGGCCGGCCCACATGCAGCGATAGGTCGCCAGTACATCGTGTTCGGCCGCGGTATCGGGTTCGGACGAGGCCCGCCATTCCAGCAGCCCGCGATGGCTGATCGTCATTCGCCACAGGCTGCGGGCGATGGCATCGAGACTGAACCAGGCTTCATACGGCAAACAGGCAATAGTGAACCCGGCCTGGGCGACACTCTGGCGGGTCGAGACCAGTACCGCCTGCAGATGCTGGCGCCAAGGCACATCCCTGGGCCGGCGCAGGGCCGCTACAGCGGCGACCAGCGTCGGCGGCAGCAGCACGATCGCCAGCACGGCCAGCGTCCACCAGCCGGCCTGGCCCACCCACCACCAACCGAGCAGCCACAGCAGCACCAGAGCCGCCGGGGCAACGCTGCGGCGCAGATTGTCGGCGATCTTCCAGCGCGACAGCGAGGGCAGCGGATTACGCTGAAAGCCGCCGCTCGCGCGCGGTACCCAGGGCAGCAGCCACTGCAGAATCTGCCAGTCGCCGCGAATCCAGCGCGCGCGGCGGCCGACATCGGCCGCGTACCGGGTTGGATGGCTCTCGTAGAGATGCACGTCGCTGATCAGTCCGCAACGCGCGTGACAGCCTTCCAGCAGATCGTGGCTGAGAATGCGGTTGTGGGGGAACCGGCCCTTGAGCGTCGCCTCAAAGGCGTCGACCTCGTAGATGCCCTTACCGATGAACGAGCCTTCGCCGAATAAATCCTGATAGACGTCGGAGACCGAGCGCGTATACGGATCGATGCCTGGCTCGCTGCCGAACAGCCGCGCGTAATGCGAACGGGCCGACCCAGACAGGCTGGCCGCCATGCGCGGCTGCAGGATGCCGTAGCCGGCGTCGACACGCTGGCCGCCCGTTGCATAGCGTGGCCGATTGAGCGGATGGGCCATGGTGCCGACCAGCTCGCGGGCGGCATCGCGCGGCAGCTGGGTATCGGTATCCAGGGTGATCACGTAGCGCACGTCCGCGAGTACCGCGACATCGCCGACGACACAGGAAAAACTCGCCCAGCCGCCGCCGCGCAGGGCGGCGTTGAGATCCGCCAGCTTGCCGCGCTTGCGTTCGCGCCCCATCCAGCAGCGCTCGGCGGCGTTCCACTGGCGCGGGCGATGCAGCAGAAAGAAATGATCGCAGCCCATGCCCGGATACTTGGCATTCAGCGCCTGGATGCCGGCCTCGGCCTGGGCCAGCCGCGCTGCGTCATCGTCGCGCCGCTCGGTATCGGCGTCTGGCGGGTCGGTGAGCAGGCCAAAATGCACCAGCGGATCGCGATTGCCCAGAAACCGAACTTCCAGCGCCTCGAGTAGCGCCTCGACGCCCTCGGCACTGCCGAGCAGGCTCGGTACCACCACCAGCGTTCTCAAGCCTTCTGCAACCCCGGCCGAGAAATCCAGCCGTGGCAGGCGTCGCGGCGTAACCCAGGCGGTCGCCACCCAATTGGCCAGCGCCGTGGCCAGTTGGCTGGCGGCCAGCACCGCGACCACGCCAAACAGCACCAGCAGGCCAGCCCCGAGGCGGTCGCGATCAGCCAGTGCAAGCAGGCCGGCAGTGAAAACCAGCGTCATCAGGCCGATCGCGCCCAGATAGAACGGTAGTACGGCACGCCTGGCTACGCGGCGCATCCGATCCAAGGTCGTGCGGCGCACCTTGATCGCGTCTTCCAGCCGTGCAATACCGCGATCGACGAGATAGAAACCGACATGCGAGGTCACTGAGTCTGCGCCCGGCCTGCCGGCCTTTGCTGTAGCAAGACCGATGGCGGCACGGGCGACCTCCGCTTCGGGCCGATCAGCGCGCTTGGCCAGGCGATCAACTACCTGACGGTAGCGGTCGCGGGTGGCGAAATCCATCGTCGGATAACAGCCGGCCGGATCCGTGACGAGAATCTCCTCGACCACGCTGTGGGTTTCGACAAAGGTCCGCCAATCCTGGGCGCCCAGAAAACGCAGGCTGGTGATGGTGTTGCTGATCGTGACCTGGTCACCGGCCAGCTGCTGATTCTCGGCCCGCACCAGCCGTTCGATGGTCTGGCTGGATTCCGCCAGGCGCTGCTCGATCCAGGTCAGCGGCAGCGCAAGCGCCGGTCCGTGGCCCTGCAGGCAGCGCACCAGCTCGGCCACGAAGGGACTGGTCATGGGCGGGTTCGAGCGCGCCATATCGGCAATCACCAGCACCAGGCTCTTGGGGTCGCGCTCGGCGACCGCCATCATCTGGTCGGCCCAGGCCCGGGCCTGGTCGAGATGCAGACGGGCGGCGGTGATACGCGCGCCTACCCGGCGCAGGTTCTCGATCAACGCCAGCCGCAGCGTAATCGGGATGGCCCACAGCTCGCCGAGCGTCAGCGGGGTCACTGTCTGGTAGGCCGCCACGAAACCGCCGAGGATGTCGGCATCCACACGGCCGTCGCCGTGCGCAATCACCTCCAGCGCCAGATCGTAGACCCGCGGCAAGCCCTTCGAGTTACCCTGAGCCAGACGCGGCAGTTCCCGACTGTAGTTGTGCGGCAGATGCTTGCGGGCGGTACGGATCTGCTCCTCGATCAGATACAGATTGTCGAGCAGCCACTCACCGGCAGGCGCAATCCGCAGCCGGGCAGCCGTCGCCGTGGCGAGCACACTGCAGGTGGCAATCAGCACCCGTTCGTTGTCGTCCAGGCGCCGCAGCAAGGGGTCCGTCAGAGTGCCATCTCCGAGTACATGAGAGCGTGCCAGAGCCTGGCCGTGCCGGGCCATCTGTTCAACGCTGAACAGTTCCGCGCGCAGCGGCGTGGCATCGACATCCGGGCCTTCGCTAGTGACGCCGCTGCGACTACCGACTGCCCCGAACAAGAGTGTGAATGGGCGCATGCGAATCATTCGATCCGTCCGACGACAAGCGCATCGCACTTACGAAGAACGGCACGACACCGGCCACTCTGCCCGCTCTGAGAGCACGCCTTGCGATTATCCATGGCCGTCACTCGTTTTGTGTTGTCGAACCCTAAGCAGCTACTCCCCCGCACCGAATCAGGTGCGGGCCCTCGGCGCGGAACAATTTATCTGCCGCTAGCTCCGGGCTCGGTGTCGCACGCCACCACCGCGCCGCGCACCTGCCTATTCGCCAGCCGGTTCAGCAGCGGCTCTTCGCAAACAGTACCTGGTCGCTACGCCATAGATACACGGCGGCGCAAACGCCATCTGTCTGTTAACGCACATACGATCGATGTGCGATGCGTTCTGGATAACCGGCACGACCTGGACGTATGGTCTACAACTACCACACCGGTCAGCCGATCGGAGGCAGTGTCATTTCGTACGCCGCTGACAACAAAAAGTGTGTGCCGGTTGCCTCACGTATGAATTTGCCGTTCGGTTGGACGCGTAAGAGCGGCCTCGCGAAGATCGTGATATTTGCCGCGCCCTGAATCAATCCCAATTTGTTACATGCGAGATGAAGCCTGTCCACATGAATTGCGACGACGCCTGGCTGCGAATGCAAGCGCCAACGTAGCGAGCGTGGATGGGCTCAGGAGAGACTGGGAGAGTACTCGGGACTATCTCAAGTTTATTTCAGAGGCTCATGAGACCCTGACGGGCGGGTGCGGCCATTAGCTACACGAGATTCGGCCATACAGCCAGAGGAGAGGGTCCGGCCGCGGGGAACGGACAACTCAACAACCAAGTTCTTGATTTCCCGTTTCGGAATTGAACACTTTTACTTGCTCGCCCATCCAAGTCGACTCTCTACGCGATACGCTGGATTGGCTCGAGCCTACTGGCTTGCGGTCGCTGCATGTGACACGCTGAGCTTAGCCTGTTTTTCTACCGTGTCACGATATGAGCAACGCTGCGGGTTTTATTGTCATCGCCGAATTCCACATCAAGCCTGATGAGGTGAACGCCTTCCTTGCTCTGGCGCATGAGGATTCAGCACAGTCGCTGGCCAACGAACCCGGTTGTCACCAGTTCGACGTGCTGACGAGCGACAGCGACGAAACGTTGGTGGTTCTCCACGAGGCCTATACCGACCGCGCGGCGTTCGATGCGCATATGCAAATGCCCCATTACGCGCCGTTCAAGGAAAGCTCGGCACCTCTGCTCACTGGTGAGCCGTTTGTGCGCTTCTTCCAGGTAAACATCGTTGTTTGATGCGATTTTGGATCGCAGCGCGGCGTCGTATGGAACGGCCACACGTCTTGTTTAGCGCCAAAAAAAAGACGGCGCCCGAGGGTGCCGCCTAAATATTGCACGTGGGATCATGCTTGAATAGAGCCGTTCAGCATTGATATGAACAGCCACTATGTGATGGCTGTTCAGGCAAGATTAATGCCATTAATTAATCGTTCTGTCAATGAACGCCTAGCCCTACAATATTATCGTGCGCTATCGAATTGAGCGGCTGTTGCCGGCGATTTTTTGCTGAACGAACCCGATATAAGGCTGGGCGTAAGGTTTGGCGACTGGCAAAGGTGCAAGTATTTATTGTGCCCTGTTCTGGAGATATTGATGTCAGGATTTCGCATTCAGGCGCCCGCATCTGGCGATCGGCGAGATTGGCAGCGTCTTTACGCCGGTTACGCCGAGTTCTACCAGACAACGCTTACCAACGAGATGGCAGACCGAGTCTGGCAGTGGCTGTTGGACCCCGCGCACGTCATAGAAGGTTTGCTGGTGCGCGATTCGCAAGCTGTGCTCGTTGGCTTGCTCCACGTTCGCGCCTGCCCTCACCCGTTGTCCGGCAGCGTCATTGGTTTCGTCGACGATATGTATGTTGCGGAGCACGCGCGCGGTACGGGGGCTGCTAGCGCGCTGATCGACGCACTGGCCCGTCTGGCCGAACAACGACAATGGCCCCGATTGCGCTGGGTGACGCAGGACCACAATGCCCATGCAAGAGCGGTTTATGATCGGATTACCGGCGGGCCGAGTGAGTTCATCATGTATAACTGGAGCGAACCGGCCGCCAATCGCCCCCGATCCGAGCATCCGGTGGCGTGAGGACATACACCGATCAACTCAGCGCACTCTCAGCCGAATGCGATTGCCCGAAAGCACTGCCGACCGGCTTGATGCCGATCAGTCACTATCTTAAGAACTCGCCTGTTGCCGTTTCATACGACGCCGGGGCCATATGAAACGGCGACGGGTCATAGCAACAGGAGCCGAACTGATGCAGGGAAAACCGCCGCTGCCGCCTTTTACGCTTGAAGACGCGCTCAAGAAAGTTCGCGCCGCCGAAAACGCCTGGAATACCCGAGACGCCCATCGCGTTGCGCTTGCCTACACACCGGATAGCCGCTGGCGTAATCGTCGCGAGGTCTTTCACGGGCGTGAGGCCATTGAAGCGTTTCTGGTCCGCAAATGGGACAAGGAGCATGAGTATCGGCTGATCAAGGAGCTGTGGACATATTCGGCAGATCGTATTGCCGTGCGCTTTCAATACGAATGGCACGACAACGACGGCGCATGGTTTCGTGCACACGGCAACGAGCTATGGGCATTTGCCGCTGATGGGCTGATGGCCAGACGTGAGGCCAGCATCAATGATATTGCGATCCGAGAAGACGAACGATTATTTCATTGGCCGTTGGGGCCCAGGCCAGATGATCACCCCGGCCTTACCGAGCTGGGCCTGTGAAGACCGGTTAGACAGCAACACCTTCAAACACCCCACAACCAGAGAGCGACCAGACAATGATTTCTGCGTCACAAGCCTTGCAACGACTCAAGGACGGTAATCGAAAGTTCGTCGAACACGTATCGTCGTCGGACAACCTGGCCGGACTCGGCCCGTCCGCGCAACTGATTCAGGATCAGGAGCCCTGTGCGATCATCCTGGGTTGTTCCGATGCGCGCGTTCCGGCAGAAATTGTTTTTAACCAGGGGCTTGGCGATCTGTTCGTGATCCGCGTGGCCGGGAATATCGTGGCGCCCTCGCAGATCGGCAGTATAGAATTCGCAGCAGCCAAGTTCGGCACGCGGCTGGTGGTGGTGCTCGGCCATACCAAATGCGGCGCCGTACAGACCACGCTGGACGAGTTGCAGCAGCCGACTGAGCATCAGTCTCCCAACCTGAAGGCCATCGTCGATCGCGTGCGTCCTTCGGTTGAGGTGTTGCTGCAGACGGATTTGCGCCACGACCACAAGGCGCTGGCGGCCGCGGCTGTGCGTGCCAACGTCGAAAAATCCGTAGCGCAACTTCGTAGCGGCAGCGATATTTTGCGTAATCTGATAGACAACGACGGTTTACAGATCGTTGGCGCGGAATACGCGGTTGAAACAGGCACCGTCGAGTTCTTCGACAGTTTTAGCGCTGCGCCCTGCCCATGAATCTGCTCGCCCATCTCTGGCTGGCCGATCGAACGGCTACCTCGGCTGCCGGGCAAATCCTGGGTGATATGGTCAAGGGACGGCTGGACGCGCCCCGTTTCGATCCCGCTACCGACTACGGCATACGCCTGCATCGGCAGATCGACAGCCGCTGCGATGCGCATGCGGCACATACGCTGCTGCGCGATCGGTTTTCGCCGCCGCTGCGTCGTTATGCTGGCATTATCGTGGACATCGGTTTTGATCACGCGCTGGCGCGTTGCTGGCCAGACTTCCACGATATGCCGTTGCCCGTATTCGCCCAGCAAATAGAGCAGCAGGTGCTCGACGAGTGGCCAAGCGATGCGCCATTCGCGGCACAACGTATGCGTGGACTCGGCCATACGCTTGCCAGATATGAAACGCCGGCCGGTATTCAGCGGGCGTTGACATCGGTATCGCGCCGCCTGCGCCGAGCCAACCCCCTGCAGGATGCCCTACCGCCGCTGCTGGCGGAGCGGGATTTATTCGAGCGCAATGTGGCCGAGCTACTATCGGCGCTTGAGGGCCATCTGCAGAGCATTCGTTGACCCGGTCACGGCCTGTTGTCACTTCATGCGGTCCCGCGCCGGCGGCCACTGAGTGTGTAACCAGGGAAGTTGCGAAAAAACCGGCCGCGTTACAGCGGCCGGTTCGAACGCCAACGTTGGCTTAGGAAGAGATCTTGTTGCTCGCGTCCGTGAAGCCAGACAGTGAGATCTTTAAATTGATCTTCTCGCCTTTCGGGCCGACGATCGTGACGATGGCGTTCTGACCTTTCTTGAGTTGGTTGAGCAGATCCTGCTTGATGGGATAGTCGGCGCGACAGCCCTGCTGGAGACAGATCTGGAACGGGAACCGCACCTTCTGCCCTCCATCGACTCCGAACTGTACGCCGGGCGCCAGGCGAGTTCCCAGAGGGAGAATGAAGATCATCGCAGCAGAATCGATCTGTGGCGGATAGCCCATGACCACGCGCATGATCGGCTTGCCGTTGTCTGGGCTTTTAACAAGCTGCGTCATTTCGCAGTCGCCCTTGTTCTTGCCTGACTTCGGACAGCGAACTTCCCAATCGTTGTAGTGCGTCACGTCGACGTTCTGATCGGGATTGTTGTTTGCTCCACTCGACCCGTTTGAATTCTGGGCAAAGGCTACGGTCCCGATGCTGCATAGGGCGATGACGCACATCGCGTTGAAAACGAAACGGAAAGTTCTGGTCATGATGTTTAAATCCCCTGTGATTCGATAAATTGCTTCGGCCGAGTCGATTCAGCGTGCCAGGAGGCTGTCGGGCCCAAGATCAATATGGCGAGTCCGCCTATGAACAGCCGCTGTTGATGATTTGAGCCAAAGCATCGCACACAACAAGTGGGTAGCTGCCACACAGCGCAACCGAACGCGCACGGTGACTGTAAATGCCGCCCCGGCCTTGTGCAATACGGCGCCGCCTCGTTCGACCGGCTACAGCCCATATCGGAGCGCGCAAAGCTCTTTGACGCGACTGCGGCGATTCAATCCGAAGTCACTCGATGGGGCAGCCGTACGATCAGCGTTTTGAATGCCGTCTTCAGCAGACGACATTCAACGCTACGACCACAAGTTATCGTATTCGAGGGGCGGCCCCGCCCGATTCACGCGATCAGTAAATCCCGAAGCGCCTCGCCGACACGTGTGGCCGACTGCGGGTTCTGGCCAGTGACCAGGCGCCCGTCAACGACCGTCTGCACCGACCAGTCGTCCGCGGGCTGATGATCTGCGCCGCGCTCGCCGAGTCGGCTGGCCAGCAGAAACGGTACCACGTCTTCCAGCCCGACGGCCCGTTCTTCCGAGTCCGTGAACGCGCTGATTTTCTTCCCGGCGACCAGGTAATCGCCGTTGCTGAGTTTGACGTTCACCAGCGCTGCCGGGCCGTGACATACCGCGCCGACGATGCCGCCGGATTCGTAGATCGCCCGGGTGGTGTCGGCAACCGCCTGACTGTTGGGCAGATCCCACATGGCGCCGTGACCACCGGCAAAAAAGATCGCTGCGTAATCGGCCGGATTGACGTCGGCGAGTTTCTGGGTGCTGCGGATGGCCGCACGAAATGCGTGATTGTTCCAGTAGCGCGCATTCGTCTCGTCGTCCAGATCCATGCCGTCTACCGGTGGTTCGCCGCCGTCGATGGAGGCAAACGCGACCGGAATATCCGCCGCCTCGAGCACAGCCATGGGATGCGTGACCTCGCCCAGGAAAAAGCCGGTCGGGTCACCGCCCTCGCCTTTCGTCGCGTGGCTGGTGAGGACGATGAGTACGGGCTTGCGAGTGTCTGACTGATCTGACATAGGAATCTCCAGTAGTGCCATTGCGCAAGACGACTGTAAGACGAAGCCTCAACGCAGGATATCGAATTGCCTGTAGCAATAACTGATGACGAACTCGCCGACACACAAGGCCGGATTTGTTTTTCGTGACTGAACCGTGCTGGCTTTAGATACCATCTTCATCTTGCCGCGCCAGGTCATTTCAGTTTCTTCTCGCGCCCAGATCACTCCCGCCGAGGCGTCTTCTGCGTGTTGAGACAGCTACCACTCGGCAAAGCTACCGTCTGCATGGCGCCAGATTGGATTACGCCAGCGATGCCCGGTTTTTGCACGCTCGCGCACGTATTCCTCGTTGATCTTCACCCCCAGTCCCGGCCGGTCCGGAATGGTCACGAAACCATCTTCATAGGCGAAGACTTCGGGGTTGGTAATGTAGTCGAGAATATCGTTCGACTGGTTGTAGTGAATACCCAGGCTCTGTTCCTGAATAAAGGCGTTGTAGCAGACCGCGTCCAGTTGCAGATTTACCGCCAGTGCGATTGGGCCAAGCGGACAGTGCAGGGCCACCGCGACGTCGTAGGCCTCCGCCATGGCCGCGATCTTTCGGGTCTCGGTGATGCCGCCTGAGTGCGACGGGTCGGGCTGGATGATATCTACGTGGCCGGCGGCGAGGATCGGCTTGAAGTCCCAACGCGAATACAGACGCTCGCCGAGCGCAATCGGCGTGCTGGTCAGCGGCGCCAGTTCTGCCAATGCTTCGTGGTTTTCCGACAGCACCGGCTCTTCGATGAACATCAGCGAATACGGTTCCAGCTCGCGCATGAGCACCTTGGCCATGGGTTTATGCACGCGGCCATGAAAATCCACGCCGATGCCGAAATCCTTGCCGACGGCCTCGCGGATAGCTGCTACGTTTTCCAGTACGCCGTCGACCTTGGCGTGGCTGTCGATGAACTGCATCTCTTCCGAGGCGTTCATCTTGATGGCGGTAAAACCCAGATCTGCCCGTTCACGAGCCATGTGCGCAGTGTCACCCGGCCGATCACCGCCGATCCACGAGTACACCTTGATGCGATCGCGCAGCTTGCCGCCGAGCAGTTCATGCACCGGTACGCCGAGTGCCTTGCCCTTGATATCCCAAAGCGCCTGGTCGATGCCAGCCAGCGCGCTCATATGAATCGGCCCGCCGCGATAGAACCCACCGCGATAGAGCACGGTCCAGTGGTCTTCGATCAGGCGCGGATCCTTGCCAATCAGATAATCCGCGAGTTCGTCGACCATGGCGGCCACTGCCTGCGCGCGCCCTTCGACCACCGGCTCACCCCAGCCGATAATCCCTTCGTCTGTTGAAATCTTGAGAAAACACCAGCGCGGTGGCACCAGGAAGGTTTCGAGTTGGGTGATTTTCATGGACTGCTCGGATTTATGAGGTGGTATGAGAGCCTGTTCATGATCCTCACGCCGCCGTGAGGATCATGAACAGGCTCTGAGGACCGCTTGCGCAATATGCGTCGCTCAGGTGGGTGAGTCGGCCAGCCGCTGCCAGCTTTGCGCGAAAGCCGCCGCGTTGGCGGCAACGGTTCGGGCGTCCATGCCGGCCTGGTAGAGGGCCGAGCCCAGACCAAAGCCGCTGGCGCCGGCTTCGACAAAAGCCTGCATGTTGTCCGGCGTGATGCCGCCGACCGGCATCAACGGCACCGAAGCGGGCACCACGGCACGCCATGCCTTGACGACTTTCGGCCCGATGGATTCGGCCGGGAAGAGCTTGAGGGCATGGGCGCCGGCATCCAACGAGGCAAAGCCTTCAGTTGGTGTGGCGACACCCGGGGCGCTGGCGAGTCCGGTACGCACGGTCGCTTCGATGACCTGGATATTCGCGTTGGGCGAGACGATGAGGCGCCCGCCCGCATCGGCTACCTGGCGTACCTGCGGGGGCGCCAGGACCGTGCCCGCGCCTACCAGGGCCTCTTCGCCGAGTGATTTAACCAGCCGTTCGATGCTGGTGAACGGATCCGGCGAATTCAGCGGAATTTCGATAATCCGGAAACCTGCGTCGAACAACGCATGGCCTATCGCCTCGATCTCGTCAGGCGTGACGCCGCGCAGGATCGCAATCAAAGGCAGTTTTTTCAGGTAACGTTCGAGCATATTGATTTATCCTTCAGGCCCATCGGGTGGCGCATCCACCATGCCATCGTCGGCATCGATTCAGGATGCGGTTGGTATCAATCCGGCGGCTGTTGCGATCTGCCAGAGGCCATGCCGAGCGGCGTCTTCAATAACGCTGACTTCGGTGACATCAAAACGAGCCAGCGCACGTTGATATCGATGACAAAGAGCCGGGTCGCCGATCAGCCGCAACGGCACATGCGCATCGTCCCTGCCCAGGGCACTGCGCAGTTCGTCGCCAATCAATAGCCCTGAGAGATAGTCGAGAGACGCTTCGGCTTCAAGCTCGCCGGCCATGACGCGACTGCGCGTCGAGAAAAGCGCCGCGCCAATACCGACGCAACCCATCCCACGCGCCGTATCCACGCCCTGAATGAAGGCCGCCTCGCTGTTTCGGGGCTCGGATGCGCGCGCTGGGCGCCCAAGAATCGAATGCTGGCGCAGGACCGCGAACAGCTCGCCGGTCATATAGGTCGTGAATTCGGTCAGACGGCCCTGGTCAATCGTCACCCACTTGCAGTGGGTGCCCGGCATGATCAAGCGGCCGTGGTCGGCCAACTCCGCTGCCGCCGACAGGGCGCCCAGTGCCTGGGTTTCCTCACCGCGCATGACGTTGGCCAGACGATTGCCGCCAGTGTGCTGGATGACACCGGGCACGATGTAAAACGGCGCCGGTGGCGTATTGACGGCCTGCAGATGGCGAGCGAGTTCGCTGAGGTCGGCCGGGCACTCGACATACGCGGTCTCAGACCAGCCGCCACGGCTGCCGATCATGCCGCAGGCCACGACTGGCAAGGCGCCGTATTCGTCGGTCCAGTCGCCGATAAGCTCACGATAGACGGTTTCGAACCCGCCCGACTCGATCTGCATGATCCCCTGCTCGGCGCTGCGTGAGTCGACCACGTCGTGCTCATTGGCCATCAGCCAGGCGCGTAGCGACGACGTGCCCCAGTCGATGGCGATCAGGCGGGGGGATGGATCCGGATGGTTGCTCATCTGCGCATTCTAATGCCTGCGACGTATTGAGCTACCATTGATCGTATGTTTTCCGTCCGCGGTTACCTGCCAGCGCCGTTGGCCCGGCGGCAGTCCGCTTTTCTACGAGATGCTCATCAATGGCTGCTGATACCCAGGACCCGTCCGACGATCAAGACGCCAACAAGGCACCTGAGGGCCGCGAGGAGCAGGAACAGATTGCCCAGCCGGAAACACCGGAGGAGCAGGCTGAAAGCGGCGAGAAGGAAGAAAAACCGGTTGCCACCAAGCGACTGCTGGCGCTGTCGCTCGGCGCGTTGGGCGTGTCTTACGGCGATATCGGCACGTCGCCGCTGTACGCCCTGCGCGAGTGTTTCAAGGGTTCAAGTACGCTCCAGCCGACCGATGCCAACGTCATGGGCATTCTGTCGCTGATTTTCTGGGCGTTGATCCTGGTGGTGTCGATCAAGTACATGATGTTCATCACCAAGGCCAACAACAACGGCGAAGGCGGTATGTTGGCGTTGGTGGCGTTGCTCAATCCGTGGCGCAAGGACGCCGGACGCCACTCGCATCGACTGCTCAAACTCGGCGTATTCGGTACTGCCCTGCTGTACGGCAGTTTCATGCTGACGCCGGCGATATCCGTGAGCAGTGCCGTTGAAGGGCTGAATGTGGCGACGACCGCCTTCGAGTCGTACGTCATACCGATCACGATTGCGATTCTCATCGGTCTGTTCGCGATTCAGAGCCGCGGCACGGCGGCCGTGGGCGTTGTGTTCGGGCCGGTCATGATTATCTGGTTTACCTGTCTGGGCGGGCTGGGTATCTACGGGATCGTGCAGGAACCGTCGGTGCTTGCCGCGATCAATCCATGGCATGCGGTGGATTTCTTCATCCGCAACCGCTGGACCGGCTTTGTGGTGCTGGGTGCGGTGTTTCTGGTGATGACCGGCGGCGAAGCCATGTATGCGGACATGGGACATTTCGGCCGTCGGCCCATTCGACTGGCCTGGTTCTGTCTGGTGTTGCCGGCCTTGCTGCTCAACTATTACGGCCAGGGTGCGATGCTCTTGCATACCCAGGGCGCAGCGGCGAATCAGCCGTTCTATCTGCTGGCACCGGGCTGGGCGCTTTACCCGCTGGTAGTTTTGGCGACCTGTGCCACCGTCATTGCCTCGCAGGCGGTGATATCGGGCGCGTTCTCCCTGACGCGCCAGGCAGTGCAGCTTGGCCAATTGCCGCCCATGCGCCTGTTTCAGACCTCATCGGAAGAATTCGGGCAGATCTATGTGCCCACGCTCAACTGGCTGTTGATGATCGCCACCATCGGGCTGGTCATCGGGTTCGGCAGCTCCACTGCCCTCGCCTGGGCGTATGGGGTGGGTATCTCGTTTGCCATGACCATCACCTCGATCATGGCGTATTTTGTGATGCGTGAACGCTGGGACTGGTCGCGCTGGATTGCCATGCCGCTGGTCGGCGCGTTCTTGCTTATCGATTTGCCTTTCTTTGGCGCCAATCTGCTCAAGATCCCGCACGGCGGCTGGTTTCCTGTGACCACCGCGATCATCGTATGCACCATCATGGCGACCTGGCGTCGCGGCCGGGAATTACTTCGTAAACGGCTGACCGATAACGAGCCGATGCCGCTGGATGAGTTGATGCGGAGCCTGCAGACCGACGAGACTATCCGTGTGGGCGGTACGGCGATCTTTTTGACCGGCAACGAAGCCGGCACCCCGCCCATGCTGTTGCATCATCTGCAGCATAATCGTGTCCTGCACAAGCAGGTGCTGCTGATGACCGTGCGTACCGAGGACGTGCCGCGTATCCCGGCCTCGGATCGTCTCGAGATCGAGGATCTCGGCCAGGGCGTCCATCGCGTGATCGCTCGGTATGGGTTCATGCAGAATCCGAACGTGCCGGTCGCTGTGCGTCTTTGCGAGCATTTCGGCATCGACGTCGACATGGATACCGTGACCTTCTACGTCGGCCGAGCCACGATCATTCCCACCGAGGAAGTGCCGGGCATGATGCTCTGGCGCGAGAAACTCTTTGCATTCATGTCGCGCAACGCGATTCAGCCGACCTCGTATTACAAGGTGCCGCCGGATCATGTGATCGAACTCGGTCTGCGGGTGGAAATATGATACCCGCGACAAACGCCCATTGCCTTGCGTGGCGAAGTACTCGACGAGATTGTTCGCCCAGCGCCGAGGCAGCCGATGACCGTGGATGACGGCGAGCCGACTTTCGTCGAACGCGTCTACACCGCAGTACACTGTATTCCGGAGGGGCGCGTGGCCACCTACGGCCAGATCGCCGATCTCGCCGGCCGGCCACGGGCCGCCCGCCAGGTAGGTTATGCCATGCATCGCTGCCCGGCCAATCTGCCGTGGCATCGCGTGGTCAACGCCCAGGGCCGGCTATCACTGCCCGCCGACAGCGATAGCGGCCGGATGCAGCGCCAGCGGCTGGAGTCAGAGGGCGTGGTGCTTATCGGCGGGCGAATCGACCTTTCGCTATACGGTGAGTAATCGCGCCGCGCGGACTCAATTGTATCCATTGACTTCAGCCGTGCGTTTAAACCTTGGACGACGCCAAACACGGCCATAACGGCTACGATACGTTTGTCCCCTACCTGCGAGTCATCCGATGTTCCATTCGCGATCATTTGTCTTGCCGTTTATCCTCATTCTGGCCGGCGCGCTGCTGGCCGGCTGTGCGCACAACGCCAAACTCGACGTTGCGGCGGGCACCGGTGCCCACCCCGAGCTACCGGCACCCAATCCCTCACTGATCCCGACCGTGCACTACGCCCGGGCAATCCACTGGGCGGCCGGCGCCAAGCCTGTCGCCGCACAGGGCCTGAGCGTACAGGCCTTTGCGCGTTATCTTGATCATCCTCGCTGGGTTTATGTGCTGCCGAATGGTGATGTGCTGGTGGCCGAGAGCAACGGCCCGACCCGGCCAAAGGATGCGACCGGCATCCGCGGCTGGGTGATGAAGAAAGCCATGGCCCGCGCCGGCGCGGGGGTGCCCAGCCCGAACAAGATTATCCTGCTGCGCGATACCAACGGGGACGGCGTGGCCGACGAGCGGCATGTGTTTCTGGCCGGTTTGCACTCACCGTTCGGCATGACGCTGGTGAACCACACGCTCTATGTCGCCGATACGGATGCGCTGCTCGCTTTTCATTACAAGTCCGGCGAAACGCAGATCACGAGCGCGCCCCGCAAGATCGTCGATCTGCCGGCGGGCCCCATCGATCATCACTGGACCAAGAACGTCATTGCCAGCCCGAACGACAAGCTGCTCTACGTGACCGTGGGTTCCAACAGCAACGAGGGCGAAAATGGTATGACCGCGGAACGCGGACGTGCGGCGATCTGGCAGATCGACCCGGCCACCGGGCGACACGAAATCTATGCCTCGGGCCTGCGCAACCCCAACGGCATGGCCTGGGTTGCCCAGCCCGACGGCGGCCGGCAGCTATGGACGGTGGTCAACGAACGGGACGAGCTCGGTGGTGATCTGGTGCCCGACTATATGACGTCGGTCAAGAAAGGCGGCTTCTACGGGTGGCCGTACAGCTATTTCGGCCAACACATCGACAAGCGGGCCCCTGGCAGCGCCCCCAAACTGGTCGCCCGCGCAATTGTGCCGGACTATGCGCTCGGGCCGCATACAGCGTCGCTTGGGCTGGCTTACAGTGCCGGTAATGCGCTGGGCAGCGATTTCGCGCCCGGTATGTTTGTCGGCCAGCACGGCTCGTGGAATCGCAAGCCGCGCAGCGGGTACAAGGTAGTCTTCGTGCCGTTTGCCCATGGCCAGCCAGACGGCAAGCCCATAGACGTGCTCACCGGCTTTCTCAACAGCAAAGGCCAGGCACAGGGCCGCCCGGTTGGCGTGACGTTCGACAAGCACGGCGATCTGCTGGTGGCTGACGACGTAGGGAACGCCATATGGCGAGTCAGTGCTCGACACTGAAGCATCGCTTATTCGGTACCAAACTCAGCAAGCTTGGCTGGGCCACATTGTCCGGCAAATCAGTCGGCCTAAACATTTTCTCCGATCCGGGCTGAGGAGTCGTGCGGCAGGCGCGAAACCTCGGCATGGTTCGATGGTAACGTTCAGAGGAATCGGCCGGCTGGGCAATATGGCCCGACCGGGCTTGCTGAGTTTGATAGATAATCAAGAAGCACCGTATGAGCACGCACCGCGAATTGTATCCGGCCATCGAACCGTTCGATCAATGCCGCCTGGAAGTCTCCGGCCAGCATAACCTCTATTACGAGCAGTGCGGCAACCCCAAGGGCAAGCCCGTCGTTTTCCTCCACGGCGGGCCCGGTGGAGGTTGTGCGCCGACCAGTCGGCGGTTCTTCAACCCCGCGCTTTATCGCATCGTGTTGTTTGATCAACGCGGCTGTGGCCGGTCTACGCCGCATGCGGACCTGGTCGACAACACGACCTGGGATCTGGTCGCCGATATCGAGCGGCTGCGGGTGCATCTTGGGATCGACCGCTGGCAGGTTTTCGGCGGCTCGTGGGGAGCCACGCTGGCGTTGACCTATGCACAAACGCATCCAGACTGTGTGACCGAACTGGTATTGCGCGGCATCTTCACGCTCCGGCGCGCCGAGATGCTGTGGTTCTATCAACACGGCGCCCACGCGCTGTTCCCCGATGCGTTCGAGCCCTATCGTGATTTCATACCGGACGGCGAACGCGGCGACATGATGAGCGCCTACTACCGGCGTCTGACATCGGACGACAAGGACATCCAGATCGCCGCGGCGCGCACCTGGAGCCGCTGGGAAGGGGCAGCGAGCTTTATCGCCCCGTCAACGAACAATGGCGCGTCGTCGGCCGCCGGCGACCAGTTCGCGCTCGCTTTTGCGCGTATCGAGTGTCACTACTTCGTGCACGGCGGATTCTTCGAGCGGGATGACCAGATTCTGGCCAACGTCGATACCATCCGTCATATCCCCGCTGTTATCGTGCACGGGCGATACGACGTCGTCTGTCCGCTGGTCAACGCCTGGGACCTGCATCGAGCCTGGCCAGAAGCCGATCTGCGGATCACCCCAGATGCCGGACACTCGGCCTATGATCCCGGCAATCGCCAGGCATTGCTGGAAGCGACCGACCGTTTTGCCAGCGCCTGATGAGCCGGCCGTAGCGATTCGTGGCGTCTTTGAATAGACCACGTTAATCTGATGGGCCAAGTGATCAAACCCGTGAGCTAACCATGGCTGAGTTGAACGATTTCGGCGTGTCCTTCGCCCCCTACTTCAATGTGCCCGCCGGTCGAATGAGCGAGTTTCGTGAACTGGCCGATCGATTCATGGCAGCGACTTCTGGTGAGCAGGGCTGTCTCTACTACGGTTTCTGTTTCAACGGACACAAGGCGTTGTGCCGCGAGGGCTATCAGGATGCCGATGCGTTTCTCGTGCACCTGAACAACGTCGGCGAGCTGTTTGCCGAAGCACAGCAGATCGCGACCATCGAACGGATGGAAATGCACGGCCCTGCAGACGAGCTGGACAAATTACGCAAGCCGCTGGCGGATCTCGATATCGAGTACTTCGTGCTCGAGACGGGATTTCGGCGCTAGGAGGCTGTCGCCTCGCGCACGTCAATGTTGCCGGGCCGATTTATTCGACCACCATTGTTCGCGTCACGGTCTGCCCGCTAAGCAAGTCGTGGACCGTGACCTGCCATGGGCCCTTGGCGTCGTTGAGCGCCAGGGGAAACTGCTTGCTGCCCTCGCCCGAAGGCGCGATGACGTTGCCCGAGTAGTCGAGCATGCGCTTGCCTTCGGGGTTGCGCACGTCGATATGGAACACGCTGACGTCGGCAGGCGTCGACGCGGCGTGTATTCCGATCGTCACGATCCGGCCGCGTCTTGCACGCCTGGGCGCATCGACTTGCAAGACGGGCAGCGGCGTATCGCTTGCCGCCAGCAGCGTGGGTTCATAAGGATCGACGGTGAGCGAGAGCTGATGACGTCGGCCCAACGATTGGCGGGTAAGCACGTCATAGAGATACATGGCATGCGGTAGATGCAGATCTACCTTGAACGGCTTGTCGAAGCGCTTGTTGGATTGAAAATCCGGTGGCCCCAGTTCGTCGACACGAAGCTGCGGATTGGTCTGTAGCGAGATGATGCGTACCCCACCGTTGGCGAATACGTGGGTATCGATTCCCACCACCGCGTGCCCGTTGTGGTCTTCTACCGCGAAGCGTAGACGAATATCGTTGTTTCGCAGCAGCGTTTCCAGCATTTGGTGGACCGGTTTCTCATCCCCGGTGAGCCGGCTCTGCAGATAATCGGCGATATCCGTAGTGAGCAGGATCGCCTTGCCCTTGCCGATTCGGCGAACCTGCAGCTTCGACGCGCCCCGGCCAATAGCTGCGGCCGGCACAACGCGCGTCTGGCCCGGGCCGAATAGATCCAACAGCGCAGGTTGTGCGCGCTGGCGGCTGTGCTCGTCGTAGGTGCCGGGCATGCCGCTGGCAATAGCGATGCCGCCTGTCTTGACAAACTGGCGGATCGCATCGATCTCGGCTGCTGACAGTGAGCTGGATTGCGGCAGCACCAGCACTTGATAACCGTGCTGGCGCAAGTCGCCGCGCGCCAGCTGCTGGTAAGAGATGAAATGGTCCGCAAACCCCTGATCCTCGATCAGGTTGCTCCAGGATTCGCGCAGCCGCATGAAATGGTTGTGGGTGCGCTCATAAGTCGCGCTGCGGTGCATCCACGCGGTGTCGCTGCCGTGGGCGCGGCGCGCCAGCAGCCACTGGGTGCGCAGGCTGGGCTGCGAGTAGTGAATCGCGATGGGCGTATCAGTCGCGTGGCTGTTGATGATCAGCGCGCCGGCGCCGTCGCGGATCTCATGGTAATAGCGCGCGGCATACTGCCCTTTCTTCGTGGGCTGACCGTCGGGATCTACATAGCTTCGATCCGGATCCCACAGAATCAAGCCGCGATTGCCGTGCAGCAGCTCATGCCACACTTGGCGCTTTTGCGATTTCCCCGAGACAAACGCGGTGCCGAGGATCGGGATCGCTGGATTCAGCGAGTGCACGACGTCGACGCTGCGGCCAATATCGTAGACCTCGATTGCGGTAACGGCTTTGGTCAGGCGCGCATAGTCGTAGCCGCCCCAGCCCGGCTTCTGTGCGCCGCCAATGCCGACGAATGCCTGCGGATCGCCTTCTCGCACCGCATCCGCGCCCATCTTGAGCGCACCGGCAAACGAGACATCCATCCAGGCCTTGAAGTCTGCCCAGGCCGCAAAATTCTGATCGTGCCGGTCGATCGCCTGCCGAGTGGTCATTGGCATGACCTGGTCCCATGCAGAGAACTGGGTGCCCCATTCGGCGTTGAGCGCTGCCAGGCTGGCGTACTGACCGCGCAGCCAGCGACGCATGCCGGCCAGCGAATATGTCGAGAAATCAAAATCCCACTGCGCGCCGAGCTCGGCGATCCCCGGCTCGTCCGACAGGCTGTAGAAATACGGCCGATACGGTGCATAGCGCTGCGCGATAGCCAGGCTAAGATCATGCACGCGCTGACGCCAGGCCGGATCTTCGAGGCTTGGGTGACGCTTGAAGGCTGCGAGACTGTCTCGGTTGTGCTTGTATTGCTGCTTGGCCGCAAGGAAGGATGCGTTCTTGGGTTGGTCGGACCGCCAGCGATGGTATTCGGCGTAAAACGCCGGCGCGAGGCTTTCCACATACCAGCGCATGTTCTGGTCGATGAGGAAATCGGGCAGAGCCTTGCTGCGCCCGGAATACTCGCCCGCGTCGATACCCAGTTGCTCGAGCGTCGGTAGCAAGCACGCTGGGTAGCGGTGCCACATCATGATTTGATAGTCGTTCCAGCCCGTGAACGGCGGACGCGCAATGAAATCAGCCTCGGCAGTGTCCTGTTCGTCTGCTATCGCCACCTCGCCGCGGCGTCCGCTCAACTCGGCGTCCACCCGCAGATGATTCTTCATGGCCAGCGCATGTGCCATGTCGATCTTGAAGGAAATGCCTCTCTTGCCGGCTACATTGACAGACATCGCCTGTTCGTCGACCAGCCGACCCAGGCTGTCGGTCCAGTGCAGGTGCAGCGAGATGTGGCCGGTGAAAGGCTCAGTCATTTCATAGGCCACTGTCACCGTGCCCTCGCGCGCCATCACCGCCGCGGGCAGCCGCAATTCGTCGGCCGAAGCGATGCCAGCCGCAAGCAGTGGAGATACCAGACCCAGGATGATGCCAGCCGTGATCCAATGCATTGCTGCCCTGTACTCCTACGTCTACAGCACGTCCCACGCCTGAACACCTTATCGTGTCATTATCGATAGCGCGAGAGATAGTCAAGTTTACGAGTTGATCGCGCGGCGTCGCGCATCCGCGCGCGGCATAAAGGACCATTTATTCAGAGGCAACGCGTATGGCACGCGACGACGACAAGCTGCTCGACCCAGTGCCACCCTCTTCGAGCGCGCGGCTTCTGATCGTTGGGGTCGGCGCGTCTGCAGGCGGACTGGAGGCGTTCAGCCGTTTTCTGGCCAATGTCCCGGCGCACAGCGGGTTGGCGTTTGTGCTGGTCCAGCATCTGGATCCGGAGCATCAGAGCATGCTGGTGGAACTGTTGGGCCGGCATACGGCCATGCCGGTCACCGAAGCCAAAGACGGAATCAAACTCGCCGCCGATCAGGTGGTCGTGATTCCCCCCAACGCCACGCTTACGATCGCCGAAGGTCGTCTCCACGTCACGCGCCCGGCCCCGCCGCGTGCCCATCGCCGCCCCATCGACACGTTCTTCGAATCGCTGGCGACCGATCAGGGCGAGAACGCGGTCTGTGTTGTGTTGTCGGGCACCGGGTCGGACGGCGCGGCCGGCACAAAAGCCATCAAGGCCAGGGGCGGCCTGGCGATCGCACAAGCCGAATCAGGCCATACCGCCATGAGCGGCATGCCACAAAGCGCAGTCGCTACCGGGCAGGTAGATTATGTGCTCCCGGTCGAGGATATCCCGGCACAACTGGTCGACTACCAACAGCACATGCACGTCGTCGCACGGCACAAGGACAGCAACGGCGACCGCCGCGATGCAGCCGATCGTCTCGACGAGATCAGCGAGCTGATCAGGGTACGTACCGGCCATGATTTTTCCGGCTACAAGGACAACACTCGCGTCCGAAGGGTCCAGCGCCGTATGCAGGTATTGCAGATCGATCACGTCGAAGACTACGTCGAACGGCTGCGGGCCGAGCCCGCCGAACGCGATACCCTGTTTCACGAGTTGCTGATCAGTGTCACCCAGTTCTTTCGCGATCCGAAAGCCTGGCAGGCTCTCGAAACCCGGGTGATTCCGGCGCTGGTGGAAAACCGTCACGCGGGCGAGAGCGTGCGCGTCTGGGTCGCCGGCTGCGGCACCGGGGAAGAAGCCTATTCAATCGCTATTCTGCTCGCGGAGGCGCTCTCCGAACGGGACATCGCCCCATCGCTGCAGGTGTTTGGCACCGACCTCGACGCCGAGGCGATACAGGTCGCCCGCAGCGGCTGGTATGCGCCGTCGATGGGCGGGCTGTCGGCGGCCCATATCAAGCGCTGGTTTGTGCCTCAGCGCAACGGTTATACGCCGATAAAGGCTCTGCGCGAAACTTGTATCTTTTCCGAGCACAATCTTGACCAGGACCCACCGTTTTCAAAGCTGGACCTCATTATCTGCCGCAACGTGCTGATTTACATGGGCCGCGATCTGCAGGATCGGGTGCTGCGCAAATTTCACTACGGGCTTCGAGCGCAAGGCACATTGTTTCTCGGCCAGTCCGAAAATGTGTCCAGTCATTCGACCCTGTTCGACACCGTCGACAAGACCTGCCGGTTGTTTCAGCGTCGCGACGCCCATCCGCCGATGCCGGTAGACGTGTCGACGCGCGTCACACCGCCGAACGCGTCGGCGCATTCGGCCCCGGCCGATAAGCCAGCAGACGTAGACGCGTTGGATCATGCGGTAAGGCGCGTCATGGAGCCCTACGCCCCGGCGTATCTGGTGATCGATCGACAGTACGAAATCCAGCGCTTTTCCGGCGGCACGGCGGGCCACTATCTGGAGCCCGCCAGCGGGGCCGCGAGTCTGCAACTGTTCGATCTGGTCAAGAAAGCGCTGCGTCCAGCGGTGCGCGAGGCTGTCCAGCGAGCGTTTGCCAATCGCCACACGGTCCAGCAAGACGACCTGGCCGTACGGGTCGATGGCCGTGGGCGTGCCGTGACCCTGATCGTGGAACCACTGGCGGCCCATTCGGGCCACGGCGAGTGCTGCGTCGTCGCGTTTCGCGACGCCGGACCGCTAACCGGCCAGCGGCCGCCCGAGCCGTCGCGCGAGGCGGACGGCCAGACCAGCGCGCTTGAACAGGAACTGCAGGTCACCCGGACACAACTGCGGGCGGCATCCGCCGAGTTGGACCGGGCACAGGAGGAAACTCGTTCGGTAACCGAGGAATATCAGTCGGTCAATGAAGAGCTGCAGGCATCAAACGAGGAACTGGAAACCTCGAAAGAAGAAATGCAGTCGATCAACGAAGAGCTGGAGACCGTCAACACTGAATTGAGCGACAAGAACCAGCGCCTGGCCACGCTCAACAGCGACCTGCGCAACCTGCTCGAAAGCACACAGGTCGCTACTATTTTTCTCGACAACGACCTGAGGATCAAGAATTTCACGCCGGGCATAACCGAGCTGTTTCACCTGCGCGAGACCGATTACGGCCGGCCGATCACCGATCTGGTGAGTCGCCTGAACTACCATGAGCTGGCCGATGACGTGGCCACGGTGCAACGCAAGCTGACCGTCGTCGAACGCGAGGTGGCGCTGAGCGACGGTACGACCTACGTCCTGCATATCCGGCTCTACCGGACGGTGGCCAACGTGATTGAAGGCGTGGTGCTCACGTTCTTCGACATCACCGAACGCAAGCGCTTCGAAGCGCAACGCGCCTGGCTGGCGTCGATCGTGGATTCCTCGGTCGACGCCATCATCAGCCAGGATCAGAACGCTTGCATCACGAGCTGGAACGCCGCGGCCGAGCGGATCTTCGGCTTGAACGCGCAGGAGGCGATCGGTAGCACGCTTGCCGAGCAGCTTGGGCCTTATATCGACCCGTCTACGCGCAACCACATAGACCAGCGGCTGGGCGGCTTCAAGCCATGGGAGACGGAAATGCAGTGGCGCCGGGATCAAAACACGATCACGCTGGCGCTTTCTGCCTCCCCTATCACTGACAACGCCGATCGCGTGGTCGCGACCTCGATCATCGCGCGCGATATCTCTGGGCGCGTCGCCCAGGCACAACAGCGCGAACTGCTGCTGCAGGAGCTCAATCACCGGGTAAAGAATGTGCTGGCGACGGTGCAATCGATCATGATGCAGACCCAGCATAAGGCGCCGGCAGAGTTTCGCGACGCGTTCGCGAAACGCATCCAGGCGCTGGCGCAGACCCATAACCTGCTGACCCGCAGCCAATGGCGCGGCGTGTCGCTACGCGAGTTGCTGGAAGCCGAACTGCGGCCGTATGGCGACGAAGACAATCCCCGCTGGCATCTGTCGGGCGAGGCCGTCGCGCTGGGGCCGGATGAGGCCGTGGCACTAGGCCTGGCTTTTCACGAGCTGACCACCAATGCGGCCAAATACGGCGCGCTGGCCACCCAGACCGGCCGCCTGGTCGTGCACTGGCACGTGACCGAGGGCAGCGAGGGTCATACGCTGAACGTGGCCTGGCTCGAGCGTGGCGGGCCGGCCGCACACACGCCCCGCAGACAAGGCTTTGGCTTGCGCCTGATTCAGGAAGGCTTGGCGCATGAGCTGGAAGCCCAGGTGCAGCTCGATTTCGAACCGGAGGGCCTGCGCTGTGCACTTGGCGTACCCTTGCGCCACCCGGATGAACCAGAGTCTGCGTATGACAACCCGACCTACTGACCCGTCATCTTCGCTACAGGGCCGGCACCTGCTGCTAGTCGAGGACGAGATGATCGTCGCCATGTCGTTGGAAGACCTGATCACGCTTGAGGGCTGTCGGGTGACCAAGGCCGGTCGGCTATCCAGAGCGCTGGAACTCGCCGGAACCGAGACGCTCCACGGGGCGCTGCTGGACGTCAATCTACGCGGCGAAAAGGTCTTCCCGGTCGCCGACGTACTTGACCGACGCGATATCCCTTTCATCTTTCTGACCGGCTACGGTGCGGATTATTTGGATCCGCCGTGGCGGGAGCGACCGGTGCTGGAAAAACCCTATGACCCAGAGGCGCTTCTGGAGCTGATTATCACAACCTTCGCTGCGTGAACCCAGGCCAGCCGAAGCACCGTTGCGGGCAGCACAGTGGTCAGTCAACTGCAGCAACGGCTTGAGTGCACCGAACGTCGCCTGGAACTCCGAGACGACGCCTGAACCTGACGCGAGCGCCTGAGAGTCTGCCAACGGACAGGAGATACCTCGGTGGCAATCAGTTGTCGCGGTATAACGCAATCAATCGCTGCGCTATCTTTTCGGGCGCGGCAGTTTTCTCGAATACCGGCCGACAACACCAGGCTTCAGGCAGGTTTTGAGCGCTGAAACCGGTGAGAAAAACAAACGGAATGGCCTGGGCCGCGAGCGCTTCTGCAGCCGGGTAGACCGGGCCGTCGGCAAGCGTGACGTCGAGTAGAGCGATGTCAAACGCCTGTATTTTCAGCAACGTCAGAATTTGCTCGCAGCGGGCTGCCTTGAACACGCGACAACCGTAGCTCTCGAGAAAAAAAGTAAGCGCTCCACTAATCGCCATACTGTCCTCGGCCAGGAGAAGCCGACAGCCCTTGAGCGCGTCAATATCGGACGGCGGTCGAATCATACATTTCTACACTCCGCGACTGCGTATGGCCGCGCCATCAACGCACTATGGGCCAGTATGCCCCTTGATTGTCAAATCACCTGCACGTACCGCGGGCCGGCCGTCGAGAAACAGGTGGCGGTCGAGGTTCTCAACTCCCCTGCGGTTCAATCGCGCATCCCCTGGGCTACCGAGTGCGTGCTAGATTCGCGAATACATATGCTATAGAACACCCGCGTCACCCCCGGGACCTGCCAAAATGGAAAAACTATCTGGCCGACAAACATTCGAAGCGACCGCGACGCGGGGCATGCTCGCCCTGCCCGCGGCGATGCTGCGTATCCTGGCAGGCCAGCCGGTGGTTCGCGACGGGCTGACGCTCGACGTGCAGTGTCAGATGTTGTTGAAGATGATGCGGATGCGCGGCGTATCTCTGGGCGGCACCGATGTGGCGACCGAGCGTCGTCGGATGAACGCTCAGTCGCGCACGCTTGAACCGCGGGCCCAGCACGAGCTGCGGGTAGAGTCGCTGACTGTGGCGGGAGGCGCCGGTTCGATTCCGGCTCGACGTTACACCCCTGCCCGATGCCCTACGCCCGCTCCGGCGGTCGTGTTCTATCACGGCGGCGGATTCGTCATCGGATCGTTGGATTCACACGATGGCATCTGCCGGGCGCTGGCCGAACAGGCGCAATGCGTTGTGATTGCGGTGGATTATCGTCTTGCGCCCGAACATCCGGCGCCGGCAGCATCGGACGACGCGATCGCGGCATTCCGGGACATCGTCGTACGGGCAGACGAACTGGGGATCGATGCGGCACGTGTCGCGGTAGCCGGCGATAGCGCTGGCGGCAATCTGGCGGCGGTAGTGTCCCAGCAAACGCTAACTGATGCGCGACCGCCCTGCTATCAAGTACTGTTTTATCCAGCGGTTGATTTTGCCGATGACAAGCCGTCGAAGGATATTTTTGCGCGCGGTTTTCTGTTGGAGAAAGCGTCCATGGACTGGTTTCAGGCGCATTATCTGGCGGACGGATTCGACGACCGCGACCCGCGCGTATCACCGCTGTACGGCGACGTGGCGGACGTAGCACCCGCGTTGATTATCACCGCCGGGTTCGACCCTCTGCGCGACGAAGGCGAAGCTTATGCTCAAAAACTGGAGGCCGCCGGCGTTGCCGTGATCCATCGGCGCGAGTCGGGGCTTATCCATGGTTTCCTGAATTTTTCCGGCGGCGTGGAGCGCGGCGATCAGGCGCTCGATGAGGCGGCCAGCGATCTGCGAAAGGCTTTCAGAATCGACTGACTGGCGCCCAATTACTGGCTGGGCGGTGCCACCGCTGACTGGAGCTCCTTGGCATCGAGCATCCCGTCGTGGTTGGTGTCCAGCCGATCGAAATACGGAGCCATGGCGGCCAGATACTCGCTTTTCGACACCTGGCCGTTGCCGTCCTTGTCCATATTCGAAAACCAGCGGTGAATGGCTGATTTTCGACGCGCCAGCTCGTTGGGTTTGGCCCCCTTCGGCGCCGGCGGCTGCGAGGCAGCAAACTCCTGTTCGCTCAGTGCGTGATCGTGATTCTTGTCGATACGGTCAAAAGCCCTGCTCTGGGCCTGCCTGGCCTCCTTGCGGCTGACCTTGCCATCGTGATTCGCATCCAGGCCGTTCAGATTGCTTGACGCAGCCAGCGCCGGCAGCGACAAGCCCAGGCTCAGCAGAGCCGCGACGGCGGCAACGGAAAGTACAGTCCTCGACATGACATCAGCCTGTAAGAAAGTAAGGGGTTGCTAGGCGTCGTCGCGCAGCTCCAGCCGCTGTTCGATACGCTTGATGCGATCTTCCTGCGTTTCCAGCTTCTGACTGTAATGCACGAAGTCGTAGCGCATTCCGGCGACCTGTTGTTCGATACTGCCGAGCCGGTGTCTTACGTCATCGAACATCTCATCGTGTCGCTTGAGAAGTGCTTGAATCGCTTTCAGGTGTTCCAGAATCAAACTGTCTTCAGACATATCGCGCTCCTGGCGTTTTGTTCAGTTTAGCCCAACAGGCCCTAGCGTCAGGGATTGGACGGCCCGAGCAGCTGGTCGTTCCCTGCGGTCGTGTCGGCGGTCAGGTCTCGCGATCGCCTCGCTGGTCGAAATAGGTGTCAACGTCGTTGGCCCCGAGCTGCAAGATTTCGATCGGCTGGCCCTGGTCGTTGAATCGCACATAGCCGATACCGGCATTGTTGACCAGGCGGCGGCTGGTAGCAGAATCGCGGGGATTGCGCGGCGCGACGCGCAGGCGGCGGCGCTTGGTGAACCAGTTCAGCGGCGAGTGCGGCGAGTACAGCCAGCGGTTGAGCCGGTCGAACCAGACCAGCAACGTTTCGGGAAATTCGTTCTTGACGCCGGAGCTGGTGATCTGCCAGATCTTCTGCTGTGTCCGTCCCAATCGCAGCGTGACGTCGTAGACGAACGAGTAATGCACGTCGCCCGACAATACGGTGAAGTTCTGCGGCGTGTTGCGGTGGCTGAGAATCTGCAGCATCGCCGTAGCCGCACCACGATGTGCCATCCAGTTCTCGGCATCGACCATCAGCGGCTTGCCGAACCAGGTGAAGATACGCTGGATATTCTCGATCAGTTTGACGCCGAAGATCGGCGCGGCTGACACAATCACGGCACTGCGACGCCCCATCATATCTATCTGCACCTGGGTAAGTGCTTCCCAGTTCATCAGTCCCGACGGCTGCGAGGGCTTATGCTCGCGGCGCCAGCGATGCATGCGTGTATCGAGTACCAGTATGGGGGGGTCGCTTTCGATCATGAAATGCCACTGATCGAACTCGAGTAGCGTATCGATCAGCGTATCATGCGTTTGTAGTGTTGGCTGTTGGGCGTACTCACGGATCACATCGCCGAGGCGCGCGCGGAACACGTCCGGCCGATTGCCCCAGCCCTGGCATAGCGTATAGGCGATCAGCGCGTTGCCGATGATGCGGCGCGAAAACGGATGGCCATACACAGAATCCTCCCAATCCGCGGTGAGGTTCCAGTCGTCGGTGACATCGTGATCGTCGAAGATCATGGCGGTCGGTGTATTCGCCATCACGCGGCGTGTGGATGCCAGCTCGCTACGGAAGCGATCGATGACCGCCTGTTCCTCGTCGTAGCGTTTGATCAGCGCCTTGTCCTCAAGCCGGGGGGCTGTTGTCTCGAGCCCGCGCCACGGCGCATCCGACCAGGTCAGCAGGTACATGGCAATCCCCTCGGCGAAGGTGATCAGATGATTGCCAGAGCAGGCCGAGGTGAAGACCGGTTTGCGGGTACCGCCGAAGAATCGCTCGCGCAGCGCGGTATTCTGTTTCTCCTTCGGCAGTAAATCGTCGCGCAGATAGTAGGTCTTGTCGCTGGCATAGAGCGCGTCGCTGTCGTCGACCGTAGCGCCGGTCAGATCCTCGGGCCATAGCCCAAGCCGCTCGATCAGCACATGGATCGCCCGCAGCATCGGGCCGGCCACATCGTCGGCGTATATCTGATCCCCGGTCAGCAGCAGTTGGCCCGGCCATTGCGACGGCGTATGGCGACGGCTGGCGACCCAGCGATCGGCCCGTGCCATACCGTCACCCGAGGGATGGTGCGGCCGACGGCAGGAGCCGTGCAGCAGATGCTCGAGCGTCGGCCGCAGCACAAAGCGCGGTCGCCGCTCGTCGGCATAGCGCAGTCCTGGTTCATCATCGGCCAGCGATCGTTGATTTTCGCCGTAGAACAGGTCGTATCCGATCGGCTGATCGGCCACGAACGGGGGCCGATCAGCGGCCTCAAGATCGACATCGATCATGACGATCCAGGCGCGCTCACCCACCGGTACGTCGAACCGATGTGCAGCGAGAGCGATCAGATCGTCGGGCGTATCAGCGCTGCCATCGTCGTCTCGATACAGGCCGAGCATCAAATCCAGCGGTTCGCTGGTACACAGCCACAGGCTTAGGTGGCGCGAATCCATACGTCGGAGAATCGGGCCGGCAAGCACCGGGACGGAATTGGGCGCGGCGGGGACTGCATCGCTCATGCAGCGGATTATAGCGGTCTTTTGTTTGATCCGTCCGACCTCAAGGCCCTGCCGGAGCACGGTCCAATAGCGACAAACGGATGGTGACGAGCAGTCCAAAGAGGAGCACAAGCGCAATCATCGCGGTCACGCCGGCCCAGGCATGGCTGGTCCAGAACACACCGCCCAAGGAGCCGATCACGCTGGAGCCCAGATAATAGCCCAGCAGATACAGGCCGGCTGCATGGCCCTTGCCGCGCTCGGCCAGCAGGCCAACCCAGCCGCTGGCGGTTGAATGGCCAGCGAAAAAGCCGATGGTGACCAGCGCCATACCGGGCACCACGGCCCATAGCGTATCGGGCCACATCACGGCAAGACCAATCGCCATCAGCACGATTGCGAAGATCAGAACCGGCGGACGGCCACTGCGATCAGCAATACGTCCGGCAATCGGCGACGTGATGATGCCAAGCATGTAGATGATGAACACCGAGCCGATCGCGCCCTGGCTGAGCGAAAACGGGGCCGCCGACAAGCGATAGCTGATGTAGTTGTAGACACTGACGAACGAGCCCATCAGCAGAAAGCCACTGAAGAACACCCAGGGCAAGGCCCGATGGCGTATATGTTCGATCACGGGGCCGGCGTGCTCGCGGATCGACAGGCCGCGGCGTGCGATGAAGTTTTGCGAACGGGGCAACAGCCAGATGAAGATCACCGTAGCCAGTAGACCCAGCGCACCGATGGTCGCGATGGCCACCCGCCAGCCGGCCAGGTCAGCCACAAACCCGGCAATCACGCGCCCGCTCATGCCGCCGACCGCGGTACCGCCGATATAAAGACCGGTGGCGGCCCCCAGATCACCGGGTTTGATTTCCTCGGACAGATAGGCAATTGCCAGCGCAGGCACGCCGCCTAGTGCTACACCTTCGAGTGCCCGAGCAATCAGCAGGGTGCCCCACCCGGGTGCGGCGGCCGCCACGATCGACAGCACAGCCGAGGCGATCAACGAGCCCATCATGATCTGCTTGCGATCGATCGCATCCGACATCAGGCCGGCGATGAACAACGTAAACGCCAGCACGCCCGTAGTCACCGACAGCGATAGACTGCTGGTGGCCGCGCTCAGGCCGAACTGCGCCGAGAACAGCGGCATTAGCGGTTGTACAGCGTACATGGACGAGAACGTTGCGAAACCAGCCGAGAACAGCGCCAGGTTTGCCCGTAGGTAAGACGCTGTGCCGCGTTCCAGATAGGCTGGCTCGCGAATCGAAGACGATGGGTCCATGCAACTATTGTCGCATCCTGAAGACCGCACAAGTCAGACCGTGATCAATCTTTTTCCAGACCGTCGAGAGGCGCCGCGCTGAGCAGCGCCGGCCGGAGGGGATTATCAACCATGGGTGTGCCAGCAAAGCGGACCCAACCGGACTTGCTGAGTTCGATACGTAATCAAGCCCGACTTTGGTACTAGCCGGGAGCCGCTCTATGGCGGATAATGCCGCGTTTTCGCAACCCCGGATAACCCAGTTCATGATCGATAACCTTCGCAACATCGCGATCATCGCCCACGTCGACCACGGCAAGACCACTCTGGTGGACTGCCTGCTGCGACAGTCGGGCACGTTCGAAGCCCGCGAGGACGTCGTCGATCGGATCATGGACTCGAACGATCTGGAAAAAGAGCGTGGCATTACGATCACGTCAAAGAACACGGCGATCGAATGGCGCGATCCGGACGCGGATGCCAAGTACCATATCAATATCGTCGACACCCCTGGCCACGCTGACTTTGGTGGTGAGGTTGAGCGCGTATTGTCGATGGTGGATTCGGTGCTGCTGCTGGTCGACGCGGTCGACGGGCCGATGCCGCAGACCCGGTTCGTCACTGAGAAGGCGTTCAAGCTCGGACTGAAGCCGATTGTCGTCATCAACAAGATCGATCGCGACGGCGCGCGCCCTGACTGGGTGCTGACCGAGACATTCGATCTGTTCGACTCGCTCGGTGCCACCGACGAACAGCTCGATTTCCCGATCGTCTATACCTCTGCGCTCGGCGGCTATGCCGGCATGGAGGACGATGTGCGCGAAGGCAACATGCTGCCGCTGTTCCGCACCATCATCGAGCGTGTGCCGACCCCACCGGTCAATCTGGACGGCCCCTTCCAGATGCAGATCACGACGCTGGACTACAATAGTTTCGTCGGCCAGATCGGCATCGGCCGCATCACGCGTGGTCGCGTGAAGCCGGCTATGCCAATCACCATCGTTGATCGCGACGGCAACAAGCGCAACGCCAAGATTGCCGGTGTATTCGGTTTCCTCGGCTTGAACCGCGTCGAGGTCGACGCCGCACAGGCCGGCGACATCGTGGCTCTGACCGGCATGAACGATCTGGATATCTCGGACACGCTCTGCGACGTCAGCACGCCCGAAAGTCTGCCGCGACTGACCGTCGATGAGCCGACGATGAGCATGACCTTCGAGGTCAACAAATCGCCCTTTGCCGGCAAGGAAGGCGATTACATGACCTCGCGTCAGATCCGCGAGCGCCTGGATCGCGAGCTGAAATCCAATGTAGCGCTGCGGGTGGAATCCGGCGGCGACGCTGACAAGTTCAAGGTCTCCGGGCGTGGGCTGCTGCATCTGTCCGTGCTGCTGGAGACCATGCGTCGTGAAGGCTACGAGTTGGCCGTATCGCGGCCTCAAGTGGTCACGCGTGAGATCGACGGTGAACTGCAGGAGCCCTACGAGTTGTTGATTGCCGATATCGAGGATGGCCATCAGGGCGCCATCATCGAAAACCTGAATCAACGGCGTGGCCAGCTACAGAACATGCAACCGGACGGCAAGGGTCGCACGCGTCTGGAATTCATGATCCCGTCGCGCGGGCTGATCGGTTTCCAGACCGAGTTCATGAGCCTGACTTCCGGTACCGGCATCGTGACTCATATCTTCGATCACTACGGCCCGATCGGCAGCGGCGAGATCGGCCAGCGTCATTCCGGCGTGCTGATTGCCAACGCCGGCGGTAAGGCGATCGGGTTTGCCCTGTTCAATCTCCAGGATCGCGGCAAGATGATGATCGGCCCGGGCGACGATATTTACGAAGGCATGGTGGTTGGCATTCATTCGCGCGAGAATGACCTGACCGTCAACGTGCAGAAAGCCAAGCAACTGACCAACATGCGCGCCTCGGGCTCGGACGAGAACGTGGTCCTCACGCCGCCGATTCGCATGACGTTGGAACAGGCGCTGGAATTCGTCAACGACGACGAGCTGGTCGAGATTACACCCGGCAATATCCGCGTGCGCAAGCGCGGATTGACCGAGAATGATCGCAAAAAAACCGCCAAGCGCGGCTGAAAACCGCGGCTGAAAAACGACGCGCTGACGGCGTCGTTCGTTAGAATCAATGAACACGGCCGGGCCATCATGCCCGGCTTTTTGTTTCAGGAGTTGTCATGCCAACCCAGAAAAGCCGCTCACGACTGATCGTGCGCGCTGCCCGGCTGTCGGATATTCCCGCCATCAATCGCGTGGTGCAGCGTGCCTATCCGCGCCTGGACGACTATGCGTTCGACGAGCTGCGCGGTCAGATCAACAACTTTCCACAAGGCCAGTTGGTCGCGGTATACGAAGACGATGTGGTCGGATACTGCGCCACCATCTGCCTGCCGGAAGCGCAGGTCATGCGCAGCCATACCTGGGACGAGATCACCGGCAACGGCTACGGTTCTACGCACGATATCGACGGCGACTATCTCTACGGCTATGAAGTCTGCGTGGATCCGGACGCTCGCGGCCTGCGCATCGGTCGTCGTCTGTATCGCGAGCGCGAAGCGCTGTGCGTCAAACTCGGTCTCAAGGGCATCGTATTCTCGGGGCGCCTGCCCGGCCTGAAACGACGGTTCAAGCAGTTCGGCAGCGCCGAGGCCTATATCGAAGCCGTCAGCGACAAACGTATTCGCGACTCGGTACTGTCTTTCCAGCTCTCGCAGGGCTATGAACTATTGGGCGTGATGCCCAATTACCTGCCCGATGACACCGCCTCGATGGGCTATGCGGCGCATCTGATCTGGCGTAATCCGGAATACAAGTATCGGGAGGATGTAGTCGGCGATTCGCATGTCCATCTGCAGCGGCGTAATTCCGTGCGCATTGCAACCGTGCAATACATGCAGCGAGCGGTCGATTCGTTCGACGAGTTCGCCCAGATCGTGACCTACTTCGTTCGCGAGACCGCCGACGCCAAATCCGACTTCGTGGTGTTCCCGGAATTGTTCACGGTCCAGCTGCTATCGATCAAGAACGAGGAACTGCGCCATCGGGCAGCGATCTGGCGCCTGACCGACTTTCTGGACCAATACCGCGAGCTGATGGCCGATCTGGCAGTCCGCTTCAATATCAACATCATCGCCGGCTCGCACCCCACACAGGTCGGTGAGGATCTGCAGAACATCGGGTACGTCTATCTGCGCGATGGCTCCGAGCATATGCAGCCCAAGATCCATCCAACGCCCGGCGAGCGTCATTACTGGAACATTGTGGGCGGCGATACGCTGGACGCGATCGAAACCGACTGTGGGCCCATCGGCGTGCTGGTTTGTTACGACAGCGAGTTCCCCGAGCTGTCGCGACATCTGGCCGACCAGGGCATCAATATCTTGTTCGTACCGTTTTCCACCGAGGATCGCGCGGGATACCTGCGCGTTCGTTATTCAGCCCAGGCGCGCGCGGTGGAGAACCAGATCTATGTGGCGACGTCCGGCAACACCGGCAATCTGCCTCGTATCCATGCCATGGACATGCACTATGCGCAGTCCTCGATCCTGACGCCCTGCGATTTCGCCTTCGCGCGCGACGGTATTGCGGCCGACACTACGCCCAACGCGGAGATGGTAGCGATCGCCGATGTACGGCTCGATATCCTTCAGGAGGCCCGCACATCTGGCTCGGTCCAGAACATGCTGGATCGCAGACACGATCTGTATCGAGTGCAGTGGAAGCCGCGGCGTCGTGTCCACGCGAAACGCAACGCCAGCGCTGCCGAGGCCAACCGGGACAGCGCGCGATCGACGTTCGAGTCGTAGCGGGGATTTTCAGTACCCGATTGACGCGCTCAGCCAGTTCCCCGCCGGCCGTCAGCCGCGTCAACCATTGCGGCTGGTTCTCGGGCTTGCCGGTTTCGGGCACCCGAAGAAGAACAGCGCAAACGCGACCAGCGCAACCGCAGCCAGGAAGAAAAAACCGCCGGCATAGCCGATCGCATCCACCACGAAGCCGGCCACGATATTCGATAGCGCAGCGCCAGTGGCGATCGCGGTCGCCACGATGCCTTGAGTAATATTATACCGACCGGTGCCGCGCGTTAAGTCAGCAATGATGAGCACGTTGATGACGCCAAAAATACCGTTCGAAATCCCGTCCAGGATTTCGACCGAGACCAGGTAGTATGGGTTACCGCCCAGCGCGAACAGCACACCACGCAGCGGCAAAAAAGCCAGCGCGATCAGAAACACTGTTTTGCGCCCCCAGTGCACCGAAAACCGCCCGGAAAACGCAGCCATCGGGATCATCACGATCTGATACCGGCCATCAAATGACGTTTCCAGTCGACGCGGTCGATCAACGCGCCGGCCGGTGTCTGGAAAAAAATCGTGGCAATACCCGCGGCTGACAGCGCAATGCCAATCATGCCCGGTTGCCAGTCCAGCGACGTTCGCAGGTAGATCGACAGAAACGGTGCGATGCCGCCCTGCACGCCGGCCAGCAGAAAGTTGGTTCCATCCAGGGCAAGCAGGCTGCGACGGGACGGATTGCGGCCCTTCGTTGAGGGCATCGGGGATTTCCTTGCTGCCTGAAAACGCTGATGTATGGCAAAAAAATGGCTTGGGCCGCGACTGCTGTGGCGCATTATTCGCAGTCGCTCGACACATCGGACTAGGGCCTGTTGCCGTTTCGTGCGCGACCGCGCCAAGGGCTGTTTTTCGGCAAGACGAGGCGCCAGCAAGTGCCGCGTAGTCATTCTACGCCAGCGCGCTGCAACGCTGTATTGCCGCATATCGTTATTTTTTGGGCCCTTGTCCCGAAGGGTTGGGCCTCAAATGGCCTCAGACGGCGTTGCAAGTCTTGATCGTCAAGCCACGACCGGCGACTCGCGCCTTGCCCGCACGATTACACAGCGCAGACATCGCCATAGGAACTCGACGCTGTGTTGGGAGGTCGATAACATCCATTGGCGATTGAGGACAGAACAGCAAGCTGGAATCGGCGCGTTCATATCCGGTGGCGTTTTGACCGTGCAGGCTTAGACGCTTTCGTTTTCATAAAACGGCCACCACGAAGGCCACCGAGGAACAGATGACCACACGTGTAGTGTTCAATCAGAAAGGGGGCGTCGGCAAGACCACCCTGCTGTGCAATCTGGCAGCGATCGCGGCCGCGCGCGGCAAGCGGACGCTGGTGATCGATCTCGACGCCCAGTGCAATGCCAGCCAGTATCTATTGTCGTCGGGAGACCGACAGGCCGACAGCGGCAGCGCCGACTTTTTCGAGGCGACGCTCGAACGCAGCAGCCGCGCGAAATTCGCCGACTACATCACGCCGACGCCGTTCGATAATCTATCGATCGCCGCGGCACATCCCGATCTGGAAGGTATTCGAGTCAGGCTCGAGGCGCGACACAAGATCTACAAGCTCAAGCAGGCCTTGCTCAAGCTCGAGGGTTTCGATGCTGTCTTCATTGATACACCGCCGGCTCTGAATTTCTATTCACAGTCGGCGTTGATTGCCGCGCATCGCTGTCTGGTGCCCTTCGACTGCGATGACTTCGCCCGTCAGGCCTTGTATTCGCTGTTCGAAAACATCCATGAGATTCAGGAAGACCACAATCCGGATCTCGTCATCGACGGTATCGTAGTCAACCAGTTCCAGCCACGCGCCAGACTGCCACAGCGCATGCTGTCGGAGCTGCGTGCCGAAGGCCATCCCATCATCGACAGCCACATCACGTCTTCGGTCAAGGTGCGCGAATCGCACGATGCCTCGATTCCACTGATTCACTACGCCCCAACACACAAGATCACTCAACAACTGGTGGCGCTCTACGAGCATCTGGGTTGAACTGAGGATCAATGCCTAGCGAGGTAGCTGACAAAATTCGCAAATCCGGCTGAGGTTCGGCGGCATCGGAAACGACGCGTGATACGTTGTTACTTAATATGAGCCGTTCGCCACATCGTCAGCCGTCAGACACGAATCGCTGCAGCGTGAGGTGTCTGCTTGTGTTTTGTGTGGTCGCCCTGTTTCTGACTGCGGGACGCGGCCTGGCCCAGAGCGGCAACGGCAAGCCGCACGTCAGCCAAGGCACAGCCGCCGCCTGGTCGATTCCTATCGATGGTGCTATCGGTCCGGCGATCAGTACATTTGTGGTCAACGAGATTCACGGCGCGGCAAAAGCCGATGTGCCAGTCATTATTCTCCGGCTGGATACACCGGGTGGGCTGTCGAGTGCCATGCGTGACATCATCAAGGCGGTCCTGGCCTCGCCCGTGCCAATCGTCGGCTATGTCGGCCCTTCGGGAGCGCGTGCGGCCAGTGCGGGAACCTATATTCTCTACAGCACATCCATCGCGGCCATGGCGCCGGCAACCAACCTGGGCGCGGCGACGCCTGTCCAGATCGGCGGGGGCAACGAGCCCACGACGCCAAACCCCAAATCGTCCGACTCTTCTAGTCACAAGGATGGCAACGATGCGTCGAATGCCAAGTCATCCGACAAGCCAGGCCAGAACTCGACTTCCGACCAGAAGTCGAACGACAATCTGGATCTGGGTAACGGCGCGACAGAGCGCCGCAAGGCAGTCAACGATGCGGTGGCTTATATCCGCAGTCTGGCCGAACGCAGCGGCCGCAACGCCGACTGGGCCGAGAAAGCGGTGCACTCTGCTGCCAGCCTCACCGCCAAGGAAGCGCTGCGCAAGAACGTCATCAACCTGATTGCAGCCAACCAGGCAGACCTGCTCAAACAGGTTGACGGCCGCGATATTCAGACGGCGAATGGCTCGGTGACGCTGCATACGCGCGATCTGTCGATCGAACAGCGTCAGCCGGACTGGCGGACCCAGTTTCTTGCATTGGTGACCGACCCAACCGTCGCTTATCTATTGTTCATGGTCGGGATTGTCGGGCTGGCCGCCGAGGCGTTGAATCCCGGTGCAGTATTGCCCGGCGTGGTGGGCGGCATCGCGTTGCTGACGGCGCTGTTCGCTTTTCAGGTGCTGCCGATCAATTACAGCGGCTTGCTTCTGATCCTGCTCGGTCTGGCGCTGGTGGTAGCCGAAGCGTTCGTGCCGAGTTTTGGCGCGCTCGGCCTTGGTGGCATCGCGGCTTTCGTATTCGGTTCGATCATGCTCATGGATAACGATCTGGCAGGCTACGATATCTCCATTGGAATAATTATCGGTATCGCACTGGGCGCGATCGCCATTCTGGGGATGCTGCTCTGGATGTTCGCGCGCTCGCGAAAAGCGCATGTAGAAACCGGCCACGCCGGTTTGATTGGCCGACCCTGTGTCGCGTTACGTGATTTCGAACGGGAGGGCCGCGTCTGGCTGCATGGCGAATCCTGGCTTGCCGTGAGCGAAGTGCCCGTGCTTAGCAACCAGCCATTGATCGTGACCGGCGCACGGGGACTCACCGTCTTCGTGCGGCCCGACACCGATACCTCGCAACCCCACCCCGTCGGCAGCCCGCCGACACGGAGCTGACCATGTTGATCAATATCCTGATCGCCGCGATTGTTGTCATCGTGATTTTCATCTTTGCCTCGATCAAGATCCTGCCGGAATACGAGCGCGGTGTGATGTTCACGCTGGGCCGGATGACGGGCGTGAAAGGGCCGGGGCTTTTCATTGTCGTGCCGTTCGTCCAGAAGATGATCAAGGTCGACATGCGCGTGACCGTGATGGACGTGCCCACGCAGGACGTGATTTCGCGCGACAACGTGTCCGTGCACGTCAACGCGGTGGTCTATTTCCGCGTGATCGAGGCACAGAAAGCAATCGTGGAGGTAGAGAATTTCTATAACGCCATCAGTCAGCTGTCGCAGACCACCCTGCGCAGCGTGCTTGGCCAGCACGAGCTGGACGACATGCTGGCCGCGCGCGACAAGCTTAACGCCGATATCGAGAATATCCTCGACTCGCAGACCGACGCCTGGGGCATCAAGGTCGCGAACGTCGAGATCAAGCAGGTTGAGCTGGATGAGAGCATGACTCGTGCGATTGCACGCCAAGCCGAAGCCGAGCGCTCGCGCCGGGCCAAGATCATCAACGCCGAGGGCGAAGTGCAGGCTGCCGAAAACCTGCGCAAGGCAGCGCACGAATTATCCCGCGAGCCACAGGCCATGCAGCTACGCTACCTGCAGACCCTGCTCGATATGGGTTCCAACGAGAACTCGACGATCGTATTCCCCCTCCCCATGGACCTCATCGAGCCCTTGCTGAAGGCATCCAAGCGCTGGGCCAAGGATGATGAAGAGTAGCGGCGCGATGGCTTATTCGGGCTCGCGGACCGGCGGTTCGAACCGCTCGCCACGCGCCAAGGCCACGCGTTGGGCGAGACCGAGCAGCATACCGGCGGTCGCGCCCCAGATATGGTCATCACCGAAGTCAATGGCGTAGATATAATAGTCGAGGCCGTTGCGATGGACCGAGCGCGCACTGTAGTGCGCGGCATTCATCGCATACACCAGCGGCACCGGGAACAGGCGCGCCACTTCCCGCTGGTCAGGCTGCAACACAGCGCCCGGCGTGACCCAGCCGACAAACGGGCTGATCGCAAATCCGGTCACCGTGCTGTAGACAGGTAGTCTTCCCAGCAGACTGACCGTCGCGGGATCGAGTCCGATCTCTTCGCGGGCTTCGCGCAGCGCGGCAGCCGCGGCGTTGTCGTCGAACAGCTCTACGCGGCCGCCCGGGAAACTGATCTGGCCGGGGTGATGACGCAGTGAATGACTGCGCTCGGTGAACCAGACAAACGGCTCATCGTCTGCCACCACAGCGACCAGCACGCTGGCTTGTCGGCGGTTGACTTCAGACATCGACTCGCGGCGTGCCGGCAAGACCTGCTTTTCTGGCACCCTCAACGTCAATGCTTCCACCAGCAGCTGCCGCCAATCCGTATCCTGGCGATGCGCGTATCGATGATCGCTTGCGCTGGATTCAGTCACCCGATGACAGTTTCTCTGCGTGTGCCTTGGTCAGCGACTGGAAGCGCGGCGTCAGCCCAGTGTCTGCATACATTGGATCCCCGAGTTCGTCGTAGGCCGCCACCTCGCTGCCAGGTTCGTAAACGAACGACGTCGTCAGCTCGTCAAGCGCGCTGGCGAGCAGATCAGTTATCACCCGGTCTCGCGTAAGCCCGGGGAACATTTCGGTCAACGCTTCGATCTTGGCCGCATCGTATAAAGGCAGACGAACGTTGTAGCTGTGGTCAGTTCGCGGCTCGCTCGCCGTATCCTGCCATTGCGATACCAGTTCACCGATTTTCATGATCGAACAACTCCTGTTTTTCACTGCGACAACATCCGTAAGATAAATGAATATCGATACTCTCTTCTATGCGGCTTTCGGCTTCCTTAAGAGAACCTATCCCAGCCGTTGACCGGACGCCGGGCGGCTGCTAGCTTTGCGCCTGTTTTCACGACGGATGGCACGGCGATGGCGAAGGCGAAGGCAGAAAAGACCTGGAGCCTGAAGGAAATCGACAGCGCGCGCGGTGACAGCAAGGGCACGGCCTTTCTGGCATTCAAGGAGCTCAAGGATAGTTTCGACGAAGGCCGTGACTTCTATTATCTGAATTCGGCACACGACGGCCGTGAAATCGAGAAGCTGCGCGCTGCCGGCCGGATCTATGAGACCACGGTGAACGCCATCCTCCTGACCGAGGCAGGCTATTCTTCTATCGTCGATTATCTTGACGGCTGAGTCGCCCGCATTCGCATTGCTGTGTTGCATACTGCGTCCGGTATTCACCGGCCTGCACGAATCCGCGTTTAGAACGCGTCGACCCAAGATTTTTTTCTCATGACCGACGCGCGCGATCTTTTGCTCCGAATGCCAACCTGTTTCAAACCGGATACCGCTGGCGATCTGTCGATGACCGCGCAGTATCTGATCAGCCAGCCGGTGTATCTCACCATCGCCAACGGTCACTGCGAAGCACACGAAGGCCGTGCGGACTCGCCGGATGTGACTATCCGGGTACGTGACGAGCATTTGATCCAAATGATGAGCGGCCGGATGCGCGGTTTCACGGCGTTCATCACCGGCCGAGTCAAGGTCGAAGGAAACTACGCGCTGGCCCAGAAACTGCAATCCCTGTTCGAGCCGAGGAAGTTATTCCGGTGAACGCCAGGGTCGCGTGGCTGACCGAGCACGCTGAAGATCAAGCCGCGGTACTCGCGCATACGCTGGGCCTGGCGATCGTTACCGCGCCGCCGGATCACGGCTACTACCTGCAGCAGGAACCCGACGGGTTAACGCTGCATCACGCCACGGCTGCGGCAACTGACAACGGCCTGCGACTCGATTTCCTCGGCAACCAACAACAGCGGCGCGCGGCCGGCGGCCGACAGTCCTTGCTTGCAAAGGCCTTTGGCCTGCATCGTCATCCGCCCTGCTCGGTTATCGATACGACCTGTGGCATGGGCCGTGACAGTCTGATGCTGGCTACGCTGGGTTGCCCGGTTCGTTCACTCGAGCGTCACCCGGCGTTGTATGCACTGCTGGCCGACGCCCGAGCGCGTGCCGAGCAGGCCGATTCTCGTCCGGACTGGCTGGCACGCTGGGCTGCACCGATATTCGCCGATGCCCAGACCTGGCTTGATGAGAACGCACAGACGTTTACGCCCGACGCAATCTATATCGACCCCATGTTTGCCGGCGGCCGGCGCAAGGCCCAGCCACAGAAAGCACTGGCCTGGCTGAGCGAAATCGCCGGCGCAGACACGGACGCCGCAGAACTGCTGGCCTGTGCGACGCAACACGCCCGCCGTCGGGTCGTGGTCAAGCAGCACCATCGCAGCGCACCGCTCGCGCCGCCCGACAATCAGATCGTTGGCAAGGCCGTGCGCTTCGATATTTATCTGAAGGCACCGGCCCAAGGCTGACACCCTCCACCAACAAAGCGCGACACGCCAGCAAAAGCCGGCAATCGCCGGATAAATGCCTTCCGTATTCACCCCGCACATGAATGTCCATGCGCGAACGATATTCCCGTCTTTACGGGCAGTCATTCATGATTCTGGTATGACCATCTATACGTCGAGTGGGCGCAATCCAGCCCGAAAACGCCGCCCGTTATCGACGTAGTGATCGGCGGAGCGTGTCAGCCCGGCAATCTCCTCGTCGCTCAGCTCGCGTTTCACCCGGCCGGGCACGCCGATCACCAGACAATTGTCGGGAATTGTCTTGCCTTCGGGGATCAGAGCGCCGGCGCCGATCAGGCAGTTCCTGCCAATCGTGGCGCCGTTGAGTATCACCGCCTGAATGCCAACGAGGCTGTTATCACCGATAGTGCAGCCGTGCAGCATGGCCTGATGGCCTACCGTCACGCCACGTCCCAGCGTCAGCGGATATCCCGGATCGGTATGCAGCACGCAACCGTCCTGCACGTTACTGCGCTCACCGACGATAATGAGTTCCTGATCACCGCGCAGTGTCGCACCAAACCAGACGCTGCTGGCGGTCATCAGCCGAATACGCCCTACCACCGTCGCATTCCCGGCGACGAAGTAGTCGTGGTCGGCTGGCACTTCCGGACGATGATCTTCCAGTTCGTGCAACATGTTTTTCTCCTCAGCTATGAGCCGGCAGCCGCCGGCGCGGTGGGCCTGCGAGCCACATCGTCTCGGACATAGACCGGTTGGGCCTGGGCTGGCGAAACAGCCGCGCCGTGCTCTATCAGGGGTATCGCCAGCCGCGCCATATCCAGCGCGTGCGGAAATACACAGCCGGCAGCTACGACCTGTGCCTCGATTGCCTCGTCGACAAACGACCAGCCGTTGCCGGCGTAGGCGATGTCCGCTGCGGCGTCGCGCCAGTCCAGCAACGCAGGGCGAATGACGCGCTCGGGCTCAAGCAGGCGGGGCATGGATCGGTCGCGCGCCCATTCTGCCGTATAGATTTCGCCCATGCGCGCGTCGGTCACTACTCTGGCGCGCTGCGCATGCGAGTCGATCGAGAGCGCACGCGACGCCAGCGATTGCAGCGTCGATACCGGCACCACGACGCAGCCAGCGCCGGCCGCCAGCCCCTGGACCAGGCCGGCGGCTATGCGCAGGCCGGTAAAAGCTCCCGGACCGCGCCCGAAGGCAATCGCCGTCAGATTAGCCAGCCGGAGCCCCTGTTCGGCGAGTAGCGCCTGTACCACGGGCAACAACCGGCTTGCATGGGCTCGCGGCGCGATTTCGAAATGCTCGCGCGCCTGGTCAGGCTGTTCGCTATCCAGAAAAGCGACCGACAGAGCTTCGGTGGAGGCATCCAGTGCCAGGATTTTCATGCCGCGCCTCGCCTGCGTTTCATACAGCCCCTATGGCATCGACAAAGGCACAGGCTGCACTGCGCTGGCGGGTAATCGGCATGGGCGGCAGACTGGCGCGGATCACGCTGCCGTAGCGCGCGGTAAACAGGCGTGGATCACAGATGGCCAGCACGCCGCGATCCTCGGCGTCACGAATCAGCCGGCCGACGCCCTGCTTGAGTGCAATCACGGCCTGCGGCAGCTGATAGTCCATGAAAGGATTGGCCCCGGCCGACTTCATGGCCGTGAAACGCGCGGCCAGCACCGGATCGGCAGGCGAGGCAAACGGCAGCTTGTCGATAATCACCAGACGTAGCGCACGCCCGCGAACATCAACGCCCTCCCAGAAGCTGCTGGTCGCGACCAGAATCGCGTTCTCGTCGCTGCGAAACCGATCCAACAGGCTGGCACGCGGCGCGTGGCCCTGCATCAGCGGATCGAAACCGGCTTCTATCAGCGCGTCGCCGTAACGCGCCACCGCGCGGTAACTGGTACACAACAAAAAAGTGCCGCCCTCGGCCGCCGTGATCAGCGCAATGGCTTCGGAGATGACGGCGTCGTCGAAATCGGGGGCAGATGGATTGGGCATATGCTGCGGCGCATAGAGCAGCGCGTTCTTTTCATAGTCGAAAGGACTTGGCAACACCTGTTGCTTGATATCCACCAGACCCAATCGGTCGCAGAAATACGCCAGATCGTTCTTTACCGCCAGCGTGGCCGAAGTGAAGATCCATGCCCCCGGCGTGGTGTCGATTGCGCGCGCGAAGGGTGTTGCCACATCCAGCGGCGTGCTGTGCCATATCCAACTCGACCCACGCTGTTCGAGCCAGCTGACCCGCTCCCCGTCTTCGGCGATCACCACGTCTAGTCGCTCGCGAATCTCGCGCGTACGGCGTGCCAGCGATTTGAGCCCTTCGCTTCTGGCGACTACGGGTTCCAGCGCAGACTCGATGGTGTGCAAGGACTCAGCGAGCGCGTCACGTGCGACTTCGCGATCCGGCGTTGCCGTCGCTCGCCAGTCCTGACTGGCCGAACCGTCCTGCCCGATCGCGTCAGAGAACTGTCGTTCAACCGTTGTCAGATCACCGAACACCGCAGCGATTTCCGGCATGTCCCCGCCGAGCTGCTCCAGTTCCGCGCGGCCGTCACGGTCCAGATCGCGCAGCTGCCGGGAAGACACGGCCTGGCCAAAGAACCGGCCGGCGATATCGGCCAGCTTGTGGGCTTCGTCCAACACGATCGCATCGGCGCCCGGCAGCACCTCGCCAAAGCCGGATTCGCGCAGCGTCAGATCGGCAAACAGCAGGTAGTGATTGGCAATGACTATATCGGCCGCCTGCGCCTCCCGGCGCGCGGCCAGCACCCAGCATTGGTCATAGAGCGGGCATTCTGTACCCAGACAGTTGTCCGTGGTCGATGTGATCCGAGGCCAGAGCGCATCGCCATCGCCCGGATCGCCGAACTCCGCGATATCGCCGGTCCGGGTCGAACGCGCCCATTCGCGAACCCGACGCAGGCTGGAGGCGAGATACAGATCGCCGCTGTTCTCGGTCATTTCCAGGCGATGCAAGCACAAATAATTGCCGCGGCCCTTGAGCACTGCGGCGTGCACGCTGCGTCCAAGGACGCTTTGAGCCAGCGGTATGTCCTTGTCCAATAACTGGGTCTGCAGATAGCGCGTCGCGGTCGATACGATCACCTTGCGACGCGACGCCAATGCCGGCAGCAGATAAGCCAGCGTCTTGCCGGTACCGGTGCCTGCCTCGACCACGAGCCGGCCGCCCTGATCGATGGCCTCAGCGACCGCGGCCGCCATTTCTGCCTGACCGCCGCGCGGTCGATAGCCCGGCAACGCTGCGCGCAGCGCAGCGTCGTCTTCGAACAATGCGGCGCCGGCCGCCGCGGTCACTGGCTGTACTGCGACGCCGCGTCGCTGAAGTTCGCCGCGCGCGCACTGGCCTGACTGGCACCCTGGCTGTCACCGGACGAACGACGTGCTTCGGCAATCATGCGCCAGTTGCCGGCCTCGACGAACGGATTGTTGTTCGAGAGGCTGTTCGACTTCATCGCCATCTGCTCGGCCTGTCCGGTCTGGCCTTGGGCCAGGCGCACGGCTGCCAGCCGCTGGTAGATAAACGGGTTGCGCGGCGCGATATCAAGCGCGCGTTCCAGCGTCGCCGCCGAAGCATCCATGTGGCCGGCCTTGGCGAGCGTATCGGCGCTGCCCAGCAACGACATCACCGCTGGACTGCTGATCTGCGAGGCCTGTTTGGGCGGCACCTTGACCGGCGCCGGCTGGCCGTTTGACTGCGTTGGGTTGGAAGACTGGCTACCCGAGGCGTTCGGCTGGCCGGTATTAGGCTGTGCCGGCGGCATGCCAGCCCCCGGTTGTGTCCCGTAGACGTGGCCAGGCTGGCCTTGTTCGGTACCGGGCGCCGGGCGATTGATGTTCTGACTGGCACAGCCGGCCAGAATAGATATCGCAGCGATCGTCGCCATACGCCCAATGACTTGCTTGTTCATGTATCTCAACACTCTCTGGCGGCCAGCGGAGTCGATATTTTACACGGCTCGTCCGGCGAGGAGCAGCCGTGTGCCCTGCGGACCTCTAGAACAACCGCTGGAACCAGCTGCCCTTGTCCTCCTGCTTGTTTTCCTGGTCCCGATGCTGCGTGTTTGCACGCATGATATCGGTGTCACACGGTGACAGGCCCTGCGGTACGAAGCCCTTCATGAAAGGCACCTTCGCCGCGTCGCCGCAACTTTGCCCGTACTGATAGAGCCCTTGGATATCGCCGGCACCGTCGTTTGGCTTGGAAGGGTCGAACACCATGCGCAGCGGCACCTGGACCACGCTGTCCGGCGGCGTGTTGACGATACCGTGCACGTTGATGTCGTTCATTATGTGTGCCCAGATCGGTAAGGCACCGGTTGCGCCGGTCAGCTTTGCACTCTGATTGTCATCCCGACCGACCCACACCACGCCAACCCGGTTGGCGCCGAATCCGGCAAACCAGCTGTCCACCAGATTATTGGTGGTACCGGTCTTTCCTGCCAGGGTCTTGCTGGAAGGCAACACGTCATACATGCCCGCGCCGGTGCCGTGGCGTGCCACGCGCTCCATCAGCCACTGGGTGATATACGCTGGCCCGGGTTTGATCACTCGATTAATCTTGAGTGGGTAACGATTGAGCGGTTTACCCTCACGCGTCGTAACGTCGCGGATCGCACGCAAGGGCGTGTAGTAGCCGCCGGTCGCCAGCGTGTTGTAGACCTGTGCGACTTCGAGCGGCGTCATGTCGACTGCCCCCAAAGCCAGGGCCGGCACGGCCAGCGGGTCGCCGCGGTAACCTAGCTTGTGCAAGGTCTTGATGATGTTGGGAATACCGGCAGTCAGCGAAAGTCGCGAACTGGCAATGTTAAGGCTGTGCTCAATGGCGTAATAGAGCGGCACTGCCGTCCCGTGATTGCGATGCGAATAATTATCGGGGCGCCAGGTCTTGCCGTTCGCCAGTTTGACAGCCAACGGCGAATCGTCGAGCGGCGTGATCGCGTTGAACTGCGACGGATCCTCCAGCGCGGTGAGATAGTCCACCGGTTTCATCAGTGAGCCGATCGAGCGATGCGCGTCCAGCGCGCGGTTGAAGCCCGCGAATCCCGCGTCGCGGCCACCGACCAGGGCCAGCACGTTGCCGCCCTCGACGCTGGTGATGATCGCCGCAGCCTGTAGCGAATCCGCCTTGATTCCTCCATGGGCTTTCTCGGCGCGTTTGAGGCCCTGGGCCACCTCTTTCTCGGCGTCTTGCTGGATGGTCGGATCCAGCGTCGTGAATATTCTCAGGCCCTCGCCGGTCAGATCGCTGTCCTTGTACTGGCCGTGGAGTTGCCGGCGCACCAGATCGATGAACGCCGGGTATTGCGTGTTGCCACGCGCCGAATGCTCGGAGACGCCCAGTGGCGCCTGCTCGGCCTTGTGCCACGCCTTGTCGCCCAGAAAACCGGCGTGGTGCCACATGTTAAGGACGAGATTTCGCCGGCGAGTGGCGCGTTTGGGGTTGCGCCGCGGGTTGTAATAGTTGGGGCCCTTGACCATGGCCACGAGCAGTGCGATCTGGCTGGGCTGCAACTCCTGGATCGGCCGCTGGAAATAGAAATAGCTGGCCAGCCCGAAGCCGTGGATCGCCCGCCCGCCGTCCTGGCCGAGATAGACCTCGTTGAGATACGCCTCGAGAATTTCGTCCTTGGAATAGTGGGCGTACAGCAGGATCGCCATCAGGGCTTCCTTGCCCTTGCGCGCTAGTGTCTGTTTATCGCTGAGGTAGAAGTTCTTGACCAGCTGCTGAGTGATGGTCGAGCCGCCCTGCACGATGCGACCGGCCCGTATATCGGCGATCGCCGCTCGCAGTATGCCTTTGGGAGAGATGCCCCAGTTGTGCATGAAATCACGATCTTCGACCGTGATCAGGCCGGCAGGCAACATCGGCGGTACGTCGCCCAATTTGACCAGAATACGGTCGGTGCCGTGGCTGGGATAGATACTGCCGATCATCAGCGGATCGAGCCGGATCAACGGCACAGCTGCCTTGCCGTCCAGCGCTTTGATCCCGCTGATACCGGTGCTGTTGAAATCGACCTCGATACGACGATCGGGCTGTGTGCCGTCCCAGAACTGAAAACGGCGGGTATGAATCGACAGACTGGAGCTTGCACTATCAAACGTGCCCTGCTGCGATAGGTCGCTGGTCTCTCGATAACCCTGGCGTTCGAGTTTCGACTCCAGGCTTTTTTCCGACAGATCCAGGCCAGCATACAACTGCAGAGGGCTGGCGTAGATCTTCGCCGGAAGCTTCCAGCGCGTGCCCTCGAACTTGGTACGTACCTCGCCGTCCAGGTGGACCATGTATATGGCGAGCGCCGCGAGCGCCGCACAGATCAGCAACAGCAGATAAGGCAACAGGCGGCGTGTGAAACTGCGCCGGGGCTTGTTCGATGCGCGCGAACGGCGCTTGGGTTTGCTATTTTTCGAGGCCAACAGGTTCATCCACGCCAAGGACCAGCGGCGATAGTATCAAGGAAGATCGCGATGCGTTATATCGACCTAGCAGCCTGTCGGACTTGAGGTCACAGCAACAGCGATCCGCACGCCAGCAAGGAAAAGTGCACCGTCTGGGTGCATTCACAGGGTTTCTAGCGGCGGCTTTCGTCGAAACGAACGGATTCCCGGCCGTTTCAGGCCCTCTGGACGGATTTCGGGCGCAGCATGGCCATACGTTTGAAGTTCCACGCCAGACACACCAGGGTCCATTCGTGGCTAACGTGCGCCAGCCCGCGCAGCAGGAATTGGCGGAACTTCAACAACGCCGGATGGTAGGCGTCGCTGCCGCGACCGGCATAAGCGCCCTTGATCGCTGAAAGGTCCAGCCCTTCCACCACATCCACCACCTAGCACGCCAAGTGCGCCAAGTGCGACTCCGGTAGCCAGTCCTGCACGGACGGCGGCAACAAATAGTCGGTCTCGCGGTCGATCAGTCGAAATCTGCGCATGCCATCGGTCGTGGTCGAGGATGGCCCATTTTAGCCGAGGAGGACGGGTAAATCCGACAGGCTGCTAGTTGGCGCGTTCGTAGCCGCATGTGTTGCGGCCCGGGCTCCGATGGCCCGCTCCAGTGTCAAGGTTTTGACAAAAATCTTCTGAGCCTCGCTTATCGGATTACGCAATAGAAAAAGGCACCAAACAGCAAACCGATCCTTCCTTGTCATCAAAACATCATAAACGTAGTGCACGTTAAAGCTCCCGATTTCGCCTCGAAAGCGCGCTGTCTTATTCGCCAGGAGCACAAAATATGTTGTCGAAAAATTGTTCTTATCGCCGCTCGATGAAAGTGATCGCGGGCGCCGCGCTTGCTGCCTCGTCCATATGTGCGGCTTCCGCTGCAACGACGCTCAACGAGACCGGATCGAGTCTTGTGTATCCGTTATTCAATCTGTGGGTGCCTGCCTACACTCAGATGCATCAGGATTTGCGGATCAACACGGCGTCGACCGGCAGCGGTACCGGTATCGCCCAGTCAACCCAGGGCATTGTGCAGATGGGTGCGTCCGACGCTTATCTTAGCGGCGCTCAGATGAAGAAGCATCCGCAAATGCTTAATATTCCGGTAGCGATCTCGTCGCAGATGATCACCTACAACGTGCCGAGTGCCAATGACGAACATCTGAAGCTGAGTGGACCGGTACTGGCTGCTATCTACAACGGCAAGATTCGTTATTGGAACAACCCAACGATCGAGTCGATGAATCAGGGCGTGAAGCTGCCGCACAAGCGCATTGTGCCGATTCACCGAGCCGACGGCAGCGGCGATACTTTCCTGTTCACTCAGTTTCTGCACAAGTCGGCTGCCAATACCTGGAAGACCGGCTATGGAACGACCGTGAGCTGGCCGAACGTGCAGGGTGGGATTGGTGCCACCGGCAATTCAGGCATGGTGACGGCGCTCGGCAACAATCCTTATTCGATCGCCTACATCGGCGTGAGCTACAAGGACCAGATCAAAAAAGCCGGCCTTGGCGAAGCGAAGCTCAAGAACAAGTCAGGTCATTATGTTTTGCCCAACAAGCAGACGGTACCAGCAGCTGCGGCGAAGATGGTGCCCAAAACGCCCAAGAGCGAGCGAATCAGCCTGATCTTTGCGCCGGGCAAACAGTCGTATCCGATCATCAACTACGAGTACGTCCTGGTGCAGGCGAAGCAGTCTGACGAGCAGACGGCAGACTCACTGAAGAAGTTCCTGACCTGGGCGGTCAGCGAAGATGGCGGCAACAGCATGCAATACCTGAACCAGGTCCACTTCATGCCGCTGCCGAAAAAGGCGCGCAAGTTGACGGAAACTCAAATCGGCAAAATTCACAGCTAGCTTTCGATTCGAGTTGCCGGATGGCGTTGGCGTTGATTTAACGCCGGCGCTATCCGGCTTTTGCGTTTTTCTCGAAACCGAGGATTCGTTATGTCGGCTGCGGTGATCAGGACTGTGAACCAGCGATCTCGGGCCGCGCGTTCTTTCAAACGCACGGCCTTCAGTGTGTTGCTGCGTGGTTTTTCACTGATATTACCGATCACGCTTGTCGGGCTTTTTGTATTCCTGATCTGGGGCTCTTGGCCGGTACTGCAGTTCAACGGCTTGGGCTTTCTTGTCAGCAACGATTGGAATCTGGGCAGTCAATATGGCACGCCGACGACGGTTGGCGGCCATATGGTGCTACCGGGCGCGAGCTACGGCGTTTTGTTTCTTATTTTTGGCACTGTCGCCAGCTCGGTTCTGGCGCTGTTGTTTGCAGTGCCGGTTGGCGTAATGGCCGCCATGTTCGTCGCCGAAATTATTCCCGAGGGCATTCGAGACATGGTGGCGGCGATTGTCGAGCTGCTTGCGGCAGTGCCGAGCGTGGTATTCGGCCTGTGGGGCTATGTCGTCGTTATCCCGGTGTTCTCTCATTATGTTTATCCGGTTATGGCCAACGTACTGGGGTTTATCCCGGGGTTTGGGCAGCCGGTGGGCGCGGGCTACGGGCTGATGACAGCCGGCATTGTGCTCGCCTTGATGGTCGTGCCGATTATTACCGCTAATGTTCGAGAGGCTATTAGTGCAGTGTCGCGAGGCGACGTGGAGGCCGGCTTTGCCCTGGGCGCCACCCGATTTGAAGTGACCCGGAAGATAATCCTGCCGCAAACCCATCGCGCGATCATTGGCGTGACGATTCTCGGACTGGGCCGAGCGCTTGGCGAGACCATGGCCGTGCTCATGGTGTGCGGCAACGCGTTGAATATTCCGGGCAACATCTATAGCCCGGTGTCGACGATGGCGGCGTTCATCGTGTCGCAGTTGGATAGTGCGCTGCAGGATCCCACCGGCATGGCGGTGGCCAGCCTCACCGAAATCGGTCTGATTCTTTTGATCGTTGGGCTGGTTGTCAACGCCGCCGCCCGACTTTTGTTATGGCAGGTACGCGAATGATGTCCATGGATTCCGCTTCGAGCAACACCGGCTTTGCAGTCCCCGACGGCTTGCGCGGCAGGTATCGACGCAGGCGTGTCTACAGCGCGCTGGGCTGGCTGATCTGCGGCACAAGTTTCGTGGTTCTGGGTCTGGCGTTACTCGATATTCTTTTTTCGATTGCGGCCGGTGGCTTTCCGGCTCTGAGCACGAAGCTGTTCACGCAACCCACTCAGGGCGTGTCCGGCGGTCTGCTCAACGCCATTGAAGGCACGCTGATACTGACGCTCGGTTCGGTGCTGATTTCCGGCCCAATCGGTATTGGCGTGGGTATCTACACCTCAGAAAAACGCGATCATTTTTTCGCCCGCGTGGTCCGCTTCATGAGCGACGTGCTGGTGGGCGTGCCGTCGATCGTGCTTGGCCTGTTCGGTTACATCACCATGGTCGTCGGCCTGGGCTGGCATTTCTCTGCGCTGGCGGGCGCGATCACGCTGTCGGTGATGGTCACGCCGTATATAGCGCGCACCACGGAACTGGCGTTGATTGCGCTACCCGGTAGCCTGCGCGAGTCGGCCTATGCGCTGGGCGCGTCCGAGGCCAGCGTTGTATTCCGCGTGCTGTTGCCGAGCTGCACCGGGCGGGTTCTGACCGGCCTGTTGCTTGCAATGGCTCTCTCGATGGGCGAAACCGCGCCGTTGATCTACACCGTCGGTTGGTCGAACTACACCTGGGACGGTCATCTGACGCATGAACCGCTGGGCTATCTGACGTATGTAATCTGGTCGTTCATCAACGAGCCGTTCCAGTCCGCGCATGAATTGGCTTTCGCCGCCGCATTGCTGATCACCGCTTTCGCGCTGGCGATCACACTAAGTTCGCGCCTGATCTTTCGGTATCTGGACAAGCGCTAAAACTCATGTGTTGGCTTGCTCGACCGACGAGGGCTGGGTTGTACCCATGCGCTTCTCGTCTATGCCTTGCTGTGGTGCTGGCTGACGTGCTTTTCCATTTCCTCGACCCCGATATGGCGCACATCCTTGCCGCCAACCAGATACACCACGTATTCGCCGATATTGGTGGAGTGATCGCCGATACGCTCCAGCGCCTTGACCGCCCACATGACATCCAGCATGTGCCGGATCGTGCGTGGATCCTCCATCATGAACGTAATGCACTGGCGCATCGCACCTTCGTATTCTCGATCGACCTCGATGTCAGCCTGTGCGACCTTGAGCGCGGTTTCCGGATCCATGCGCGCGAACGAATCGAGCGCATCACGGATCATCTGGCGCACGTGCTTGCCGAGTGCGTCGATCTGGTGGAACGCGCTGGCTGGGCGCTCTTGGCCAGCCAGCTGTACCGCCATACGTCCGATCTTCTCGGCCTCGTCACCGATACGCTCGAGATCGGTAATCGTCTTGGCGATCGCCAGCACCAGCCTCAGGTCACCAGCTTGAGGTTGGCGACGTGCCAATATCCGGGTGCAGTCCTCGTCGATTTCGACTTCCATCCGGTTGATCACGTAATCGCTGCGAGCAACTTCCTCGCCCAGGGCGCCGTCGCCTTCGACCAGCGCGCGGACGCCGTTGGCAATCTGTTGCTCCACCAGCCCGCCCATGGTGAGGACGCTTTCGCGTATGTCCTCCAGTTCGACGTCAAACTGCTTGGAGGTATGCTTGTCGATGCCGGTCTTTTCTAAATCCATGGTTCGCCTTATTTAGTCCGTTGCGGCTAGTCAGCTAAATGGGTCAGCCGTAGCGGCCGGTAATGTAATCTTCGGTGCGCTTCTCGCGCGGGTTGGTGAACAGCGTATCGGTATCGCTGTATTCCACCACCTCGCCAAGATGGAAGAAGGCCGTATAACCGGCAACCCGCGCTGCCTGTTGCATGTTGTGAGTCACCACCACGATCGTATATTCCTCACGTAGTTCGTGGACCAACTCCTCGATCTTGAGTGTCGCGACGGGATCCAACGCCGAAGCCGGTTCGTCCAGTAACAGCACTTCAGGCTGCACGGCTACCGCCCGTGCAATACACAATCGTTGCTGCTGGCCACCGGACAACGCCGAGCCGTTCTGCCGCAGCTTGTCCTTGACCTCGTCCCAGAGTGCGGCCTTGCGCAGCGACCATTCCACGCGCGCGTCCATTTCATGGCGTTTGAGTTTTTCATACAGACGCACACCAAAAGCGATGTTGTCGTAGATGCTCATTGGGAACGGCGTGGGTTTCTGGAACACCATGCCGATCTTGGAACGAAGCACGTTCAGATCCACGCTCTTGTCGAGCAGGTTCATGCCATCCATCTCGATTGAACCCGACGCCCGGTGCCCCGGATAGAGCTCGAAGATACGGTTGAAGCAGCGCAGCAAGGTGGATTTTCCACAGCCCGACGGACCGATGAAAGCGGTGACTTCGTTGTCGACGATATCCAGGCTGATGTCTTTCAGCGCCTGGAAATTGCCGTAGTGGAAGTTCAGATCACTCACCGCAATCTTGGTTGGATTATCTTTCGCGACGACGCCGCTCGTCGATTTTTTCATGGGCTCGCTGCGGTCAGAGGCCTCGTCTCGCGCCAGTGTACTGGCGAGCCCGGAGGTTGCCGATTGTCCGGTATCCCGGTTGGCGGTCGTTGCACCCGCCGGCGATAGGGATTGTGTTGTGGAGTTCATGAAATTACCCCGACTTGCTCGGACGCAGAACGACGCGCGCGAGAATATTGAGTGCCAGAATGGCAAAGGTGATCAGGAACGCGCCTACCCAGGCCAGATGATGCCAGTCCTCGTAGGGGCTGAGCGCGTACTGGAATATCACCATCGGCAGATTCGCGATGGGGGCGAACAGGTCGTAGCTCGAAAACTGATTGTTGAGCGCGGTGAACAGCAATGGCGCGGTTTCACCGCTGATGCGAGCGATGCCTAGAATGACGCCGGTAATGATGCCGGACAGCGCCGCGCGATAGACGATCCGCGTGATAACCAGCCAGCGCGGAATACCGAGCGCTGCCGCCGCTTCGCGCATCTGATCGGAGACCAGCCGCATCATGTTTTCGGTAATCCGCAGCGTCAGCGGGATGACAATCAGCGACAGCGCGATCCCGCCGGCCAGCGCCGAGAAATGTCCCATGCTGACAACCACGATCTCGTAGACAAACAGGCCGAGGATGATCGACGGCGCCGATAGCAGCACGTCGTTAAAAAAACGCACGACCGAGGCAATCTTGTGGCCGCGTCCGTACTCGGCGAGATAGGTGCCGGCAAAAATGCCGATCGGCGCGCCGATCAGCGTACCGACTCCGGTCACGATAAGACTGCCGACGATCGCGTTCGACAATCCGCCGCTGTTGCCAGGCGCCGGCGTGGGCTGGGTGAATACCGCCAGGTCGATATGGCCGGCGCCATTGATTATTAGCGTCCAGAGTAGCCAGACCAGCCAGAACAGGCCGAAGAGCGTGGTCGCGACTGACGCGCCCATGTTGAACCGGTTGATCAGTTTTCGCTTCTGGTAACGCGTCATGGCTACTTCCCTTCCTGCGCGCTCAAGCGCATCAGCAACAGGCGCGCAAGGCTCAGCACGATCAGCGTAATGACAAATAACACCAGACCGAGTGCGATCAATGCCGAGGTATACATCTGGCCGTCGGCTTCAGTGAATTCATTGGCCAGCGTGGCCGCAATACTGTTGCCCGGGTAGAACAGACCGAGATTGATGTTGTGCGAATTGCCGATCACAAAGGTGACTGCCATCGTCTCGCCCAGCGCGCGCCCCAGACCCAACATGATGCCGCCAACCACGCCCGTCTTGGTGTAAGGAAGAATCACGCTGCGTACAACCTCCCAGGTGGTGGCGCCAAGCGCATAGGAGGATTCCTTGAGCACGCCGGGGACCACCTCGAAGGTATCGCGCATCACGGCCGTAATGAACGGAATCACCATGATGGCCAGTATCAGGCCGGCGGTAAACACGCCAATACCGATCGGCGGACCGGCAATCAGCGAGCCGAGCAACGGTACGTGTTCGAATGTATCCAGCAGCCATGGCTGCACATAATTCGACATGAACGGAGCAAAAACGAACAGGCCCCACATGCCATAGATGATGCTCGGGATCGCGGCCAGCAGTTCAATGGCGGTACTGATCGGTCGGCGCAGCCAGCGCGGTGACAGCTCCGTGACAAACAGAGCGATGCCGAAACTGACCGGGACTGCAATCAGCATCGCAATTAAAGAGGTCACCAGCGTGCCGTAGATCGCCACCAGCGCACCGTAGTCATTGGTCACTGGATTCCACGAATCGCTGGTCAGAAAACCCAGCCCGAATTTCATCAGCGCAGGCCAAGCGCCGATCAGGAGCGAAATGGCGATTCCAATAATAACCGCGAGCACCAGGATCGCGGAAAGTCCGGTGATGCCATGAAACAGGCGGTCGCCCAAAGCGCCGGCCCGACGTCGTACGACGTGTAATGGGCTACCTGCCTCGGCTGGAATATCACTCAAACTGAAACTCCAATGGATTGTACGGATGACGATTCACCCGAACGAACCGGCCGGCGCCTAAAGGCGCCGACCAGAACGTAACAAACGCCTTACTTGGCCGGCCAGAGCGGGCCATTCTTGCCCTTGATCTCCTGGGACCAGGTCTTCTCAACCAGCTCGACCACGTTATCCGGCATCGGTACGTAGTCCAGATCTTCTGCCATCTTGTCGCCGTTCGCGTATGACCAGTCAAAGAACTTCAGCGCGGCCTGAGCGGCCTCGGGATTCTTTGCATCCTTGTACATCAGGATAAAGCTGGCACCGGTAATCGGCCAGCTCTTGGCACCCGGCTGATCGGTCAATACTTCATAGAAACCCGGCGCGTTTTTCCAGTCTGCATTGGCTGCCGCCGCCTGGAAATTCTCAGACGTCGGCTGCACGAAGTTTCCGTCCTTGTTCTTGAGGGAGACGTAGGTCATGTGGTTCTGCAGCGCGTAGGCGTATTCTACATAGCCGATCGAGTTCTTGATCCGACCCACGTAGGAAGCGACGCCCTGGTTGCCCTTGCCACCCACGCCGACCGGCCATGCGACCGCCTTGGCGTGGCCGACCTTGGACTTCCACTGGTCGCTGATCTTAGACAGATAGCTGGTAAATATCCAGGTGGTGCCCGAGCCGTCCGAACGATGCACCACCGTGATCTTGGAATCGGGCAGATCCATGCCTGGGTTGAGCTTTTGGATAGCCGGGTCGTTCCAGCTCGTGATCTCACCCATGTAGATCTTGGCGAACGTCGGTCCGTCAAGCTTCAACTTGCCGGGTTCGATGCCTTTAACGTTGACTACTGGGACCACGCCACCCATCACCATCGGAAACTGCATCAGCCCGTGCTTGTCGAGCTCCTTGGCCTTGAGCGGCGCATCGGACGCACCGAAGTCGACCGTGCGGGCTTCGATCTGCTTGATCCCGCCACCAGAACCGATCGCCTGATAATTGAGCTTTACGCCTGTCTTGTCCTTGTAGGCAGACGCCCACTTGGAATACGCGGGGTACGGAAAAGTGGCCCCGGCGCCGTTGATCTGGGATACCGCAGCAGAAGCCGAACCACAGATCGCGAGAGCCGCGAGTCCGGTTAGCAGGGCTTTGTTGAATGTTATTCGCACAAAATTCTCCTTATATATTCATTAGCGTTGCGACGGCCACCCTTGCAGCCCCGTCTGGGAATAAGACACTAGTTTCAAAACATGACAGCCCAGTGACGATTTCAATGTCTTGTATCGCGACAGCCTCCTGGATCAACAGACTCGAAAAGCGACCCAGACAATGACCGAGCAATCAACGACTGTTTCCTGATGGTGCCATCGGGCTAAACGCATTTCGAACGGGCCGATCATATGTCGTTTTTATGACATTTTCGTGACAGTCGATTTCCAGGTCGGAGTGCAGCCACCTTCGAGAGGGCAGCCATGCTGGGCATACTAAAAAAAACCCCGATAGAATCGGGGTAGCGTCTTGGGCGCAGGGAGCACGCCGTCGGCAAAATTATTAATTGCTTGTCAAATTTGGGCACCGTGGTTTGCCAGGGCGCGGCGTCGTAACCGCAACACACCCTGGGCAATCCATCTAGAAAACATACTGCGCAAATATACCGACCTCATCGTAGCTTGCGCCTCGATTAGGATATGCCGTGGCACCGATATTGGTAGCGTTGTAGCTGGTACTGACTGGCGTTGTGCCATTCCCGGTATAACCGATAACGCCATTGCCCTGAGATATCCGATCAAACTTGTAGAGCAAGGCGAGCTTGAGTGGCTTGGTTGGGTGATACTGAACGCCGGTGGTAAAGAAGTTATCGTGCTGGCCGCTGTTGGTATCACTATGCGGCTTGACATAGTCGTATCGACCAAACAAGGAGAACTGATTGTCGTGTACCGGGAGCGTATAGGATGCCCACGCCGAGCCGCCAAATGCCGTGTCCTTTGGCGCGTTGCCCAGCACGATACCAGAGCTGAAATTCTTGGCATAGAAGCCATCAACGCCGATTCTGAAGACATCGCTGACCCAGGCGGCGACGGCATCAAGACGATAGGCAGTGTTGGCAGTACTGCTCTGGGGACTGCCATTCTGAGCGGCGAGCTTGCCAACCCGACCGCCAATCGCGAACGTCGCCTGTTTAACCGGGTGGAAGCCAATCCGGCCGCTGACATCCACTGAACTGCCACGGCTCACATTGTGATAGCCACCGCCGTTGACCAGTGACAACTGGTAATCGATCTTGCCATCGGCCAGCTTGCCGAGCGCATGCAAGCCCAGGTCAGCCGAGGTGCCGAAGTGGGCACGGTCGATCAACACATGTTCTACATAGCGATAGCCATACAAGCCTTCCACATACGGCACCCACGGTAGATCCGCGACACCCGCACGCAGGGCAAAGGCGTCGCTGAACTTGGCCTGCACATACGCGTTTTTGACATACACGTTATAGACATTCGGATGCTTGGCCGAATCCCCAGTCTCGATATCGGTGCGAAAGCGCGCCGAAAACATCTTGTTGAAATTCTGGTCGATAGTCAGATAAAAGCGCTTGACATCGAATCCGTAGCCATCGTTGCCATTCTTCTGATGGCCGTTGGCGGTTTCGTGGCGTGAATTGATCCAACTGCCGTCGACATAGGTCTTGCCGGATATCGTTGTTTTTCCAAGCTTGGTGTTGACCGAATGGCCTGACGGCCGGTCATTTGTGGCTTGTCGATTGCTGATCTGCTGACCGCTTGCCCGGGGGTTGAATACCCGGCCCTTATTCACTGATGGATTGCCGGCCGGCTGGGGCTGCTGCTGATTTTGAGCGGCCGCGGCCTGCAATTGATTGTACTGGGCATCCGTGATGCTGCCGTTGTCACGCATCATCTTGATGAGTTTCATGGTCGTGTCGGCCGCAAAGGCCGGTGCCGCGCAAAGTGACGACGCCCCCAGAAGCGCTGGGACAAGAACACGTCCGTATTTTCTAATCGCAGTGCGATTGGATGCACCAGAAACGAGACGGTTGTGCAAATCCTTCATAGTTGACTCCCTGTAATTCCCTGGGGCAGACCAAAGCTGCGCCCCCGTGAGCGTGTGCTCGGGCAGGAATCTACCGAGGGTTTACGACAACCCAGTGACGACTTGAAGAAGAATTTATGACAGCGCTCAGGCAGCGCGGCGCGACAATATTCGCTGGCGGGGAAACCGGCAGATGAAAGCACTGCCCTCGCCGAGCTTGCTTTCGACCTCAAGCTCGGACTCGTGATGTTCCAGACAATGCTTAACGATGGCCAGGCCCAGGCCGGTTCCACCGTCGCTTGCTTTTCGCCCCTTGTCCACGCGATAGAATCGCTCGGTCAGCCGATGCAGGTGCTCACTCGCGATACCAGGGCCGTTGTCGCGTACGGCAAGACAGGCTCCCCGATCATCCTGGCACCAGACCACGTGTATCTGGCCCGTGGCCGGCGTATAGCGCGCTGCATTGGCCACCAGGTTGGACACCACGCTCTCGATCTCGCTGTAGCGCCCGTACAGCGCCAGCGAGGTATCGATATCAAAAACAAACTCCTGGCTTGCCTCGCCGCTGTTCTGCAAGTCCTCGACCTGGCCCTCGAGCATGGCCGGAACGTCGATATACTCCTGGCGCTGGGCCAGATTTTCGCCTTCTACCTGCGCCAGACGCAGCAGGCTGTCGATGATGCGACCCATGCGCTGGGACTGGATGTGCATTTCGGCAATCGGTTGCTGCCAGGCCGAAAGCGCTTTGCTCTGGTCGGTTTCTTCGCCCATCATTTCGAGATATCCGCGTAATACAGTCAGCGGCGTACGCAATTCATGCGACGCATTGGCGACGAAATCGCGACGGGTGATTTCCTGACGTTTCCGATTGCTGACATCGCGCGCGATCAGCAGGCGCTGGGCGTTGCCATAGGGGACGATCCGAATCAGCAAGGTGTCCTGATCGTTCGCCGGCGAGGGGATTTCCAGTTCCGCATCGCCGCCGTGACCGGCCGCCAGAAAAGAGGAGAAGCGTGGATGACGAATCAGATTGACGATTCGCTGGCCCCGATCGGCTCTGGCCTGCAGTGTCAGCATGGCGGCAGCCGCATCGTTGAACCAGTTGATCCGGCCCCGGCGATCGAGGACCACAGCACCGTCCGGCAAGGCAGCTGTCGACGCCTGGAATTCCGAGACGATATTTTTCAGGCGTTTCTTTCGACGGCGGTTGCGCTGCTTGAGCCGGTGCAGCTCCGTATAGATATCTCGCCAGACGCCGACGCCGTCCGAAGGTTCCACACGATCGGCGGTCAACCAGCGGTGCAACTGAAATGCATACAGGAGATGACCGGCCAGATAGATTGCCAGCGCGATCAGCAACGCGAGCGTGGTGCAGCCCGCAGCCAGGCCCACCAGCGTCGCCAAAACCAGCCAGCCCACGAGACGCAGAAGTTCAGCCGTCCATACGCGCTGCAGGTCGCTGGCCGGCACCTCAGTGGGCTCCTTCAGGAGACCTTGCTCGAAAACCGATAGCCGCTACCGCGAACCGTCTGCACGAAGCCGTCAAAGCCATGTGGGGCCAGCGCTCTGCGCAGCCGCCGTATGTGTACGTCGACCGTACGTTCCTCGACATAGACGTTTTGCCCCCACACTCGATCCAGCATCTGCTCACGCGAATATACCCGCTCGGGGTTGCTCATGAAAAAATGCAGCAGCCGATATTCGGTCGGCCCGAGCTTGACCGAGGCATCGCCCACCGAGACGCGTTGACTGGCAGCGTCGAGGTTCAGTCCGTGCCAATCGAGCGTTTCATCCTCACCGCCCGGAAGACTTCGTCGCAGCACAGCCCGTACCCGCGCCACCAGTTCCGACGAGGAGAATGGCTTGGTCACATAGTCGTCTGCCCCCAGATTCAGCCCGCGTACGCGGTCGTCCTCGTCGACGCGGGCAGTGACCAGAATAATAGGCAAATCAGCCGTGAGTTCGTCACGTCGCCATTCGCGCGCGAGTTCGGTTCCCGATACGCCCGGCAGCATCCAGTCTAGAAGCACCAGATCCGGACGCTGATCGGCGACGGCCAGGCGTGCGGTCTGGGCGTCTTCGGCTTCCGACACCGAGAAGCTTGCGCGCTCGAGCGCGAAGCGCAGCATGTCACGGATCGGCGCTTCGTCTTCGACGATCAGTACGTGTTTATTTTGCATGGCGCAGTGATTCCATGGAATACGACGGCGCTACGTTATGAAATTCATATGACAGATTCGTGACGCGCCGCGACGCTTCATAACCTCGCCAGACCAGCATTGACGATCTCACGAGTGTTATCGGACAGTGTTTCGGCGTCCAGCCGGCGCAAGGCCTCGTACATGCCGTGCGCATACGGGCTGGCGTATCGCTGCCACGGAGCGAGCAGCCCGGCCAGTGCTGCGGTGACTTGCGGGTTGAATCGGTCGATACGGCAGATTTCCTCGACCAGCAGCGCGTAACCTGCTCCGTCCTCGCGATGAAATGCCAGCGGGTTGGCCCGGACGAACCCACCCAGCAACGCACGGATACGATTGGGATTGGTGAAATCGAAGCGGCTGTCGTCGAGCAGTGTGCGTACCTGCGCCACAGCATCACCGTGTCGGGCGCTCACCTGAAGACGCAGCCACTTGTCCATCACCAGCGGATAATCGGCAAATCGTTGCGCGAAATCCGCCAACGCTGCGTCACGCTGCACGCCCGGCAGATCGTTTAGCGCCAACAGTGCGGCCATACGGTCGGTCATGTTGTCGGCCTGTTCATAGGCCGCGCTCGCGCGCTCGCGAATCGAGTCGTCGTCGAGTGTCGCCAGATAATCCAGGGCCAGCGCAAACACGCGACGGCGCCCTGCCTGCTCATCGTTGAACTGATAATTGCTGCGTGCTGAATGGGCTTCAGCCAACGCCCAGAAGCGATCCGAGAATCGCTCGGCAATCGCCGTCTGCACATGTCGGCGGCTACGATCGATCGCGGCGACGGGAATCTTATCGAACAGATCGCCTACCCGCGCTGCACTGGGCAGCGTGAGCATCTCAGCCAGCAGTGCCTTGTCATCCGGCGGCGTATCCAGCAGCTCGCCAATCGCTGCCAACAGCCCTTCCGAGACGGCCGGCAGGCGTTGTTCCGCCACATCGGCCTTTACGACGTCAAGCAATGTCAGCAGATAGAGTGATTGCGCCGCATCCCAACGCGAAACGGCATCGGTATCGTGCGCCATCAAGCGTGCCAGATCGGCCTCGCTCTGTTCGAATTCGAGTTTCACCGGTGCGGTGAATCCACGCAGCGCCGACACGGTGGGCGCTGCCGGCAGATCTTTGAAGTGCCAGCTCTGTCTGGGCTCGGTAAGACGCAAAATCTCCGGCGGCTGCACCGGCATGCCAGCGTCATCGAACAGCTGAACGGCTATCGGAATATCAAACGCCGGCTTGTTGGATTGTCCTGGCGTATCCGGTACTGCCTGGTCGGCCGACAAGGTGAGCTGCCCATTGTTGAAGACCGACGACAGACGGATTCTGGGCGTGCCGGCAAACGCATACCAACGTCGAAACTGCGCCAGATCCAGACCAGTGGACTCTTCCATGGCCACCACGAAATCCTCGATGGTGACCGCCTGTCCGTCGTGCTTGTCCAGATAATGGCGCACCGCTCGTAGAAATACGTCGCGGCCGGCCATCTGGGCAATCATACGAATCAGCTCGGCGCCTTTTTCATACACCGTAATCGTGTAGAAGTTGTTCATTTCCAGATAAGACTCCGGGCGCACGGGATGCGCCCGCGGGCCGGCGTCTTCGGGGAACTGGACCTCGCGAATCATGCGTACCTGCTCGATACGGGTCACCCCGGGCGAGCCATGATCGATGGCGAACTGATGTTCGCGATAGACCGTGAGCCCTTCCTTGAGCGATAGCTGGAACCAGTCGCGACAGGTCACGCGGTTGCCGGTGTAGTTGTGGAAATACTCATGCGCCACGACGTCGCGCACCAGCGCAAAGTCCTTATCGGTCGCGGTGTCGGCGCGCGCAAAGATACAGGCGGTATTGAAGACGTTGAGGCTCTTGTTCTCCATCGCGCCCATGTTGAAACTGGCAACGGCCACGATGATGAAACTGTCCAGATCGTATTCGAGCCCGTAGGTGCGCTCGTCCCACTCCATCGAATCCTTGAGCGAGGCCATGGCGTGGTGGCACTGATCCTCGTTGCCGTGTTCGGTATACAGCGCGAGTGCTATCTCGCGACCAGAGGCCGTCGTATAGAGATCACGGATCACACCAAGGTCACCGGCGACCAACGCGAACAGATAGCAAGGCTTGGCAAACGGATCCTCGAAAACAGCGTAATGACGCCCTTCCGCGTCGGCGGCGCCGGCATCCACGCGGTTGCCGTTGGACAGCAACACGGGATAGCGGGCCGCATCGGCCGTGATACGCGTGGTGTAGCGCGACATCACGTCGGGCCGATCCGGAAAATAAGTGATACGTGAGAACCCGGTCGCTTCGCACTGGGTGCAGAGAATCGCCCCCGACCGATACAGACCTTCGAGCGCCAGATTGCTATCGGGTTCGATGAGCGTCACTACGCGCAATTCGAAGGCATGGGGCAGCGCACCGAGAATCAGGCTGTTGTCGGTGATCTGATAATCGCCCTCATCCAGTGTCTGGCCGTTTACGGCAACCGACTCCAGCGTCAGCCCGCGACCGTCCAGGGTCCAGCCATTCGCTGCCGTGGTGGCATCCGGATTGCGGCGCACGCACGACACTGCAGTCACACGTGTCAGCCGATCGCGGATATCGAAATCCAGATCAACCGTATCGATCAGATAAGCCGGCACTTTGTAGTCGGCGCGATATTTACGCTGGCTTTCGTCAGACATGTCTATTTCCTTAAGCGGCTTTTGTATTATTTCTCAATATTTTAGCGGCGTCGCAGAACCACGCTGCCTGCCGAATAACCGGCACCAAAGCCGCATAGCACGCCCATATCGCCTGCCGTCATGTCGTCGGAAAATTTGTGGAACACAATCATGGGTGATGCCGAACTGGTGTTGCCGTATTCCGCCAGTACCGAAGGCATTTCATCCTCGCTCGCCGCGCGGCCCAGCACGCGTTTGGCAATGAGCGTGTTCATATTGATGTTGGCCTGATGCAGCCAGAGCCGTTTCAGATCGCTGGCTCCCAGATCATGGCTGTCCAAATGCTCCACGATCATCTGCGCGACCATGGGTGCGACTTCCTTGAACACGCGCCGTCCGTTCTGTACGAACAGGCGGTCGGCATCGCGGCGCGGCTCGGTCTCGCTGCGATTGAGGAAGCCGAAGTTATTGCGGATATTGTTGGAGAACTGCGTCTGCAGACGCGTGCTGATCACATCGAATCCGATGCCCGGTTTCGCGTCATCTGCGTGCTCCAGTAACGCGGCGGTACAGACGTCGCCGAAGATGAAATGGCTGTCGCGATCACGGAAATTCAGATGCGCGGAGCAGATCTCAGGGTTGACCATCAGCACCCGGCGCGCACTGCCCGAGCGGATCATATCGCTGGCGGTCTGAATACCGAAGCCCGCCGAGGCACAGGCCACGTTCAGATCAAAGCCGAAACGGCCACCGCCCAGATAGTGCTGAACCTCGACCGCCAAGGCGGGATACGGCCTTGGCAGATTGGAACAGGCCACCAGCACCGCATCGATGTCCTCGGCCTGGCGACCGGCCTTATTCAGACAGGGCTCGATCGCTGCCAGCGCCATGTCGCACTGCAGCGACGGCTCGTCGTTGGATCGAGTGCGAATCTGCGGATGCATGATCTCCGGGTCGAGAATCCCTGCCTTGTCGACCACATAACGGCTCTTGATACCAGACGCCTTGTAGATGAATTCGCTACTGGAGTGCGACAGCGGCGCGGTCGTGCCGCGGGCAATAGCGCTGGCGTTCTCCTGGTTGAACAGATCGACGTAGGCATTGAAAGCCGTCACCAGCTCGTCGTTGGAGACCGCTTCAGGCGGTGTGTAAAGGCCCGAGGCCGACAGGACAACGTTGCTCACATAAGCTCCTTGCGGTCGCGCGAGTCGTTCTGAAACAACTTGGCCGCATTCTCGCGCTTGGTCACGACCATCACAACTCGATCTGCATTATTGCTACGACCGGGTCAGCAATCCGGACTCGACAAGCGCGCTGTTGATAAACGGCCCTATGTCCACTTCGTGGCGCACCGACAGATGGCTGCCGTCATACCACTGTATGGGACACTGGCCCCAGTGTTGCCACAGCCGAAGCGGCTGATCGGGCGAGACCAGCTGATCGGCCGTAGCGGCAAATATATAGCGCCGGCTGGCCGGCACCTGTGGTTCCAGAGCCAGCGGCGACACCGGCCGCAGACGCGCCGACACGGTCTCGGCGGTCAGGCCGCTGGCCTCAAGATAACGCGCATGAGCCGTCGGCAGATGCTGCCAGAGCGTACCGGGAATATCGGTCATCGGGATACCGGCGATCACGCAGGCCAGATCTGGCTCGAAAGCCGACAGCAAAGCCGCGCTGTAGCCGCCCAGGCTGAACCCAATCGCCCCAACCGACGCACCGGGTTGCTCGTTGCGCACCCACGCCAGACAACTGCGAAGATCCGTCAGTGCCTGCGATTGGCCATGAAAGAGATCGGCCATCGGGCCGTCAAGAAAAAGCCCGCCGCTCAGGCGACTGACGCTGCGAACGCCGTGTAGCGGCAGAATCGGCATGACGACGTTCAGGCCAAGCTCGTGGTGCAGGCGATCCACATCGAACAGCTGAAAATCGAGACCGGACAGGCCCATGCGGTAGCCGTGTACGCACATCAGCCAGGGCCGTGGCGCGCCGGCATGGCGCAGCACGCGGGCGGCGGCCGTGCGATTCGGCCTGTGGGCGTGCCAGCGCTGGCAGCCGGGCAGCGCAGGGTCCGGCGTATAGCGGCTGGCGAAGGTCAACCATTCGAACGATCGCCCGGCGGCCCGGGCCCGCCTGAGGCTCGGCGCCACGGGAGCCACCGGCTCGCCGTGCGCGGCGGCAGGGTTATGGTCCCAGCCACGTTGGCTGAGCAATTCGCCCAGAGCATCCAGTTCACGCAGATCAGTCTCCACTGCCCGACCGCGCGGAATACGCGCGCAGTTGACGAAAAACCCCAGCAGTGCAGCATCGGTGGCCATCTTTGCCAACACCTTGATCCCGGTGGCCGGTGGCCTGACGGCCGGTGGCACAGGATGCTGAATCCGCAGCACGAGCCCGGCAACCAGAAACGTGACCGGGCCACCGGCCAGTAGCATCAGGCCCGGCCACAGTCCAAGCCAGAACCACAGTAGCAGCGCCAACACGCTGCTCGCAGGCCCGGCAAGCGCCATGTGGTAGCCCAGATGTCGATCACCGGCCCACAGCAGCTGGCCGGCGCCGGTGCCAATCAGCACGACTCCGGGCAGACAGGCCAGAATGCCAACCAACCAACCCGATCGCCAACCCGCCCAGAGCCAGAAAAGACCCAGCAGAATCGGGATCAGGGCGGGCAGGAACCGTCGGGGTTGCCAGCGCATGACCGCTGGCTCAGGCAAGCCCTCGATCATTGCAACGCCAGGCCGTAAACCAAGGCACACACCACCACTATGGCAAGCAGGCATTGACCCAGCCAGAGCGCCGGATGGCGCTTGTCCAGCAGCCAGGTCGACAACGCTGCCGTCACGGCGACCAGCAGGCCGAGCATGGTCGCTACCACTACGTTCCCAAAGGTCGTGCCGCTGTCGCCTGCCATTTGCGGAAACGGCCACATCAACAGGCAGACGGCTGCTCCAATCAGGCTCGCCAATATCGAGCACGTCAACAGAATCCAGTTAATCAGGGACAGGGTTCTCAGCTTGGCCGCCTCGCGCTGCACGCTTGTGTTTGCATAAGCTCGTGGCATAGTACGCCGGCTGTTTCACCAGCGTCTATCGAACGCAGAGCCTGCGCCATAGAAACACGCGCGGCACGCTCTCGCTCGCACGGTTCCTACGGCGCAGCAGGCTCCTGGGTTTTTGCAGCCATGATCCAATCGCACACCGACACACCGCAGGTCGTATTCGCTCACGGCAAGGAAAGCGGCCCCTGGGGCAGCAAGATCCAGCATCTCGCCCGGATCGCCGAGGCGCTGGGTTTTGGCGTAGACAGCCCGGATTATCAAGGCGTTGATGATCCGCAGGCGCGCGTTGAGCAATTGCTTGCACTGGCGCCCACAGGCGCGCCGCTGGTGCTCGTGGGCTCAAGCATGGGTGGCTATGTCAGCGCCATGAGCTGCCAGCGGTTGGAGCCGACAGCTCTGTTGCTGATGGCCCCGGCCTTGTATCTGGATGGCTATCCCGGCGAGCCGGCCAACTGCCCCGCCGATACGGTCGTCGTCCACGGTTGGGATGACAATGTCGTGCCGCTGGAATCGAGCCTGCGATTCGCTCGCGAACGTCGGGCTGAGTTGCATGTGGTCGCCGACGGCCATCGCCTGGCCGGCAGCATCGACTTCATCGGCCAGGTGTTTGCTCGGCAGTTGCGTCGAAATCATAGCGGTTAAGCGCGCCCGATGAGCACGCCGGCGGCGAAGACCAGCGCGCCGCTGAGTACGACCTGGAAGCTCGCCCGCAAAAACGGCGTATCCATATAGCGGTTCTGGATCCAGGCGATGGCCCAG
>JAQIBT010000117.1 GCA_027858915.1 Salinisphaera sp.
CCTTGTCCCGAAGGGTTGGGCCTCAAATCGCCTCAGGCGGCGTTGCAAGTCTGGGTCGTGGCACGCCACGACCGGCGACTCGCGCCTTGCCTGAGACGATTTGAGGACTCCAACGCGGCGCTCGCACGAAACGGCAACAGGCCCTAGTGTCGCCCATTTGATTTGCATCAAGGCAGACGCTAAAAGCCGAACATAAGCTATTCCATGTCAGCCGCATGGAGACTTGACCGTGACCCACGTCGTCACCGACAACTGTATCAAGTGCAAGTACACCGACTGCGTGGAAGTGTGTCCGGTGGACTGTTTTCATGAAGGGCCAAACTTCCTGGTCATTGACCCCGAGGAATGCATTGACTGCACGCTCTGCGTCGAGGAATGCCCGGCGCGCGCCATCTTTGACCAAGACGACATGCCCGCAGATCAGCAGCATTTTCTGGCAATCAACGCCGAACTGGCACCGAAATGGCCTGTTATCGATCAAATCGTCGACGCGCCGTCAGATGCAGATGACTGGAACGGGATCCCGGACAAACTGGAATATCTGGAACGCGACGCGCGGAAGAATCAGAAGACCACCGCCGAGTCGTGATGGTCCGCGCTATGCCGTAAGCGTGCCAATACACACCGCGCTCGGCCCTGGAACGTTATTCGCGATCGTCCTGTATCTGGATCATATCCTGATCAACTCGCACTGGGAACGCGTGGATATCCTCATAGGCCGGCGGCGCCATCACCTTGCCGGTCCGGATATCAAAACGTGCGCCATGGCGTGGACACACCGCGCAACCGTCTTCTACCCAACCACCTGCCAAGTCACCGCCGTCGTGGGTGCATCGATCCTCGATCGCAAAATATTCACCGTCGAGGTTGTAAATGGCGATGTCTTCGTCATCGAGATCAAAGAGCTGGCAGTCATTGTTTTCTATTTCCCCAACCCGCGCGACGTTTATCCATTCGCTGCTCATACACCGTCCCGACAACATGACTCAGTTCAAGCTGCGAATTGGAACATCGATCTAGCCACTCGACCTTGATCTTCATCAAGTCGGCGTATAGCGGGATTTTGCGACGTCAGAAATGCAAACCGTTTACACCGCGACGCCGCAGCGCAGATCGACCATGCAATCCTTCGCCGTGGCTCGGTCTTCCGGTTGCAGCGTGGTATGGCTGATCTGGAATCGCTCGGCCAGCACCGTCTGCAATTCGGGCAAGACATGATCCCACTGTTCCATGGCCTCAATTTCGATATGTGCGGCCAGTGCCCGCTGGCTCGAGGACAGGCTCCAGATATGCAGATCGTGCACCGACAGCACGCCGTCGATGCCCGCCAGCGCGCCGTCGACTTTCGCCGCGTCCACGCCTTTCGGCACGCCTTCCATCAGCACGTGCAGCACTTCCTTGAGCAAGGGAATCGCCGACACCAGGATGATCGCACTGACCACCAGCGACAGAATCGGATCGATTGGCGACCAACCGGTGGCGAGAATCACGAAACCCGCGACCAGGGCGGCCACCGAGCCCAGCAGATCGCCCATGACATGCAGCAGGGCGCCCCGCACGTTCATGGTCTGCTCGCCGTTGATCAGAATGAAGCCGATGACGATATTCACCAGCAGACCGATGCCGGCGATGATCATCACCATCCCTCCTTCCACCGGCGTCGGCTGAAAGAAACGATCGATGGCAGACACGGCAATCGCAATGACGACGCCGATCATCAGGACGGCATTGACCAGCGCCCCGAGTATTTCAGCGCGCTGCAGCCCAAACGAGTGCGATTTCGATGCCGGACGCTGCGCCAGCCAGCCGGCGAAGGCGCCGATCGCCAGCGACGAGCTGTCGGTGAACATATGCCCGGCATCCGACAACAACGCAAGCGAGCCGGCCACCCAGCCGCCAAATACCTCGACCACCGCGAATGCGAGCGTGAACACCAGCGAAAAGATCAGGACCTTGCCGCTGCCGTGGTGATGATGCCCGCCCAGCCCGTGGTCGTGGTCGTGGTCGTGGTCGTGGTCGTGGTCGTGGTCGTGCGAATGAGCGTGGCCGTGTGGGGTATGGGCGTGCGATCCACTCATGGCGTTCGGTCCTCTTCATCGCTGTGCTCAACCATGTCGCGCAGCACGCGCTGCACATGCGCGTCCGCTGCCACATAGAACACCTGCTTGCCGCGCCGTTCGGCACGCAGCAGGCGCGCGGAGCGCAGCAGGCGCAGATGATGGCTGGCCAGCGACATCGAGATCTCGATGTGATCGGCCAGCGTCTGTACGCTCTGCGGCTCGTCGAGACAGGCATAGACCAGCGACAACCGATTCGGCTCGCCGAGCAGACGGAACATCTCGGCCATGCGGATCGTGCGCACGGTATGCAGAGCGGTGATTTCGACGGTTGTGGACATGGTGACTTCTACAATTGAACATTTATTGTAGTGATAGTAACCAAGGTTATGCTATTGCAGCGAACGGACCCACTATTTCCGACGCCAACCGCACAAGATCAGTGCGCTTCACCGAATTCTCGCACCGCCGCATCCAGCCTTGCCAACGTCCTCTCACGTCCCAATAACCGCAGCGTGCCGTCGATTGATGGCGACACTGCCGTCCCGGTAACGGCAATCCGGACCGGCTGGGCCACCTTGCCCATACCGACCTCGTTGTCGCTCGCCACCGTCTTGACGGCGGCGCTGATCGGCTCGTCCTGCCAGTCGACCAGCGACGTCAGCCGGTCTCGCACCTCTTCCAGCAGCGCGGGGGAGCCGGCCTTCATGTGCTTCTTCACTGCCTTGGCTTCGTAGCTTGAGACATCGTTGAACAGGAACAGGCTCTGCTCGGCCATCTCGAGCATGGTCTTGCAACGGCCTTGCTGGACGCGGGCGATATCCACCAGATACGAAGTATCGTCGCAGTCCACGCCCAGCCGTTCCAGATGCCAGGCCAGCTCCACCGCCAGCACGGCCGGATCGGCGGCTTTCATATGCTCCTGATTCACCCACAGCAGCTTGTCGGGGTCAAAGGTCGACGCCCCGCTCTGCACATGGGTGATATCGAAATGGGCAATCATCTCGTCAAGCGAGAATATTTCCTGATCGCCGTGGGCCCAGCCCAGCCGCACCAGATAGTTCAGCAGCGCTTCTGGCAGATAACCTTCCTCGCGATAGCGCATCACGCCGACTGCCCCATGGCGCTTGGACAGGCGCTTTCCGTCGGCACCGAGGATCATCGGCACATGCGCATAGACCGGCAGCGCGCCGTCTTCGCCGACGAGCGCGCGGAGGATATTGATCTGGCGCGGGGTATTGTTGACATGGTCATCGCCGCGGATGACGTGGGTGATCCCCATGTCCATATCGTCGACCACTACACAGAAATTATAGGTCGGCGTGCCGTCGGCACGAGCAATCACCAGGTCATCCAGCTCGGTATTGGCGATTGTGATGTCGCCTTTGACCAGATCGTGAATCACCGTCTCGCCGTCCAGCGGTGTAGCAAACCGGATCACCGGATCGACGCCTGCCGGCGGCTCCGGCA
>JAQIBT010000120.1 GCA_027858915.1 Salinisphaera sp.
CGTACCGGGCTTTTTCATGCCGACAAGATCGGCGCAGCCGAAGAGTCCAGGCGGGAGATTATTGGACACAGCCAATGTCTCTTGTCGGAAGCTGCTGGGCACAAAATCCAATTCGAAACAGCCTAAGGGCCTGTTGCCCTAGCTCCGCGGTAAGAGTGGCTCAGGTTCCGCGATCGGTTGATGCGCGATTGCAACCCCGTCACCAGCAAAAAGCCTAGACCCCCTGATGGAAATCGCGGCCTTCGGCGCGGCGTGTACAAAAATGCCGGCCGCTGTTCTCGCCCATGTGGCGCGCGGGGCTCTCTGCTGCATGGCCATACCGCTATCACTGCTGTTGCCAGTTGTGCTCTCCGCGGTCTGGCTGGTCGCCGCTGTGCGGCAGGCGCTGGAAGCGTCGTGACGATCCATCGGCTCGATGTCACGTCCCTGTCCGTTCGCACCTGGCTTTCCTCGCCGCGAAACGTATCCATCTGCAGACATTGGCTGTGAGCCGTCTACCGCTGCAGCGTGTGCCGAATACGGGGTCCGCGATGATTGGTGAATACGGTCGGCTTGGCCAGCCAGTTCAGACTCGATGTCTGCTGGCAATCAGGAGTCATCACCTTCGGATTGCTCGGCTTTCCGCGCTGCTTCTTCTGCGGCCTGCTGGGCTTCCCGCTCACGTGCACCCGGCGCGAACAGGCGGGCCGTCAGGATGCCGATCTCGTAAAGCAGGTAGATCGGCACAGCAAGCAGCGTCTGGGAAATCACGTCCGGCGGCGTCAGGAGCATGCCGGCAGCAAATGCTGCCACCAGAATATAGGGGCGATAGCTGCCCAGCTGGCGCGGAGTCACAAATCCGGCCCAGACGATCAGAAAAATGGCCACCGGCATTTCGAAGGCAATGCCAAAAGCCATGAACATCTTCAGCACAAAATCGAGATAGCTCGATATATCGGTCATCACCGCCACGCCGGCCGGCGCGACCGAGACGAAGAAACCGAACACGATCGGGAAAATGACGTAGTACGAGAACGCCATACCCAGATAGAACAGGCCAGTGCTCGAAATCAGCAACGGCGTGACCAGGCGTCGTTCGTTCAGATAGAGACCCGGAGCAATAAACATCCAGACCTGGTAGAGAGTCCAGGGCAGCGACAGCGCAAATGCCACCATCAGCGAGAGTTTCATCGGTACCAGGAACGGCGACGTAACACCTGTCGCAATCAGGCTGGTGCCGTGTGGCATATGTACCAGCAAGGGACCGGAAAGATAAGTGAACAACGCACCGGAGAAATAGAAGCACGGCAGGAATACGATCAGGATGCCCAGCGCAATCCGGATGACCCGTGTTCGCAACTCGAACAGATGGGACAGCAGCGGCTGTTCGTTCTCGTCCACCTGGCTCATGAGGAAGGTTTGCTCTGGTCGTCGGCTGCTGCGCGCTCAGAGTGGGCCTTTTCAACCGGCTTCGACGTTGCCTCAGCTGCCGCAGACCCACTTTTGGTCACCGATGCAGCCGCGGACTCATCGTCCTCTGGCGCAGGCTCTGGCTCGGGTAACATGTTGTCGGAGAAAAGACTCATTCGAGAATCGTCGAACTCGACCGGTTCCTTATCGGGCTTGTCCTCATCGTCGTGCCAGTCGTCTTCGATCGGCCGCATGACCGGCTCAACCGCGGACCGAGCCTCGGATTCGACGTTACGCGTCTCCGATTCGATCTGTTCTCTTGCGCGACGCACCTCGTCCCGAATCTCGTCGACACGAACTTCCTTCTCCAGCTCGCTGGTAACCTGGCTTACATAGCCCTTGGCCTGACCTACCCATCGCCCGAGCGTGCGCGCGACCACCGGCAGACGCTCGGGCCCGAGTACGACCAGCGCAATGACACCCAGCGTAGCGAGTTCCCAGAATCCGATATCGAACATGCGTCAATCCCCGGAATATCGCTTAATCACGCCGATCGGGTTCACTCTTGTCCGACTCGGTGGTCGAGGCGTTGTCGCGATGCACGTGGTCGACGACCTTTGGGTCGCTGTCGGCGTGTTCTTCGCTTTCATTCTTTGCCTTGTCCCCATCCTTCATCGCGCCGCGGAAATCCTTGAGCGCAGAGCCCAGATCGCCGCCGAGATGACGCAGTCGCTTGGTGCCAAACACCAGAACAACGATGACTAGAAGAATGAGCAGCTGCCAGATACTGATACCGCTTAACATGATGACCTCTCGACTATTCCTGGTGGGCACCGCCCCCGGCGGTGCGGGCGGCTTTTTCCTGATGACCGGATACGCCAAAGCGGCGGGCCAGTTCGGTCTGTACGTCTGATGCGTCCAGACCGCGCGACTGTAGCAGCACCATACAGTGAAACCACAGGTCGGCGATCTCGTGTACCAGATGCACATCGTCGCTTTCGCCGGCGGCCTCGACCACCTCGTTCGATTCCTCGACGATCTTGGCCGTCATCCTCGATACACCTCCAGCATACAGCGAAGCAGTATAGCTGTGCTTGGCATCGGCTTCGCGGCGCGATGCCAGAATGGCGTCCAGCGCCGCCAGGACATCGCTCTCGGAGGACTGATTCATTCGTGCAGGCCGTACATGACTTGTGGATCGATCAGAACCGGGTCGCGAGTGACCCAGTGTTTACCATCGAATATCTGGAAGAAACAGGATTCTCGCCCAGTGTGGCAGGCCACACCGCCGATCTGTTCGACGCGCAACAGGATGGCATCATTATCACAGTCTAGCGCCAATTCCACCAGTCGCTGACGGTTGCCCGAGCTTTCGCCCTTGCGCCAGAGTCTGGCCCGCGATCTCGACCAGTAGGTGGCATAACCGGATTCCACGGTCGCCGCCAGCGCCTCGCGATTCATCCAGGCCAGCGTCAATACGCGCTGATTGTCGACCGATTGCGTGATCGCGGGCACCAGCCCACGTTCATCCCAGGCGATCTGTTGCAGCCAGTCGGCGATTTCGGGGTCGCTCACGTCGAATCAATTGTGCCCAAATGATGGCAGTATTCTACGCTGGACGGCCGGCTTTACGCAGCTGTTCATCACACTATTGCAAGTACAGGGGGGCCACACTACTGTGGCGGCGCATGAAGATTATTATCCTCGGGGCTGGCGAAGTCGGGGCCACGCTGGCCGAAAACCTGGCCAACGAAGCAAACGATGTCACTGTGGTCGATATCAACGAGGCTCTGCTGCGCCCTCTTCAGGATAGGCTGGACATCCGCGCCGTGCACGGCTATGCCGCGCACCCGGCGGTGCTGCGCGACGCCGGCGCCAATGATGCCGACATGATCATTGCCGTCACTGCGGTCGATGAGATCAACATGATCGCCTGTCAGATCGCCTATACGTTGTTCCATACGCCGACCAAGATCGCACGTATTCGCGCCTCGGAATATCTGGTGGAGGATCGGTTGTTTCACCAGGACGCGATCCCGATCGACATGAGTATCAGTCCTGAACAGCTGGTGACCGAACACATCACCCGGCTGATTCAGTACCCAGGCGCGCTGCAGGTGGTGGACTTCGCTGACGGCCAGGTTCAGGTGGTAGGCGTGCGCTCGTATTATGGTGGCCCGCTGGTCGGCAACGAGCTACGCGCGCTGCGCGAACACATCCCGAACGTCGATACCCGCGTGGTCGCCATCTATCGCCGCGGCAAGCCCATGATTCCTCAAGGTGATACCGTGATCGAGGCGGACGACGAGGTATTCTTTGTCGCTGCCCGTCGTGACATCAAGCAGGTCATCGCCGAACTCCGCAAAATCGACCGCCCCGTCAAGCGGGTGATGCTGGCCGGCGGCGGCAATATCGGCACGCGCCTGGCGTTGGCGCTCGAGAACCAGTACCAGGTCAAGGTGATCGAACACAATCCGGAACGCGCCGGCTGGCTGTCGGAACGCTTGAACCGATCCATCGTATTGAAGGGCGATGCGGCCAACGAGGCGCTGCTGCGGGAGGAGAACATCGAATCGGTCGACGTGTTCTGCTCGGTGACCGATGATGACGAAGCCAATATCCTGTCGGCGATGCTTGCCAAGCGTCTCGGCGCGCGCAAGGCGATGTCGCTGATCAATCGCCTGGCCTATGTGGACCTGATCGAATCATCGGGCACGCAGATTGATATCGCGATCTCGCCCAAGCAATCCACCATCTCGGCGCTGCTTGCACACGTGCGTCGCGGCGATGTCGTGCGGGTACACACGCTGCGGCGAGGCGCAGCGGAGGCAATTGAGGCAATCGCGCACGGCGAGCGCGGTAACTCGCGCGTGGTAGGCCGGCGGATTGACGAGATCAAGTTGCCGCCGGGCTCTACTATCGGCGCCATCTCACGCGGCGATGAAGTGCTGATCGCCCATCACGATACGGTGATTGAATCGGGCGATCACGTGATGATATTCATCATCGAGAAAAAACACACGCCGGAGGTGGAACAGCTGTTCCAGGTCGGCGTTAGCTACGTCTAGGCGCCTGTCGGGCTTGAGCAATCGTAACGAGCAAGGTGGAACAATGAGCGCAAATGAGCGGATTTTTGAGGCCCAAACCAATGGCGAACGTGGTTCTATTTAACGAGAAAAGCCGTTTATTTGAGCCGTTATCCCGCCGGCGCAGTAGATTGGCCTCGAGTCCGGCAGGCGCCTAGTGTCCTGTCACGGGTATTTTGTCGCATTCAGCGAGGCTGCGCGCGTCTGTGGCAAGGCGCGTCGCGCCGGCAAAGGTCATTCCCTTGCCGAGCGGCGCAACGCAGACCACGGGCGCGCGCAGCCTCGCCCCACAGGCCAACTTATTCGATGGGAGCGTCTGTGTGTCCCAATCACCGCGTTGCGCTCCTTTGCCATGGCAGGCCATGACGCAGTCGCGCACCTTGTGCTTGGAACACACAGACGCTCTGAATACGGCAAAATACCCGTGACGGGACACTAGCCATGGCGCTGTCTCTGCCGCGACTCCCGGCACTCGAGATCAACTATTACTATGCCGTGGTCCAGCGTGTGCTGGGCCTGCTGTTGATGATTTTCTCGTTTTCCATGCTGGTGCCGGTCGGTGTGGCCCAGATCTACGGCGACGGCGAGACCGAGGCTTTCCTGATCGGCTTCGCCATTACGCTGATCACCGGTCTGGTAGCCTGGTTCCCGGTGCGCCACGTGCAGCGCGAACTCAAGATCCGCGACGGCTTTCTTGTCGTGGTGCTGTTCTGGATGGTGCTGAGCCTGTTCGGGGCCATCCCCCTGTGGCTGGCGGTCCGGCCAGACATGAGCTTCACCGATGCCACGTTCGAGTCGGTCTCCGGACTGACCACGACTGGCGCCACCGTGCTGATCGGCCTCGACACGCTGCCCCACGCCATTCTGTTCTGGCGCCAGCTGCTGCACTGGATGGGCGGCATGGGCATCATCGTGCTGGCAGTTGCCGTGCTGCCGATGCTGGGTGTGGGTGGCATGCAGCTGTATCGGGCCGAGACGCCCGGCCCGATCAAGGATTCCAAGCTCACACCGAGAATCAGCGAAACCGCCAAGGCGCTGTGGACCCTGTATGTGTCGTTCACGGCCGTGTCCGCGCTGTTGTTCTGGCTCGCCGGCACGACGCCGTTCGATGCCATCAGCGACGCGTTCTCGGCAATCGCCACCGGCGGCTTCTCCAACCACGATCTGTCGCTGGGCTATCACAACAGCGCATTGGTAGAACTGGTCGCGATCTTCACCATGTTGATCGGCTCGATCAGCTTCGGCATGCATTTTTCGATCTGGCGCAGCGCCAACCCGCTGAACTACTGGCGCGACGCCGAGACACGTACGTTCCTGATCATGATCATGCTCGCCACCTTGGTGACGACCGTGGTGCTGATGGCTTCGGGTACCTTCGTCGACCTGCCGGACGCTTTTATCAAGGCGCTCTTCCAGGTTCTGTCAATCGGCACCACCACCGGTTTCACGACGACAGACTACTCGGTCTGGCCGAGTTTTCTGCCAATGTTCCTGCTGCTGGGCAGCTTCATCGGCGGTTGTGCCGGCTCCACGACGGGCGGTATGAAGGTCGTGCGTTTTATCCTGCTGTCCAAACAGGGCACCCGAGAAATCAGCCGGCTTGTCCACCCCAACGCCGCCATTCCGATCAAGATGGGTGGCAAGGTCATTCCCGACCGGGTCGTGCACGCCGTATGGGGGTTCTTCTCGGTCTATGTGACTGTATTTGTGATCATGTTTCTGATACTCCTGTCGACCGGCCTGAACGAATTGACATCGTTTTCGGCAGTAGCGGCCACCATCAACAACGTCGGCCCGGGCCTGGGTGAGGTGTCGTCAAACATGGCCAGTATTCCGACCCTCGCCAAGTGGACGCTCTGCATGGCGATGCTGCTCGGACGCCTGGAAGTATTCACCCTGCTGGTCATTCTCACACCTGCCTTCTGGCGCCGATAACCCATGTGACATCGAAGCCGGGCGCGCAATTTCGGTACACTAGAGCCATGTCGATGCAGCAAAAATTTCAGGCCATGCTGGACGCAGGCCACGACGGCGCGCTGCTGCGATTTTCCCTCGGCGAACTCTGCTTCAAGGCTGGAGATCTCGACGCGGCGGTCACGCATCTGGCCGAAGCCGTACGACAGGACTCGCAGTACTCGGCGGCATGGAAACTGTACGGCCGCGCGCTGCTGGACCAGGGCCAGTTCCAGGACGCCTTGGAAACACTCGAGCGCGGCATCGAGGTAGCCAACGCCCGCGGCGATAATCAGGCGGCACGCGAAATGCAGGTATTCAGGAAACGCGCCGTCAAGGCCCAGCGTTAATCAGCACCTTGGTTTATCGCGTCTCGTATCGCTGATGTCGTAAAACAAGATTAAACAAGGGACTAAATGTCGGTCTATACGCGCGTCACCCCCGAAGACCTGAACGAGCTGCTCAGCCACTACGCCATCGGCGAGCTGGAAGATTTCCGCGGTATCTCAGCCGGCATCACCAACACCAATTATTTTGTCGACACCACGCTCGGCCGCTGGGTGCTGACGCTGTTCGAGCAGATTGAGGACACTGCGGCGCTGCCCTTCTTCATGCAGTTGATGGACCATCTGGCCGCACACGGCGTACCGGGCGCTCATCCGGTGGCAAGAGACGACGGCGGTTTTCTGAGCCGGGTACAGGAACGCCCAGCCGCGCTGGTATATCGCCTGTCGGGCGCCAGCATCGACCAGCCAAGCGCTGAACATTGTCACTCACTGGGCGGCGTGGTGGCGGAAATGCATCGCGCCGTCGCCAGCTTCGACCAGATTCAGCCCAACGTCCGTGGCCTGCACTGGATCTGCGATGCGCGAATCCGCCTGGCAAACGTGCTGGAAGCCGACCTACTGAGGCTGCTGGACGATGAAATCGCATTTCAGCGCGCCGCCTGCGACCAGGAATATCGCAATCTGCCCAAGGGCGTGATCCACGCCGACCTGTTTCGCGACAACGTGCTGTTTGACGGCAACCGCGTCTCGGGGCTGATCGACTTTTACTATGCCTGCCACGAATTCCTGTTGTTCGACCTGGCTGTGATCTGCAATGACTGGGCCTTCGATACACATCAGGTCTTCCACGCCGAGCACTGGCAGGCGTTCATCGAGAGCTATCAAAGACGCCATCCGCTGGCTGCCGACGAACTCGCGGCCTGGCCGGCCATGCTGCGCGCCGCAGCGCTGCGGTTCTGGGTATCACGCCTGGTCGACCATCATTTTCCCATGAGCGGCGAGGTCACACACACGCACGATCCAACGCCTTTCGAACGCCTGCTGCGTCAGCACCGCCATGCACCGCCGCCCCTGACCGGCAGATGATTGCGCTGATCCAGCGCGTCCGCCGGGCGCAGGTCCTGATCGAGGACGAAATCATCGGCGCAATCGATACCGGCGTACTGGTATTTGTTGCCGCCGTGCAAGACGACAACGAGGCCCGCGCCCGCCGACTGGCCGATCGCGTGCTCTCCTACAGGATATTCGGCGACGCCGATGGCCGTATGAATCGCAGCGCAGCGGACGGCGGCTTCGGCGTGCTCGCCGTGCCTCAGTTCACGCTCGCCGCCGATACCCGCAAGGGCAATCGACCGGGCTTTTCCACGGCCTGTCCGCCGGCGCGTGCCGCCCCGCTCTTCGATACCTTTGTGGCCGCGCTCACGGCACGCCATCAACCGGTGGCCACCGGACGTTTCGGCGCTGACATGCAGGTGGAGCTGGTCAACGATGGCCCCGTGACTTTCTGGCTCAGCAGCTAGCTTCGCAGGCACTCGCGTTGCCTTGCCCAAGCGCGTATTATCGGCTGTCCCGTGAAGAGCAACCGACCGCGAGCCCATGACAGCGCGACGCGCCACGATAGAACGCCAGACCGCCGAGACCTCGATCCGTGTCGCCCTCGACCTCGATGGCAGCGGCGAGTTTTCTGCCCAGACCGGTGTCGGCTTTTTCGAGCACATGCTCAATCAGATCGCCCGCCACAGCCTGATGGATCTGGAAGTCCACGCCGACGGCGATTTACACATCGACGACCACCACACGGTCGAGGATGTGGGCATCTGCATCGGCGCGGCTCTGAAGCAGGCAGTCGGCGACAAGCGCGGGATCATGCGTTACGGGCACGCCTATGTACCGCTCGATGAAGCGCTGGCCCGAGTAGTGCTGGATTTTTCCGGTCGACCCGGCCTGTACTTCAACGTCGGGTTCACGGCCGAGAAGATTGGCCGCTTCGATACCGAGTTGGTGCGTGAATTCTTTCAGGGATTGGCCAGCGCCGCCGGCGTGACGCTACATATGGACGCGCTGAAGGGGCACAATTCGCATCATATTGCTGAAACCTTGTTCAAGGCGTTCGGTCGCGCGCTGCGCTCGGCGGTCGCTCGTGACGAGCGCGCCCTCGACGCGATGCCTTCTACCAAGGGCAGTCTCTAACCCTCTCTCGAAACGATTTTATGGCAACTGTCGGCATCATCGATTACGGCATGGGCAATCTACACTCGATTGCCAAAGCCCTGCGCTATGTGGCCTCGGACGAGCAGATCGAAGTGAGCTTCGATCCGGACACCCTGGCCGGCATGGACCGCCTGGTCCTGCCTGGCGTGGGTGCGATTGGCCACTGCATGGAAGAACTGCATCGGCTCGAACTGGACGATATGCTGCGCGAACAGATCGGCGTCAAGCCGCTGATGGGCGTGTGTCTGGGCATCGAGGCACTGATGACGCATTCCGAGGAATCCGGCGGCGTAGACTGTCTCGGCGCGTTCCCAGGCAACACGGTTCACTTCGCCAAACCCGAAGTGAACACCGACGGCACTCGGCGCAAGATTCCGCATATGGGCTGGAATCAGGTACGCCAGGAGCGTCATCATCCGCTGTGGAAGGATATTGCGCCGGAAAGCTGGTTCTATTTTGTGCACAGCTATCATGTCGTACCGCAAGACCGCCAGCATATCGCCGGCACTACCGACTACGGCGAGCGGTTCGCCTCCGTGATTCTGCGTGACAACGTGTTCGCCGTGCAGTTTCACCCGGAAAAGAGCCAGTCCGCCGGCCTGCAGATGCTCGCTAATTTTCTTGAATGGAACGGCAACGCCTGAACCATCGGTTGCCGGCACATCATTCAATCCCAGCCGTCATACGAGGAGTTACGGCGTGCTACTCATACCCGCGATCGATATCAAGAACGGCCAGTGCGTGCGTCTGCGCCAAGGCGACATGGACAACAACGTCACCGTATTCGACGACGACCCGGTCGCCGTCGCCCGGCGTTGGTGTGACGCTGGCGCCGACCGCATCCATGTCGTCGACCTGGATGGGGCGAAGGCCGGCTATCCAGTCAACCAACGCGTCATTGGACAGATCGTCGATGCGGCTGGAAGCGTGCCGGTCCAGATCGGTGGTGGCATCCGCGACGAATCTGCCATCGAGGCCTACCTGGAGCGTGGCGTTGAGTTCGTCATTCTTGGCACGCGTGCTGTCGCCGAGCCGCACTTTGTATCCGATGTCGGCGTCGAATTCCCGGGCCATATCATCGTCGGCCTGGACGCCAGGGACGGCAGGGTCGCTACGGACGGCTGGTCGAAGCTGTCACACCATAACGTGGCCGACCTCGCGCAGCAGTTCGAGGAAGACGGCGTGGTCGCGATCATCCATACCGATATCAGCCGCGACGGCATGATGCAGGGGCTCAACATCGAGGCCACACGCGCACTGGCAGCCGAGTTGACGATTCCGGTCATCGCCTCAGGCGGCGTGACCAACCTCGACGATATCGAGGCCCTGCTGGCAGCCGAGTCCGACGGCGTGGCCGGTGCGGTCATCGGTCGTGCCATCTACGAAGGCACGCTCGATTTCGTTGCCGCGCGCGCCCTGGTCAATAAAAGAGGCAGCGCCTGATGGGCCTTGCGAAACGTATCATTCCCTGCCTGGATATCGACAAGGGCCGGGTGGTCAAGGGCGTTAAGTTCCTCGAAATGCGGGACGCCGGTGATCCGGTCGAAATCGCCCGGCGCTACGACCAGCAGGGCGCGGACGAGCTCGTCTTCCTCGACATTACCGCCAGCAGCGAAGATCGCGGCACGCTCATGGACGTGGTCGAGAAAGTCGCCGGCGAGGTATTCATCCCGCTGACCGTAGGCGGTGGCGTACGTGCCCTGCCCGACGTGCGGCGACTGCTGCAGGCGGGCGCCGACAAGGTCTCGATCAACACGGCGGCGATCGCCAATCCGGAGTTCGTCGCCGAGGCCGCCTACCGCTACGGGTCGCAGTGCATCGTAGTGGCGATCGACGTCAAGAACGTAGCGAAGAAGAACGAAGACCCCTATTGGGAGATATTCACCCATGGTGGCCGCAAATCCACCGGCATCGAAGCCATCGGCTGGGCGCAGAAACTGGTATCGCTGGGTGCCGGCGAAGTATTGCTGACCAGCATGGACCGGGACGGCACCAAGTCGGGCTTCGACATCAAGGTGACAAGAGCGGTCTCGAATGCCGTATCTGTCCCGGTCATCGCTTCTGGCGGTGTTGGTACGCTGGATGATCTGTACGACGGTCTGGCCGCTGGTGGCGCCGATGCAGTGCTTGCCTCCTCGATCTTTCATTTCGGGACCTACACAATCCAGCAGGCCAAGAACTATCTGGCCGGGCGCGGCGTGGCTGTGCGCGACGCGACTTATCGCTAATACGTCTGCGGCTATCGACCGACGACAATTCGTCCATGCAGAATAATGTCCTCTCCGCTGCTCTGCTGGGCCTGTTCATCGCTGTCGGACTAGTGCTGGGCGGCAGCTATATCAACAGCGCCGCTGTCAGCTGGCAGGCCGCCCAGCGCAGCGTGACCGTCAAGGGACTGGCAGAACGCCAGGTACCGGCCAATCTGGCCTTGTGGCCGCTGCATTTCACCGTCACCGGCGATAGCCTGACCGCCGTGCAGCAACAGGTCGACCGCCAGGCCACCAAGGTACGCCACTACCTGCACGACGCCGGTTTCAAGGCCAACGAGATCACGCTGACCTCGCCCCAGGTGACCGATCAGTACGCCAATCGACCGGCCAACCAGCGTGCCAGCCTGGCGCACTATTCGGCCGAAGCGACCGTACTGGTGCGCACTCCGAACATCAAGGCTGTAAAGAGGGCCATGCCGGGCGTCGGTTCGCTGATCGCCCAGGGCGTGCTGCTGTCGCCCAACTACAACTACCGCACCGAATTTCTGTATACCGATCTGAACAAGATCAAGCCGAAGATGATCGCCGAAGCCACCGCCAACGCGCGTGCTGCGGCCCGCCAGTTCGCCAAGGATTCAGGCAGCCAGGTAGGTCAGATCCGCAGTGCGTCGCAGGGCTATTTCTCGATCGAGGACCTGGACAGCTATACCCCCGAGATCAAAAAAGTATGGGTCGTCACTACGATCGACTACTCGCTGGATAACTGATCCCGCATCGCATCATGCGATGCGTCTGAAGAGTTCTGTCCGCAAATGAACGCGAACGCAGCAAGCTGCTTAACGCCAATAAGACAGAAAACGAGAAGACTGGCATATCCGCAGATGGACGCAGATACACGCAGATTTAAAAAACGGACTAAGACGCGCCCGTGGTTGCCCAAACGCTTCTCGCCCAGATATACATCGCGAATCTCGACCCGGCTCTACAGCTGGCAACGCGATTATGCTGCGCGATGGCGCGCCGGAGCTTGAGCGCGAGCCGCCGAACAGCGCTATAGAGACGTTGTTCTTGGCCTCGGTCAACCGATGCACGGCCGGGAACAGACCGCGAGCGGCTATTTCGTAGAGACGAAAGTTTTGCTGGCCACGCCGACACTGGCGGGGACTCCACCAAACTCGGTAGAACGCCACATAAAGCCGATCGTTGAAGCGCCGATAACAACAGTTCAATTTGACCGGCTATTCCTTACCCATGCGTACTAAAACAGCACTGTGAGCCGTCCAGAGAGAGTGGGCTCGATGACTGACATATTGCACCGCGGTTTATATGAGCGTGTGGTTGATCGGGCGTTGGCCGAGACACTCGGCGCAACTGGCGACACGAGGCAGGTATACGATCACGCGCCGCTTGATGCAGGTGACAGCCACGCGGTGCTGGCTCGTCATCTGTCGCATCTGATTGAGGCAACGCTGCGTCGGCTACCAACTCGCGAGCGGCTGGTTCATCAACGCGACTTGGTCAATGAGATCGTGGCGACACTAGCGCAGCGAGACGAGGCGGTATCGGTCACTATCGATACGCTTCCAGACACCGTTGAGCAGTTGCTGTCGGTTCGCGACAGCCAGGCACCGACGCTGATGCGCGCCGACACACCGGCGAGTCAAACGAGTCTTTTGACGGGCACACGACTCGATCCAAGTCTAATTTCGCAGCTTAAACTGGAGCTGGCGTCTGCAGACCGCGTCGATTTTCTTTGCTCGTTCATCAAATGGAGCGGGCTGGATATGTTGCGGGATGCGCTAGAAGCATTCTGTGCCCGCCCGGAGGCACGCCTACGCGTCATTACGACCGCGTACATGGGTGCGACAGACCATGCCGCCGCGGCGTTCCTGGCGAACCTTCCCCAGACAGAAGTGAAAGTCTCATACGATAACCAGCGCACGCGGCTACACGCCAAGGCTTATTTATTCGAGCGCGATTCAGGATTCAGCACGGCTTATATCGGTTCCGCCAATCTCTCGCGCCCTGCCTTGATGGAAGGGTTGGAATGGACCTTAAAAGCCACCGAATATGCCGATGCGCCTATCTGGAACAAGGTCGCCGCCACGTTTGAGAGCTATTGGGGCGACGACGAGTTCGAGCCGTTCGACAGCGACAAGTTTCGCAAAGCGCTAGCCGACCAGCGCGGCGTCACAAGCAATCACGCCGTGTTGCCGAGCTTCGAGTTAAAACCCTTCACTTTCCAGCGTGAGGTGATGGATCTCTTGGCAGCGGATCGCGAGACGCCTGATACGGCTATACGGCAGTTGGTCGTCGCGGCCACCGGCACCGGAAAAACCATGATTGCGGCGTTTGATTATCGACGCGAGGTACAGCAACAAGACGGGAGTTATCCAACGCTACTGTTCGTCGCGCATCGCCGCGAGATTCTGCTTCAGGCGCTCGGCATGTTTCGCGCCGCATTACGCGACCAGAATTTTGGTGACTTGTTCGACGGCCGAAGCGAGCCAGCTCAGATCGATCATCTGTTCGCGACCATTCAAACACTCGGCAGACGCGACTGGATTGGCCAGCACGGCAGCGAGCGCTACGCCTACGTGGTCGTTGATGAAGCACATCACGGCACCGCCGATAGTTACCGCCAGGTGTTAGCCAATATCGCCCCCCACATCCTGCTGGGTCTCACCGCGACCCCAGAGCGCGCAGACGGGTTGGATATTACGCAGTTCTTCAATCATCGAATTGCAGCAGAAATCCGACTGCCGGATGCCATCAGCCGCCGGCTGGTGGTACCGTTTCATTACTTTGGGCTGACCGATTCGGTCGACTACGATCAGTTGCAATGGCAACGCGGCGGCTATGCACGAGACGGGCTCGAGAATGTCTTGAGCGCAAACGACCTCCGCGCACAGTTGGTGCTTGATCAATGTTGCAAGCGGCTACTCGACGTGCAAAAGGCACGCGGTATTGGCTTCTGCGTGAGTGTGGCGCATGCACAATTTATGGCTCGCTTTTTTTCCTCACGCGGTATCGCATCGCTTGCCTTGTCGGCCAATAGCCTGGCCAGCGAGCGCGATGGCGCGCGCTATCAACTACGTAACCGCGAAATCAATTTTATTTTTGTGGTCGATCTGTATAACGAAGGTATCGATATTCCGGAGATCGATACGCTTCTGTTCTTGCGGCCGACTGAGAGTTTGACCGTATTCTTGCAGCAGTTGGGCCGTGGCCTGCGGCTGACTGATAACAAAGACTATGTCGCCGTACTCGATTTTGTCGGCCGCATGCACCAGCGTTTTCGATTCGATGCCCGTCTGCGTGCGTTGCTCCCGCCATCGAGCCGTGCACTCAAGCACGAGATCGCGGGCGGCTTTGCCCACCTACCCGCCGGCTGCAGCATGACGCTCGAACGCCAGGCCGAGCGCTATATTCTGGAAAATATCGAAGCAGCGACACGCCGTGGCCGGGCCGCTATTGAACGCTATATCGCTGAATTCGAATCAATTACCGGCAACCTGCCTACGCTCGATAGATTTCTGTCATATCACGATCTTGAGTTAGATGACGTCTATCGCCGAGCGAACTGGTCACGTCTGTGCGCGGCAGCTGGCGTGCGCGAACAGTTTGAATCACCAGACGAAAAACTGCTCACGGACTGGCTACGCCGTATCGCGCACGTCGACGACGCGCAGCGGCTAGACGCTTGGCAAGCGTGGCTAGATGGAGAAAACGACGTCAATCAGGCGTTATTGCTATGCCTGCTCGCACCGTTGATCGACCGTGCCGGAGAACGCGCGCTGGATACACCCGAGGCGTGTCGACGTTTGCTTGATCGAAATCCCACGCTTCGCGAAGACGCTGCAACGCTACTCGCCTACCGCGCCCGCCAGCCCGGTACGCGACGCTCGACAACCGAGCCAACATTGGGCGACCTGGATTTCGTTGTGCACGCGACTTATACGCGCGAGGAAATGCTTGTCTTATCTGGCGCTCGAACATGGACACGCAAAGTCGAGCACCGAGAAGGCTCGCTACATGTTGAGTCGCTGAAGCTGGATTTGTTCTTCGTCACGTTGAACAAAACCGAAAAAGATTACAGTCCAAGCACTCTCTATGAAGACTATGCAATCGACGCAGAACGTTTTCATTGGCAGTCGCAGAGCACGACGTCTGATGCTTCTCCGACTGGGCAGCGCTATATCCACCACGCCGTTGAGGGTTATCGGGAGCTGATGTTCGTGCGCGAGGAGCGCAAGATACAGGGGCTGGCCTGCCCGTATACGTTCCTTGGCACCGTTACCTATCGCTCGCATACGGGCAGTCGACCCATATCGATTATTTGGCAACTGAATACGCCACTGCCCGCTCGGTTGCTGCGCACCACCCGTAGATTACTCTCAGCCTGATTCAGAGCCTAAATCGTGGCCGTCCGAGGCTGCATGAGCCGACTGAAACGCCAGGCGGCTTTTGCATATTCCCGCGATGCAGCGCGGTGCATCACGCATCCATCAGCGTTTTTCCTAGCTTTTTCTTCATCTGTCTTTGCATCTGCGTTCATCCGCGGACAAACCTGTCTTCTTCCATTTGCGTTAATTTCCGCTCATTTGCGGACAAAACGCCTTCGAGAGCACAAAAAAGCCCGAGCCAGAGCCCGGGCCTTTGAATCGCATCTAGCGAAAGCGATCAGGTAGTCTGATCGGCGTGCTTGCCCTCGGCGAATTCCTCGATCGCCTTGGCACAGAACGCATCCAGATCGTCCGGCGAGCGGCTGGTGACCAGTGCTTCGTCGCAGACGACTTCGCGGTCTTCCCAGGTGCCGCCGGCGTTCTGGATATCGGTCTTGATTGACGGGAAGGACGTCAGTGTCCGGCCTTTCAATACGCCTGCCTCGATCAGAATGATCGGCGCATGGCAGATCGCGGCGACCGGCTTGTGCTGGGCAAAGAAATCGCGCACGAACTGCACGGCCTTGTCGTTGACACGCAGGTTGTCCGGGTTGACGGTGCCGCCCGGCAGCATGAGCCCGTGGTAGTCGTCAGCTTTGACTTCGTCGACTGTCTTGTCGACCTTGAAGGTATCTGCCTTGTTGATGTCGGCTTCCATGCCCTGTACTTCGCCCGACTTGAGCGATACCAGCTCGACGGTCGCGCCGGCGTCCTGAATATCCTTCCACGGACGAGTCAGCTCTATCTGCTCGAAGCCGTCGGCGACCAGAAACGCGATTTTCTTGCCGTTCAGTTTGCCTGCCATCGGAATATACCTTTACGCATTTGCGGATATGACAAGGCAAGACGTTGGCGATTGCACACCCTCTTTCAAATCCGTAGTGCTACCGAGTTTACCCGCCAGCGCGCTTAATGACGGCGTAATAGAAGCCATCAAAGCCTTGCTCGCCGGGCGCGATACGCCGGCCTACCGGCTCTGGCGCGCCCCAGTCGGCGGCAATAACCACTTCGCGTGCATCGTCCGTCTGGGCGATGAACTCTGCGACCACATCAGAACCCTCGGCGCGCAGAATCGAGCAGGTCGCATAGACCAATCGGCCGCCCGGCGCGAGCGTTGTCCATAGGGATTCGAGCAGTGCGCGTTGGCGCGTCGCGGCCTGGGCGATGTCGCTGGCCCGCCGCAACCACTTGATATCCGGATGTCGGCGAATCACGCCGGTGCCGCTGCAAGGCGCATCCAGCAGGATGCGGTCGAACAGCTGTTTGTCCCACCAGTCGTCTAACTGGGCTGCGTCTGCAATCCGCTCGTGGCAGGCCAGCCCCAGGCGTTTCATGGTGGCCGCATGGGTGGCCAATCGGCTCTCATCGATATCCAGCGCCAGCAGATCGATATCGGCACGCTCAAGCAGATGAGCTGTCTTGTTACCGGGCGCGGCACAGGCATCAAGCACGCGTTGACCGTCGGCGAGCTTCATCAGATCGGCGGCCAGCTGGGCCGCGCCGTCCTGCACCGATACCAAGCCGTTCGCAAAACCGGGTAGTTGCTCGGTGGAGACAGGTTCGGCCAGCGTCAGGCCGTCCACACATAGCGCCAGAGGATCGGCGCGCAAATCAGCATCGAGCAGCGTCTGTAGATAGGCGTCGCGCGTAGTGCGCCGGAGGTTGACGCGCAAATGCATAGGCGCCCGTTGATTACCCGCCGCCAACACGCCGTCGCCTTGCTCTGCCCAATCGGCCTGTACCGCGTCGGCGAGCCAGTCGGGATAGCTGTGCAGGAGCCCCGGATGGTCATCGGCCAGCGTGGGCGCGCTTCGCTGGTGGGCGCGCAGGATGGCATTGACCATGCCGCGTGCCTTGCCCATCTTGAGCTCGACCGTCGCGCCCACGGTGGCATGGACGGCTGCATGCGGCGGCACGCGCATGGCTTCGAGTTGGAACAGACCGACCAGCAACAAGGCTTTCAATAACGGTTGTGGCGGACGCTGGATCCGCGGCGCGAGCATGGCATCCAGGCGGCGGTGATCGCGCAAGGTGCCATAGGCCAGCATTCGGCACAGGCTGCGATCGGCCGCCGGCAGGTCAGCCGGCAGCGTAGCGAGCGCGGCGTCGAGGCTACGGCCTTCGTCGATGACGGCCGATATGGCGCGCGCAGCCAGGGCGCGCGAGCGGCTACCTGCGTCGGCTGGCTTACTCAAACTGCTGCCCTACCCAGTCGCGGCCGTTGACGGCATCCGCGGCCGGCATCCGGCGCTTGCCGGGCAATTGAATCTCGGTCACGCGCAGCAGGCCATTGGCGGTGGCGATATCGATGCCGGTGCGGGTGGCTGCCACCACCTGACCGGCCGGCGTGTTTGTGCTGTCGGACTGGTGCTGATCGAGCGCCTCGGCCTGCCAGAAGCGCACCGCCTCACCGCCGAGCCGCGCATGGGCCACCGGCCACGGTACAAACGCTCGGACGCTGCGGGCGATCTGGGCTGCACTCTGCTGCTGCCAGTCGATGGCTGCCTCGGCCTTGTCGAGCATTGCGGCGTAGGTCGCCTGCTCGTCATCCTGAGGCGTGGCCGGCAGACCGGCTTCCAGCATATCCAGTACCTCGGCCAAGGCCATACCGCCGAGTGCGGCCAGCTCGTCATGCAGATCGCCAGCCGTAGTCGCTGCCGTGATCGGTACCCGCCGCACAGTCAGCATGGGCCCGGTATCGAGCCCCGCGGCCATCTGCATGATCGTCACGCCGGTTTCGCTGTCGCCAGCCTGGATGGCCCGCGCGATAGGCGCCGCACCGCGCCAGCGTGGCAATAGCGAGGCATGGACGTTGATACATCCCAACCGAGGCAAGGCGAGCACTTGTCGCGGCAGTATCAGGCCGTAGGCGACGACCACGATCACGTCCGGCGCCAGTGCCGCCAGTGCGTCGAGCGCAGCAGAATTTTTCTTCAATCGTTCGGGCTGCTGGATCGGCACGTTAAGCTCCAGCGCACGGGCCTTGACCGGCGACGGCTTGAGCCTGCGCCCACGCCCGGCCGGGCGGTCGGGCTGGGTGAGGACGCCGACCAGCCGATGTGGCCCCGCGACGATCGCTTCCAGCGTTGGCAGCGCGAAATCCGGGGTGCCGGCAAATACGATATTCAACGGCCGATGTTCGATAGACCCGGTCATTCAGCTGGTTTCCTCGGCCCGACGCGCGGCCTTGGCCAGCTTGCGCCGGATTCGTTGACGCTTGAGCCGCGACAGCTTGTCGATATAGAGCCCGCCGTCCAGATGGGCCAGCTCGTGCTGCACACACTGGGCGAGCAGGTCCTCGGCACCCATCTCATACGGCGTGCCATCGCGGTCTTCAGCGGCGAAACGCAGGCGCCGATAACGAGTCACACGATCGTAGTGGTCGGGCACCGAAAGACAGCCTTCGTCGACGGTTTCGGCTTCCTCGGTCCACAGTATCCGCGGATTGCACATCACAATCGGCTGGCTCTTGTCGTCCGAACAGTCCATCACCGCCAAGCGCCGCGTATCGCCGACCTGGGTCGAGGCCAGACCGACGCCCGGCGCGTCGTACATGGTTTCGAACATATCGTCGATGAAACTCGACAGCGCTGCGTCGAACTGAGTGACGGGCGTTGTGATCTCACGCAGACGGGGATCGGGGAAATGCAAAATTTCGAGAATGGCCATAGTCTGTCTGTCGCTGGGTCGGTCGCTGGCGAAAATTTCCTGTCCGCAGCCGGCCGACGCGCACGCGAGGCCACCAGCCAGCGGGACGAAATTCCGGGGGAGTATAACGGTTTGAAAAACGCAGGGACGCGGTGGCGAATGCTGATCGCCACGTGGCTGGTGGCGAGTATGGTCAGCGGCTGCGCAGATACCGGGGGCGGTCATCAGAGGCCGCGAACGACAATGCCCGCGACCAGCACTGGCGCCTCCGGCACCGAGCCTCTAGCCAAGCGGGCAGTGGTCCACCGCGCGCCGTTGCACACTGACGATCTAGCCAGCCATATGCGACAGGACGCACCACTGCGCTACGTGGTCAAGCGTGGCGATACGCTGTGGACGATCGCCGGCTACTATCTGGACGATCCCTGGTACTGGCCACAGCTCTGGGATGCCAACCCCGGCATCGCCAATCCGCATCTGATCTATCCGGGCGAAGTGCTGGTCCTGACCCGCGCCATGAACGGCCAGCCGGCGCTGTCGGGCGAACGGACCGTGCACTTATCGCCGCGTATTCGCGAACAGCCGCTGACCAATGCCATACCGGTCATTCCCTATCAGGCCATCCGGGATTTTCTCGACAGCCCGCAGCTGGTCCGCCAACAGCAGCTCGACGCCGCGCCTTACGTGGTGTCGTTCGACGATCAGCATCTGGTCGCCGGCAAGGGTGCGCTGGTCTACCTGCGCGGCGTGTCCCCGGACGGCCCCAGACAATATCAGCTGGTGCGCCACGACGGCCCTTATCGCGATGCGACCAGCGGCCGTATTCTCGGCCAGCAGGCGCTACCGGTCGGGCAGGTGACGATTACCGACGCGCCCGGTGTCGACGCGGTCTCCAGCGGCGTGATCGAGTCCAGCAGCCGCGAGGCCCTGATCGGCGACCGGCTGCTGCCGATCGAGAAAAAGGATCTGGTCCACGCTTTCTATCCGCAAGCCCCGGCCCGACAGATCGCCACGCATATCATCTCGGTCTACGGCGGCGTGACGGCCATCGGCCAGTACGATGTAGTCACGCTGGATCGCGGCACGCATGACGGCCTCGCACGTGGCGACGTGCTCAACGTGTTCGCGGCCGGGCGCCATGTGGCGGACCCAGTCGCCGGCGGCTCGGTTACGCTGCCGCAGGTCTATGCCGGGCAGCTGATGGTCTTCAAGGCCGAGCCGCGCGTCTGCTTCGCCCTGGTCATGAGCGCCCGACGTGCGATCCATGTCAAGGATATCGCTCGTTCACCGCGCAACTGATCGTATGACGCACTCGCAAGCCAACGGTCATCGACTGATGTCGACATGAGCCATTCGAGCTGGCTGCGCCTGGCGACGACACCCGGTATCGGCGCTGTCCTGGTCGATCGGCTGATCGAGCGCTACGGCAACCCGGCGGCCGCGCTCGACGCCGGCGATCACGCCTGGCAGGCGCTGGGTATCCCAACCGCTGCACGGCAAAATCTGGCGCGCGACGATCAGCCCGGCTTAGACGCAGCCGAGCGCTGGCTCGAGCAGCCGGGCCGATATTTCATCACTCGCGATCATGCATCCTATCCCGGCGCGCTGGCCGATCTGGACCCCGCGCCGCCCTGGCTATATGCCATCGGCGACCTCGATCTATTGGCACGCCCGGCGATCGCCATCGTCGGCAGCCGCAATCCAACGCATGCTGGCCTGGCCGCTGCGCGCGACTTCGGTCAGGCGCTGGCGGCAGCCGGGCTGGTGGTCGTCTCCGGCCTGGCGCGCGGGATCGATGGCGCTGCCCACGAAGGCGCTCTGGAGGCCAACGGCATGACGATTGCGGTGTGTGGCACGGGCCTCGACCGGGTCTATCCAGCCGCCCACCGCGAACTCGCTGCTCGCATCGCCGACCAGGGCTTGCTGGTATCGGAATTCGGACTGGGCACACAACCGGTACGCGGCCACTTTCCGCGGCGCAACCGCATCATCGCCGGATTGTGCACGGCCACGCTGGTGGTCGAGGCAGCGCGTGCCTCAGGGTCGTTGATCACGGCCCGCATGGCCACCGCCGCCGGGCGCGAGGTATTTGCCCTGCCGGGATCGATTCACAATCCGCTGGCGCGCGGCTGTCATCAATTGATCCGGGACGGCGCCAAGCTGGTGGAAACTACCGATCACATACTCGAAGAGATCGCTGGCGGACTCGACGGCTACCGCTTCAGGCCGGCTACGCCAGGCGATCTACCCGCCGGCGCCTCGCCGGAAGTCGCCGAGGACGACGCCGATACCACGGCGCTGCTGGCCGCAATCGGCCATGCGCCCGCGCGTATCGATGAACTGGTCGCGCGTACCGGCTGGTCCGCTGAGTCGGTATCTTCGCGACTATTGATTCTCGAGTTGGAAGGCCGAGTGGTCACCGCGCCCGGGGGCGCCTACCTTCGTTCCGTCTGACCTTGGCGATCCATGGGTCACAGCGTCTGGAAACAAGGACGTGCTAGAGTTGCGCCGACATGAACGAAAATCTCCTCGACGTTCTTCTCTATCTGTTCGAAAACTTCGCGTTGACGGCGGCTCTGAACAGCAGCGACGTTGCCGACAATGTGCGTGACGATCTCGACGATGCCGGATTTTTTCCGGACGAAATCGACGACGCGTTTGAATGGTTGCGCGCAACGCAGCCCGAACAGACCGCGGCCATCACGCCGCCAGCGGCCGACACCATCCGGCTGTATGCAGGCGCCGAACTGCATGTGCTGGATGCCGAGTGCCGCGGCTACATCGCGCGTCTGGAGCGCGCCGGCGTGCTCAATGCGGGCACGCGCGAACTGGTTATTGATCGCATGATGGCGCTGGCCGAGGACGAACTCGCAGGCGCCGAGCTTGAGCAACTCAAGTGGGTGATCATGATGGTGCTGTCGTCGACCGACGGCGAGGACGACGCTTATGCGCGCATGGAAGCCCTGTTGCACGCAGAAACGCCGGGCGCCAGCCACTGACGCGACGCGGCCACCGAAGGCTCGCTGATTGAGCGCGCGCAGGCGCCAACTCCACCGGCGTCGCCGCTTCGTTCAGTCGCCGGCCAGTTGAAAACCGCTTGCATCGACCGCAACCAACAACCGACCTTCCTTGACGGTAAGCCGTCGCGCATGCTTCAAAGGCTGTGCTAGGGTCCGCTGCTCTCGAAAAGCCATCCATGATTTTCCAACCATCAGCGTCGTGAACCGATGAGCCGAAATCTCGTCATAGTCGAATCCCCGGCCAAGGCCCGGACGATCGAGAAATATCTGGGCAAGGACTACGAAGTTCTGGCGTCGTACGGCCATGTGCGGGATCTGATCCCCAAGGAAGGCGCGGTCGATACCGAGCACGACTTCGCCATGCGCTACGACGTGATCGATCGCAACGTCAAGCACGTCGACAAAATCGTCAAGAGCCTGAAAAAGTCCGACGCACTGCTGCTGGCGACTGACCCGGATCGCGAAGGCGAAGCCATTGCCTGGCATCTGCTCGAGCTGTTGCGCGAGCGGGGTCTGATCGGCGACAAGCCTGTAGCGCGCGTGGTCTTCCACGAGATCACCAAGCGCGCAGTCAACCATGCAGTGGCCAACCCGCGCACGATTTCCAACGACCTGGTCAACGCCCAGCAGGCACGCCGCGCACTGGATTACCTGGTCGGCTTCAATCTGTCGCCGCTGCTGTGGCGCAAGATCCAGCGCGGTTTGTCGGCCGGTCGTGTGCAGAGCCCTGCCCTGCGCCTGATCTGCGAGCGCGACGCCGAGATCGACGCGTTCGTCGCCGAGGAATACTGGAAAATCGAGGCCCAGGTAGATAAGGACTCGATCCCCTTCACCGCTCGGCTGAGCCAGCTCAACGGCGAGAAGGTCTCGCAGTTCACGGTCAACAACCAAGGCAGCGCGGACGAGGCGTTCGAGACGCTGACAAAAGCCGCGAACGGCCAGCTCCGCGTAGCGAAAGTCGAGAAGAAACAGCGCAAGCGCAATCCCGCACCGCCGTTCACGACCTCTACCCTGCAGCAGGAAGCCGCGCGCAAGCTGGGCTTTACCGCCAAGCGCACCATGCGCACCGCTCAGAGCCTGTACGAAGGTGTTTCGGTCGACGGCGGCGAAGCCACCGGTCTGATCACCTATATGCGGACCGACTCGGTCAGCCTGGCCAACGATGCCGTCGCCGAGCTGCGCGACATGATCAGCCAGCGCTATGGCAAGAAGAACTTGCCCGACGCCCCCCGAACGTTCAAGACCAAGTCCAAGAACGCCCAGGAAGCGCATGAGGCGATCCGCCCCACGGCCAGCGCGCGCATCCCGGACGAGATCAAGACATCGCTGTCGTCGGACCAGTTCCGCCTGTACGAGCTGGTCTGGCAGCGGACCGTAGCCAGCCAGATGGTACATGCGCTGTTCGATACGGTTTCTGCAGACCTCGCCGCCGGCGACGGCGGCCAGCATCTGTTCCGTGCCTCGGGCCGCACCCTGCGCGAACCCGGTTTTCTGTCGGTCTACAAGGAAGGCAAGGACGACGACAAGGGCGACGACGATTCCGACAAGCGTCTGCCGCATCTGGAAGAAAACGAAATGCTGGCGCTACAGCAGATCGTGCCGACCCAGCATTTCACCGAGCCGCCGCCGCGTTTTACCGAGGCAGCACTCGTGAAGACGCTGGAAGAATACGATATTGGCCGGCCATCGACCTATGCCTCGATCATCTCCACGCTGCAGGATCGCGAATACGTGGATATGGACGGCAAGGCCTTCATGCCGACCTCGCTGGGCAAGATCGTCAACAAGTTCCTGACCGATCATTTCACCCGCTATGTGGATTACGAATTCACCGCCAAGCTCGAAGATCGGCTCGACGCGGTCTCGCGCGGCGAAGAGCAGTGGCAGCCGTTGCTGCGAGAATTCTGGGATCGCTTCTCCGAACAGATCGAGTCCAAACAGGATCTCTCCCGCGAGGAAGTGGCCCAGGCACGCGAGCTCGGCACCGATCCCGATTCCGGCAAGCCGGTGATCGTGCGGATCGGCCGTTACGGACCGTTCGTACAGATTGGCACCAAGGACGACGAGGAAAAGCCCAAGTTCGCTGGCCTGCGCAAGGGCCAGGACATGGACAAGATCACGCTCGATGAAGCGTTGTATCTGTTCACCCTGCCGCGCGATCTGGGTGAAACCGCCGAGGGCGAGCCGATGGTGGTCAATATCGGCCGCTTCGGCCCCTATGTGCGCTACGGCAAGAAATTCGCCTCGCTCAAGGAAGACGACCCCTATACCGTCTCCAGGGAGCGGGCGTTGGAAGTGGTCGCTGAAAAGAAGGAAGCCGACGCCAAGAAACTGATCAAGCACTTCGAGGCCGAGAACATCAAGGTCCAGCACGGACCGTTTGGTGTCTATATTACCGACGGCAAGAAGAACGCCAGCGTGCCCAAGGACCAGGAGCCTGCCGATCTGACGCTTGAGCAGTGTCAGGACATCATCGCCAAGGCACCCGAGAAGAAGAAACGCGGCCGCAAGGGCGCGCCCAAGAAAACCGCGGACAAGACAAGCAGGGCCGCGGCGAGCAAGGAGACCACCGCCAAATCCAAGGCCACCAAGGCTAAGACAACCAGGAAAGCGGCCACCAGCAAGTCGGCTGCCACGAAGAAAACACCGGCAAAGAAGACATCGGCCAGCAAGCCGACCAAGGCCAAGAAGCCGGCTACCGGCAAGAGCGGCGATTCAGCAGGCGTCTGATGCGCGAAGCAAACGTCCCACCACGCCAGGCCGCAGCATGAGCACCGCCTCACCGCATCGGCTTCGGCGTGCCGCCTCGACATTGGCCGCTGGCGGCGTGGTAGCGCACGCGACGGCCGGCGTCTGGGGGCTGGCCGCCGATGCGCTGAACGCGCAGGCCGTGTTCCGGGTGCTGGCGGCCAAGCAGCGCGACGCGGCGCGCGGGCTGATCGTGATTGCCGATGATCCAGCGCATCTGTCGCCGTTTATAAAACCGAGCGCGACCGCGGCCTGGCAGCGGGCAGTAGAGAGCTGGCCAAGTGCCACGACCTGGCTACTGCCAGCCCGGGCCGATGCGCCCTGGTGGCTCACCGGCGGGCGCGACACCATCGCGCTTCGTGAACCCGCGCACGCGCTGACCCGGGCGTTGACCGCCGAGTTCGGTGGCGCATTGATTTCGACCAGCGCCAACGTGTCAGGCCGGCCACCGGTACGCTCGGCCTGGTCGGCACGCCGCCAGTTCGGCCACCAGATCGACTTCGTGCTCGGCGGCGAATGCGATACCCCCGGCCGACCCAGCACGATCCGCGATGCCGTCACCGGCGAGACGCTGCGTGGAGGCTGAGGTATCGCCAGACCGCGTGGTCGAGACTTTCCGGGCCCTGCAGGACCATATCGCCGACCGACTCGGCGCGCTCGAGCCCGACGCAACTTTTGAGATCGACCGCTGGACCCGCCCAGCCGGCGGCGACGGCGATACGCGCGTGATCACCAACGGCGCGACCTTCGAACGTGCTGGGGTGAATTTCTCGCGCGTGACCGGCGACAAGCTGCCGGCGTCTGCCTCGGCGCGCCGGCCAGAACTGGCCGGGCGCTCGTTCCTTGCCACCGGCGTGTCAGTCGTAGCTCATCCGCGCAATCCCTATGTGCCGACGGCGCACGCCAATATCCGCTTCTTCGTCGCCGAGAAAGAAGACGAGGCGCCGGTCTGGTGGTTTGGTGGCGGCTTCGATCTGACCCCCTTCTATCCGTTTCACGAGGATGCTGTTGCCTGGCATCAGGCGGCAAACGCGGCCTGTGCGCCGTTCGGCAACGATCTGTATCCGCGCTTCAAGCATTGGTGCGACGAGTATTTCTATCTGCCGCACCGCGAAGAGACGCGCGGCATTGGCGGGCTGTTCTTCGACGATTTCGATGAACTGGGCTTTGTCGACTCGTTCGGCTTCGTACAGTCGGTCGGCCAGGCGTTCATCGACGCCTATACGCCGATTGTCGAACGTCGATACCGGCACGAATACGGCCCGCGCGAGCGCGATTTCCAGCTCTATCGGCGCGGGCGCTACGTCGAGTTCAATCTGGTCTACGACCGCGGCACGCTGTTTGGACTGCAATCGCGCGGGCGCGCGGAGTCCATCCTCATGTCGATGCCGCCTCTGGCCTCCTGGCAATATGGCTTCACGCCCGAACCGGGCAGCCCCGAGGCCGAACTATATACAGGTTTTCTGAAACCACAGGATTGGCTGGCTGCTGCCGGTAGCTGACGCCATTCGGCAACACGTGGCCAGCCAAAACGGCTAACATCCTGCGTATGCACATCACCCTCACCGAACTGCGCTATCTGGTAGCGCTGGACAAGGAACGACACTTCGGGCGCGCCGCCAAGCGCGCCTTTGTCAGCCAGCCGACGCTGTCCGTTGCGGTCAAGAAACTGGAGGGCGAACTGGGCGTTACCGTATTCGAGCGCAATCGCGGCGAGGCCCGCGTCACGCCGATCGGCCGACGCATCATCGAACAGGCCTACCGCGTGCTCGGCGAGGTCAGCGCCCTGCAGGCGGTGGCCGAACAGGGACGCGACGAACTCAAGGGTCCGCTGCGTCTGGGCGTGATCTATACCGTCGGCCCGTACCTGCTGCCGCATCTGATCCCGCGTCTGCACGAATCCACACCTGACATGCCGTTGGTGATCGAGGAAAACTTCACCGGCAATCTGACCCAGCAGCTGCGCAACAACGAGTTGGACGCCGCGATCGTGGCCATGCCGTTTGAGGTATCCGGCCTGTCCAACTGGCCGATCTATGACGAATCATTCGTGGTCGTCATGCCGCACAATCATCCCTGGACCGAACGCGAACAGATACCCGCCAACGAATTGGCCAATGAAAACCTGTTGCTGCTCGGCGCCGGGCACTGCTTCCGCGATCAGGTGCTGAGCCTGTGCCAGGACTGTCGCGAATCCGACAGCGCGCGGCGCACCAAGTCCGGCTCCAGCCTGGAAACGATCCGCCACATGGTCGCCAGCGGCCTCGGGGTCACCGTGCTGCCGCAGTCATCGATTCCCAATCTATCCCAGGAGTCGCGGCTGTTGGAGACACGGCCGTTCGCCGGGGCCGCACCGACCCGGCAGATCGCGATTGCCTGGCGCCGCAGCTTTCCGCGCCCCAAGGCCATCAGCGCGCTGCGCGACGCCGTGATGCAATGCGATCCCTCGGGCGTCACCCTGCTGCACGGGGCCAGCGCCAGCAACGTCGACGACGGGTTTCTGGAAGCCGTCTGAGCCGATTTGCTTCGTATGCGCGCAATCACTCGGGCGTCGCCAGGCCCTGGAGCTGCGATACACTCGCCGCCCATGTACGGTTATCTCGGGTATTTCATGCGTCTGTTTGTCCTGTCTGTGTTGCTGTTGCTGGCTGGCACAGCGGCGGCAGCCACCGATGCCCAGCGCAGCGAATTCATTGATGCCCTGAAGGCCGCGCAACACGGGCAGCTGGCCCAGGTAGCCGGCGAAGTCGCCGATCTGCGCAATTATCCGCTCTACGATTACCTGACCGCCGCCGATCTGCGCTATCAGCTCCAGCATTCGGCAGACGCGGACACCGACAACCGAGTCTCTGCGTTCATCGCCGCCCATCCCGATCTGCCGCCTGCGCGCCGCCTGCGCGGCCCGTGGCTGGCGAGCCTCGCCAAGCGCGGCCGCTGGCAGGACGTGATCGAACATACGCGGCCCGGCGAAAACACCACGTCCCAGTGCCGGCTGTTGCATGCACGAATTGCACTGGGCCAGAGCCCAGTGCAGCAAGCGCTGGCTGTCTACGACGTTGGCCACAGCCAGCCCGACAGCTGCGACCCGGTGTTCGACTGGCTGCAATCACGCGGCGCGCTGAGCTCGCAGGTCATGCTGGAGCGGGCGCGTAAAGCCGTGCTGGCAGGCCAGTTCGGGCTGGCACGCTATCTGGCGCGGTCACTGCCGCCGGCCGCCGCCGACCACACCGCACAATGGCTGAACGTCGCCGAGACGCCGGCACAACTGGCGGATGCCTCGCCGGGCCTGGACGGCGAGGTCGCCGTCTATGCGTTCAAGCGGCTGGCCCTGCGCGATCTGGATACGGCAGCACAGCTGCTCAAGCCGCTGGTCGCGCGGCTCGGCCTGAGCAATGCACAACGCTACCAAATGCGGCGCTATGTCGCTCTGCTCTATGCCCAGAATCATCAGCCACAGGCGCTGCTGTGGTTTGCCCGCATCAATCCTGAACGCATCGCCGGCGACGAACATGCGCTGGGCTGGGAAATACGTGCGGCGATCTATCAGCAGCGCTGGCCGCTGGTCGTCGACGCTATTCATCAGCTGCCGCCGGACGTGGCCCACGACGAGGAATGGCGCTACTGGCTGGCGCGCGCGCTGGCGGCTACCGGCCACAAGGCGCAGGCCCGCTCGCTGTATGCAGCGCTTGCACAGAAGCGCTCTTACCACGGCTATCTGGCAGCAGACGCGCTGGGCGAAAAATATTCCCTCAACGAACAGCCGGTGCCCGACGACCCCACCATCATGGCCCAGCTGCAAGCCAGGCCAGCGCTCGCCCGGGCACGTGAACTGCATCAGCTGGGCATGGTCTATGCCGCCAATCGCGAATGGCGAGTGCTGATCCACGGCCTGGACGAAAGTGCGCTCGCGCAGGCAGCACGTATCGCTTATCAGTGGCAGTGGTACTCACGCGCCATCATCACGTTGGCCAAGGCTGGCTACTGGGACGATCTGGATATCCGCTATCCGACCCCCTATACAGGCGATGTGGACAACGCCGCCGCGGCCAATAACCTCGATCCCGCCTATATTTTTGCCATCATCCGAACGGAATCGCTTTTTCAGCCGGACGCCCATTCGCCAGTTGGCGCCCGCGGCCTGATGCAACTCATGCCGGGCACCGCTGCCCATGTCGCGCGCGCGATGGGCCAAAGCCGCCCCGCGGCCAGCCGACTAAGCGATCCGAGCGTCAACATTCCGCTGGGTTCGCATTATCTGCGACAGATGCTCAACGACTGGAACAACAATCTGGTCCTGGCCACCGCCAGCTACAACGCCGGGCCGCACAAAATAGCGCAGTGGCTACCCGCAAGCGACATGCCGGCCGATATCTGGATTGCCAATATTCCTTATAACGAAACCCGCAGTTACGTACAGCGCGCGATGTCGCATATGACCGTGTTCGAAAGCCGGCTTCAGGAATCCGTTGTCCCGCTGGACACACGCCTCAATGCCATCAAGCCGACGTATCCAGACGACACCGATACCACGTATTGAGCCAGCAGACGGCGGTTTCGTCTTATCTGCTGCCAGCCGCCATATGGACAGTTTCAATTGCCGGAGATCAGCCGTTGTCGAACCTGCTGCATGCCGTGATGCAACGACTACCGCCGCAGCACCAGCTACCAATGTTGGTGCGCTACGTGAGCGCGCCGTGAGCCTGCCTAGCGGCGCGACACGCTATCTGGTGGGCGGCGCCCTGCGTGACGAACTGCTGGGCGAACCCAGTGCCGACCGCGACTGGGTGGTGGTTGGCACTACGCCCGATGCCATGGCCGCGGCCGGCTATCGGCCCGTGGGTCGGGATTTTCCGGTATTTCTCGACCCCGAAACCCAGGAAGAACACGCGCTGGCGCGCACCGAACGCAAGTCCGGCCGTGGCTACCACGGCTTCGTATTCCATACCGGCGCCGACGTTACGCTGGAAGCCGATCTGGCACGACGAGACCTCACCGTCAACGCCATCGCACGCGCCGACGACGGCACGCTGGTCGATCCGTTCGATGGCCAGGCGGATATTCAGGCGCGTGTGCTGCGCCATGTGTCGGATGCGTTTGTCGAGGACCCGGTCCGTCTGTTGCGCCTGGCGCGCTACTACGCACGCTTCGCCCCGCTGGGCTTCACGGTCGCTGAGGAGACGATGACGCTGGTTCGGCGCATGGTGGCCGCCGGCGAAATCGACCATCTGGTGCCCGAACGCGTGTGGGCCGAGGCCGAGCGTGCCTTGATGCACGACGAGCCACAGCTGTTCTTCTATCTGCTGCGCGACGCCGGTGCCACTCCCGTGCTGTTTCCCGAACTGGATGCCCTGTTCGGCGTCATCCAGCCGCCCCGCCATCATCCCGAGATCGACAGCGGCGTGCATACCCTGCTGGTGCTAGGACAGGCGGCAATCGACGGCGCTTCGCTGACGGCCCGCTACGGCGCCCTGTGCCACGACTACGGCAAGGCATTGACGCCAGCCCGCATCCTGCCTGGCCATCACGGCCATGAAGAACGCGGCGTCAAGCCGACCGATCGGTGCAGCGCTCGGCTCGGCGTGCCCAGGACCCTGCGCGACACCGCTCGTCTGATCACACGTTGGCATACCCATCTGCATCGCATCGCCGAGTTGCGGCCCGGAACGATTCTGTCTCTGTTCGAAGGCATGGATGCTTTTCGCCGGCCAGAACGGCTGGACGACCTGATGACGGTCTGCGCGGCCGATGTCCGCGGCCGGCTGGGCTTTGAAAAACGCCGCTATCCCCAGATCGAAATCGCCAGACAGACTTTCGAGGCCGCCCGTGCAGTCGACGCCGGCGCGCTGGCCGCCAGCGGCCTGCGCGGCTCCGCGATCGGCGAGGCCCTGCACACACGCCGAATCGAAGCGATTGCCCGGGTGCTCGCAGCGCCGCCGCGGGCTCAACGGAGTTCCTCATGAACGACAATATGCCCCAGCCCGCGAACCTGCTCGGTACGGTGGTCGTCACCGGCGCCAACCGCAACGTCGGTGCGCATCTGGCCGGACGCTTCATCGACGACGGCTATACGGTCGTGGCCCAGTATCGAAGCGCGACAGACGCGCTCGATGCACTGGTCGAACGAGGCGCCATCGCGATTCAGGGCGATTTTTCGGATGCTGCCGCCAGCCAGGCCGTCGCCGACCGTATTGCGGCTGCTGCGCCGACGATCCGTGCGGTCGTACATAACGCGTCGACCTTTTCACCCACCAACGACGACCCAGCGCAAGCCGCAGAACAGTTCCAGGCGTTCTTCGAGGTCCATATGCGCGCACCGTATCTGCTCAATACCCGGCTGGCCGATCAGATTGCCGCCCCCGACGGCGGTGCCGGCGATATCATCCATATCACCGATATCTACGCCGACAATCCGGGCCCGCAATACGACATCTACTGTGCGACCAAGGCCGGCCTGCAGAATCTATCGGCCTCGTTCGCCAAGCGCCTGGCACCGCGGGTCAAGGTGAACGCCATCCAGCCCGGCCCTATCTCATTCGAAAGCTGGGTGAGCGAAGAACAACGCCAGGCCATGCTGCGGGCCACGCCGCTGGCCAAGACCGGCACGCCGGAAGCCATCTACAAGGCCGTACGGGCATTCATGGACAACGATTATCAGACCGGTGCCGTAGTCGCGGTCGACGGCGGCAAACGTCTAGGCAGCAACTAACGCTCTGACTTTTCTGACTGAGCGCGGACCTGCGAAGACGTTTGGTCCGCAAATGAACGCTCGAAAATGCCGCAAGAATGTCATGGCTGATCCAGCGAAATCTCGGTCAACGGCTGATCGGCGGCGTCAAAAGCCGCCCACAGGTCTGCATAGCTTCGTGCGAGTACGGGATGCAGCGCCTGCGGCCGCATATCCGAAAGCGGCCGCAATACAAAGGCGTAGTCCAGAATATCAGCGCGCGGCACGCGGATATCACCGTTGTCGAATACGGTATTGCCGAACAGCAGCATATCCAGGTCCATCGTCCGCGAGCCCTCACGGACAACCTGCCGACGACCGCAGTCGGCTTCGATGCGACGAAGCTGGCGCTGTACATCGCCAATATCGTCGGCCGACTCGAATGCCACGACCAGATTCACGAAATCATGGCCGTTGAAACCGACGGCCGGACACCGATAGATCGGCGAGACATCCAGCTCACCGAAAACCGCGCTCAGGGCGGCCAGGGCCTCGGGCACGTGCACGGCCGGTTCGATGTTGGAGCCCATGCCGACAAAGACCTCGGTCATGCAGCACGCTCCCGGGTAATACGAATACCGACGCCGCGCGCACCGCGCAGGGCCTGCGGCTTGTCCAGGCGCAACGTCACCCGCTGAACCGGAAATTCGTCGAGAATCAGGCTCGTGATGCGTTCAGACAAGGTTTCTACCAGATCGAATTCAGCGGCTTCGACGAATGCGATGACGCGCTTGGCGACGGCCTTGTAATCGAGCGTGTGTGCGACATCATCGGTAGCGGCTGCCTGGCGGATATCAAACCCCATTTCGAGATCGATGATCACGCGCTGGCGAATTCGACGCTCCCAGTCATACAAGCCAATCACCGTGTCGACCGTGAGCTGGTCGATAAAGATAGTGTCCAACGTCGCGGTCTCCGGTATCTGTGGCGGGCCACAGCATAAGGGCTGACGCCGATTCATGCACTTGTCGGCAATACACCGGCGGCCAACGTGGCAGAATCGGCCAGTCCGACTGCGTGATACAACCCGCCATGCTTGCCGTAGAACAGACACTCGGCCCTTTATTTGTTCTGATCCTGGTCGGCGCCTTGCTGGGCTGGCAGCAGTATCCAGGCGGCGATTTCTGGCCGCGCGCCGAACGCCTTATCTATTATTTGTTGTTCCCGGCGCTGCTGATCAAGGCGCTGGCGACCGCTCGCTTCGCCGCTGTCCCCGTCGCCGGTATTGCTATCACCAGCCTGGGTACATTGCTGGCGTTCGCCCTGCTGCTGTGGATCAGCCGACGCCGGCTTCCTATCGAAAACAGTGCCTTCACCTCAGTATTCCAAGGCGCACTGCGCTTCAACACCTACGTCGCGATTGGCGGCGCGACCGCACTGCACGGGGCGCAGGGGACAGCTGTGGCAGCGGTGGTGATTGCCCTGCTGGTACCCACGGTCAATATCTTGAGCGTGCTCTGTTTCATCCTGACCGGCACGCTGGGGCGCACCGGCCTGTGGCGCGGGCTGGCAGAGCTGCTGCGAAATCCGCTGATTGTGAGTTGTGCGATTGGCATTGCGCTCAACGCCAGCGGCATCGGTCTGCCGGGCTGGAGCGCGCCCGTACTGGGCCTGATCGGACAGGCTGCACTGCCGCTGGCGTTGATTGCCGTCGGCGTCGCCTTGCGCCCTGCTGCCCTGCTGCGCAGCGGCCGGGCGTTCTGGATTTCGACGGCCGTTCGTCTGGTGCTGTTGCCTGCTGCCACGCTCACGATGGCCTGGCTTACCGGGCTGGACTCGGTCAGCCGCGATGTCGTGCTGCTGTTTGCCGCGGCTTCAACCGCTACATCGGCTTATATTCTGTCGCGCCAGCTCGGCGGCGACAGCGAGCTGATGGCAGCGATTGTCACCGGTCAGACCTTGTTGTCGATGCTCACCCTGCCAATCTGGCTGGGCTGGTTGAGCTGACGTCGCCAACCGGCGGACGCAGTGTCTCCAGCGACCAGCGCGGCACTGCATCGGCCGAGACAATCCCGGGCCGCATCTCGTGGCGACGCCGATACCCCACCAGCGCAATCATCGCCGCATTATCGGTACAGAACTCGTGGCGTGGGAAATAGCTCTCGAAGCCGTCGCGGGCAGCGCGCCTGGCCAGTGCTGCGCGCAGGCTGGCGTTGGCACCCACGCCGCCGGCTACCACCAGCCGTGCAACGTCACACTCACGCAGCGCGCGGGCGCATTTGCCGACCAGCGTATCGACCACGGCCTGTTGAAAGCTGGCTGCAATATCGGCGTGAGCCGCCTGGGTATGCGGTGCTGCCTTGATTGCCAGCATGACCGCGGTCTTCAAGCCGGAGAACGAGAAATCCAGGCCTGCCCGCTTGAGCATGGGGCGCGGAAAATCATGCGCCTTCGGATCACCCTCGGTCGCCAGGGCCGCCAACGCCGGACCACCGGGATACCCCAGGCCGAGCATCTTGGCCGACTTGTCGAAGGCCTCGCCCACGGCATCATCCAGGCTCTGACCGAGCACCGTGTATTGCCCGACACCGTCGACCCGGACCAGCAGCGTATGCCCGCCGGATACCAGCAGCGCAATATAAGGAAACGCAGGTGCCGGCGTCTCCAGCAACGGCGACAACAGATGCCCTTCCATATGATGGACGCCCAGCACCGGCAGCTCCAGACTCATCCCCAGGCCGGCCGCCAGCGATGCCCCAACCAGCAGGGCGCCGACCAGGCCAGGACCGCGCGTATAAGCAATGCCGGTCAACACAGGATTGCCGGCCTGGCGGCGCGCCTGCTCGACCAGCGGCAGCAACTTGCGAATATGATCCCGCGACGCAAGCTCCGGCACCACGCCGCCGTAGTCGGCGTGCATGGCGACCTGGCTGTGCAGCGCATGTGCGACAAGCCCTTGATCTGCCGTGTAAATTGCTGCCGCGCTTTCGTCGCAGGAACTCTCTATGCCTAGAATGACAGCGTTGCGTTGCAAAGTAGCGGACTCGGGCGTATTATTTAACGCCCTATTCTAGCGTTTTGCCGTGCGCGGTTGTATCGCCCGAATAAAACCATAGCCAAAAAATTCTTCCGGAGAGTGATTGCTCAATGCCTAGCGTACGCGTTAAAGAGAACGAGCCGTTTGAAGTCGCACTGCGTCGTTTCAAGCGCAGCTGCGAAAAAGCCGGCGTCGTGACCGAAGTGCGTCGCCGCGAATTCTTCGAAAAGCCCTGCCAGACGCGCAAGCGCAAGCGCGCGGCTGCGGTCAAGCGCCATGCCAAGAAGCTGCAACGAGAGCAGCTGCGTTTTACACGTCAATACTGACCGTAATGGCGACGTATTGAACATGAGACAGCGGCCCAGGCCGCTGTTTTTTTGGCCGCGACACATTTTTCCAGAGGTCTGATTCCATGAGCCTGAAAGACCAGCTACAGGACGACATGAAGTCGGCGATGCGCGCCCGCGACAAGGAGCGACTGACCGTCATCCGCATGGCGCTCGCCGCGGTCAAACAGCGCGAGATCGATGACGCCACCGTGCTGGACGAGCCCCAGGTCCTGGCCGTGATCGAAAAGATGGTCAAACAGCGCCGCGACGCCGAGACCCAGTATCAGGACGCCGACCGCCCGGAACTGGCCGATGCCGAAGCCGCAGAGATTGCGGTGCTCGAACACTACCTGCCGGCGCAGCTGTCGGACGCCGAGATCGATACGATGATCGATTCGGCAATCAGCGAAGCGGGCGCTACCTCGATGAAGGATATGGGTCAGGTCATGGGCCAGCTCAAACCAAAGATTCAGGGGCAGGCCGATATGGCAGTCGTCAGCCAGCGCCTGAAGACCAAGCTGCAGGCCTGACCCACAACGCAGAATGACATTGGCCCGGCACCGCGGCACACCAGCCGGCGCCGGGCTCGTCGATTTCTGCCGGGTACGTCTGCATGGCGCGCATTCCACAGCATTTCATCGATCAACTGCTCGAACGCACGGATATCGTGTCGCTCGTCGATGCTCGGGTGTCGCTGAAGAAAACCGGGCGCGAGTATGCCGCCTGCTGTCCGTTTCACGATGAAAACACGCCCTCGTTCACCGTGTCTCCGAGCAAGCAGTTCTATCACTGCTTTGGTTGCGGCGCGCACGGCACCGCAATCAGCTTTCTCATGGAATACGACCGGCTGGAATTCCGTGATGCGGTCGACGTGCTGGCGCAGGCGCTCGGCCTGGAGATTCCGGAGGAAGCACAGTCCGCCGACGACATCGGTCCGCCGCGCGATCCGCTATACCAGGCGATGACACTGGCCGACCGACACTATCAGGCTGCGCTGCGCCAGGATCAGGCCACCATCGATTACCTCAAGCAGCGCGGCGTGTCCGGCGAGATGGCCAAACGCTACGGGCTGGGATACGCGGCCGATGTCTGGGACGGACTCAATCAGCGCATCAGCGACAAGGCCGCCGCGACCGCCGCCGGACTGTTGATTCCACGCGACAGCGGCGGATTTTTTGATCGCTTCCGCAACCGACTGATGTTTCCAATCCGCGACACGCGCGGGCGCACTATTGCCTTCGGGGGCCGCACGCTGGGCGACGACAAGGCCAAATACCTGAACTCGCCGGAAACGCCGCTGTTCCACAAGTCCGACCAGATGTACGGGCTGTTCGAAGCACGCCAGGCCATGCGCGACCTGCCGCGCCTGCTGGTGGTCGAAGGCTATATGGACGTCATCGCCCTGGCCCAGCACGGTTTTCCCAATGCGGTCGCGACACTGGGTACGGCCACCACGCCTTCACATCTGACAACTCTGTTCCGACATACCGAAGAAATCGTGTTCTGCTTCGACGGCGATGCTGCTGGGGTACGTGCTGCCCGCAAGGCCATGGATCAGAGCCTGCCGGTGATGCGCGGTACGCGACGGGTACGTTTTCTGTTCCTGCCGGACGGCGAGGATCCCGACAGCCTGCTGCGCGGGCCTGGCGGCCGTGACGCCATGCAGGCGGCGATCGAATCCGCGAGGCCGGCGTCAAGCGTATTGATTGATGCGCTCAGCGACGGGCTCGACCTGAACACGCCCGACGATCGCGCGCAGTTGATCGAACGGGCCCGCCGGCCGATCAATGCCCTGCCGCCGGAAGCATTTCGCGCCGAGTTGATCGCAGAGATCAGTCGCCTGGCACGGTTGCCGAGCGAAGACTTGCGTCAGATGTTTGCGAACACACCTTCAACGCAGCGACCCAAAGCCGATAAACCCTTGGAGCGCCACAGCCACGAGTCACGAGTGACGCCGGTAACGCGGGGCCTGACGCTTTTGATGGCAGATACGACGCTGGCAACGAACATTGAACAGACACACTCTCTGCGCGACAGCCGAATAGCCGGCGCCGGGATTCTGGCCGAGGCAATTGACTTTTTTGCAAGCAACCCAAACGTATCGGTAGCGCAATGGTTGGAACACTATCGCGAGCATCGGTATTTCCATCGCCTGCAAGTGCTGGCGGGCCAGCACCCACCGGGCGATGCCGAGCAACGCGCCGCAGAATTCGCCGACGTCATTAGACGCATCGCGCGCCAGAGCATATCTCGACAGTCGCTACGCGATCGTTACAACGCACTGGTAGCACAACAGGAACGCGAGCCGCTGGATGCAGCGGCCGCACAAGAGTTGAAACAGGTCTTGAATCAGCTACAGGACGCCACCGATACCGGCCATTGAAAGCTATCATCTTCCATAGTGTCGTGGTCGCAGCGACGCGGCCACGGTGATAACATGGTCGGTTATCGCTGATCGCGTCAAGCCCCACGAGCACAACCGCAGCTAGAGCACATGAGCAAAGACAAGAAATCTCAACTACGGCTTCTGATTGCCCACGGCAAGCAGAAAGGGTATCTGACCTACGCCGAGGTCAACGATACCCTGCCCGACGATATCGTCGATCCCGAGCAGATCGAAGATATCGTCAACATGATCAGCGACATGGGCATTACCGTCCACGAGTCGGCACCAGACGAGGATAGCCTGCTCGTCTCGGGCAACACCGTCAACGACGACGATGACGACGCCGAGGAAGCCGCGGCGACGCTGGCTGCACTCGACCCGCAATTTGGCCGTACCACCGACCCGGTGCGCATGTACATGCGCGAAATGGGCACGGTGGAACTGCTCGACCGCCAGGGCGAGATTCGTATCGCCAAGCGGATCGAAGAAGGCCTGGCGGAGATGATGTATTCGCTCGCCTACTTCCCCGCTACCACCGGCCGCCTGCTTGAACTCTGGAAGCTGGTGGAATCAGAAGACAAGCGATTGACCGATGTGCTGGTTGGCTTCGTCGATCCCGATACCGGCGACCCCATCATCAGCGAGGATGAGGCAGCCGCCGAAGACGATGAAGAGGAAGGCAGCGCGCCCGCCAACACCGGCCCGGACCCGGAAGAAGCCAAGGCGCAGTTCAAGAAACTGCGGACGCTGCACAACGCGGCGATCAAATCGCTGGAAAGCAATGGCCGTGCGCATGAAGAGACCGAAGCGGCGCTAGCGAAGCTAGCCACTCACTTCATGCGCTTCAAACTGGTGCCCAAAGCCGCCGATGATCTGACGCTGCAGTTGCGCACGACCATGATCGACGTGCGTTCCTGCGAGCGCGACATGCTGCGTATCTGCGTGAACGAGGCCGGCATGCCCCGGCGCGATTTCGTCCGTCAGCTGCCAGACAACCTCACCAGCGAAGACTGGCTGGACAAACTGATCCGTGCCAAGCGCCGTTATTCATCGACCATCGCCAGCCGCCGCGAGGATCTGGTGCGGGCCATGAATCAGATTCGCCAGATCGAGGCCGACTCCTCGCTCAACGTCAATCACATCAAGGAAATAAACCGCAAGATGTCGATCGGCGAGGCCAAGGCCCGCCGTGCCAAGAAAGAGATGGTGGAGGCCAACCTGCGCCTGGTGATCTCGATTGCCAAGAAATACACCAACCGCGGCCTGCAGTTCCTCGATCTGATCCAGGAAGGCAACATCGGCCTGATGAAGGCGGTCGACAAATTCGAATACCGCCGCGGCTACAAGTTCTCGACCTATGCGACCTGGTGGATTCGCCAGGCCATCACCCGCTCGATCGCCGATCAGGCCCGCACCATCCGTATTCCGGTGCATATGATCGAGACCATCAACAAGCTCAATCGCATCTCGCGCCAGATGCTCCAGGAAATGGGCCGCGAGCCCACCCCGGACGAGCTGGCCGAGCGCATGGAGATGCCCGAGGAAAAAGTTCGCAAGGTGCTCAAGATCGCCAAGGAACCGATTTCCATGGAAACCCCGATCGGCGACGACGAGGATTCGCATCTGGGTGATTTCATCGAGGATATCAACGCCATCGCGCCGGACGATTCGGCGTCGGGCGAATCGCTGCGGGAAGCCACCCACAACACGCTCGCCAGCCTCACCCCGCGCGAGGCAAAAGTGCTGCGTATGCGCTTCGGTATCGACATGAACACCGACCACACGCTGGAAGAGGTCGGCAAGCAGTTCGACGTCACCCGCGAGCGCATCCGCCAGATCGAGGCCAAGGCCTTGCGCAAGCTGCGTCATCCCTCGCGGGCGTCTTTCCTCAAGAGCTTTCTTGACGAATAACGCTCGCGAGACAGTCCCACGATGATTAGGGCCTGTCACGGGACACTAGAGCCGGATGTGTGTGCATCCGGTTTTTTTATGGCCGTCGCCAGCCAAAGCCCACACTCCCCTCAAACCGTGCGCCCCGCTAACGCCTACAGATGCGCCGTCATCGGCCGTTAACCGTTGTATCTAAAGAAGACGGGCCGGAGCCACGCGCGCATGGCAAGAATCACTTCCGCTGCGATACGCCGGGCCGCTGTCTGGCTTGGGGTAACCGCAGCGCTCGCTGGCCTGTCGTTAGCGGCGTCCGCGAAGGATCTCAGCATCCGCGCGACGGACGCCGACAATCAGCCGCTGGCCAATGCCGTGATTCTGGCCGACTGGGCTGGGGCACCCGTGATTTCCGGAACCAATCAAATCGCCGAGGTGGCGCAGCGCCATCTGAAATTTCACCCGCACGTGCTGGTCGTCGCAGCCGGCACCAGCGTGACCTTTCCCAATCATGACCGCACCCGTCATCAGGTGTATTCGTTCTCGCCCACCAAGACCTTCAATCTGAAGCTCTATGTTGGCCGGCCGCAGCGGCCGATCGTGTTTGACAAGGCCGGCGTTGTCACCCTGGGCTGCGATATCCACGATTACATGCAGGCATTCATCGTAGTGACCGCCAAGCCGCGCTGGGCGATTACCGATGATCAAGGCCGTGCCATCCTCCACGGCCTGCCGGACAACAAACCGGTAGAACTATCGCTATGGCATCCCTGGATGCCCAGCGACAACGGGCGCGTTGAGCGCAAGGTCGACGCCGCTGCAAGGGCGGTCGCTGTTCAGCTGGATGTGATGCCGCCGTCGACGGCTACGCGCCTCCACGGCTCGAGCCTCCAGGATCAGTTCGACCAACTGGCCAAATGACGTTCAGGCGCGCAACGTTTCGTAGCCAGCTGATCCTGACGCTTCTGGGGTTCGTGCTGTTCATCGAACTTGTCATAGCCGCTGCGATCCTGCATCAAACCTATGCCCAGACCGTGGCTCAGGCCCGATCGAGCCTGCAGGTCGGTGACCGGGTACTCGACAAGCTGATGACGCTGCGCTCCGCCCAGTTGTCATCGATCGTCGGCGTGTTGTCTTCCGACTTCGGCTTCAAGTCGGCGGTAGCCACCAAGGACGCGCCGACGCTGCGCACGGTGCTGGCCAATTTCGGCGATCGCGCTCAGGCAGATCTCGCGATCATCGCCGAGCGCGACGGTCGACTGACCGCCGCCGTACCTGCGCTGGACGGCCAGAAGGCCGATGAGCCGTTCCGTGAATTACTGAGCACTGCCCGCAAGCAGGGCCATGCTGCCGGCATGATTGTGCTGGGCCAGCGGGCCTATCAGTTTGTGGTGCTGCCAGTCCGGGCCCCGCGCCTGATTGCCTGGGTTGGTATGGGCTTCGAAGTCAATCATCAACTGGCCGAGCGTCTGGCGGCGCTGACCGGCGTTGGGGTGGATTTTGTAGTAAGCGAAAACGGCCGAAAAGTGTTCCATACCGTGGCCAGACGGCTCGGCTCGACTGGTACGGCGTCGAATACAGCCCCGCAGACGCAGGCGCCAGCGTTTCTCAGCGTGCGCCACGTGATGCTCAAATCCGGCAGCACGGAATTCGATGCCGTCCTGTCGCTCACCCGCAGCGCGGTGCTTTCGCCCTATTACGCGCTGGCCCGCAATCTGGCCTGGATCTTCGCGTTGTCGCTGCTTATAAGCGCGCTGATTGCGGTCTGGCTGGCACGGCGGCTAAGCCAACCGGTGCGTGAACTCAGCCAGTTCGCACAGGCGATCGGCGCGGGTAGCTATCGCGAGCCGCCGCGGGCGCGCGCGGTCGCTGAACTGGACTTGCTCGCCAGCACGCTCGATCACATGCAGCGCGCGGTGCGCGAACGCGAAGCTCGCATCAGCCATCAGGCCACGCATGACGCCATGACCGGCCTGCTCAACCGCGAAGCGATCCGCGAGCGGCTGGCCCAGCTGATCGACCAGCGCCAGCCGCTAGCTGTCCTAAGGGTCGCCGTGCACGGTTTCGCCCGTATCAATGCGGCTCTGGGCTATCGACTAGGCGACTAGGTGCTGCGGACCGTGGCCAAACGGCTTGGCCAGGCCTGCCGGCCACAGGATGCGATCGGCCGTGTCGAAGGCAACGATTTTCTGCTGTTGCTGCCCTACGACCGCGGCATGTCCAATATCGAAGAACGAGCGGCGCGCCTGCGCGCCGATACCGAAAAGCCACTTGCCCTGCTGCATACCCCGATCGCGCTCACGCTGGAAGTCGGCGTGGTACATGTCCCTGACCAGGCCGACGACCTGGACAGCGTCTGGCGTCGAAGCGTGATCGCCCGCGAGGGCTCACGCGAGGCCCGCGGTCAAACATTCGTCTATCAAGAGGGTCTCGACGAAGCCCGCCGGCGCGAGTTGCTGATCGTTCAGGATCTGGCACCGGCGATCGAGCGCGACCAACTGAGTCTCGTCTATCAACCGATCATGTCGATGGGCGACCACAGCGTGCACCAGGTCGAAGCCCTGACACGCTGGGTCCATCCGACGCTGGGCTTCATCAGCCCCGACGAATTCATCCGGCTGGCCGAACACTCCGGTCAGATCCGCATGCTGACCGACTGGGTCGTAAAAAGCGTAGCTGCACAGCTACGCCAATGGCAGGCGGACGGGCTCGCGCTTGGCGTGGCGATCAATCTGTCGGGCGACGAACTGGCCGAACCCGGACTGGACGAGGCCGTCGCCCCCCTGATCGATGCAGCCGGCCCCGGCCAGGTCATCACGCTGGAAGTGACCGAAAGCGCGCTGCTGCGCGACCCGGAGGGCGCGCTTGGCAACCTGCGGCGGATGCAGGCGCGCGGCGCGTTGATCGCCATCGACGATTTCGGCACCGGCTACTCGTCGCTGGCCCAGCTCAAGCAGATTGCCGCCAACAAACTCAAGATCGACAAGTCTTTTGTCCTCAAGCTGGACACCACACCGGTCGATCAATTCATCGTCAACATGATCATCGATCTTGGACACAAGCTGGGCATGGAGATTGTGGCCGAAGGCGTGGAGAACGATGCCACCACTGATTACCTGACCCGCCAGGGCGCCGAGTTCATCCAGGGATACGTGCTGGCCAGGCCGCTTCCAGCCGAAGAACTGCGCGCCTGGCTCGATCATCATGCACGCCATTTCACAGCGGCTCGAAAGATCGGACGTATCTCGTCATGACACAAAAGCCTTGCTCCAAACCGCTGCACCGTCTTATCCGCGTATTTGCGCCCACAGCACTGATCGTCGTCGGCGTATTGGGTATCACCGCAAACGCTCATGCCGCCGGCAGTCGGCTCTGGGCCACTGGCGGCATCACCAGCGTCAACGGCGCGGCCGGCGGCGGCACCACCACCTGGGCGCTGCTCAACGGCTATGCCAGCGACAACCAATCAACCGTCAACATCTCGCCGTCCACGGTCCGCACGGATGACTTGAACATCAACAGTCTCGGCATCGGCTTCGACTGGCACAACCGTGTCGGGCTGACGCTCGCTGAGAACATGCTTCACGTGCAGCCGCTGCATACGAACATCCGCCAGCAGAACCTCGGCTTGAAGGTGCGACTGTACGGCGAGGCGCTGTATAGCCCGCTTGGCCAGTTCAGCGCCGGCGCCCGCTATACCCACAACAGCGATTTCGCGATTCCAAGACGTCTGGGCGCAAGTGACGCCAGCGGTGTCGACTATTACCTGGCCTGGAGCAAGGTATTTCTCGCCGCCATAGCAGGACGCAACGTCCTACTCAATGCCACGGCCCGCGCCACTCGTGCAAACCAGATCGGACTGCTCGGCTTCGGCGGCGACCGCAACAACGGCTACGACGTACTTGGCGAATTCGGCGCTGGCGTCTTTCTCGACCCGCACTGGCTGATCGGCGGCGAATACAAGCAGCAACCCAATAACCTGTCGGCCGTGAACGCAGATGAGTGGAAAACGATATTCGTCGCGTACGTGCCCAACCATTATCTAGCGATCACCGGCGCCTACGTCGACCTGGGTGCCGTCGCCGGCTTGACGCACCAGACCGGCTACTTCATCTCTCTCCAAACTGGATTCTAGCCATGTGCTGTGACACCAAGCATTTTCGTCATTCGAGAATCCTGATCCCAACCCTACTGGCTGCCCTCGTCCTGGCAATGCTGGCGGGCTGCCAGTCGATGCCGTCATCCAAATCTGACGACAGCCTCTACAGGGCACTGGGCGCACGCGCCGGCATTTCCAGAATAGATACCCGCCTGATACTGAATATCGCGGCCGATCGACGGGTTTCCGGCTACTTCCGAGATACCGATATCGATCGCTTCCATCGCATGTTCACCGACTATATCTGCGCGCTTACCGGCGGGCCATGCAACTACAGCGGCGACAACATGGTCGACGCCCATCGCGGGCTGGGTATCGACAGCGCAGCATTCAACGCGATCGTCGAGGATTACATCAAGGCCATGAACCAGGAAGGCGTTCCCACCGTCACCCAGAACCGGCTGCTCGCACGACTCGCCCCGCTTCACAGCCAGATCGTGGGCAACCACCCCGAACCCTCGCCCGAAATCATGCAGCTGATTCTCGGCCACGACCCTATGTATCGATACATCGACCCAAAACTCTGATATACAGCCTGATCCGCAGCGCCCGCTATTGGCATCAAGGCAACGAGCACGCTATAGTCGCGCCCCGGCTGGCTTCGCTCTTTTGCGGGCCCGTAGCTCAGCGGTTAGAGCAGGGGACTCATAATCCCTTGGTCGTCAGTTCGAATCTGACCGGGCCCACCAATATTTTATTTAAAACTCATATAGTTACGACTACACCTGCCCGGATTGGTGGTCTTCAACGGACCTGGAATTCAACGCTCTAAGTCGTTGATTTACGTTGTTCAACGTTGGTGACCGCCCCTGTGCGCCCCCTTCTAAATACCTCGCAAACACTGGAGGTATTATGGAAAACCAACATCGGTTTTGACCAATTGCGGTTTGACGGTAAGGGCCATGCCCTTGGTATCCCGATAAAAGTCAACGTCAATCGACCTTGTCCCACTTTCGTTCAAGATTCGGTTGATGTCCTGGGCATTGCCAACGTCCTGTCCGGCAACCGAGGTGATTACATGGTAATCACCTCTGGAAAGTCCCTCCGCTTCACCCGCTCCTCCCTTGAGTATCTCAAGCACTTGGACTGCGTCTCGTAATTGTCTAGACCCTGCGAACAAGCCAGACGATGAGAACGACCACAAGAATGGTTCCGAGAATGCCGCCGCCGATATACATGGGAGTCTCCTTTTAAAGTGGTTCCATGCTCATTTAAGCATGGCCGGTGTGAACCGTCGGTGTGCTACCGAACATAGAACTGGTGAGTAGCTCCAGAAGCCAGGCCGCGAGCAGGGATTGAGGCATAACTACCGGTAGATACGCGTCTCAGCCGTAGGCCGTGCCCTTCAGATTAATGCCAAATTCTGATTGGCGCCTAAATCCATAGGCTAGGCTGTGTGAAAACTCACGGCGGTTGTGGTCCGGCTGAAAACCGACGCTCTGTATGTCCGCTGACGCCACGGTCGGGTACTGGGCAGGGGCAAACGCCCCCCACCCCGAAATACCGATATTCCGAGTTTTCACACAGCCTGGGTCGAAAGCCGACAACCACTTTGCTGTTACAAGCGGGAGCGCCGTTCCGGACGGCGCGCCCACGCGAGTGGCGTGATCGATTGCATGAACATGCTCCGGGGGCTTTGGGCTGTCCAGTTCTCGGGGGCCACTTCACCTACAGGTTTCGTGTATACATACATGAATCAAACTATTCGTCCTTTGACGGCGATGACTTCCTACGCTTTGTGTGTCGATTGATCAGCGGTCTGCGGGCCGCAGAGGCATAACTGAAGGTGGCTCCATGGCTTTTCGATTAAAAACAAGCGAGCCGGTTGCTGACGGTCTGGTCCGTGTCGTTGGTGAGGAGATCGATAAGGCCGCGGTCGATCTAACACAGGCCGACCAGGAAGAGGCGGTTCATGGGTTGCGAACGCGTTGTAAGAAAATTCGATCGGTGTTGCGTTTGAACCGCGCCGCGCTTGGATCGGCGTACAGGGAAGAGAATCGACGCTACCGAGATATAGCGAGAACCGTGTCGTGGGTTCGCGACTACCAAGTAATGGTCAAATCATTTGATCGCCTGTTGAAAGATTGCGATGGTCGCATTGATCGCCGTCGGTTTTCGCCCGTGCGTCGACAGCTTGAACAGCTGCGGCAAGCAACATTAAACGAAGCCCTTGATGAAAAGCTTGCGGGTATGCGGCTGCAGTTGACGGCGGCAAATGCGGACATGAACGCGTGGTCGTTCGAGGGCAAGGGCTTTTCTGCCGTAGAACCTGGACTGTCCAAGACCTATGCCCAGGCGCGTTGCGCGTACCGTAGAGCTTATAGAAAACCGAAATCGACGCGTTTTCATGAATGGCGTAAACAGGCGAAGTACCATCGTTACCATTGCAGTCTTATACGCCGCGTCTGGCCCGACGCGATGAAGACGCGTGTTAGTGAACTATACAAGCTGACAGACACACTTGGGCTGGAGCACGATCTTTCGATGCTCACTGATTGGCTTCACCACCCCGAGGCTCCGAGCCTGAAACATGGCAGTCAGCAGATCCTGCTCGGTCTGATCGAAACACGCCAGAAGGTCCTGCGTGACCAGGCTGAGCCGATTGGACGGCGGCTCTTTGCTGAAGGAACAAAGTCTTTTTCGCAGCGTATTGGCGCCTACTGGAAATCCGCACAAGACATCGGGCGGCAAGAGGCAAGCGACAGCTCCGTTTAGTTGAGCCGGTTCATAGCCATAGCCGTGGTCGCCTGTAGCGGAGGATAATCCATTCGTTCTGAAATTCCAGCTGCGAGCGTTCTCTTTCTACCATCTGGGCGAAGCCGCCACTGAGCATAGGGCGAAAACTGTGCTTGCGATATGGCGCGACAGCTACTGGCACGCATGTCGATGCCGTAACCGTTAAGAAATGATCAGGTTCAAGTCCGTGACAGGCGGCTTCAATCAGCGCGTCCGGCGCACGGACATCCTGAACTGATGGCAGAACGTCCAGTTGACCGATATGCAAGTGCCGTTTGGTGAGGCATACAGCCAGTAAGTATCCGACTAGCTGTTCTCCGTCCCCACTACCCTTCGTGCCAAATATTCCGCGGGGAGGAATCGTTTATCGATGAGACGCGGGCATGCATTGAAGAGTATGACCGCGTCTTCGATGAGGTGCCGAGAATGCAGTGTGCCCGGCTTGAGCGGCCGCTTATCGAGTATGAAGACGAAGCCAATACGAGGAATCAAGCGATCGCGTTGGCATGCTAAAGCTCGTATGCAACCACCAAGCGGAAGGTATGCTCGGCCGCGCTATTGTCCAGTCCAAACAGCACCCCAAACTGGTAATCGAGCCCCCCGCCGTCATTGCGGTCGTCGCCGATTGGGATACGGCCGAAGAACGCGGGCCCGGCGCGGTCGCCGTTCGCGAAGGTCGGATAGTTGGGGCCGGTGTGGCGGGGCTGTTTCTCTTCTACGCTGCCAAACGCGCGTTCCCCAAAGCCCTGAACGCCGACGGCATAAAGCGGTGTGGCGTTATAGCGCAGCTGCCAGCCGTAGCTGAGTCCGTAGTTGCCGCCGCTGGATATTTCGCGGATGGCTAGCACTTGGGCGTTGAGCGTGACCTGGCCGATGCGTTTTTCCACAATCGGGCCCAATACCAGTTCGTCGTTGCCGCCGTCGGTGGCCAGCTCGTAATCGAAGAAAGCGCCGACGTTGATGAACGATTGCGCCGCGGGCGTTAAGCTAACGACATTCTCGAACTGCAGCTGTACGGTCCGCGCGCGGTTGTGCGGGCCGTCGACAATAATCGGTTCGACGCTGGTCTCCCAGAAATTAGTCGGGCTATAGCCGAGTTCAATGCGGTACTCGGTGTCCTTGTTCTCGCCGGCGTCGTTGCCGTCCTGATGATAGACACGGCCTTCGATTTCAAACTCGCCGGCATGGATGTTGGGGGAGTAGATTTCGTCGTCGGGACCGTTCGCGTCGGCTTGGACGATCGGTGAAAAGCTTGCAACGAACAAGCCGGCCGAACACAGCGCGACCGCTGTTATGCAACGCGTATCAGAAGTCATCTGGATCGACTCGCAAGAGGCCAGCCCAACGCGTTCGTTGAACCGCTGGGCCGGCCAATGGACGGATGAAACGAGTGCGCCGGAGCGCGGTTGACTCGTCAGCCGTTGTTGGTACCGCCGGCATCGGCGAACTGTGCACAGCGCCTGGCCTCGTCCTGGCGATGGGCGGCGAGGAGGGCCTTGCGGTTATGACGCATATCCTGCCCTTTGCGGGCGGTCGGATAGGCCGTATCCGTACCCTTCAAGCCGTGCCAGACAGCGCGGTTGAACTTGCCGGTATCGAGCTGATCCTGCACCGCAAAATCTTCGCCTTTCATCACTTTTGACCAATAAGCGGCGCTGTGTTTCGAGTATGAAAAACATTGCGCCAAGGTCGAGGAGTCGTTTTGTGCGGTAGTCGCCGGCGGTAGCGGCAGACTCGTACTACGCAGCACCGCGGGCACCACGGCATTGTAGGTCCACTGCTGCTGGCCGAGATCGAACACGTTGGTCATAGGCGAAGCCAGCGCGTCGTTGAGGCCCATCGGCTGCATGCCGAGAATATCTTCGATGGTCCGCAGCATATTCACTGTGTTGTAGTAATGAGAGACCACCTGATGCTGCTTGACATAAGGCCCCACCACGAAGGCCACGCTGCGGTGGGCGCCGACGTGGTCTTCGCCGTTCTGAGCATCGTCTTCGATCACGAACACCAGCGTGTTGTCTTTATACGGACTGTGGGCGATGCGTTGAATCAGGCGCCCGACCGCGTAGTCGTTGTCGGCGGCCTGGGTGGCGATTGTGTTGACGCCGTCGATGGCGGTATCGAAGTTGCCGAAATGATCGTGCATCAGCCGCACCTGAACCAGGTTCGGCAGATTGCCATTGGCCACATACTGATCGAATTCGCGCTCGAATTCCTGCTCCCGCCAGTAGTCAGGATAAGCGTTGTCGAAACCACGGAAATACCGATCGCTGCGGTCCATGAGTGCGGCTTTGGTCGGAAAGAATTGACGCACGCCCGCCGCAAACGGATGCCGCGCCAGCGGTACGGCGGCTGAATTGTCAGCCGGCAGCGAATAGCGCCCGAGATCGCCGTAGAAGCCGTAGTTGCGCAGGCTCAGGCCGGCGCGCAAGGCTTGATTCCAGATATAACCCTGGCCGTCGTGCTGGCTGCCTGGACCGTCGGGCGCAGCGATATCGGCGGTGCCCGGCAGGATGTCGGGATCGTCCGGAGTCAGCGGATTGAGTGCCAGGCGCTTGGCCAGGGTGGCCGCGCCGACGTTGATGTTGCGGTTGGTGCCTTCCCAGTCGTAGGTGAAGCCGCGCCCAGCGTAATTAACGGCGTACGCTTTTTCGGTAAAGTCGGTTGTGCGCGCGGCCGTGGTCCAGTTCCAGCCGACATTGCTGACTTCGCCGCTGTCGTAGAAATTATCCAGATCGACGAACTCGTCGGCCCAGCGATGATGATTGGGCATATACGGGCCTAGCAGCGCCAGGCTCGGGTCGCCGTTGCCTTTGTCGAGATCGCCCAGGACTTGGTCGTAGGTGCGGTTTTCCTTGACCACATAGACCACGTGCTTGATGTGGCCCTGTAAAAAGCGCATGACGCGGGCTTCTTGACGGTAACGCCGGGAATCCATGAAACCATCGTTATAGGCCACTTGCCGGGTCAGATGCCCCAGCGTGCGAGCATCAGGCATGGGCAGCGCCAGCAGGCCAGCTTTTTCGAGCTGCAGAACGTACTGGTTGTTGGCGTTACACGCATCCTCGGCGCCGGATTTCGTGGATAGGCTATTACGACAGGCGCCGGTATCCGGGCCGGCGTTGTCCTTGCCGTTGGTGACATACAGCCACTGCCCGTCTGGACTGACGTTGACCGACTCCGGATACCAGCCAGTCGGAATCAGGCCGATCACGCGGCTGTGCTCGCGGTGGGCAGAGTGCGAGCCGTGAGTGTTATTTCCATCGCCTTCGTTTTCTTCCTCATCGCTGCCTCTGGACCGATCGGCCGCGGCTTGGAGGTGCGGACCCAGGCCGGAACCGGCCAGACGAATGACCGCGACCGCGTTGGTGCCACCGTTGGTGACGAACAGCCAGCGTTGGTCAGGCGACAGCCGTACGCTGTTGGGCACGGCGCCCTTGAAGCCGGCGCCCGGTTTGTAGATCGGGCGGCCGGCCCTGTCGGTAAACACGGGCCTGGGCGCGAGCGTGCCGATGCTTTCGACGATGCGATCACTGGCCGGGTCAATCACTACCACGGTGTCGGTATTGTCGCTGGCGACATACAGCCGACTGTGATCGTTGTTGAACACCATCTTGTTGGGTTGACCGCGGGTGGCAATCCGTCCGGTCACCCGCAGATACGGTGCGGTCGGCGCGATCTGCAACACGTCTATTTCGCGGTCGCGCTGGCTCGAGACGAACGCGCGGTCGTTGCCATCGAAGGCCACAGCCACTGGGTATTCGCCGCCGGGCTTGCCGCTATCGGCCGGATTGATCTTGCCGGGACGCAGATCCTGCTCGTCGATCACGGCCCGGCTCGACAGATCGATCAGGCTGACCGAGTCGTTCTCGATATTGGTGACCAGCAGTTGGCTGCCGTCGGCGCTTACCGACAGCCCGGCCGCCACGACCGGCGTGACCAGGCCGTTGCCGGCTTGGTGGCCGAGCGCGATCGGCTCGCCGTTCTCGACGTACTGGCTACCATGCAGCGTATACGTATGCACGTTATCATCGACCCCGCCCGACACATAGAACGTGTCGCCCCACTGTTGTGGGTTTGGGTTCCAGGCGATGCCGATATAAGTGTTAGCTACCTTGATTACCTGCGTCTTCTGCGGCGCGCCGCCGCTGATGTCGTAGACGAACACGTATTCGTCGGAAGCACTGTCATCGCGGCTGCCGTCCGGCCCGTTGAGCCGGTTGTAGCCCGAGGTGAGCACCAGCATGGTTCGGCCGTCCGGGCTGATTGCGGTGCTGACCGCGTGATCGGCGCGATAGTCGGGATAGCCGGGCAATTCCGGATTCAGCTTGGTGAAAATCGCTCCCGGTGCAGCGGCCGGGGTAATGCGCATGCCGGTGGGCACGCGCTGGCCGGTCAACAGCCTGGTATTTCCACGGCCGGGATCGGATGGTCCGGAGCCGCTCGTTTGGGCGCCGGCAATAGCCGCCGACGCAGATACAGATACAACAACAATAGTCCTGGCAATACTGAGTGGTCGCATGCTAATCCCCGGTGGAGGCGCGCTGGCCGTTGCAGGCTTCGACAGTTTCCCAATGCACTGTTGCAAGCGCGCAGGTTTGTTCAAAATCAGTGTGGTCGAGATTTGTGTCGTTGCGATGAAGCCGGCACGGTGGAACGAGGCGCCGTTCAATGCCGTCCCGTCGCCACAGCTGCCCAGACACCCTGCATCGAAAGAAATCCGGCTGCCGGGCATCGGTCTCATCAATCGTCGGTATTCAGCTGTCGATAAACGACTGCTCAGCTCGGACGGATCGGCGTCGGATTGGTGCTGGGCCGCGGATTGAAGTCGGCGGGTATCGGATTGGACCGATGGGCGTCGGTCGGCGTGATGCCAATGCCTTGCAGTGATAGGCCGGCGTCTGTTCCTGCGGCAGCGTGTTGACCTGTCTAAGCTCAGCTGAAGCAGTGTTTCCAGCCACCTATCTCCGGCGATCTGTTTGACCTGGATCTGCTCGCCCACCTCCCCCCCCGCTGGATCTTCTAATGCCATGCCAGCGTCCTCCATAAGGCGCGTGAAGCATTTCACGCAGGGTCGACAGTGCCAACGTGGCGAGGTCTAGGACCGGCGGCGATATCGCAGGTTATTTCAAGACGCCCTTCATCGTCGTCACGTGAAGGCGCGACATGAGCTCATCGGCCTTACGTTGGCCTATGTCGTCGTTGATTCCTGATAAGTAACTCCTCATTAACCCCGAGATAGCAATTGTCATACGCCAGGCCTTGCGTGTAGGAGATCAGAAGGCGGCGGAATACACCCAGCGCGGCCGGCGAACCATAGCAGCCACGGCAGCGCCTCGGCTTAAGGTCCGCCAGCAGGCGACGCCTGCTCGATCCTTGTTTGCTCTGCGCCGACAATCAGGTGCGGCAACCACGGGAGGGTGCGGTGCGGTGCGGTTCGATCCGGGCACGCAGGCTAATCCCAGAACGAAAGGCCTTGCTTGCGGCAGGTCTTTTCAAACTCGCGAAAGTGTCGCGGCAGCGTCGGCCGGCGGTGCTAAATGCCCGAGCCCTTTCCAGGTGCAACGGGCCAGGTCATAAGCGCGTTGTCTGACTCCGGTGTTTGGTGTTTCTTTTGCAAATCAATCGCTTGAATTACATTAGAGCACAATTCGGCGGAGTTTTCTATTTCATATCTGCTTTATTCTGCAAATAAATCAGATCGTTGGCGTTTCTGGACGGACACTAGATATTTTATCCTGTTGCGTCTCATATTCATTAGGATTGCTCTCCATCGATGCATAAAGCTGCTCGCACAATTCGGCGGCATCTTTAGGAACCCATGACGCAATTTCGATCATGTCAACCCCTTACCAGTCGAATAGTGGCGGCGTCAGTTTCGTGCGCCTGCTCAATACCGGCTTGGTCGCGAATCCATGCCTCGATCCGGGTATGCCACAGCCGAAGCAAGTCGAGCGGTCGCCGCCGATAGTGTTTCTCAGCCAGCGCGCTCAGCTTATGGCCCTGTATCTGTGCGACCACGCCAACAGGGCACTCCACCCATTCAGACAGCGTGCCGAAAGACCGGCGCAGCCCGTGCAGGGTGACTTGCGGTAGCCCGGCCTCTCGTAGCGCTCGCGTATGCCGATGATTCGCATCGGTCAGACGGCCCGACTTGGCGCTCGGACTCGAAAAGACGTATTCATTGCGACGCGGCAATGCGGCCAGGAGTTGCGCCAGATAGGGCGTTAGCGGAATCGTGCGCTCGCCTTCTGCTTTGTCTCGCAGCGTCAAGCTGTGCCATTCGAAGTCAGCATCAGCCCATTTTAGACGCCCCATTTCGGTCGCTCTCGCCCCGGTCAATAACAAGGCTTGCAGATAAGCCTGCATAACCAGATTACCAATCGCGCCCACCGTCGGCCCAACTGCTCGCGTTGCAGCACGTCGTCTTTCGCCTTCGGCTTCGGCACGGCACGACGCACAGAACCGCTAAACAGGCGATTCACGTCCACCAGCCCACGATAGGCCGATTGCTCGTCACACCACGCCAGAAAGGCGCGCAGCAGCCGATATGCTCGTCCAGCTACGGTCGCCCTCGTCTTTTTCTCTTGCTCCAGGGCCTGTTGCCGATGGTCAGGCCCGAGCGTGTTGCAGCACCTCGGGCCACCTCCATTCCCTGAGAATGGCCTGGGAATGGCCTGGGAATGGAATACGGCTAATATACGCTAATGCGAGCTAACGCGATAATCGCTAAAAATGCTCTTAAAACATTGACATATAACGACTATGCTAACTTGGACTAATGCTTGCTAACGCTCCTAATTGACGGACTAATAATCCCTTGGTCGTCAGTTCGAATCTGACCGGGCCCACCATCTCAAAGACGCTCGTGGCGATGCCACTGCTTTACTCGAGCCCGCGGAGGCACGCACTGATTGCCTCGCCTTCCAATTGCCGATATCACGCAACCTTTCGCAGGTGCCGTGGTCTTATAAATCGGCGTCACAAGAAGTTCATGACTGCGTCACGGCGCGATCATCTGCTGCTCTTAACCTCGGCGCCATACCAGCGACAGAGGTGCCTAGCGATGTCAGTCGTCAACCCCTTACGCCAGAGCGATCGCCAGATCGGCCAGTTCACTTACGGTTTTGCCCGCTACGAATCGGAGATCGAGGACAGTCTGAAACTCCGCCATGCGGTGTTCATGCAGGAGCGACGTAGCGGATGCGCCGATGGCCTGGAATGTGATGACTTCGATCCGTTTTGTCTGCATCTGATCGTGCGGGATGTCCGGACCGATGCGGCTGTTGCCAGCACTCGCATGCTCACCCACGACGCAGCCATTGCCGCAGGTGGTTTTTATTCGGCGCAGAAGTTCGACCTGGCAGACGTGCTGGCGTACCCCGGCCGCTTCATGGAAATCGGGCGAACCTGCGTCGATATGCGTTATCGCAACGGCGGCGCGGAAACTGCGCTGTGGGCCGGCATCGCGGAACTGGTGCGCAGCGATGATTACGATCACCTGATCGGTTGCGCGAGCGTCGACCTGGCCAGCGGTCTGGCGGCGGCCCATGCCGTTTGCCACTATGCCTTGTCCATGCGGCCAGCGCCCGACAACCGGCGCGCAGTCGCCCGCCAGCCACTACCGCCCGCAGCCGTTCCCGGCCACGCCTCGCTTCGCCCTCGCCTGCCACCGTTGATCAAGGCTTATCTGCGCCTGGGCGCCTACGTCTGCGGCGAGCCCTGCTGGGATCGCGACTTTGGCGTAGCGGATCTCCTCATGCATCTGGATCTGGCCCGGCTGTCGCCGCGCTATGCTCACCGCTTTCTGGGATCGCCGTATCCACTGCCGCCTCAGCTGTCTCGTTACGCTGGCAACCCGAGTCCTGTCAGGTATTGAGAATAAAATCGATCGTCTAGCGATGAAACGGGCAGCGCTATAACGCGGTCTGCACGCTCCGGCCGCTCTGCCAGCTGTTGCAACCCGACCAAGTGCAAGTACCGGCAAGACGAATGATCAGTGCACCTTCAAGCGCGGCCCGCGCGCCGAGGTGAATAGACTGAACAGCAGTCGTCGACCGGCAGCGACCTTGCCCAGCACGACCAGTTCATGCTGTCGTTCCAAGCCTCGATAGGCTGCCAAGGCCAACCGGCCTCGGACCTGAATATCGCTGGCAAAGCAGCCTAGAATCCGCCCGACGGTACCGGCCGCACCCAACGACATGAGCGTGCCCTGGTCTTGATAGGTAAACGCCGCCGGCTGGCGCCCCGTTGCAGTAACGCAGCAGTTCGGTAGCCAGATGCGTGGCTTGCCGCCTGGGCGGTAGGCGGCGCGCTCGAACCTTCCACGGCGGAATCGCCCAGCGCGAAGATATCGTCGCTTGCCCCTGTCTGCAGCGTGTCCTTGACTTGCCACTGGCGCTTCTTTTTGGTGGCAAGTGCTTTGATCTGCCCAGCGATCGGCGGACCGACCCGTCCGGTGGCCGACACCGTCAGCTGGCTATCGAAATGCTCGCCGTCCTGGGTTTCAACATGCTTGGCCGCCAGTTCTACGCCCGTCAGACCGGTGCCGACTATGACTATCGGCAACGGCTTGTGGTCCTTGTCGGCGCTCGCCTGCAACGCAGCCAGGGAGAGCGTCTTGAACACGGCCTCTGCATCCTCAGCGCGGTCGAGTACGAATGCATGCTCCCTGACGCCGTCGACGCCGAGATCGGGCGTCACTCCGCCGATTGCCAACACCAGAACGTTGCAGGCCAGGCTGCGCGCAGCGACCACGGCGTGGCCGGTGGTGTCGCTTGCGGCATCGAGCCGGATTCGATGTGCCTCCGGGTCGATATCGCATAGTTCACCCTGCACGAACATAAAGCCCCAACGTTCGGCAAGGCTTGCATACTCCATTTCGTCGACCAACACGCGCCGAGCACCAGCGGCTATTTCGTGCAGGCGTGGTTTCCAGAGTTGCGTGGCAGCAGAGTCGACCAGCCATACTTCATGACTGCTGTTTCTCGCCAGACGTATGGCCAGCTCAAGGCCGCCTGCACCGCCACCAACTATCACGATGCGCGTCGAATTCTTGCTCATATGGCTATGGGCCCGGCTGGACGCTCAATCAAGCAGGGAACCAAACGCGCGACGAAGACGCTCGAACAACGACGGCCGCCGGAATCCGGTCTCCGTGGGTCCGTAGTACAGCAGCGCGCTCAAGGTGACAGCAACGCCGACAACGGCCACGCCGGTGATGACGGGATGCGCACACACTTCGTCAATGGCACGCGATACGGTGAGTGGGCGCTCACGGCGACGATCAAGATTTGATGACATGAAATTCTCCTCGCCGACGTTGCCAGACGGCGGCTGGGCTGTGGAATGAGTCGCTGCGTCACGGGTGTAGCGATGCTGAATAGAGGGTTTTTTCAGCGATAAACTATTTTCCGGCAGCGGGCAAACAAAACTGGCCAATCATCTAGGGCGCCAGTGCTACAGCTCCACTATCGTCTATAAATCAGCTTGGCGCCTCCGTGTTTACACCGACGCGCGCATGGATTTCTCGCGCTACATTGGGTGGACTTGCAAACCTCGGAGAGCGCGCATGCCTGCTTACAGACCGATCAATCGCCGTCACGACAGCCCCGCGACGCTGGACAGCCAGCAGGAACAGGATCGCCAACAGGCACTTACACTGGCGGCCAGCGTCGGCAGCCTGATGGTCGCGATGCGCCGCGGCGGGCTGAGTGGACTGGCATTCGGCGCGCTGAGCGGCGTACTCGCCTATCGCGCATCGACCGGACGCGGCCTGAAAGGCGCGGGGACGGACGCCGTTCGCTATGCAGAAAAAACCCTCACCGGCCATCGCGTAGGGCCGCTGGAGCTGTCTGCCAGCGTGACCATCAAGCGTTCGCCCGAGGATTTGTATGCGCACTGGCGGGACTTCAGCCATCTACCCGACTTCATGTCGCTGATCACCGATGTACGTGTCGCGCCGGACGGCCGCAGCCACTGGACAGCGCGCGCCCCCGACGGCCAGACGCTGGAATGGGACGCCGAAATCACTGCCGACGTGCCCAGCGAAAGCATCGCCTGGGCCAGCCTCGCAGGCGCCGATGTACCGCACCACGGCGAGATCCGTTTCATTCCCGGCCCGCCCGGTCGCGGCACCGAGGTAGCGCTCGATCTGAACTACACCGTGCCCCACGGGCTGCTGTCAGCAGCGCCGCTGGGCTTTGTCAACGCGCTATCGGGCGAAGCGTTGCGTGAGGATCTGCGCCACTTCAAGCAGTGGATGGAAAGCGGCGAGATACCCACCGGCACGATCCAGTCGACGCCCCGCGACGGAGATTCGATATGAAAGCCGTTTGCTGGCATGGCGTGCAGGACATGCGCGTCGATACCGTCGACGACCCGAAAATCCTCAACCCGCGCGACGCGATCATCCGGGTCACATCGACCGCGATCTGCGGCTCGGACCTGCATCTGTACGGCGGCTTCATGCCCGGCATGCAGGCGGGTGACATCGTCGGCCACGAGTTCATGGGCGAGGTCGTGGAACTGGGTTCCGGCGTGACTAATCTGAGCGTCGGCCAGCGTGTGGTGGTGCCGTTCACCATTGCCTGCGGACAGTGTTTCTTCTGCGACAGCGGCTACCACTCCCTGTGCGACAACTCCAACCCCAACGCCGCTGTCGCCGAGAAGATGTGGGGCCAGTCGCCGGCCGGGCTGTTCGGCTATACCCATATTCTGGGCGGCTATGCCGGCGGCCAGGCAGAATATGTCCGCGTGCCCTATGCCGATGTCGGGCCGATGGTCGTGCCCGATTCGGTCAGCGACGAGCAGGCGCTGTTTCTGACCGACATCTTCCCGACCGGCTATCAGGCGATCGCCCAGTGCGACATGCAGCCCGGCGACGTGGTCGCGGTCTGGGGCTGTGGCCCGGTCGGCCAGTTCGCCATCGCCAGCGCCAAGATGCTCGGCGCGGGACGCGTGATTGCCATTGATACGGTCGCCGAGCGGCTGCTGATGGCAGAACAACAGCACGGTGTGGAGACACTCGACGCCCGCCAGACTGGCAACACCCTGCAGATCGTCGAGGCGCTGCGCGACATGACCGCCGGCCGCGGCCCGGATATCTGCGTGGATGCCGTGGGTCTGGAAGCACACGGCGTAGGGCTGGAGTACTGGTACGACAACATCAAGCAGAGCCTGATGATGGAAACCGCGCGTCCGATCGTGCTGCGACAGGCGATCATGGCCTGTCGCAAGGCCGGGACGGTCTCTATTCCGGGGGTCTACGGTGGGCTCGCCGACAAGATTCCGGTGGGTGCCTTGATGAACAAGGCATTGACCATCAAAACCGGCCAGACCCACGTTCAGCACTATCTCAAGCCGCTGATGGATCACGTCGAGCGCGGCGATATCGACCCCAGCTTTGTGATTACGCATCGAACGCGCCTGGACGACGCGCCCGAGGCCTATCGCATGTTCCAGGCCAAACGCGACAACTGCGTGAAGGTCGTCATGCAGCCGTAAAAGCCGGCGCCATGGAAGAGCGTCAAAATGGTGTGCTCGACAGTATTACGGATAGTCAGACGCTTTTTTGCACCCGCTGACGTCAGCCGGGCAACGATTCGTCGTTGTCTATCCTGGGGTCTGCGCCGCGGCGAGCCAGTCGACCCGTGATTGTTCGAGCAAGTTACGCGGCGCCGTGCATATCTTCAACACGCTGAAACCATGAGCGCGGCGTCGTCGGGCCAGCCGTCTTGTCCTGCGACAAAATGACTGTCGGCGCGGTGCCGCATGAAATAGCAACACGCCCTTGAAATCCCAACATGTCTACTTTGGAACACTACACGAGGCCCAGAAGTCGTGGGAAACTACAGCGATATATTTGTCGGACCGTGGGATTCGCCCTAGCCAATGAGCAAGAATTCCCCAGCCGTCGACCAGGCAACCTCTCGAATCCCTATCGTCGCTATCGGCGCCTCGGCCGGCGGGCTCAAGCAGATCAGCGCGCTGCTCGAGGCATTGCCAGAAGACACCGGGGCCGCTTTTGTGGTCGTACAGCATCTGTCCAGCGAGCACATCTCGCAACTGCCAGAACTGCTGGCGCGGGCGACCCGCCTCGAGGTCATCTCGGTCGAGGATGGCACCCGCGCACGTCCCAACTGCATCCACGTGATGCCCGAAGACACGGCGCTGGAGATCGAGGGCGATACCTTTGTGTTCGTGCCGAAAACGCATGAGCCAGGGCCCACGGTGATCGATCATTTCATGCGCTCGCTGGCCAGCGCCCGTGGTCCACAGGCAGTCGGGATCATTCTCTCGGGCACTGGCAGCGACGGCGCGCTGGGGCTCAAGGCCCTCAAACGTTGCGGCGGCCTGGCGCTGGTTCAGGATCCGTCGACCGCCGAGCACCCGGGCATGCCTCGCGCGGCCATCAACAGCGCATCGCCCGACTACGTGCTGGCAACGACCGAGCTGGTGGCGCCGCTGTGCAATCATCTTGCGCACAACATGACCGATTCCGGCCCGGCATTCGAGGACCAGGAGCCAGAAGAGAGCGTCCTGGAGGATGCTACGCTGCGGCGAGCGCTGCGGGTGCTGGCCAACGCGGACGACAAGCGCGATTTCTCGCAATACAAGGCGGGCATGCTAAAGCGCCGGTTGCAGCGGCGCATAGGGCTGGTTGGCGTGAAAGACGAAGACCGCTATATCCACCGGTTGCAGGACAACAGCGATGAGCGTCGCGCCCTCGCGCAGGATTTTTTGATCAGCGTGACCGATTTCTTCCGAGATACCGACGCCTTCGGCGTGCTCTGCGAACGCGTATTTCCCCAGCTGCTGGCAGACCGCAACGCGTCGGACCCGGTGCGCGTATGGGTGCCAGGCTGTGCTACCGGGGAGGAAGCCTATTCCATGGCGATGGCGCTCGACGAGGCGATTGAGGCGTCTAGCCAGGCACATCAGTTTATCGTGTTCGCCAGCGACATCGATGCCCGCGCGCTGGAAGTCGCGCGGCTCGGCCTGTATCCAGAGACGATTGCCGCTGAAGTATCAAAACCGCGGTTGCGGCGCTATTTCGAACGCCACGGCGATGAATATCGGATCAAACGGAGCCTGCGCGAACAGGTGGTATTCGCCACCCAGAACCTAACCGAAGACCCGCCCTATGCACGGCTGGATCTGATCAGCTGCCGCAACCTGCTGATGTATCTGCGGCCCGAGGCCCAGAAACAGGTGATTGCGACTTTTCATTTCGCACTCAAGCCACAGGGCACGCTGTTTCTTGGTTCCGCCGAAACACTGAGCGGCCAGATCAATCTGTTCGAGTCCTTCGACAAGAATGCCCGCCTGTTCACCCGTATCGGCGCGTCGCACGGCACGACGCGGCACGAACTGCCGTTTGCCGCCTATGGCGGCCGCAAGCGCTCTGGAGAGGAGATGTCGCCCGAAAACCAGAGCCAGCACGAGAACCCGGAGCACATTGCGCGCGATCTCCTGCTGCGCGAGTTCGTCCCGGCATCGGTATTGATCAATCGCAAGTACGAAATTCTATGCAGCTACGGCGAAACACGCGATTTTCTGAATCTGCCGTTTGGCGCTTCGTCGTTATCGTTAGTCGATATGGTGCGCGATGGCTATCGCAGCCATACACGGGCCGCAACGCATCGAGCATTTCGTGACGATACGTCCGCCGAGATCGTGGCCACGGTGCCGGCCTACGGCGATCATCCGATACGCATCACGGCGCGCCCGCTGCATAAGCCCGAGTCGGCTCGCGGCCTGGCGTTTGTCACTTTCGAACGCATTCAGCGGGGGTTGCCCGCTGACACGCCAGCCGCCAACACCGAGAACGAGCGTCAGCTTGTCGACGACCTCGCAGCTGTACGCAGCGAACTGAACACCACTATTCAATCGCTGGAAGCCTCAAACGAGGATCTCAATGGATCCAACGAAGAAGTGTTGTCGATGAACGAGGAACTGCGGTCGACCAACGAGGAGCTGCAAACCTCCAAGGAGGAACTGCAGTCGGTCAACGAAGAACTCAGCACGGTCAATTCCGAGCTCGAAAGCAAGGTGGCCGAACTCGAAACCGCCCACAACGATCTGCAGAATCTGTTCGCAGGAGGGCGGGTCGCCACGCTGTTTCTCGACCGTGGGCTTTGTATCAAACGCTTCACGCCGACAATCACGGACCTGCTGAGCCTGATCATGTCCGACATCGGGCGGCCGCTGAGCGATATCTCGCTGAAATTCGACGACCCGGATCTGGAAGCCGACGCCGAGCACACGATGGCGGATCTGACCCACCGCGACAAGGAAGTACGCGCCAGCAACGGGCGTTGGTATCAACGCCGGATCCTGCCCTACCGGACCCAGAACAATACGATCGACGGCGTGGTGATCACATTTTCTGATATCACTGCACTCAAGCAGTCAGCAACTGTATCGGCGGAAAGCGAACAGCGGCTGGATCTGGCGATGGGCGCGTTCCGCGGCGGTATGTGGGATATGTACCTGGGGGCGAATGCCGAGGGCAGCCGGCCAGATCATGTTTATCTGTCGGCTCGTCTCAAGCAACTGCTGGGCTTTGCCGACGATCAGTTCCCCAACTCCATGCAGGCCTGGGAAGAACGCGTGATCGAGGAGGATCGGGCGGCATTCCGCGATATCGACCGTCGCCAACAAGTCGGTGCCTCGGGCCTGCACTATCGGATCCGGCATCGCGACGGCAGCATTCGCTGGTTTGCCAGCTACGGCATGCAGGCCGAGGACGGCGCAGGAGGGATGACGCGTTGGGTCGGCATCGATCGCGATATCACCGAACGCAAACTCACTGACATAGACGCAGACCAGGCACGCGCCAGGCTGCGACTGCTGGCCGACGCCGTATCGGAAATGATCGCCTACGTCAACGCCGAGGGCATTTTTCAATTCGGCAATGGCTTGTTCAACGAATGCTTTGGCCATGCCTGCGGCGGTATTGCCGGGCGCTCGTTGGCACAGGTGTTGGACACTGGCGCCAATGCGGCGCTGCAGCCTTGTCTGGAGGCAGCGCTGGCCGGGCGCAGCAGCAGTTGTCAATTCGAACAGATCGGCCCAGACGTCCAGCCACAGAAGCTCGCGGCCAATCTCGTACCGCAGACGGTCGGCGGCAAGACCATCGGCGCTTATCTGCTGGTCACGCGGATCGGGACCCAGGGCCGGCGCGCCAGCGATCAGATCGACCGCCAGAGAGGCATGGTCTATCTGCAACGGCTGGCAACGATCGGCAAGATGACCGCGTCGCTGGCCCACGATATCAAGCAGCCGCTGACGGCCATCAACAACTATGCCAGCGCGCTCAAGCGCATGGTACATGTCGGCCAGGACGAAGCAGCGCTGATCTCCGCGCTCGACAAGATTGCCGACCAGGTACGCCACGCCAGCGATATGGTCTCGCTTACACGCGATTTCGGCCGCGAGCGCGACACAGACGATTCCGACGCCGATCTCAATACGTTGGTGCAGCGCGCGGTCTCTCTTACCGAGAACCTGGCGCATCGGCATCGGATCGAGGTGCATACGGATCTGCAGCGGCCGTTGCCGGTTCTTGAATGCCTGTCAATCCAGATCGAGCAGGTCATCATCAACCTGATCGTCAATGCGGTCGATGCCATGGCAGACAGCGACACTGGCGATCGCCATCTGACGTTACGCACCCGGCCGTTTGACGAGCACGGCGTGGAACTCTCTGTCGAGGATACCGGCAGCGGTATCCCGCCCGAGAAGCTCAAGCGGATCTTCGATACCTTCTATACATCGAAGCTGGAAGGCACAGGGCTCGGACTGTCGATGAGCCGAGCTATCGTCGAAGCCCATGGTGGGCGTATCTGGGCCGACTCAAGACTGGATCACGGCGCCACATTTGTGATCGAGTTACCCGGTAAAACCGCCAGCTAGGGCCTGTTGCCCGGATTCAGCTATCGGCGCCCGGCAGCGTGGATTCGATTGCGACGTACCCACGCACCAGTTCGGCCAGCGAACCGGCGTGCATCTTCTGCATGACGTTGGCGCGGTGTAATTCCACGGTCTTGGGGCTGATGCCCAGTTCGCGGGCTACCTGCCTGTTCGAGTCGCCGGCGGCGATGCGCGCGAGCACCTGACGCTCGCGTTCGCTGAGAAGATCGTAGCGGGCGCGACTGGTCGCGCGCTGATTGTCGGCGACCTGCTCCATGCGGTTCTTCTCTACCGCGTTGCGCACCGCTTGAAGCAGACGCTCGTCGTTCACCGGTTTCATCAGGAACTCGTCGGCTCCCTGGCGCATCGCCCGAACCGAGACTTCCACATCGGCATAACCGGTCAGGAAGATGATTGGCTTGCGGTGCGGACGCTCGGCGCAGAGCGTCTGCAGTTCCAGACCGCTCATGTCGGGCATACGCAGATCCAGCAAGATGCACCCTGGGCGCATGGTATCGGATGTCTCAAGGAACGCCTGCGCGCTGGCATAGCTTGCTGTCTCGATATCGACGGTCGATAACAGCAACTCAACCGAGTCTCTTATGGCTGGATCGTCGTCGACGATGTGTACCAACGCCTTGACTGTCACAAATGACCTCGGTGCGCATGGGGATAACCCCAAGTTACCAGCTTATAGGGCCGGCCGATGCGGGCAGTTCTCAGCCCACGCCGTCTGCTCCCGATCCACAACCCCATGCAGTTGACTATTGCCGCGCAAACGGCAGGGCCGCATCCACGCCATGCGGGACATCGGCCCCGCCGTTGTGGGGGCCTCGACGCTATCCGCATCATTGCGGATAGCGTTCTGCGGCCGGCGGGCTCAGGGTACAGATAATGACCCGGGTCGAACACGACTGGCCTTGCCTGCGTCGTCGGGTATCACAGCGTCTCGATGCAATGCATTGATACCGCGCGGGCTCATGCATCGTGATGAACGGCCGATACTTAACGCACACGGCTTAGCGCTATTTGAGTCGCCTTATGTTTGATCCTCGGCAGGCTACTGTAATCATCATCGACGACGATGCCGCGCAGCGGGCGTCGCTGGAGTTATTGCTCGCCACCGCCGATTATCGATGCCGATGCTATGCATGCGCCGAGGATTATCTGGACCAGGCCCAACCACAGACGCCTAGCTGCCTGTTGCTCGATATGCATCTGCCAGGCATGAGCGGGATCGAGCTTCAACAAAGACTCGGTGGTCGCCGGCCGTGCCTGCCGGTGATCTTTCTCAGCGGCGATGCCAATGCCGAAGACATCAAGCGAGCCGATGCCGCCGGCGCCGTGGATTTTCTTCGCAAGCCGTTCGAGGCTTGCCGCCTCCTGGACAGCATCGAGCTGGGCCTGAAGCGCAGCCTTCATCTGGCCGACTGACGAATTGAATACGCGCGTATTCGTTCACGATTCGTTATCGGCAGTCGCGCACGCTCAGGTAAGCTCATAGCCTTTTGAGGACACCTGCGCGTGAGCGATCTGTTCAATGTCGTGCTGCTCGGCATCATCGAAGGCATTACCGAATTCCTGCCGATCTCGAGCACCGGGCACCTGCTGATTGCCGAGCGCTGGCTGGGCCAGCGCTCGGATCTGTTCAACATCGTGATTCAGGCCGGCGCCATCCTGGCAGTCTGCCTGATTTATCGCGCGCGTATCTGGGCTTTGCTGACCCAGTGGCGTGACCCCGAAAAGCGCGATTATCTGGCCAAGCTGATACTGGCCTTTCTGATTACGGCGGTACTGGGCCTCGTGGCCGTCAAGATGGGCTTCAAGCTGCCGAAAGAACTTCACGGCATCGCCTGGGCATTGATCATTGGCGGTATCTGGATGATTGTGGCCGAGCAGATTGCGGCGCGGCGGCCGGAATCGTCTAAGATCACCTGGACCGTGGCTATTCTGGTCGGCATCGCGCAGATGGTCGCCGGGCTGTTCCCGGGCACGTCGCGCTCGGCCTCGACTATCTTCATCGCTCTGCTGGCCGGCACCAATAACCGCGGAGCGGCCACCGAATTCGCCTTTCTGGTGGGCATTCCCACCATGTTTGCGGCCAGTGGCTACGAGCTGCTGGACAAGATGCGCCACGGCCAGAGTATGCCAGTGGACTGGACGGCCGTGATCGTCGGCTTTGTTATCTCGACGGTCGTCGCCTTCGTTGCGGTGAAATGGCTGCTGACTTATATCCAGACCCATCGATTCACCGCCTTCGCCGTTTATCGCATCATTCTCGGCGTGCTCTTGCTGGCTCTGTTGCCCGCGGCAGGATGAACGGTCGACTCCGGCGACCGGCGCGCCGGGGTCTTCGCGCGGCTGCAACAAAAGCAGATGTATGCACAGCTGTCTGGCTGACGACTGTCGGCTGATGGGTTTTATTACGCCGGCGATTAACTAGGGCCTAGCCAAATCCTTTGGCGTTATAACGCGAGCCGCTCCCGCTCGGGCGGGCGCGAGCAAAGCGGCTGCCGGCGCTTTGGCAATTGTATATTTTTGTATACAATCGAACCCGATTGCTAACCCCCCGAGGCTGGTCATCTGCATGCGTGTTCCGGCTTTCGACTCATCGATCCCTGACGTACTGATTGCTGGCGGTGGCAACGCTGCCCTGTGCGCGGCTATCGTCGCGGCGCGCGCCGGGGCACAGGTACTCTTGGTCGAACGCGCCCCGAAGAGCTATCGCGGGGGCAATACGCGACATACCCGCAACATGCGGGTTGCCCATGACGCGGCTAACGAGATTCTCACCGGTCCTTATCCGGTGGCCGAGTTCTGGGATGATCTGCTACGCGTCACCAAAGGCCGCACTAACGAAGAGCTGGCGCAGCTGACGCTCGAGCAATCAAGCGAGCTATGGGATTTTCTCTGGGCGCAGGGGGTGCGCTACCAGCCGTCACTGGGCGGCACCTTGTCGCTGGGACGGACCAACGCCTTTTTCCTGGGCGGTGGCCGGACGATGCTCAATGCGCTGTATCACACCGCCGAGGACCTGGGCGTGGCCATCCGCTACGACACCACGCTGGTCGACCTGGCGATCCACGACGGCCATTTCGAGCACGCCGTGCTCGAACACGACGGCCAGCGCGAGACAGTCCCTGCGCAATCATTCATCGCGGCATCGGGCGGCTTTGAAGCCAACCTGGAATGGCTGATCGAAGCCTGGGGGCCAGCGGCCAGAAACTTCATCATCCGTGGCACGCCTTACAACCGCGGCGAAGTCCTGCGGTTGTTGCTGGATGCCGGCGTGGCCCAGGTCGCCGATGCGAAACAAGGGCATGCCGTGGCAATCGACGGTCGCGCGCCGAAATTCGACGGCGGTATCGTCACTCGGCTCGACTGTGTGCCGTTCGGAATCGTCCTGAACAACCATGCCGAGCGATTCTACGACGAAGGCGAGGATTTCTGGCCCAAGCGCTATGCCATCTGGGGTCGACTGGTCGCCGATCAGCCGGACCAGGTCGGCCATGTCATCATCGACGAGAAATCGATCCGCTTGTTCATGCCCTCGGTGTTCGATCCGGTCACAGCCGACACGATCGAGGAACTCGCAACCCAGATCGGGCTTGATCCGGAGGCCGTTCGGGCTTCGATCGATGCCTTTAATACGGCATGTCAACCCGGCCATTTCGATCATACGACGCACGACGACTGCGCTACCGAGGGCCTGACCCCACCCAAATCGCACTGGGCACGGCCGATCGATACGCCGCCGTTCTATGCCTACACCCTGCGCCCTGGCATTACGTTCACCTACCTCGGCGTTCAGGTGGATCGCCAGGCACGGATGCAGATGGCCAATGGCCAGCCTGCCGACAATCTCTATGCTGCCGGCGAGATCATGGCCGGCAATGTGCTGGGCGAGGGCTATCTCGCCGGCATCGGCATGACCATCGGCAGCGTATTCGGCCGTCTGGCCGGCGCCAGCGCCGCCGAGCACCGGTCGCAGCGCTGATCGCCAGCTACCCGACCGTTATCCGTCGTTTGTCATCGTTTTCCTCGCCCGAGCCCGCTCATGAATGAACCCGACGTCCGCGACTTCAATCTGGTCGATCTGTTGAGTGCGCCACAGACAGAAGCGGCCCGCCAGATGCGTATCTGCAATGCCTGCCGCTACTGCGAAGGACTGTGTGCGGTGTTCCCGGCCATGGAGCAACGTCTTACGTTCGGCGGCGCCGATGTGGATTATCTGTCTAATCTCTGCCACAACTGCGGGGCCTGCTATCAGGCCTGTCAGTACGGCCCACCGCACGAGTTTGCAATCAACGTACCGCAGGCAATGGCGGACTTGCGACAAGAGAGCTATGAGCGATATGTCTGGCCTGCGAGCTTTGCTGGACTGCTCGCACGCAACGGCTTGTGGCTTGGCATCGCCAGTGCACTGGCGACGGCGCTATTTCTCATCGGCCTGGTTATCTGGCACCAGCCGGGCGCCCTGTTTAGCGCCTATACCGGCCCCGGTGCCTTCTACGATCTGATCCCACACGGCGTGCTGGTGATAATCTTCGGGCTCCTGCTGGGCTATGCGGTACTGGCCATGGGGCTGAGCGTGCGGCGATTCTGGCTGGCCTCGGCACGGATTCCCAAACTGGCCGCGGGCGCGGCCGGCCAGGCCATACACGATGCAGCAACTCTGAAATATCTCGACGGCGGCGGTCCCGGCTGCATGACCGAGGACGCGCGACCCGATGACAAGCGCCGGTTTTATCATCACGCCGCGGCCTACGGCTTTCTGCTCTGCCTGGCATCAACCAGCCTGGCAACAATCTGTCATTATCTGGGCAGCGAAGCGCCCTACCCGGTCTGGCATCCGGTCGTCATCCTGGGTGTTGTCGGCGGCGTTGGCCTGATCGTCGGCCCGCTGGGGCTGTTGATTGGCCGCGGCTGGCGTGCCAATGCACGACAAGCACAAGCCGGCAGCGATATCGGTCTGACATTCATCGTCATGTTGCTGGCGACCAGCACCAGCGGCCTGGCCCTGTTGGCACTGCGCTCAACCCCGGCGATGGGCACGGTCCTGGCTCTTCACCTGGGCATCGTCGCCGCACTGTTTGCGAGCATGCCGTACGGCAAGTTCGTACATGGACTGCACCGTCTGGCCACCCTACTGCGTCATGCCCACGAGCAACGCACGAAAATGGTTTAGGGCCTGGTGCCGCAACCGGCGGCAAAAAGACCGGCGATGCCCGGCGCCACATGACCGAAAGGGGCTATCCGCGATCCGAGCACGCCCAGCCGCATACCGGACATTGTCAGCGACTTTAGTAACAGACTCACTGAATAGTCGTGCAATCCGAACCATGGGTGTGCAAAGCTCTGCGGCTGGATTCGCTGCCAGCACGCGGTTGCGTTCGGCAAGGATATCGCTGCTTCATTATGCAACGCCGCGATAATGCATAAGAAAAAATCACCACGGGGTCACGATGACAGCACAGATTTCACGCGGTGAAGCCGCCTATCGGCAGCTGAAAGAGGCGATCCAGGCCGGCACCTTGCGACCGGGAACCCGCGTGCGCGAGGTGGAGATCGCCGAGCGCTTCGGCATCAGCCGGACACCGGCGCGCGAGGCGATCCGTCGGCTCGAAAGCAAAGGGCTGATCTCATTCGTACCGCACTACGGCGCGGTGATCTCGTCGCTGGATCATCAGGCAACCATGGAGCTCTACGATCTACGCGAAATCCTGGAAGGTTCGGCCGCTGCTTTTGCGGCCCGCCACGCGTCGGCCGCCGAGGTCGAGGAGTTGGCCGAGCTGGTTGCAGCCGAGGTGCCACTGGCGAACGCGCCCGACAAGTTGGCCGATTTGAATCGCGTATTTCATGGATCGCTGTATCGCGCCGCCCACAATCGTTTTCTGGAACGGTCATTGATCAGCCTGCGCGATTCGATGGCGTTGCTTGGAGGCACCTCATTGCGGGTCGAGGGTCGTTATGAGAGCGCGCACAATGAACACGAGCTGATTATGACCGGCCTGCGCGAACGAGACATCCAGGCAGCGGAGTCTGCCGCCAGAGCGCATATCCGTAATGCGCAACGGGCACGGCTGAAACTGATGCGCGGTGAAATGCTTGGCAAGTAGGGCCTGTTGCCGGAATAACTGCATAAGACATAGGTCGTCTTTCACAGCGTAGATGCTTTTGCATAAGCTGCTGTACTTTTGGATGCTGGCCGTTGGGGCCCGCCTACTGCACGTTCATCCACGGCCGGCGCCACCGGCGGAGTAAAGACCATGCCGTCAAATCCTTCTCGTTCCATTCTCAGGACCCTCATCTCGGCCACGTTGATCGGCGTCGGAACGCTTGGCGCCGTCGCCAGCGCCACTGCAGCCGATCTGAATATCAGGATGGCCTGGTATATGCCGCCGCATACGGCAGTCGACGCTCAGGGCAACGAAGTGGCCCAGCGCATCCAGTCGATGAGCCACGGCCAGATAAAGGTCCAGACCTATCCCTCGGGCTCTTTGCTCAAGGAATCCAATATCGGTCAGGGCGTGGCCAACAACACGGCCAATATGATCATCAGCGGCATGCACTGGTGGTCGAACCAGGCCCCGATGCTTGAATGGGACACGATTCCTTTTCTGGTCGATGATGCCTCGCAGTTGCTGACCGCGCTCCACGGGCCGCTCGGCCAGGACGTCAACAAGGAGTTCAATCGCTTTGGCGTCGAGATCATTGGCTGGAGCTTCTATGGCTACGCCAAGAGCTATGTCAACACCCAGCGTACGATCAAGGTACCGAGTGACCTGAAAGGCCTGAAGATGCGCTCGGAGGGCAAGCTGTCGGCACTGTTCCTCAAGCGCCAGGGCGCCACACCGGTGGCCATGGATTCCAGCGAAGTTTATACGGCGATGCAGCGCGGCACGCTGGATGGCGGCGTCTCGGGGCTTTCGTCGATCGTATCGCGCAAGTGGTATGAAGTCGGCAAGCACATCACCGCTATTCACTATGTGCCGCTGGTGTATCCGATCCAGGTCAACCGCCAATGGTGGATGGGCCTGACGAGCGAACAGCGCGATACCATTCAAAAAGCGGTCACGAGCACCGAATCCGATGCGGTCGCGCGAATCGAGAAGGAATTCAAGAAAGACATTGCGGTCGCCAAGAAGCACGGCGACCAGGTTTATCGCCCGAGCAAGGCCGAACTCAAACAGTGGCAGCAGGCGACCGAAGCGTTGGCAAAGAAGAACTATCTGAAAGATGCCGGCCCGGACGGCCCGAAATTCCTGGAGGATGTATCCAAGGCATCCAGCAACAACTAGGGCCTAGAACCAGGACGTCATGACCGGCTCATCGACTTCTGTCTCGTCGGCCCGCCGCGCGCTGAGCGGCGCGTGCCGGGCCTTCGGGCTGATAGCGCAGGCGGCCGGTATTCTGGCCAGTGTGGTCCTGCTTGTGCTGGCGGCTTCGGTATTGCTGGGCATTCTGTTGCGCAGTATCAGCATCGACAATTCCTGGACCTACGACCTGGATACCTTCTGCCTGATCTGGCTGGCTTTCCTGGGTGCGGCCTATACCGGCTATCGCGCGGCGCACGTGACCTCCGGTATCTCGCTGGAACATATATTTGGCGGCGCGCTGGTGCTCACGCTGGTGCGGTTTATGATTGTGGCTGGCTTTCTGATCGTATTCGTACGGTCCGGCTACGCCCAGTGGCACAGCAGCTGGCTTTTCGGCGAGACGACCCTGGACGTCGTGCAATGGCCGGTCTGGGTGGCTAAGCTCGCCCTGCCGGTGGGCGGCGTTGCCTGGCTGGCCGGCGAGCTTCACAAGTTGCTCGCCGGTTTTCTGGGCAAGAAGCTCCCCAGCGCCGGGCACTGATCCCGCCGGAGAATGCGAGGTGATGCGAATTCACGCTCGCTTGAGACAAGCCTATGCATTTCATCATCATGCTCGCCAGCCTGGGCGTTCTTCTGGTCTTGGGGATACCGATCGCGATTGCCCTGCTGATCAGCGGTGTGATCGGCTATGCACTGACAATCGGCGCGGGGCCGGGGATCACCGCCCTGGCCCAGATTTCGTTTTCGGACATCAATTCATTCGTGATCATTGCGATCCCGCTGTATATCCTCATGGGCCAGATCATGCTCAAGGGAGAAGCCGGGCGGGATCTGTTCGACTTTGCCCAGCGCGTCACTTGTCGCTTGCCCGGTGGGCTCGTCATTGCCGCGATTCTGGCCAGCGCTATCTTTGCTGCGATTTCCGGGTCGTCAACGGCCACCGCGGCCACCATCGGCTCGATCAGCATTCCCGAGATGCTCAAGCGTGGCTACGACCGGCGCATGGCCGCGGGTGCGGTCGCCGTCGCGGGTAGCCTGGGTATCCTCATCCCGCCGAGTATTTCGTTCATCCTGTATTCGCTGGTCACCGGCGCGTCGGTGGGCAAGCTGTTCCTGGCGGGCATCCTGCCGGGCATCCTGCTGGCGTTCCTGTTTTCGTTGTATACCGTCGGCGCCTCGCTGCGCGGAACCCCAATGGCATCTGCGAGCGACGGCCACGCAGCGCTGCCGCAGTCGTCGGGGCCAGCCGAAGACATCCCGCCCATGACCTGGGGCATGATCGGCAGCCTGCTGATGATCATCGTCGTGCTGGGCAGCATCTATACGGGCCTGGCCACCCCCACCGAGGCAGCTGCCATAGGCGTCGCCTACGCGCTGCTGCTCACCGCATTCGTCAAACGCACCTTCGGCTGGCGAAAACTGGGCCGCTCGGCGCAGGACGCGGTGATGACCAGCGCCATGATCCTGATGCTGATCGCAGGCGCATCCGTGTTCGGCAACACCTTGTCGCTGCTGCGCGTGCCGCAGGATGTGGCCAGCTGGCTGGATGCACTGAACCTGGCGCCATGGCAGTTTCTGATCGCGATTAATATCCTGTATCTGATCCTTGGCATGTTCATGGATGCCTCGGCGGCCATCCTGGTCACGGTGCCGATCCTGCTGCCAGCGCTTGAGGCACTGAACATCGATCTGATCTGGTTCGGCGTGATTCTGGTCATCAATATGGAGATCGGCGCGGTCACCCCGCCTGTCGGCATGAATCTGTTCGTGGTGAAATCACTGCACGACGACTACAGCATTGCCGATGTGCTGATCGGCTCCCTGCCCTATGCACTGATGGGGCTGATCGGCCTGGCGCTGGTGATCATCTTCCCGCAGATTGCCTTGTGGCTGCCATCTTTCATGCAATGACGACCCATCGCCCGATATTGCACTGGTGGCCAGCAGCACTGTGAGCCGCCGTGACGTGCGTCTTGCGATCGCCTCACCGGTGCGGCGCGACATGAAACGGCAAAAAACCCTGGCCTTGCTGCGCGCCATTGCCAGTGCGCTGGTCGGCGGCAGCCTGTTCTGGCTGGCTGGGCTGCCCATGCCCTGGCTGCTCGGTTCGATCGTCGGCACAGCCGGGCTGACCATGGCCGGCATTGACGCCCGAGTGCCGCGCATCGCACGCGATCTTGTACTGATCGTGCTCGGGCTGATGATCGGTGCCACGCTCGAGCCTGCGATTTTGTCCAATGTCATACGCTGGCCGTTGTCATTGCTGGGCGTGATCATCTACGTGATCTTGGTCACTGCCTCGCAGTATCTGTTCTTCCGCCGGGTGGGCGGCTACGACGCCCCTACGGCCTATTTCTCGGCCGCACCGGGCGGCTTCATGGCGATGACGGTAATCGGCGGCGAATACGGCGGCGCCGAGCGCGTGATTGCACTCATGCACGCGGTGCGCGTCGTGCTCGTGGTGTTCGCCATCGTGATCGGCTATCACCTGGTCGTCGGCGCACCTGCCGAAGATGCCAGCCACTACGTTGCCTTGTCGGCGATTTCGCCCGGCCATCTGCTCTTGCTCGGGGTAGTAGGAGCAGCCGGCGCACTGGTCTCCCGGCTATTGCGGCTGCCAGGCGGCTTCATGCTGGGACCGCTGATCGTGATGGGCCTGGTGCAGGTCAGCGGGCTGGTTCATGTCAGCGTGCCGAGCGGCCCGATTCTGGTTGCTGAAGTCGTTCTGGGCAGCTCGATCGGCGCCCAGTTCGCGGGCACTACCTGGGCCGAATTGAGACGCGGATTCCTGTTGTCGCTGATCTCGACCATGGCCATGCTGGCGCTGTCTGCCATCTTCGGGCTCGCCGTGGGCTTTTTGACCGGCCTGCCGCTGGCGGCCCTGTTTCTGGCTTATTCACCCGGCGGCATGTCGGGCATCTCGCTGATCGCCCTGGCGCTGCATATCGAGCCGGCATTCGTCACGCTGCACAACATGCTGCGAGTGCTGATCATCCTGATCGCCGGGCCCGCACTGTTCCGCCTGCGCAGCCGACGCGACGACTGAGCGCAAAAAGCCGGGCATGCCTGGCGCATCCCGGCTTTTCATGATCTCGGATCGATCGAGCGCGCCGATCCGGGCGCGTTCAGCGATGAACTGTTATCAGCCGCCCATGCTCTTCATGAGAGCGGCCAGCGCCGGTGCCGAACCATCCGCAGTCGTCACACCGTTCAGCCATTTGGCCACCGTACCCATATGGTTCTTGATCCACTGACCGGCGACCTTGTCGGCCGACTGGTGCTTGTAGCCGTAGTCGTAGACCCAGCCACTCTGGATCTTGGACGAGACCACCATCTGCTTGAGAAAACGCGTGGCATTGGGGTTGTTTTTCTCGAACGCCGGGTTGATCGCCGTATAGACCGCGGAGCCGCCGCCCCATATCTGCTTGGGATCGTGCAGATACTTGAGGTTGTATTTGATGTTCATCCAGTGCGGCTTCCAGCCCAGGAAGACAATCCACTGTTTCTTGTCGATCTTGCGACCGGCCTCGGTGAGCATGACCGCGGTCGACGACGGACGCAGGTTCCAGTCGCCGAGATCATAGGTATTGTTCTTGATCGCATCGATCATGACCTGGTTGCCGTCGTTGCCGGCCTCGATTCCATAGATGCGATGATCGAACTTGTCGGCATGCTTGTTCAGATCGGCGATGCTGTGCACGCCAGCGTTCCAGACATAGTCCGGCACCACCACGTCGTACTGGGCGTCGGGCACGTTCTTGACCAGCAGCTTGATCTTGCCGGACTTGACCATCGGCTCAACGGTCGATTTCTGGGTCGGCATCCAGATGCCCAGATCGGTGTCGATATCGCCGCGCGCCACGCCCTGCAGCGCAATCGTCCAGCTGGCGCTGGTCACCTTGGTATCGTAGCCGGCGGCTTCCAGGATCTTCTGGGCGACCTGGGTCTTGACCGTGACACCCGGCCACGGGGCAGCCGCGAACGTCACCCGGCTCGAGGCGTCGGCGGCCTGCGCCGAGGCGACCGTGGCAACGACCAGAACGGCCGCGGCGGTCAGATGCGCCACCCAGTTTTGAAAGCGATTCATTGCACTGCCTCTATCAATAATCACGAGCGTAATCGCAGTGCGCCGACGGGCCGCACCATGCGGTATGCCATCGTAACCGAGCCAGTGTCCCGGCCTCAACGGTCAACGCGCGAGCGTTATATCATCAGCAATGCGATGGTAGTCAGGCCCAGCAGCAACGTGCCCCCGCCCAGCATCAGCAGCGGCACGGGGTCGGCCAGCGCCTCCGGCAAGGGCCGTTGTTCCAGCACGCGCCGACGCCGCCGGGCCATCAGCAGCGTGAACACCAACAGCAGCGCCGCCAGCCCGGCCGCCCCGAAGTGCAGCCACGCGGGTCCGGGCACGTGATGGCGGACCAGCAGCAGACTGCCGTTGACCGCGAACGACAACGAAGTACGGGTCCAGGACAGATCTGTACGCTCGGCCTGCAGACCGGCGCGTTCGGCTGGCGCCACCCAGTTCATTCGCTCACGCCGTAGATCACCGTCAGCGCCACCACGCAGCCGCCGACCACCATCAGACCCAGCGCCAACAGCCACGGCATGAGCGTAGACGGCAGCGGCGCGTCGCAGCGCATGGCTTTCTGCGACGCACGCCAGCGCAGGGCACTGCCGGCCACCACCGCAACACTGACCACACCCAGTATCGCCGCAATCGCCTTCCGGCCTTCCGGAATACCGAATTCGGGCACCAGCTGCACGATCGCTACGGATCCTGCCAGCAGCGCGAGAGCGGTCCGTATCCAAGCCAGGAACGTGCGCTCATTGGCGAGCGTGAAGCGATAGTCTGGCTCGTGTTCCTGTCCTTTCTCCTGGTCCGGCTTCCCTGTGTCGTCGCTCATCGGCTGCCCATCATTAATGGATTACGCGCTGAATCATGGCCTGCATCCTCTGCCGATGACGGCCTATTATGCGTGCAGCACGCCACGCGTCGTTGTGGCGGCCACATCGGCCATGGCGATCAGCCCCTGGTCGCTGGCTAGTGCCCGGTCTCTCCAGAAGCGGGCGATATCGCCGAATACGTCCAACTCTACACTGCGCGCATCCGCCTGGCGTACGGCTTCGGCGGCAAGCCATTCCAGGGTTGCGGTCACGTCCTGATCAAACAACGTACGCAGCATGAAGGCCCGGCTGCCGGGCACGGTCTGGCCGTCGATGCTCTTGGCTGCGCGCACGAGATCGGACCGGGTCAGCACCATACCGGTGGCTGCCGGCACAAACAGTGTCCGCGCAGCGACATCGCTCGAATCGGCGTCAGCGCCGACCGAACCCGCTGGCGCTTCGCGCAGATGCAAGGGGAGTTGAGCCGGCAGCCCCAGAGCGAGCGCATCGGCCCGCAGAACCTGGGCCAGCAGTGTGCCCCAGGCATCGAACGGCGACACTGCCGAGCGCATCAGCGCGTCACAAAACGGCATCAACCAGCAGGCCAGATGTTCCCAGAAGAATGCCTTGCGGGCATGGCGCGCCCGTGGGTCGTCTGCCAGAGCAGCGAGTTCCGCATAGTCGGCGAGCAGATCGGGAAGATGATCCGGGACTACCTGTGTCTCAGTTCGGTCGGCGACCGAGCCCAGCAAGCGACGGAAGTCGGCCACCCGTGCCGCCGCCTCACCGCCGATCGCGCCTTCGACGCCGACATAGATCGACGCATACGGCACGCACTGGGTAACGAAGGCTTGCGCATGCGCTGCGCGCAGTGCCTCGATATCACGCGGCGCATCCAGCCCGAGGGCGGCGAACATATCGGCATGGTCCGCGCCCGGCTCGCTAGCCGTCAGCGCCAGCAGCTGCCACAGATCGGCCGAGGCGCACTCATCCAGATCCGTTGGCCTCATGAGCCCTCCTTCGGCAGTTGGTAGGCATTGCCGCCGGGCTTCATCGGCCGCAGCATCCATTTCGGCCGACGATTGCCGTCCGGCGAAACCTGGCGCGCCGGACGGGTCCTGCTCATCCAGTCCTGGTAGATGGCATGGGATTTCTCCAGATCGACATGAATCTGGCCGGGCACATCGTCGGCCTGAGCAGCTTCCACGCGCACGCCCTGGTGCCAGCAGTGCTGACCCGAGACGGGGTCGGGATGTACACCAAAGGTCAGGTTCTGATGCACGCCAACAGCGGTCCACCAGACCCGGTTGGCATCGCGCCCGCGCTTGGGCGCCATCGGGGACTCGCTGGCCACGGGCTTGAGCGACCACTGGCCGGGCGCGCTGTTCTCGATATCGGTCTGCATGACGCGCTGTTGCTGGTCGGCGGTGGCCGAGAACTGCCAGCGCCCCATATGATGGCTGCAGGCAATCACCCCGGGGCGGATGCCCTGGGTCACCCACGCTTCGGCCACGAAATATCCGAGATCGGCATGCACGCGGATACGTCCGCCGTCGACAATGCCCAGACGCTGCGCGTCGACCGGATTCATCCATACCGGGTTGTTATGGGCCAGCTCGTTCAGCCATTTCGAATTAGCGCCACGGGTATGGACTTGCGTCGGCAGCCGGAAGGTCGGGATCAGCGGCATCTGATCGCTGTTCAGCTTTTCGCGATGGATATGACTCTTGATATAGGTCGGCAGCGCATATTCCGGCCAGCCCCACTGCGCCAGCGTCGACGAATAGAACTCGAGCCGACCACTGGGCGTCGGGAAGCCCTTGTGGATGGTCTCGCCGATCTTCACACCGACCGGCAAACGGCCTTGTGGATCCGCAGCCGGATTAACTCTCTGACCGGAATCGGTCGGCTTATAGGTGAAGACCCGGCCCAGCGCATCGACGTTTTCGCCGTCGAGAGCGTCGGCGTCCATGGCCGTCTCGTAGTGTCCGCTGTAGGGCTTTCGCTCACCATTGCTGGACTGGCCAGCCTCCACCTCGAAATTACCGTAACGCCGCATGTAATCCAGCGGCGACAGCCCCTCGGCTTCAGCCGCCTCGGGCAGTCCCGGCACCGAATTTTCAAAGATCCATGCGTAGTACTCGTTCATGCCCATAGGGCGACCGGGTTCGATCCTGGACTCTACGTGTTGGCGGATACCGAGCGAGCCGTCGTGGTCAATCCGCCAGGTGAGATCGAACCAGAATTCGTTCTCTTCCCAGACCTCGCCCGGATTGGTCTCGCGGCTGTCGTTGATGGTCTCGCCCAGACGCTCGCGCGCGACTCGTGCCACCGGCTGGCGAAATGAGATCCAGCGCCCGTTATGGGTTTCCATCGATACCAGATCATGGCGCTCGGAGGCATGCCCCATCGGCAACACCAGATCGGCGAAATGCGCGGTCTCGTTCCAGGTCGGCGTCATCGCCGCATGCAGACCGACCTTGGATTCGTCGGTCAGCACTTCCAGCCAGTCGAAGCCGCCGGGGTTAGTCCATACCGGGTTGTAGACGCGTGTAAAGTAGGTGTCGATCGTACCGCGCCCTTCCTTTAGAAAATGCGGCAACAAAAACGACATCTCGTTGACTGAGAGCGGGAATTCCTGAGGGAAAGTTATCTCGTTCCACCAGTTCGGATGTTTGGTATCCATCGGATTCTTGGGAACAAACTTGTTCCAGGCATTGGGGGCCGTGCCGCCTTCGGTACCGACCGCGCCCAGCAACGCGTTCAACAGGAACAAGGTGCGCGGTACCTGCCAGCCCCCGAGGTTGCCGGCCGCAGCCGAACGCCAGTTCTGGGTACAGAGCCTGGTGCCCGAGCCCGCGATGATCTCGGCCACGGCCTTGATCTGGGCGATATCGACCTGTGACTCGGCCGCTGCATACTCGAACGTATAGTCGGCATAGACCTCGGCCAGGCGCGCCTCGAAGTTCTCGAAAGTGACTTCATCATCGCCGTGCAGGGTTTCCATGAACTCCTGCCAGTTCCACCAACGACGCATGAACTCGCGGTTGTAGGCCTTCGTCTTGATGATGTGCCGGGCCACACACAGGAAGATGGCCGCTTCGCTGCCGGGATAAGGCGATACCCATTCATCGGCATGGGTCGACGTGTTGGACAGCCGCACATCGACCACGATCAGCCGTGCGCCGCGCTTCTTGGCTTCGATGATCCGCTGGGCATGCGGGTTGAAGTAATGTCCGGATTCCAGATGCGCGCTGGTCAGCAGGATCACTTCAGCGTTGGCGAAGTCGTTGCTCGGCCGGTCGAAGCCCATCCAGTACTGCAGCCCGGTCCGCCCGGCGGCCGAGCAGATGTTGGTATGGGTGTTGATGCAGTCCATGCCCCAGGCCTTGAATATCGACTCGGTAAAGCCGTCCTCCCCCTCGCGGCCGACGTGGTACATGATTTCCTCACGCCGATCCTCGAGCATGGCGTTGCGGATGCGCTCGGCCAGCGTATCCAGCGCTTCATCCCAGGAAATCCGGGCCCATTTGCCCTCGCCGCGTTCGCCGACCCGTTTCATCGGGTACAGGATGCGATCCGGATCGGTGATCTGGTTAAGTGTCGCCGGGCCCTTGGCACAGTTGCGGCCACGCGATGCCGCATGTTCCGGATTACCCTCGAACTTGCGCACCTCCATGCTGTCGCGATCCACATAGGCCATCAGGCCACAGGACGACTGGCAATTGAAGCAAGTCGTGGGCACCAGCATGTAGTGCGTCTCTTTTCGCTTGCCGGTGCCCTTGATCGGCTCCAGCGAGATCCAGTCGTCCCAGTGCTCCTTGGGCGGGAAACCGGCCAGATTGATCCGGCTGGCGCCCTGATAGAACGTCTCGCCGCGTGCTTCGGTCTCGGAGCGGAGCGCCGAGATGCGCTCGTTGAGCGACTTGATCAGATTCTTCGGTTTCATGGTGATTCTCCTTAGAACCGATCAGGCCAAGGGGACGGACTGGCCGCCCTGGACAAACGCATGCTCGTAGGCCAACGGCCCAAGGAAAGCGAACAGACAGACCCAGACGCCGAGCCACGGTGCGGCCAGGCCGATCGCCGACAACACGACGCCGGCGGCAAAGAAGTGCCGGAAGCGGCCGCGCGTCATCTCGTGATGCGCCAGCCGGGCATGGGCGCTGGGTGTGGGCGAAGCGAACTCGCTGGCCACGAACGCCAGATGTACGAGCGTGGCACCGGCGGTCCACCACAGTACGAAGTCGACCGTCTGCGGGGCGAAGAACATGGCGAACGGCACCACCACCGCCGAGCCCGCGGCCATGGCCTGCACCAGCAGATGCGGGGCCAACAGCGGGTTCTGCCACAGATCGCGAGCCTTGGCCTGGCCGAACAACCAGGCGGTATAGATCGAGCTGGCGATCGCCAGCGGCGCACCGATCCACATCAGCCAGACGCTGATCCATGTGGCATCCATAATACTGGAGACGAAATGCACGGCCAGCACGGCGCTGTAGGACACCAGAATCACGCCTCCCTTGACCAGCCAGCTGCTCCAGTGGGGGCGCCAGAAGATCAGCCAGAACCGGAACGGATGGGCCAGATCGGCGACCAGCAGCAGGCAGGTGACGGCTACAAAGAACCCGCTGCCCACCGGGGCGACCCAGCGCCATAGCGGATTCTCTGGGCTCATCAGGCCGGTGGCCACCAGCATCAGGGTGATCAGATAAATGCCGCTGCCGACGTTCTTGGTCCAGGTATAGGCCGAAACGCGCCAGTCCCAGGGCCGATGATGCGGTTGATCGTAGGACAGCTTGGCCGCGGCCGAGGAATTGGCGCTGCCCGCACTATTACCCAGGGGATTGCCGGAGGGCACAGTGCCGTCGTTGAACGACCCGCTGTTACGCGGCTGCTGGGCCCAGGCATAGTTGCCACCCGTCGGGCGGTCGGCCGCCAGCGGATCGAGGGTTGCCTGATGCGCGCCCTTGTAGAACATCTTCGGTCGGGTGCCCTTCTCCGGCTTGCGCACCGATACCGGCTCGCGGTTGACCATCTTCGCGACCCGCGAAGTGGGGTCGTTAAGATTGCCCACCATGATCGACTGCGTCGGACACACCGAGACACAGGCTGGTTCCAGGCCCGAGTCAATTCGATGCGAACAGAAATTACACTTCTCCGCCGAATGGTCTTCGGGGTTGATGAAGATCGCATCGTACGGACAAGCCGCAATACAGGCCTTGCAGCCGATGCAGATATCCTTGTTGAAATCCACGATGCCGTCGGGCCGGGTATGCATGGCCTTGGTCGGACAGGCGGTAGTGCACGGTGAATCCGCGCACTGGTTGCAACGCGTGACCTGGAAGGCGCGGCGTGCATCCGGAAACACGCCGACGTCGACCGACTTCACATAGGTACGCGACACGCCCACGGGCACATCGTTCTCGGCCTTGCAGGCCGTGGTGCAGGCATGACAACCAATGCAGGTCGTCTGGTCAATCACCTTGGCCCAGCGAGGCAACGGCTCGGTGGCGTGTGCTTCAGTCTGTGTCATGAAAGCCCTGCGAGTTATTGCTCGATCAAATAACGATATAACTTTTTCGCAAAGCGTACGACACAGCGGCTAGTAGCAGTAGTTCATAAATAGCTTACGACCAATGCCGTTTGTATATACCTATCCAGTGGCTGCGCAAGCGAATCGGCCGACGACGTATATCGCGAGTCAGTCCGCCGGCGTCTTGCCCGTCAGTGCAGCTATGAGCGCCTGCGCCGCTGGCGGCAGATAAGCCGAGGTACGGCGCACGATGGCCAGCTCGCGCTGGATATGCAGACTCGCAAGCCCCAGCGGCACCAGCGCACCGCGGCCCAGTTCGTCGACCATGCTGATACGCGGCAGCCAGGCGATACCGCCGCCATGTATCGCTGCCTGCTTGAGTGCTTCGGTGTTGCCCAATTCCATCACTGGCGCCTGCCCCAGGTCGTGGGCCAGAATCAGACGATCGATCAGCTCGCGCGTGCCCGACCCGGCTTCGCGCAACAGCAAGGGTTGCTCGGCCAGATCAGTGATGCGGATACGCTTTCGCTCGGCCAGCTCGTGGTCAGCGGCGACCACGGGCAGAATCCCGTCTTCACGAAAGGTCTGCGTGGACAAGTCCGGCGTATGCAGCGGACCTTCGATGAAGCCCAGCAGAAACCGCATGTCGGCCACACCCTCGGCAACCTGTTCGGTATTGCCGACGAACAATGAGATCTGCACCTCCGGCCGTTGGCGCCGGAAACGCGCCAGAATCGGCGGCAGCACATAGGTCCCTACAGTGTTGCTGGCACCGATCGCAAATCGGCCGCGTCTGGCGCTGGCGACCGCTTCCATGGCGGCACTGGCCTCGGCTTCCAACGTAAACAACCGCCGAGCATAATCTGCCAAAAGCAACCCTGGCTCGGTGAGATGCATGCCGCGGGCGTGACGCTCGAACAGACACACCTGCAAGCGCTCTTCAAATGATTTCAGCTCGCGCGACAAGGCCGGCTGCGAGATATGCAGACGCTCGCTGGCGGCCGTGATGCTGCCGGTCTCGGCGATCGCCAGAAAGATCATCAGATGGTGCAGGTTCATGCGCTGGCTTTGAGTGGCGAAGAGAGTTGGCACGGATAGCATGTAGCACGTTCGGAGGCACTGAGCATTGATTGCAGGCGACGATCTGATGCACCCGCGCGATTTCAGGCGTCTGTGTTGCCGGTCAATTCTTCCGACCAATCGGTTCGATTTCAACTTTTCCCGGCTCGCTGATACGCTACCCGGAGTGGCGATGAAACACACGAATCGTCGCTGAGTGTCGCCTGAACGGTGCGCCAGCAGATAGACGTTTGCACTCCAACTGGTGCACGATAGTAATGTAATAGTGCATCCGACGAACGTCTTATCCGCGTAATGAGCGTAGCGCGGGGCAAGCGCTGCCGCTTTGCGTGAGTTCGTTCGTCGCGCCGTGCCGACCGTCGCCCACCTTGGAACCGGTGTTCAATGAAAACAACGACTATTCAACGTGGTATCGCAGCGCTGGCGCTCGCGATGCTCGTCCTGGCGCTCGCTGGCTGCAGCGGCAGTCCGGTACAGGACCCATTCTGGTTTCTGCATCCGAACGGGCCGATTGCACGCGCGTCGATCTTCTATCTGATCGTCGACGTTCTGCTGCTGCTGATCGTGATCGTACCTGCCACGGCCCTTGTGATCTGGACGTTTTTCCGCTATCGCAAGGGCGGAAAAGGGCGTTATGACCCGACCTACAACCACTCCGTTATCGTCGAGGTGGTGGTCTGGGGTGTGCCGCTGCTGCTCGTTGTCGTGTTGTCCTACTTCAGTTACCAGGGCGCGCGGGACGTCGCGCCTTTCAACCCGCAGGCGCTCAAATCGGCGGTCGCCAAATCAGGCAACAAGAAACCTCTGCGTATCGATGTCATTTCTACCGACTGGCAGTGGCTGTTCATCTATCCGGATGAAGGCATCGCGATGAGTAACCGTCTGGTGGTACCCACTGGACGCAAGATATCGATGAATCTGACCTCGGCTACCGTCACCAACGATTTCTATGTGCTCAAGCTCGTCAACCAGATCTACATGATGCCGGGCATGCGCACCAAGCAGCATTTCTTTGTTGAACGCACCGGAACCTACCAGGGGTTTTCAACCGAATTCAGCGGCCCGGGCTTTTCCTGGATGAACTATAAGGTGCTGGCTGTCACCCCTGGCAAGTTCGAGGACTGGGTCCAACGCGCCCGACAGTCCGGTAATCAGATGAACTGGCAGGATTTCGAGAAGTTCGCCCAGCCGACCATCAATACCGGCGACCGATGGTCGCTTTACAGTCAGGTTCAACCGAACCTCTTTTCGAAGCTGATCCACGAGGTCAAGGCGGGTGATATGAACATTGTCTGGCCCGCGCGTCTGTCGGAAAACATGACCACGCACGAATTTGATCGCAAGTTTGGCACGGGCAGCGCGAACAGCGACAAGAACGGCACGACAGCTGACCATCCTTCACAGAGCAATTCCGACTGAATAGGCGTCTGACACTATGTTTATGAATCTGCAAGGGCCGTGGGACCCGCTGTTTGGGCGCCTTCCCATGCTGCTCGACCTGCAATACAACAACCCCTGGATCATGTTCGCCTTCGCGCTCGTGGTTCTCGGCGGCGGCACCGTGGTAGCAGCCCTGACCTACTACAAGCTCTGGGGCTGGCTCTGGAGAGACTGGCTAACCACCGTCGATCACAAGAAGATCGGCATCATGTACATCATCATCGGTCTGGTGATGCTGTTCCGTGGTTTTTTCGAAGCCGCCATGATCCGGACCCATCAAGCGATGGCCGTCGGGCCCGATTCGCCGGGTATTCTAGGTGCAGCGCACGGCTACCTGACACCGTTTCATATCAGCGAGATCTTCACCGTGCACGGCACGCTGATGATTCTGCTGGCCGTCACGCCGATCCTGGTTGGCTTCATGAACTTGATCGTGCCGCTTCAGATCGGCGCGCGGGATATGGCCTATCCGTTCTTGAACGCGGTGGGCCTGTGGCTGACCGCGATGGCGGCCGGGCTGTGCATGGTGTCGTTGTTCGTCGGTTCGTTCTCGCACGCCGGCTGGGTGGGCCTGACGCCGCTCACGGAGCTTGATCACAGCCCCGGGGTGGGGGTGGACTACTGGATATGGATACTTCAGATCAGTTCCATCGCCAGTACCGTGGGCGCGGTCAATCTGATTGCGACGATGCTCAAGATGCGTGCGCCCGGCATGTCGCTGATGCGCATGCCAATCTTCTCGTGGACCGCGATGGGCACCAACATCATCGCGCTCACCTCCTTCCCGCTGCTGACGGTCGCCATTGCGCTGTTGACGCTGGATCGCTATGTCGGTACGCACTTCTTCACCGCCGATGGCGGTGGCAACTTCATGATGTACACCAACCTGTTCTGGTTGTGGGGTCATCCGGAAGTGTATTTTGTGGTGCTGCCGGCCTTCGGCTTTATTTCCGAGATCATCCCGACATTCTCGGAGAAACCGCTGTTCAACCACACCAGCATGATCTTCGCGACCATGATGATTGCGGGCGTATCCTGGTTGGTGTGGCTGCATCATTTCTTCATCATGGGGTCCGGGCCGCAGGTCAATACGTTCTTCTCGATCGCGACCATGCTGGTCGGTATTCCTACCGGTGTGAAGGTGTTCAACTGGGCGTTCACCATGTTTCGCGGGCGCGTGCGGCTGGAAACACCGATGCTCTGGGCGCTGGGCTCCGTACTGTTGCTGATTGGCGGCGGCATGACCGGCATGATGCTGGCTATTCCCGCCATCAACTATGTCTCGCATAACAGCGTGTTCGTGGTGGCCCATTTCCACAACATGTTCCTGATCATCGCGTTTGCGATCTTCGGCGCTGTCACCTACTGGTGGCCGAAAGCCTTTGGTTTCTATCTGGATGAGAAACTCGGCAAGATATTCTTCTGGCTGTTCTGGGGCGGCTCGGTATTCGTGTTCGTACCCATGTATGCGCTGGGCTTCCTCGGCATGACTCGCCGCCTGGACTATATCGCGCACCCGTCTTGGTGGCCGTTGCTGATGCTGGAAGTGGTCGGTATTGCGCTGTATGCGGCGTCGGTCGCAGCGTTTGTGCTGCAGGTCTATGTCTCGATTCGGGATCGCGAGAAGAACCGGGTTCGTACATCCGATGCCTGGGAGACCTCGCGCAGCCTGGAATGGGCGACGCATTGTCCGCCGCCGTTCTATAATTTTGGTGCCACGCCGATCGTGCACTCGAACGATGAATGGGCCTGGCGTCGCGAGCATCGCCTCACGACTCTCAAGCCAGAGAACTATAGTGATACGCATATGCCAAAAAATACGGCAGTACCTATCGTGCTTGGGTTCTTTGTCGGCCTGTTCAGCATCGCCGCGGTCTGGCGTGTCTGGTGGGTCATGGGCCTGTGCGTGATCGGCATGATCGCGACGCTGATCTTCCGTGCCTTCCAGAAGGATGTCGACTACGTGATTCCGGCAGACGAGATGGAAGCCATGGAGCGCGAGAAGCTTGACCAGATCGATCACCGGGCGCAGGACAGCGCGCAACAGACCGGCGAGATGGGCGAGCCCGAAATCGACGGCCACGCGCACGGTTGAACCGAGCGTCTACGGAGTTGAAAAACCATGTCTACTGATTTGAGCCGGGTCGCCGACCCGGGTTCCATCAAGCTCTACACGACCGAGCCGGATCACCACGATCCGATCACTCTGCGCTCGATTGGCTTCTGGCTCTACATGATGAGCGACATCATGATCTTCGCCGGGCTGTTCGCCGCGCACGGCGTGTATGGCGATGCCTATGGCACCAGCAAGATCACCGCGGCCCAGGTGATCGATCCGATCAGCGCGCTGTTTCCAACGCTGTTCCTGTTTTCCAGCGTGCTGTTCTTCGGCCTGGCCGGGGTCGCGTTAAAGAACAACGATCGCAAGGAAGTGCTGCGCTGGATGACGGCCGCGTTCGTCGTCGGCCTGGTCTTCGTACTGCAGGAGATATGGGAGTTCGTGAAACTCGCTCAGGAAGGGGCCGTGCCCCAGGCCAGCGCGTTCCTGTCGGATTTCTGGACCATCGTATGGGCTCACGGTCTGCACGTGATCGTCGGCCTGATCTGGATGGCCGTGGTGCTGATCCAGGTCCTGCGTGACGGATTCACCGAGGCGGTCGTTGGACGTTTTCTCAACCTGCGTATCTTCTGGTTCTTCCAGGCCGTGGTTTGGGTTTTTGTCTATACCTTCGTCTATCTGATGGGAGTCAGCTGATGGCACATCACCAAAGCAGTCCGATCGATCATCCAGAAATTCAATCCGCCAGCACACTGCAATACGTGTCCGCCTTTGTGCTAGGCCTGGCGCTGATGATTGTGTCCTGCATCATCACTCTCGGCGGTGGACTGTCACAGAGCAGCACGCTGACCTGGATCGGTATTCTCGCGCTGATCGCGGTGGTTGGACAGCTCTACCTGTTGTTCAAGCTCGACCTGTCGAAAACCATGATCTGGCATACGGTATCGGCGGTGCTCACGATACCGCTGGTATTCATCTCCATCGTGGTGACCATGTGGATGTTCCAGTATCTCGAGATGCGGGTCATGGTCGGCGGTAGCTGAACGATGTCCAGACGGTCAGCATCGCACTGTCGTTAGACCGAACGATAAGACCAGAAAAAGACTCGGCGATAAGACCGGGTCTTTTTTTATTATTTCTTGTGTCAGGGCGTGTTGCCGTGTCATACGGCGACACGCCCTGAACGTGACCAGCCGGTCAACCGGCGAGCCGGGCCTTCAGGCGGCGCCGATGGGCATGCAGTAGCGGTTCGGTATAGCCCGATGGCTGCTCCCGGCCCTTGAAGATCAGGTCGCTGGCTGCCTCGAACGCGATGGACCGGTCGAAGTCGGCCGACATCGGCTGATAGTTTGCATCGGCCTCGTTCTGGCGATCGACGACCTTGGCCATGCGCTTGAGCGCCTCGCGGACCTCGTTTTCATTGGTGATGCCGTGATGCAGCCAGTTAGCTACATGCTGCGATGAAATCCGGCAGGTCGCGCGGTCTTCCATCAGCTGGGTATCGTGGATGTCGGGCACCTTGGAACAGCCGACCCCCTGATCGATCCAACGCACAACATAGCCCAGGATGCCCTGGCAGTTGTTGTCGAGTTCCTGCTGAATTTCGTCGGCCGACAGTTCACGGTTCAACAGCGGGATCGTCAGCAGATCGTTGATATAGTCCTCGCGACGGGATTCCAGCTCGCCCTGGCGGGCCAGTACGTCACAGCGATGATAGTGAATCGCATGCAGCGTGGCCGCGGTGGGCGACGGCACCCAGGCACAGTTGGCCCCAGCCTTCGGATGCCCGATCTTGGCGTCCATCATGTCGGCCATGTTGTCCGGTGCCGGCCACATGCCCTTGCCGATCTGTGCCTTGCCGCGCAGGCCGCAGGCCAGGCCTGTATCCACATTGTTGTCTTCGTAGGCTTTCAGCCAGGGCTGAGTCTTCATCTCGCCCTTGGGCAGCATCGGGCCGGCTTCCATCGAGGTATGCATCTCGTCGCCGGTACGATCGAGAAAGCCGGTATTGATGAAGATGGTGCGCTCGCGCGCTGCGCGGATGCATTCCTTGAGGTTGATGGAAGTCCGCCGTTCTTCGTCCATGATGCCGACCTTGAGGGTGTTCGGCGCCATGCCGACGGCTTTCTCGATGCGCTCGAACAGGGCGACGGTGAAGTTGACCTCGGCCGGGCCGTGCATCTTGGGCTTGACGATATAGACACTGCCGGCGCGACTGTTGGTATGCGGACCGTTGCCTTTCAGGTCGTGCAAGGCAATGACGCCGGTACACAGCGCATCCAGAATGCCTTCGGGAATCTCTTCGCCGTCGGAATCGAGCACGGCGGGCGTCGTCATCAGATGGCCGACGTTGCGGACCAGCATGAGGCTGCGTCCGGGCAAGGTCAGCTCGGCGCCGTCGGGGGCGGTATAGAGGCGATCGTCGTTGAGCTTGCGGGTAATCGTCTTGCCGCCTTTCTCCAGGGTTTCCTGAAGATCGCCTTTCATCAGGCCAAGCCAGTTGCCATAGACCCGAGCCTTGTCTTCGGCATCGACCGCGGCGACCGAGTCCTCGCAGTCCTGGATCGCGGTGATGGCGGCTTCCATCAGGACGTCCTTCACGCCGGCCGCATGATCCTTGCCGATCGGCGCGTTCTTGTCGATCTGGATCTCGGCGTGCAGGGCATTGTGGACCAGCAGCACAGCGGTGGGCGCGCTGGCCTCACCACGGTAGCCGGCCAGCTGGTCGGCATCGGCCAGGCCAACGTGGTGGCCGTCGCACTCCACGCTCAACGTGCCGTTATCGATGCGATAGGCCTGGGCGTCGGCGTGACTGCCGGATGCCAGCGGGAAGCTGTCGTCGAGAAACTGTGCGGCCCAGGCGACAACTTTAGCGCCGCGCATCGGGTTGTAACTTGTGCCTTTCTCGGCGCCATCGCGCTCGGGAATAATATCCGCCCCGTAGAGAGCGTCGTAGAGACTGCCCCAGCGCGCGTTGGCGGCATTGAGCGAGAAACGGGCGTTGTTGATCGGCACCACCAGCTGCGGGCCGGGGATGCTGGCGATCTCGGGGTCAACGTGATCGGTCGAGACCTGGAAGTTATCGCCGGCCGGCACGATGTAGTCGAGCTCTTCCAACAGCTTGCGATAATCGACGAAATCGAAGGCGTCGCCGCGATGTTCCTGATGCCATTTGTCCAGGGTGTCCTGGATATCCTGGCGATGGCGCAGCAGTGCGGCGTTCTTCGGGCCGAATTCGGCCACCAGATCCGACAGCGCCTGCCAGAACGTGGCGCTGTCTACGCCGGTGCCCGGTAATGCGGTCTCGATCAGGTCATGAAGCGGCTCGCCTATCTGCAGGCCGGCTTTTTCTATTCGCTGGGTCATGGTTTGTCTCTGGTTTGAATGCCGGAAGCGGGAACGCACGATCGCAGACATCCGGTCCACGACTCGTTTTAAGCGATGGTCGATCATAACAAAGCCCGGACGATCGGCGGGCCTGTTGCTATCTCACTAGGGCACGGTCACCACGATCTTGCCGAACTGTTGATTGGATTCCATATACCGATGCGCATCGATCATGTCTGCAAACGCAAACGTACGCGAAATTATCGGCGAGAAGTCGCCGGATTCCAGCCCGCGGGTCACGAAGGTCTTGCCGTGCTCGAAGCGTTCGGCGCTGCCCAGCACTTCGAACAGCGTATAGCCACGCACGCTCAAGCCTTTGCCGAGGGCAGTCATCAGCGGAAACGGTGTGGCCTCGCCTGCCAGCGCGCCGTAGACGAAGAGCGTGCCGCCCGGGGCCATCGCCTCGGCGAGGGCGTCGAGGCCAGGGCCGGCAACCGGATCGAATACCAGCCGCGCACCCACGTTATCGGTAATGCGCATCACCTCGGCGGCGATATCCTGTTCCTGGGTCGCGATAACATGCGCAGCGCCGGCTTTTTTCAGCTCATCGGCCTTGGCCGAGGTCCGGGTTGCAGCGATCGAGACCGCACCGACGCTGTTGGCGATCTGAATGGCAGCCAGACCCACGCTGCTGGAAGCCGCGGTAATGATGACGGCATCGCCCTGGCCAAGCTCGCCGATTTCGATCAGCGCGCCGTAGGCGGTTAGAAACGGCATCCATACCGCGGAGGCCTGGACTGCGTCCAGACCCTGGGGGCGCGGCGTGACGGCATGCGCCGGTACTATTGCTTGTTCGGCATAGAGCGAATAATCATTCATTGAAAACGCGGGAATCACCGATACGGCATCGCCTTCGCGAAGGCACTCGACCCCCTCGCCCACGGCTTCGATGATGCCTGCCCCCTCGTAGCCAATACCGGCCGGCAGTTTCGGATCTTCCAGATACTGGCCCTCGCGGAACATCACTTCTGCCCGGTTCAGCCCGATCGCCTCAACCTTGATGCGGACTTCGCCGGGGCCCGGATGGCCAACGTCGATGTCTTCGTACTTGAGAACCTCAGGGCCGCCGGTCTCATGAAAACGGATAGCTTGCGTCATGGTCTTATCTCCGATGAATATGATTTGCACGGCGAGAACAGGGTCAGGACCATCAGTATTCTCACTGCGTTCTCCCGCATGTATAAGGAGTGGTAGCGGTCGGCTCGACGATCAAGCCCATTCCCATCGACAGCCGCTGCTACAAAGTTAGGCTGCTGGCTGGCACCTGCGAAAAACGGTCTATATCTATGTTGCCAAGTACAACACACTGCTGCCGCCTGTTGTATATCTGTCAGTCCTGCCATGCCACAGGCCAGCCGCCACGCCATCACCTGAGGCGTGTGCGCGATCGCGTACGCTGTTCCAGGCGACGAAGAAATTCGGCCATTATGGTTTCATACAACGCTGAGCCCAGCACGGCGTCTTCTATTCCGGCATCGATCGACGGGTTGTCGTTGATCTCGATCACTTTCAGACCGTCGGCGGTAGACTTGATATCGACGCCATACAGGCCGTCGCCAATCAGATTGGCAGCCTGGACAGCGACGCTTACGACATCGGCCGGTGCGTCGGCCACGGCCAAGGTGCGCGAATCGCCCTCGGCTGTGCCGCCGGCAGCGGCGTAATCGACAATCTGCCAATGCCCGCCTGCCATCAGGTACTGACAGACGTACAGCGGCTTGCCCCCCAGCACACCAACCCGCCAGTCGAATTCGGTCGGCATGAACTCCTGAGCCAGCGCCAGTTCTGAATCATCAAGCAGACGAGCGGCGATCTCGGCCAGCTCGGCCTCGTCATCGGCCTTGAAAACGCCTTTGGAGAACGCGCCTTCCGGTGCCTTGAGCACCATCGGAAAACCCAGCAAATCGGGCAGGCGACTGACCTCGGCCTCGCCGAAGATCTGTGCCCTGGGCGCGCCAACCTTGTGCCGCGTCAGCAATTCGGCGAGATACACCTTGTTGGTACAGCGCAGGATAGAGGTCGGATCGTCCATTACGACCAGCCCTTCCTGTTCGGCGCGGCGCGAAAACGCATAGGTGTGATGATTGAGCCGCGTGGTCTCGCGGATGAACAAGGCATCGAACTCGGCAAGACGCGATATATCCCGCTTGGTGATTTCCTCGATTTCCAGACCAAGTCTGCGCCCGGCGGCGACGAACGCATCGATTGCGCCGCGATTGGACGGCGGCTGCTCTTCTTCCGGATCCACCAGAATCGCCAGATCAAAACGGGCTCGCGGGCGTTTGCGCGCGGTCCGCCAGCCGCGGGTCACAAAACGCGCCACGGCCTCGGCCAGAAACGTGGACTCCTCCGCGGACAGCGCACGCAGATTCGTGGACTTCAGCTCACCAACCCGCAACCCGCCGTCACGCGGTACCAGCGACACATCGAGCAGCGGCACCGCGAACTGCTCGAACAGCTTGCGCGCCAGTGGCGCCAGCGACGGCACACGGCTGCGTCCCAGAAACACGCGGAAGCTGGCCGGCAATCGGGCACGAGTTGTCTCGTCGAGCCGGTCGAGATCGCGCGCCAGCGCTGGGATCTCGGCGCCGTAGAGGATTTTGCGGCTCAAATCCTGCAATGTCGCCACCGACGGCACCACGCGATGGCCGCGCGCCTCGGCCAGGAGCGATACGTAGTAGCCCAGACTTTGATAACGCGTCGAGCGACAAAGGTTGATGACCCGCAGTCCGGTTTCAGCGAATTCAGAATCGGCAAGATAATCGTCGGCCAACACGCAGCGCAGCGGCGACGATTCGGATTTCCAGTCTCGCAACGATTCCAGAACGATAATTGGCTCGGCCATCTAACACTCCAACAGGCAGGCTTGTCCAAAGATAGAAACGCGCACAGAGCGCGCTCTGAGTGAGCAGCGTGCGTTCCGATTCCTACCGGCGCGCCACCAATGACCGTCATGACGCACGCTCGACGTTGATCGCTCATACGAGCGATTTCTCCAGCCGCACGCCGTCTTCGCCGCCCGCATAGTAACCGGGCAGTGCGCCGATCTCGCGGTAACCGGCTGCCGCGAACAGCGCGCGCGACCCGCGATTACTCTGGCGTGCTTCGGCACGAATGATCGTCGCGCCCCGGGCACCCGCGCTGGTCTCTGCGTGGATCAGCAAACGCGCAGCCAGGCCTTGTCCGCGGGCCGTCGCGGCCACCGCAATGGAGTACACGCGGGCGACTCGGCTGTTGCGACGATAGAGCAGCATGACGTAGGCCAGAATCACTTCACCGTCGCCAATCACATACGTGTCGGCATTCGCCCGCGACAGCAGATAGGCCAGGCTGTTGCGCGATTGCGCGTCCACTTCGAAACATTCGCGCTCGAGCGCCAGCAATGCGTCAATATCGATCGGCATCGCGGTACGGATAGCAGGGACAGGGTCGCTGGGCATGCGGCAATCATACGCGGGGAGCGTGCCGTTCGGCTGCGTGACGCCCGACGGATTTCCAGCCAGCTATCGTCGGCATCTCGCACCGACATTGCCGGCGGTTGGGCCGCGCCGATCAGGGCGCAACCCCGGCCCTACGCAGGCCCGGGTCCGGGCGGCGGCGATATTCAGTTCGGACGCCAGGTCCCGGGCATAGTCATGCTCGATCTCGCTGCCGGTAGGACAACGCAACCGATGATTCTTGAGATCTTAGCGGGCAAAGCGATTGGACAACGAGCCACATTCGCGCGTCCAGGCGTTATCCTGTACTGGCAAGTTCGCCTGTTTCACCGGACGCCGACTGCATGATCGTTCGCGCTGCCTTGTTCGCCTTGTCGAGTGCCCTACTCGTGGCCTGTGCTAGCCAGACTGCGACTGAGCACGTCGAGCGCCCCGGCAGCGCCGACCGCCAGGCGTTGACCATTTTCGTACCGGCGCGGCAGACACCGCTGGCGACAAGGATTCGTGCGTTGCTGTCAGCTCACGGCTGGCAGCCGGTGGCGTATACCGCCGGCGCGGGCATTAGCTCGGCCGACGCACAAGCGATGTCGATCCAGGGGCGCTACCGTCTAACGCTCGATGCCCGACCGGCCGGAAAATGTCGCAACGACGGGCCCGGCTATGCATATCAGCTTTCGATTATCGAAAACAGGACGGGGACGGTGCCATTGACGCTGTCAGGCGCCGACTGTCTCGATGCCATCGTGTCGCAGTTTCAACAGACAATGGTCGCCGATGGATTGCTGCGCTAGGCCCTAGTCAGCGGATTCGGCTTTAAGACTGGCTGCCAAGCCCTCGCGGAAATCACAGAATATTGATTCGAAGCCCGTGTCTACCAGCCGTCGATTGGATAGTCGGCGCGACTCGCGCAGGAACGACAATCGCATGGCCGAAAACCGGCTTTCGGCTTCGGCCCAACTGATTCGGGGGACCGGTTCGACGCCGAGTAGTTCGGCGAGCGCGTCGTAATAGGTCGACAGGCGAGTGGGCAGGCCGTCGCAGGCGTTGTAGATCGAATGCGGCCAGCGTTCGGTGCCGGCGCGATAGGCGATGGTCGCCAGATCGTCGATATGGATACGATTAGACCAGCCGCCCTCCGCATCATCCAGGATCGGTTCTCGGTCGAGCACGCGCGACACCGGCAAGCGATTGGGTCCGTATATCCCCGGCGCCCGCAGGATCACGGCATGTGGCGCATAATCCGCAATCTGGCGTTCCGCGTCGGCTCGACGTTGGCCTCGCTCGCTCTGCGGATCGACAGGCCGCGTCTCGTCGACCCAATCACCCTGGCAATCGCCGTACACGCCACTAGTGCTGATATACACAAGCTGCGTCGGCACTCTGGGCAGCCGGGCCAGCACATCGCCCATACGGTAGTCGGCATGCCCGGCACGCCCCGGCGGCGCGAAATAGAGCAGCCGATCGCAATCAGGCAGCTTCTCCGTGCCCAATTGATCGAGATCGCGCCGGATAGCGCGCGCGCCAATTGACCGAACGCGCGCCGCCGAGGCCTGACTGCGCACGAGACCGGTAACCAGCTCTGCGCTGGCCACCAGCCGGGCAGCGACTCGTACGCCGGTATCACCGCAACCGATGATCAAGGTGTGCCGAATCGGCCCGGCAACTGATGCGGGCATCCCGCCTACACCCGGGCGGCAGCACTCACTGGGGCCGATGGCCCCTCGACTCGACCGACCAGCTGTTGCGAGTCTGCAACCCGTATTTCCAATCCCTTGCGATAGGCCTGACGGGCTTCTTCCTTGTCATTGATCTGTTCGAACAGATGGCCCAGTTCCAGCAGCGCATCCGGCCGCGACTGATTTTTCTGACCGGCTTCAAAATAGCTGCGGGCTCGGCCCCACAACTGACTGCGCAGGCACAATCGCCCGGCAACCAGCAACAACTCCGGCTTTTCCCCGTACTGCTTGAGCCAGCCTTCGACGGTAGCCAGCTGATCGGTACGGTGATCCGACCTGAGGTCCCCAAACAGCAGTACCAGTTGCGGATCCCACTGCTGCTTGAGAACGTTGCGGATCACGTTGGCCGCCTCGTTCTCCTCGTGAATACTCTTCAAGCACTCCGCATAATGCTTCGCAACCGCGGGGTTATTGCGAAGCCGCTTGGGAACCTTGCGCCAGGCGCCGGTGAGCTGACCCACATCGCGATGCTGAGAGAGTTCGTCAGTCCAGGCGGCAATCGCCATCTCCTCGATACGCTCGGCGTCCATCTTCGAATGCTTGTGCAGGCTGTCGAGCAATTTGCGCAACTGCTTGTAATCGCCATTCTCCATCGCCTGTTCGGCCGACATGCGCAAGACCAGAGGATGCCGGGGCTCCATCTCATAGAGCCGCGTCAGTGTGGCGCTGGCTTCGGCGGTCTGTCCGGCCATGCGCTGCAGCTCGGCCTGCGTTAGCAGCACAGCCAGCTCGCTGCTGCCCCGGCTGCTGGCTGCTTTTTCCAGATAGCGATCGCGCTCTCGGACGTGACCCTGGAACTGTGCAGCACGCGCGGCATACAGATAATTCAATCCTGGAGCGTCATGCACATCTGCCAGACGCTTTAACTCGGATTCGGCGGTAGACCAGCGCCCTTCGGCCATATGCTCAAGACCGGAATACAGCGAGCGACGGGCTTTTCTGGTTTTTCGGCGGCTGAAAAATCCGCGTACGGAACTCGGCGTCGTCACAACGGCCACCAGAATCCGCCAAATGACCGCTAATACCCATATACCAACCAGCAATGCGGCCAGCGCAAACAGCAGGGAGGTCTCGATCTGCCAACCGTTGAAGGAGAGCAGCAGATAGCCCTGATGATTGCGAAACACCAATGACAGGACGATCCCGAAAACAATAAATACGAAGACAGCGAGTAGAAGACGACGCATTATTGTTCGCTCCCGCTGTTGCCGTTGCTTTTGCCGTCACTGTTACCGTTGCTGCTGTTGTCGCCGTTGCCGCTCTGATCGGCGGCAGAGCCACCGGCTGAACTCGACATGATCTGGCGCAGCTTGGCAAGGCTGGCGGTGATATCCGGTGCCCTCCAGTCAAGCTTGACGCTGGATAGATCGTTGAGCGTATCCAACGCTGCCTGAACCGCTGAATCGCCGGTCGAATAGTATTTCTTGATCCAATCCTTCGCAGATGAGAGGTTTTGGTGGTAAGTCTGCGTATCCTTGTTCAAAAGCGCCAGCTGGGCACCGCGCAACTGCAGCTGCAAATTCTGCGTGAGGAAATAAGACTGATCGGGCGCCATCAGCGCCGGGGCGTTCTCTGTTCCATTGGCACGGCGCACCGTGACCATCTGCGACAAGGCATTGCTGACCGAATCCACGAAATGATGCCAACCGGCCGAAACATCAATTGAAGTCAGCCGATCAGCAAGACTCTGGGATGTCTGATCCTTGCCGGACTGACCGCTTTGGTTATCGCTGTTCTGCTGACCCTGACCCTGGCTGTTGCCCGAATACTCCGAAGGCACATTGGTCTCCAGCGGCAGCTTAGGCACCTGGCTGATGAGATTCGACAGTTTGAGCGACAATCCCTCTGTGTCCGCGTCGGGGAGCGCCTTGATCGACGCAATCTCGTTGGCAATATCCTTGCGGACCGGGAACAGACGCGGATCGCCTGCCTGCTTGATGGCGGTGTCGGCCAGCTTGAGCGCCTGCATCGACGCTTTCGTATCCTTGTAGATGGTCAGGCGCTGATTAGCGGCCTGGAGCAGCGACTCGACGCGCTGTTCTACGAAACGGGCATGCGTACCATCCAGACGATCAGCGAGCTTGGCATTCTGGGACTGCAGACTCTTGATCGACTGTTGCAGCTGAGTGATCTGTTGCTTGCCTTGATCCTGCTGACTCGACAGATCGCCGACCTTGGACGACAACGACTGTATCTGGCCGTCCATCTTCGATAGACGCGGCTTGACCACTTTCTGCACGTTGGCCTGCATGCCCTGCTCGACCGTATTCACGCGCGAATTCATATTGGCCAGCTGCGACTGACCGCGGTACCACAGCCAGCCGGCGCCAGCCGCTGCCGCGATCGCCAGAAGCAGCGCAATCACCGCGACCACCAGCGCCACATTCGACGATTTTCTGCCCGATACGCTCGATCCACCCGAGCGATGGCTGGGAGGACTTGCGCCGCTACCGGCACGGCCACCGGCGCCTGCAGAGGTCCCCGATGCGCTACTGCCGGAGGACCTGCTTGACGTCGCTGGCCGCTGGGTCGACTCGGTCTTGCCCGATTTACCCTGGGCCCCCTGCTCCTGGGCAGTCTGGAACTTCGCGACCCGGTCCTTGGCGGCCTGATCTCTGGCGGCCTGATCCTTGACCCGCTGCTCTATGGCGCGCTGATCTCTAGCTACCTTGTCGCTAGCGCTCTTGTCTGCCGAAGCCTGATCAGGCGTTGGCTGTTTGCCTGCAGCGGGCATCTTCGCCGCGTTGTCTGATTGGCTTGCCGTCGCAGCGGACGCCTTGCTGGATGGCTGTCTGCTTTCGGCAGACTTGTGCGAGCCGGCCCGCGGTTGCGACGCACGCGACTTGTCGACCGAGCTCTGGTCGGCGTTTTTCGCCGCTGGCTCGCTACTACCCGACTTGCCACCGCCTGATTTACTGGCGGGCGGGGACGAGCCGCTGGCGGCCGGATTCTTGCGACCCGATGAATCCGATGATTTGCTGGCACTGTCGGCGCTCTGACTTGCAGGGCTGGCGGCAGCCGACGACTTGTTCGGCTTCGCTGACGTATCCGGCTTGCTCTTGGCGCCGTCTTTATTCTGTTCTTCGCTCATTTGGAAGCGGTTTCCCCCAGTTTCAAATAGCCACTATTGTCTGCGGCGCGGCCAGGCATGCGCAACAGCACTCGCGATGTGGGCGGCACCCATGCGCACGAGAGGCACTGGCGGAGCGGCCCAGCGTAATTGTTGACCTGACTGTTGTACCACACGCTGGCTTGGCGCCACCAACCCGTGACCCGACAGATCAAGGCGACTCACCCGCGCCAGATCCAACAGATGGGCCAGCGCTTCACCGCTGGTCACCACAATCACGTCGCATTCGCCGGCGAGTTCGATCAGCCGAGTCTTTTCGATCGATACCGGCAATCTCTGATACAGCGCGATCTTGGTAACGTGGGCACCGCGCGCCGATAACCTGTCCACCAGCAGTGAGCGCCCACCGGCGCCCCCCAGAATGGCGATCCTGCGCTGTTCACAGCCAACCAGTTCCGGCATCAAGAGCAGGCCTTCGCTGGTGCTCGCATCGTTCGCCGGTGCGCGCGCCGGCCTGCCGGCGGCCTGCGTCAGATCGCGCGCGGTCGCCGCGCCCACGCCGATCAGATGCCCATGCGGCGCAAACGCCGGCCGCAACCGCCAGGCGCCGGCCACGGCGTTGGTCGAGGTCGCAATCACGATATCCGCGGTCTCGGCCGCGGCCAATGCTGCGCGCGCGGCGCTGGCGTCCGGAGCGGATCCGATCTCGAGCAACGGTTGCTCGATCACGGTGGCGCCTGCCGCCTGCAACGCCTCGCGCCACGAACGCCCCTGGCCAGCCGGCCGGGTAAGCCAGACGCGCACGCCCTTCAGCTGATCGTTCATGGCGTTCGGTTCGGCCTGGGAGCGCGGTCAGAGTCGGACCAATGCACGGCCTTCTATGCCGACAGGTCGGCCAGAATCCGATCGGCTCCGGCGGCCAGCAGGCGATCGGCCAGCTGGTGACCCAGCGCCGCTGCCTGGTCGGCCGGGCCGGTCACCGCGTCGCGCACCATGATCGAGCCATCCGGCTTGCCGACACAGGCCCGTAGATACAGCTCCTTGCCATCGTGGGTCGCAAAAGCGGCGATCGGTAGATGACAGCTGCCCTCCAGGCGTGAATTGACTGCGCGTTCGGCGTCGATGCGAATATGCGTGTATTCGTCGTCGAGGGCCGCAATACGCGCGGCGTTGAGTTCGTCATCGGCGCGCAGTTCGATGCCGAGTACGCCTTGGCCAATAGCCGGCATGCTCTCTTCCGGCGATAGTTCGTAGCGGATACGACTGGCGAGCTCCAGCCGTTCAAGGCCGGCGCAGGCCAGCAGAATCGCGTCGTATTCACCGGCGTCCAATCGGGACAGGCGCGTCTGTACGTTGCCGCGCAACGATTCGATACGCAGATCCGGCCGCAGATTTTTCATCATCGCCGCCCGCCGCAGACTCGACGTGCCGATCAGCGCGCCGTCGGGCAGCTGGTGCGGATCGTCGTAGTGATTGGATACGAAGGCATCCAGCGGACTGCCCGGCGCGAGCACCACGGGCAAGACCATACCCGCAGGCAGCTCGGCTGGCACGTCTTTCATCGAGTGCACTGCGATGTCTGCCTCGCCGGCCGCCAGCGCGGCCTCCAGCTCCTTGAGAAACAATCCTTTGCCGCCAATCTGCGACAGCGGCCGATCCACCACCCGATCGCCCTCGGTGCGGATAGGCAACAGCACCACATCCACTTCGGGCAATGCAGTCTGCAGGCGAACCTGGACGTGACGAGCCTGCCAGAGCGCGAGCTTGGACTGGCGAGTGGCGATACGCAGCGTGTCGGTCATATATTCAATAATCCTTTTCAAGCACCCAGCAGTGCCCTTACGTCGGGCAGACGACGGCGACTGACCGGCACGCCAACGTCGACGTAGCGTAGCGTCAGATACGCCCCGCCATCGTCGTCGTAGCGCAGGCCGGTCACCTGGGCACGCGCGACCAGGGCCTTGCGATGGACACGCAGAAAAACCTCGCCCAGCGATTGTTCGAGGGTAGCCAGCGATTGTTCTATCAACAGCTCGCCCTGCAGGTGAAACGCCGACGTATACTTCTGGTCGGCCCAGAAGTAGAGGATATCGCGGATTGCCACGCGTTCGATGCCGTCGCGTGTCCGCGCACTGACGTAACCCATGGCGCTGTCGGCGATCGATTGGCCGGCCAGAGCAGCGTACTGGGCCTGGCTGGGCCGGCGCGCGCGTGCCAGGGCCGCCATGAGATCCTCGCGACGCACCGGTTTGAGCAGATAACCCGCGGGCTGGCTGCTGTGGGCCGACAAGGCATGCTCGCTGTGCGCGGTGGTAAAGATCACCGCCGGCGGAAGCTCGCTGTCAGCCAGCTCGCCTGCGACCTGCAAACCGTCCATACCGGGCATGTGCAGGTCCAGCAGCACGGCATCCGGCCGCAGTCGGCCGACGCAATCCAATGCCTTGTCTCCATCGTCTGCCTCGGCCACGACCTGGTAGCCGGGAAACTCCTCGATCATGCGCCGCAGACGCTCTCGAGCCAAGGGTTCGTCGTCCACGATCAATACCTTCATGACGAAGCGGAAATCGAGCGCGGCAAGGATTGCGGTAAAATCATGTGCACGGTGAACCACGTGTCGTCTTGAGTGAAACGCAACCGGGCGGCGTCTTCGTAGCGTAACGCGAGCCGCCGTTCAATGTTCGACAACGCCTGCCGGTTGCCCGGGGCAGCCGGTGTCTGGGTAGCGACCGGATTACGCACCAAGATATGCAGTTGGCTGGCCTCCATCCAGCCGCGCACGCTCACCGCGCCACCGCCGGGAAGGCGAGCTACGCCGTGGCCGATGGCGTTCTCGACCAACGGCTGCAGACACAGTACCGGCAGCAATCCACGGGCGGCTGCCGGGCTGATATCCACATCCATGATCAGGCGCTCTCGCAGGCGCAGCGTCTCGATACGCACATAGGCATCCACCAGCAACATCTCATCGGTCAGTGTGGTCAGGCTTGGGGCATCGGAGGCCAGCCGCGCCCGCAGCAGTACCGCGAGATCCTCGAGCGCGGTCTCGGCGTCGCGCGGGCGCGGCTCGATCAGCGCGGCCACGCTGTTGAGCGTATTGAACAGAAAATGCGGTTCGATACGCGCCTGCAGCGCCTCGAGCCGCGCGCGCATTTCGAGCTCGGCGTGCTGCTGCCAGGCCGCGCGCAGCCAGAAGTAGCGCAGCGACAGCGCCGATACGACCGCGCATATGCCCAGGCTGCGCAGGACAAATCCGCCGTGGCTGTTATCTTCCAGCAGCAGACCGAAACCAGTATAACGCCCCGCCGCAAACGTGATCTCGGTAATCACCAGGGTGACGGCCAGCAGCGACAGATAACAAAGCACCGCCAGCCAATGCCTGCGCCAGTCGCCGGCGTGGCGCCGCAGCAGACATAGCGCAGCAGCACTGCAGATACCAATCCACTGCAGGTAGACCGATAACAAAAACAACCGTCGCCACAGATCGTCAGTCAGCGACCCGCCGAGCGTCAGCACAACCGCGACGGCTTCGCATACCAGCAGCACCCGCAGCACTCGGGCACCGGTACAGAAATCCGGCAGGATGTCAGCAGCTTCGGTGGCAGCGGCCATCCAGCCAGTCTTTGGCGCTCGCCGCCATCGCGTCAAGCTGGGAGGCCGCATTGCTATACTCCTTTTCCAATTTCTGCCAACCACGCCCACAGGCCGCCATGAGCACCACCTCCAGCCATCAGACATGGGGCGGACGTTTTTCCGAAGGCCCGAATGCCCGCGTTGCTGCGTTTACGGAGTCCATCTCGTTCGAGACACGGCTGGCACCCTACGATATCCGCGGTTCGATCGCCCATGCCCGTATGCTCTCGACCGTTGGCGTGCTTGACGCCGACGAATTCAAGCAGATAGAGGCCGGTCTGACAGCGATCGAAGGTCGCATCGAGGCCGGCAATTTCCCCTGGGACCCGGCGCTTGAAGACGTCCACATGAACATCGAAGCACGGCTTACCGAGGATATCGGCGCGCTGGGCAAGAAACTGCATACTGCCCGATCGCGCAACGATCAGGTGGCGACCGACGTACGTCTCTGGTTGCGCGATACGCTGGACTCGCTGGAGGTCGAAGTTGATCGCCTGCGCCACGGCTTGATCGGACTGGCCGAGCGCGAAGCCGACACCATCATGCCCGGCTTCACCCACATGCAGGTCGCCCAGCCGGTGACATTCGGTCATCACATGCTGGCCTGGCAGGCCATGCTGGCGCGCGACGCCGAGCGCCTGCGCGAGATCCGCCAACGCGTCAATCGTTTGCCACTGGGCGCGGCCGCGCTGGCCGGCACGACATTCCCGATCGACCGCGAGATGGTCGCGCGCGAACTGGACTTCGACAGCGTGATCGACAATTCGCTGGATGCGGTCTCCGACCGCGACTTCGCAATCGAATTCGTGTCGGCGGCTGCGCTGATCATGACCCATCTGTCCCGCGCTTCCGAAGAACTGATTCTCTGGATGAGCCCGGCGTTTGGATTCATCGATCTGCCGGATCGCTACTGCACCGGCAGCTCGATCATGCCGCAGAAGAAAAACCCGGACGTCGCCGAGTTGACCCGCGGCAAGACCGCGCGCGTCACCGGCCATCTGGTGGCGCTGTTTACGCTGATGAAGGGCCAGCCGCTGGCCTACAATCGCGACAACCAAGAAGACAAGATCCCGATGTTCGACGCCGCTGATACGGTCGCTGCCTGCGTCAGCCTGTTCGCCGACATGGTGCCGCACATCCAGGTGCACGCCGATGCCTGTCGCGAGGCTGCCCGGCGTGGCTTCGCCACCGCCACCGACCTGGCCGATTATCTGGTCCGCAAAGGGGTCGCTTTCCGCGATGCCCACGAGATCGTTGGCAACTGTGTACAGCATGCGATTGCCCAGACCTGCGATCTGGCCGACTTGCCTCTCGACGCGCTGCGCCGGTTCTCGGACGCCATTGGCGACGACGTCTATGAAGTGCTCACGCTGGAAGGATCGGTAGCGGCCCGCAATCATATTGGCGGCACCGCCCCTGATCAGGTACGAGCCGCAGCAGCGCGCGCGCGCCACGCCCTCGGGACACAGGCCGGCTGAGCGCTGTCGGTCGTATTAAATCAACTGTACGCACTGTTGCCAGGTATGCCGATTGCCTCGCCCTCTGGCCCGTAGCTGCAGACTACCGTCATCTTGAAGGTTTCGAGGCCCATCTCGTTCATCGGATCCTATGGATCGTGGCTCAGATCGTGCTGCTGCGCCGCTTGGCGGATGAGGGTACGGAATGTCCCCAGATTCATGTACTCGCCCGACCCGAGGGGGCCTTGACGGGTAATCTCACCGGGCGTGTTCTGGCTGTTCCAGGGTTCGGCATCGTCGAAGTCGGTAACCGAACTTCGATATTTGCCGTCTCGGGTTCTGAGACTGATGAAAATACACTGGATATAAACCGGCTCGTGACTCATATTGCTGGCTAGGCATACCGAGTTGACCTGATAACCCCAGCCTTGATTCACGAGGATTCGTGCCTGCCGCTGACGACGAAATCCTGCCAACAGCAAATGCGCATAAAAGATCCAGACCAGCATCGTTCCGATTGCCGTCATGACATTCAAGGCGCCTGAGTTCTTCCCGATCCATTCCCAAATCGTTCATTATCACCAGCTATTGAGCGAATTTAGAATTCCCAACTCAGGCGGGGGCCTCCTTGATGCGCTTACTGGCCTGCTAGGGCTTGTTGCCGTTTCGTCCGAGCGCCGCGTTGGAGTCCTCAAATCGCCTCAGGCAAGGCGCGAGTCGCCGGTCGTGGCGTGCCACGACCCAGACTTGCCACGCCGCCTGGGGCGATTTGAGGCCCAACCCTTCGGGACAAGGGCTCGTACGAAACGGCAACAGGCGCTAGTGGAAAATCTGCGGGCAAATGCCTTCTATCCTGCCCGCGCGGAACCGCCGACGAGCGTCAGTTGCTCTCGACCTTGATATTCGGGAATTTGCTGGCGTAGTCTTTTTTCTGGCGGGCCAGCCGTGCGCTGGTGTGACGAGCGATATCGAAATACGCCGCTGCAATCAGCGATTCCGGTTCGGCTACGACGGTCGGCGTGCCGGCATCGGCATATTCGCGAATCGAGATATCCAGCGGCAGTTCGCCGAGCAGGTCGACATCGTATTCGTCGGCCAGCGTCTGGCCGCCGTGGGCACCGAAGATCGCTTCCTGATGGCCGCATTTGGAACAGACATGCGTGCTCATGTTCTCAACGATGCCCAGAACCGGCACGTTGACCTTCTTGAACATCTCAATGCCCTTGCGCGCATCGATCAACGACAGATCCTGTGGGGTGGTAACAACCACCGCGCCCGAGACGGGGATCTTCTGGGCCAGGGTCAGCTGGATATCGCCAGTACCGGGCGGCAGATCGATGACCAGATAATCAAGCTCGCCCCAGGCGCTCTGGAACAGCATCTGCTGTAGCGCCGAGGTGACCATCGGTCCGCGCAGAATGGCCGGCGATTCCTTGTCGATCAGATAACCGATCGACATCGTCTGCAGGCCGTGTGCCTCGACCGGCAACAGCGTGTTCTCACCGGCGGCCTTGGCCTTGACGTCCATGCCCATCAAGCGCGGCTGGCTCGGGCCGTAGATATCGGCGTCCAACAAACCCACCTTGGCACCATCGGCCTTGAGCGCCAGTGCCAGATTGGCGGCCACGGTGGATTTGCCGACACCGCCCTTGGCCGAGGCGACGGCAATGATATTAGCCACGCCGTCTACCCGTTTCAGCGATTGCTGCACCGCGCGTGCGGCGACCGAAAAGCCCACGGTCACGTCGGCCTGCTCGACGCCGTCCAGGGCCTGGAGTTTTTCGCGTACGCGCTCGGCCAGCTCCTGGCCGTAGCGGCCGCAGGGAAAGCCCAGATCCAGTTCGAGCGTGACCCGGGCCCCGTCGATCGTCAGCGAACGTACCGTGCGCGCGCTTTTCAGATCGTTGCCGAGGTAGGCCTCGTGAAAACGGCCGAGTTCGGCTTCAACAGCCTGCTTGAGAGAGTCGCTCATGCGTGATCCGCGTGGTTGGAAGAATAAATGATCAGGCCCCGGATGATAGCAATTCGAGACCGGGCCACGGAGGCCCTGTGGCATACTGGCCGGCTTTCAAACGCGATCAGAAGCCGGGACTATTCATGGCGCGCGATATCCTCGTTACCTCCGCCCTGCCGTATGCCAACGGCTCGATTCATCTGGGGCATATGCTCGAGCACATCCAGACCGATATCTGGGTACGCTTTCAGAAATTGCGAGGCCACAACTGCATCGCCGTCTGTGCCGACGATGCCCACGGCACGCCGATCATGCTCAAGGCCCGCGACCAGGGCATCACCCCGGAAGCGCTGATTGCCGGTGTGGCCATCGAGCATCAACGCGACTTTTCCGACTTCCTGGTCGACTACGACAACTATCACTCGACCCATTCGGACGAGAATCGCGAGTTGTCCGAGCAGATCTATATCAAGCTGCGCGAAGCCGGGCATATCGCCAGCCGCACTATCTCGCAGGCCTATGATCCGGAAAAACAGATGTTCCTGCCGGATCGCTTCATCCGCGGCGAATGTCCCAACTGTGGATCGGCCGATCAGTACGGCGATGCCTGCGAGGTCTGCGGCTCGACCTATCAGCCGACCGATCTCAAGAACGCCGTCTCGGTACTATCGGGTGCCACGCCGGTAGAGCGCGAGTCCGAACATTATTTCTTCCAGCTCGCCGATTTCGAGGCGTTCCTGCACGACTGGACACGCAGTGATCATCTGCAGGACACCGTTACCCGCAAGCTGGATGAATGGTTCACGGCCGGCCTGAAGGACTGGGATATCTCGCGCGATGCGCCCTACTTCGGCTTCAAGATTCCGGGCACCGACGACAAATATTTCTATGTCTGGCTGGACGCGCCAATTGGCTATATGGCGAGCTTTGCCAATCTGTGTGCGCGCCGCCAGAAAGAAGGCGACAACCTGGATTTCGATGCGTTCTGGGGCGCGGACTCGAGCGCCGAGCTGTATCACTTCATCGGCAAGGACATCGTCTACTTCCACGCCTTGTTCTGGCCGGCGATGCTCGAGGGCGCGGGCTTTCGCACGCCGACAGCGATTCATGCCCACGGTTTTGTCACCGTCAACGGCGAGAAGATGAGCAAGTCGCGCGGCACTTTCATCAAGGCGCGTACCTGGCTCAACCACATGCCGGCCGAGTTCCTGCGCTATTACTTTGCGGCCAAGTTGTCGCATCGTGTTGAGGACCTCGATCTCAACTTCGATGACTTCCTGGCACGGATCAATTCCGATCTGGTCGGCAAATACGTGAATATCGCCAGCCGCTGTGCCAACTTCATCACCAAGCGTTTCGACGGCCAGCTGGCCGCGCAACTCGACCGGCCCGAGCTGTTCGATCGATTTGCCACTGCCGGCGACGAGATCGCCGAGCACTTCGAACAGCGGCGCTTTGGCCAGGCTGTTCGCCAGATCATGAACCTGGCCGATGAAGCCAACGCCTACGTCGCCGAGCGCGCACCTTGGCAGATCGCCAAGGAAGACGGCCGCGACGTCGAGCTTCAGGAGGTCTGCAGCACTGCGCTCAATCTATTCCGCCAGCTCACCATCTATCTCAAGCCGATCCTGCCAGAGACCGCCGGCCGAGCCGAAGCCTTCCTGCAGGTTGATCCGCTCACCTGGGCCGATCTCGGCACACCGGTCACCGATCACGCGATCGCGAAGTTCAAGCCGCTGCTGCGACGCGTCGAACAGCCGGCGATCGACAAGATGATCGAGGCCAGCAAGGAAGATCTGGCCGCGGCCGCTGCGCCGGCGGCTGCTGAACCCAGCACGGAAAACACCAACACAGCCGCTGCGAAGCAGAACACGCCCAAGATGGAGTCGGCCGACGACAACGGCACAATCCAGATCGACGACTTCGCCAAGATCGATCTGCGCGTCGCCCGCGTAGTGGCCGCCGAGCACGTCGAAGGCGCCGACAAACTGCTGCGCCTGACGCTCGACGTGGGCGAACTCGGCCAGCGTCAGGTGTTCGCCGGTATCAAGTCGGCCTATGACCCAGCCGCGCTGGAAGGCCGGCTGGTGGCGCTGGTCGCCAATCTGGCACCGCGCAAGATGCGCTTCGGCGTATCCGAAGGCATGGTACTGGCCGCCGGCGAATCACCGCACGTGTTGTCGCCGGACGACGGCACGCAACCGGGCGAAAAGATCAAGTAATCGACGGTTGGAGAATATACTCAATGCGTATACTATTTGCATTGATAGAAGAAGTGACCGCGCCGTTCGTACCTGATTCAAGCGCACTTCGGTGCCACGAGCAGTTAGCGGTCCATTTTTATGCCTGATCGTTATGCACTGATTTGATGGACGGCGGCTTCGTCATCAAGAAGCTGCACAAAAGCTTGGGCCGCTTCCCAAGCGCGGAAGATATTGAATCCGCTTCCCAGCGCCTTTGCGATCACCCGTTGTTTATCGATCAATCGCTTCTCAGGATCTACTTCTATCACGCCCCGCCTGCGCAAGACGTTCTTCTCAATCCAATTAGGGCCTGTTGCCGTTTCGTGCGCGCGCCGCGTTGGAGTCCTCAAATGGTCTCAGGCAAGGCGCGAGTCGCCGGTCGTGGCTGGCCACGATCAAGACTTGCCACGCCGTCTGAGGCAGACCCAGGTTTTTCGACAGCATCGGAGCCTCCTCGATCGTCTGGAGATGTTGCCGAATTTCGCGCTGCGCATGGGAGAGACCATGACGCACGACTGGAAAATAGGTAGCTCAGCTATGCGATCCCTTACGAAAGGCGAAGCTCGCCCGCTTCGGGCAAGTGACCTGGTGCCCAACACGTCTCAGAAAGGCGTTGATCTTCGTATCGGCCTGGATATCGTTCGACTTTCGTTGCGCCGTTTTGTAGATACGATTGTAGTCGCGACTGGCGACAGCGATCTTGTACCGGCATTTAGACTTGCTCGGCGCGAGGGTATTCGCATATATCTAGACCACATGAATCACAACGTTCGTCGCGAACTAAAAGCTGACACAGATGCCATGCTGGATGTGCCGATCAACTCGTGATGGCGAGTGACGCAACAGCCATCGACGCCCTGCTGCCGCAGACCCAGTGCCGGCGCTGCGGCTACGATGGCTGTCGGCCCTACGCCGAGGCGATTGCGGCCGGCGAGACTGATATCAATCGCTGCCCGCCGGGCGGCCAGGCCACCGTTGCCAGCCTGGCGGTATTGACTGGCCGGGCCGAAAAGCCGCTGGACCCCGAATGCGGCGACGCCAGCGTGTCCCGTGTTGCTGTCATTCGAGAGGCCGAATGCATCGGCTGTACGCGCTGCATCCAGGTTTGCCCGACCGACGCGATTATCGGCGCGGCCAAGCAGATGCATACGGTTATCGCCGCCGACTGCACCGGCTGTGAACTCTGCGTACCAGCCTGCCCGGTAGACTGTATCGATATGCCAGTGTCTACACGCGATACCGGCCAGCCGCTATGGCCGGCACCGCGGCTGGTAGATGAGGCGCGCGCAGCCCGTGCCCGTCGTCTGTTTGAAGCACGCCAGAAACGACTGAACCGCAAGACGACACGCCGCCGGCGCAAGAGCCGCCATGACGCAACGATCGATGCGCGCGAAGACGCCGCGGCCGGCTCGGCCGCCAAGAAATCGACCATTGTGGATGCAATCGCCCGTGCCAAGGCCAGGCGTGCGGAACGTGAATAGCATGCAGCAACCGTCGTGACGTCGACTCGCCTGACCTCGACACTTGCCTGGTGGCTATCGGCCGCTGCGCTGCCGGTGGTCGCTGTTCAAGGAAAGAGACTGCGTAAGACCGTGCCCCGGTTGCCAGAGGCCGCTGGTGCCGACCGCGGCGTAGTAGCCGGCTCCAGCCAGCCGCTGGCGATCACCGTGATTGGCGAATCGACTGTGGCGGGCGTCGGCGTAGCCGATCACAGCCAGGGCATTGCCTGCCGACTGGCAGAACAGCTACGGGAGAACTCAGGGCGCGAAACAGCCTGGCAGAAAGAGATCGCAAGGCTGATCGAAGCCATCCGGGCACGTGGGGCGCAGCGTATTGAATTTACCGCTGTGCCCCCGCTGCACATCTTCCCGGCCCTGCCGCAGCCAATGAAGACCGTGCTGGGTACCCGATCGAGATTGCGGGACTGGTTTTTGCGCGATGCAGTGTCGAGTGCGGCCAACGTGGACTATCTCGCCGTTGCTTTTCCAACACAGCCTGATTAAATGGCGATTGATGGCTTTCATCCTTCTGCGCTGGGCTACGACCAGTGGGCCGCGCAGATCGCCAGGCATATCAGCGGGCATCTATCGGGCCACCGCACGACCAGCCGATGAACAAAACCAAACGCATCGAAATCTTCGAACGGCTCAAGGCAGCCAATCCGGCCCCCACCACCGAGCTGGAATATGGATCGGTATTCGAACTGCTGGTCGCCGTGATTCTCTCCGCCCAGGCCACCGACGTCGGCGTGAACAAGGCCACCCGCCGGCTGTTCCCATTGGCCAATACGCCGCAGGCGATCTGGGATCTGGGCGAGGACGGCCTGAAAAACCATATAAGGACCATCGGCCTGTTCAACAGCAAGGCCGCTAACATCATCAAGACCTGTCGCGCGCTACTCGATCGACACGACGGCGAGGTGCCGTCGACGCGCGAGGAACTCGTAGCCCTGCCAGGCGTGGGCCGCAAGACAGCGAACGTCGTACTCAATACTGCCTTCGGCCAGGCCGCCATGGCGGTCGATACGCATATCTTCCGAGTAGCCAATCGGACCGGCATCGCCCCCGGCAAGACCGTGCGCGCGGTCGAGGATCGGCTGATGCGACTGGTCCCCAGGGACTATCTCCAGGACGCTCACCACTGGCTGATCCTGCACGGGCGTTATGTATGCAAGGCGCGCGCTCCGGATTGCGCCGGATGCTCTATCTTGGACCTGTGTGAATACCGCCAGAAGAACCTACCAGAACAAGGAACCGCACCATGAGCCAGTCACGCCCTGCCGATGCCTTTCGCCATCGCAGCACGCCCCGCATCTTCTGTATTGGCCGCAACTATGCCAAACACATTGAAGAGCTGAACAGCAGCCTGCCCGGCGCAGAGTGCGTCATCTTCATGAAACCGGCAAGCAGCCTGGTAGCGCCCGAGGAAGCCATCACGCTGCCGACCAATCTCGGCGAAATACACCACGAAGCCGAACTGGTGATCGAGATGGGTCATGGCGGCCGCGATATCCGGGCCGAAGTCACGCGCGAACATATTTCTGCGGTCGGCCTCGGGCTGGATTTGACCCTGCGCGGCGTCCAGACCGAGCTGAAGAACAGCGGCGAGCCCTGGGAACGGGCCAAGGCCTTCGATCATAGCGCGCCGCTCGCGCCCCTGGTGGCGCTGACGCCCGACATCGACCTGTCCGATCTGCATTTTCAGCTGACGGTCGACGGCCAGGTACGCCAGGCCGGCCACACCAGTCACATGCTCGTCGACGTGGAGTCGCTGATCGCAGTCGTCAGCCAGACCTGGCATCTGCTGCCGGGCGATCTGATCTTTACCGGCACACCGGAAGGTGTTGGCCCTATCGAGCCCGGCCAACATCTTGCGCTGTCCGGCGCTGGCCTGGCCGCCGCCGAGTGGACAATTGCCTGAGCAATCCGGGCATGAATCCTCGCGGCTTGCATTTGGCATAGCAGGATTTTCGGTCGCAACGCGGCGTCGTATGAAATAGCAACACGACTTGGACACAGCAGAAGCGACGCACATGGAACAGGCGTTTCGGAACGTATTTCTCATGCCAGCGCGACCCGGATTATCGATGGTCTAATGGACGATGCCCGAATCCCTCGCGTACCGAGTACTAGGAATGCCAATCACATTGATCGTCGACGAAGGAATACCCCATGGATCTGCAGGCAGACCTGAAACAACTTTTTGGCCTGGTCGGCATCGACTATCGACACAACCTCGATAGAGAGGCGCTGTTTGCCGCAGCGATTGCCAACGATCGCGGGCGCATATGTGCGAACGGTCCTGACAACGACCCCAAGGCCTACGCCACGGCGCTGGGCAACCAGGGGCCGCTGATCTACTACTCGGACCCCAGTTGCACGGGCCGACCGGTGCAGGATACGTTCGCGGTCGCCTGGCCGGATCTGGAAGACCAGCTGTGGTGGAAATCGGATTTCCAGCGGTTTGATCCCGAGCATCTGGCACCGCTGATGGAACGCGTGGCGGCTCATCTCAACGAGCGTGACAGCCCGCTGTTCGTTCAGGACACCTACTGCGGCTGGGACCCGGCCTACGCCGTACCGTATCGCCTGATCAGCGAGTACGCGACCCATGCGCTGTTTGCCAGCCACATGTTTGCCGACCGGGTCGCAGTGGACGATCCGGAAAGTCGGCGCTGGACCCTGCTGAACGTGCCGAGTTTTCATTGCGAACCCGAGCGGGACGGCACTCTGAGCGCGCGCGCAGTGATCGTGGATATCCGCCACCGCGTAGCCCTGGTGCTCGGCCGCGCCGATTATTGCGGCGTGGTCAAGAAAACGCTGTTCACGGTCATGAATTATCTGTTGCCCGCAAACGGCGATCTGCCCATGCATTGCTCGGCCAACGTCGGGCCGCACGGCGACAGCGCGATTCTCTTCGGGCTGTCAGGCACCGGCAAGACCACCCTGTCGGCCGACCCGGAGCGGCAACTGATCGGCGACGATGAGCATGCGTGGACCGCCGACGGCGTCTCCAACTTCGAGGGCGGTTGCTACGCCAAGCTGATCGACCTCGACAAGCGCGCCGAGCCCGTGATTGCGGCAGCACTGTCGATGCCTTGCTGCGTCATCGAGAACGTACCGCCGCTGCCAGACCGGCCGCTTTCCCAGACCGATCCCCAGGACCTGGACCTGAGCGACAATTCGATCACCGACAACACCCGTCTGTCCTACCCACTGGCGGCCAACCCCAACGTCGCCGACGGCGCGCGGGGCCCGCATCCGCAGACTCTCGTGCTGCTCACGGCCGATGCATTCGGCGTGCTGCCGCCGATATCGATACTCGACGAGAAAGACGTGATGTATCACTTCGTGTCGGGGTTCACCTCCCGGCTCGCTGGCACGGAAGTCGGTGTGACCGAGCCGCAGGGCGTCTTCTCGGCTTGTTTTGGCGCGCCTTTCATGGCACGTCCGCCATCGGTCTATGCAAAGATTCTAGCAGCCAGAATGACCCGTCATCACACCCGCTGCGTCTTGCTCAATACCGGCTGGACCGGCGGGCCCCACGGTGTCGGCCAGCGCATCTCCATCGCCCATACCCGCGCCCTGCTCGATGCCGCGCTGGCCGGAGATCTCGACGATATAGAGTGCGATACGCATCCGATATTCAATCTGGCCATCCCACGCCACTGTCCCGGGGTACCGTCGGAGCTGCTCGATCCGCGCAGCACCTGGGATGATCCGCAGGCCTACGATACACAGGCACAGAAGCTGCGCGATATGTTCCGCGCCAACTATCGCGACAAGAACTTCGCCGCACTGGGTATAGACGCCGTCATGTAGGACTGCCGGTCGGTATCGCCGTCCAAGAAAAAGCCGCCGGTGGAACCCCGGCGGCTTTCGATCAGCGCAGCACCAGGGCCTACTGACCGCTGGCGTTGCCACTACCTTGATCAGCATCGTCGGCGCTGCCGGGCTGGCCAGCGCCCTGAGCCTTGGATTGGCCGGCGCTATCGGACTGATCAGCGCCCTGTTTTGCGGTTTGGCCAGCGCTGTTGGACTGGTCGGTCCCTTGATCGGCATCGCCAGCGCTATCATCGGACTGGTCGGCGCCTTGAACAGCGCTCTGGTCGCTCGACTGGCTGGCGTCGTCGCCGCTACTACCAGTGCTATCACCGGCACTGCCGGCCTTGTCTGCGCCCGTGCCCTTGTTCTTATCGACGCTGATCAGCTTCACGTCGAAGATCAGGGTCTCGTTCGGGCCAATCTGAGAACCGGCGCCGCGTTCGCCATAAGCTAGAGCCGGCGGGATGAACAGCTTGTATTCGCCACCCGGCTTCATCAGCTGCAGGGCCTGGGTCCAGCCCGGAATCACGGCGTTAACCGGAAAGGTGACGGGCTTGCCCCGTTTTTCCGAACTGTCGAATACCGTGCCGTCGATCAGCGTGCCGGTGTAGTCGACCGTCACACTGTCGTTGGCATCCGGCGACTGGCCCTTGCCTGGCTTGATGACCTTGTACTGCAGACCGTCATCCAGCGTCTTGACGCCGTCCTTGGTCTTGTTATTGGCCAAAAACTGCTGACCCTTGTCCAGATTGGCTTTGGACTGTTTTTCCTGCTTCTGCTTCTGGGCAGCTTCCATATCGGACACGACGCCCTGCATCACGCCCTGCAGCTGTTTCTTGGTCAGCTTGGTCTTGTCACCGTTGACCACGTCCTTGACGCCCTGATTAAGCTGGCCCAGATCGATATCGATCGGCAGGTCCTTGAGCGAGTTGCCGATATCCATGCCCAGCGCATAGCTACGCTTGGCGTTATCGTTGGCAAACCCGTTGCTGTTGTCAGTCGAGCTATTGTCATTCGAACTGGCCGAGTCGGTGCTGCTCGAGTTGTCCGACTGGTCGTTGCCAGCCTGGTCAGCGCTGGACTGATCGTTATCGGTCTGGGTGTTGCTGGCTTGCGAATCGCTGGCCTGCTGGCTGCTGGTCTGGTCAGTGCTCGACTGGTCGTTAGCCGACTGATCGTTGGCTGACTGATCGTTGGCTGACTGATCCGAGCTGGACTGATTACCGCACGCCGACAGGGCGAAGGCACAGGCGAGCAGTGCTACATATCGTTTCATTGACGTCATCCGTATCCCGTGTTGGAGCCGGTGAGCCTACGCGAAACCCAGGGGGAGAAAAAGCATCGGGCACGCAGCCGGACGACGATCTAAAAAATCTCGGAACCTGCGGGACTGAGGGGTTGGTAGCGAGCGTGACGAGACAGTGGGCAGAAGTTTTCACGATTTTGGGGCGCATATCAGGGCCGGTTGCCGTTTCATTCGACAGCAGGCCCTAGTGTCCTGTCACGCGTATTTTGTCGCGTTCAGCGAGGCGGCACGCGTGCGTGGCAAGGCGCGGTGCGCAGGCAATGGCCATAGCCCTTGGCAAGCCGCCGCAACGCAGACCACGGGCGCGCGCCGCCTCGCCCAATGTTTAATGATCAGGGCCGCGGGAACGCCTGTGCGCGCCAATCACGGCGTTACACTCACTTGCCATAGCGAGCTATGACGCGCTCGCGTGCCTTGTGCTTGACGCGCACAGGCGTTCTGAACACGGCAAAATACGCGTGACAGGACACTAGCCAGAATCGATTCGTTCCAGGCGATCAGGATAACGGACTGGACGGCGGCAGTTCCGCGTCGGCGTGCGCGCTCGCCGGCTGTTCCGGCTCGCTCGCGAGCTCCGGCATCCGAGGGTCGAGATCGAGCAATGCAGATACCGCCTGACTGGCGTTAATGGTGACGTAGCGTGTCTGATCGGCAACCGGCAGCGATGCAGTGGTCGCGCCGCGCACCATAACGAACATCGCATAGAGCGCAAACAGCAAGCCCATAAACCAGAACAGGCCAGCTGGGCCAATCGACTGCATGACCTGGGACGACAGCAGTGGGCCTATGCAGGTGCCCAGGCCGTAGGCCAGCAACAATCCGGCGCTGGCGGCCATCGGACCGTCGGCGATGTCCATATGATCGTTGAGCAATGCCAGGCTCACCGGATACAGACAGCCCGCCAGACCGAAGAACAGCGCTGTGCCGGCATAAAGCACCCACGGCATATGGGTGCCCAACACCGCCGCCAATAGCGCCCCTGCGGTAGCGATCACGCTGATCGCCGCCAGTGTCCAGCGCCGATCGACGTGATCCGACAGTCGTCCCACCGGCCATTGCAACAGCATCGTCGCGATCACTGCCAGCGCCATATAGTGAGAGACATCGGTCAGCGACATGCCGATCCGTGTCGCATACACCGGCGCCATCGACAGAAACGCCGAGACAATCACCCCGCCGGCGATACCGCCCATCAGGCCACTGGGCGAGAGTCGATACAAGGCCGCAAAGCCGAGCCGGCTGCCCACGCGGATCGTCGGCGCCTCGGCACGGGTCAGCGCCATGGGCACGATCGACAGCACTAGCAGTATGGCGACTACGCTGAAGACTGGAAACGCAGCATCAGCAGTGAAGGCGACCAGATACTGGCCCACTGCGGCGGCAAAGAAATACACCACCTGATAGATGCCCAGCAGCGCACCGCGCGTCGCATTGGTCGCCCGCGCCGAGATCCAGCTCTCGAGCACCATGATCAGCCCGGCGGCACAGAACCCCACCAGGCCGCGCAGCGCAGCCCACAGCCAGGCATCTACCCACATCGGATGAATAAGAGCAGCCGCACAGCCGATGGCCGCAAACGCTGCGAACGAGCGCACCTGCCCGACCCGCCGTATCACCCCGGTTGAAAGCCGCGAGCCCACCACGAAACCGATCGAATGACACACCAGCACCAGTCCGACCACGCCGGACGAGTAATGCCGCCCCGCCAATCCCAGCGCGAGTGCAGTGCCCAGCAGCGCCGTGCCGGCCACATAGAAAGCCAGCGACGCAAACATCGCGGCAAGCGAGAACATGACCTGGCGCACGAGGTTCCGTCAGTTAAGAGATACGTTCGCCGTTATCGGCAGCTACTGGCGCCAACTGCAGGCCCGCCCCGCTCATCCAACCCATCATGGCTTTAGCGCTGACGACTACCCAGGCGCAGACGCAGTGCGTTGAGGCGGATGAAGCCCGCCGCGTCTTTCTGGTCATAGGCGCCGCGGTCGTCCTCGAAGGTGGCGATCGCCGCATCGAACAGGCTGTCCTTTTCAGACGAACGACCAACCACGCTCACGGCGCCCTTGTAGAGCTTGACCCGCACCGTGCCGTTGACGTGGGCCTGCGACTGGTCGATAGCGGCCTGCAGCATTTCGCGCTCCGGCGAGAACCAGTACCCGTTGTAGATCAGCTTGGCGTAGCGCGGCATCAGCTCGTCCTTGAGATGGGCGGCTTCACGATCCAGCGTGATCGATTCGATCGCCCGGTGCGCACGCTGCATCACCGTGCCGCCCGGCGTTTCATAACAGCCACGGGATTTCATGCCGACATAGCGGTTCTCGACGATGTCAATACGTCCGATACCGTGCGCACCTGCCAGTTCGTTGAGTTTGGCGAGCACCTGATAAGGCGTCAGCGATTCACCGTTGATGGCCACGATATCGCCGCGCTCGTAGCTGATATCAATTTCCTGCGGGGCGTCCGGTGCGTCTTCGGGGGAGACACTCCATTCCCACATCGAATCCTCGGCCGGCGTCCAGGGGTCTTCCAGCACGCCGCCTTCGTAAGAGATATGCAGAGCGTTGGCATCGGTAGAGTACGGCGAGCCGCCGTCGGCCTTCTTGCGAATATCGATGCCGTTTTCCTCGGCATAGGCCAGCAGCTTCTCGCGCGAGTTGAGATTCCACTCGCGCCACGGTGCGATCACCTGAATACCTGGCATGAGCGCATAGGCCGACAATTCAAACCGCACCTGATCGTTACCCTTGCCGGTCGCGCCGTGGGCGATCGCATCCGCGCCGGTCTCGCGTGCGATCTCGACCAGACGCTTGGATATCAACGGCCGCGCAATCGAAGTGCCCAGCAGATATTCGCCTTCGTAGATGGCGTTGGCACGGAACATCGGATACACGAAGTCGCGTACGAATTCCTCGCGCAGATCGTCGATGAACACCTGCTTCACGCCCAGCGCCTCGGCCTTGGGCCGCACGGCGTCGAGTTCTTCGCCCTGGCCGATATCGGCAGTGAAGGTGACTACCTCGCAGCCATAGGTATCCTGCAGCCACTTGAGGATGACCGAGGTATCCAGGCCGCCCGAATAGGCCAGCACTACTTTCTTGATGTCGCTGCTCATGGCTCGATGCGCTCTCGCTGCGGAAACGGTTCAACTCTTAATGAGCGCGAAAGTATACAGAATTGGCACTCGAAGACGGCCTGACCGTGGTCGCCGGGTAGCCGGCAACATCCGACGGATGGGTCGATCCATGATGTCGAGGTTGCGGTGGCAGAAAGTTCCGTGACAGGTAGACAACGTATATATCCCTGCCGGCCAGTCTGATTCCGGCCCACAAACTGCTACTATCCGCGCATGACAGATATTGATAACGCAAGTGAATTGCCGCCGCTGATGTCGCATCGATTCCGCGGTTTCCTACCGGTTGTGATCGATGTCGAGACCGGCGGCTTCAACTCGGCGACCGACGCCCTGCTGGAAATTGCCGCAGTGACCGTCGATTTCGATACCGAGGGACAGCTGGGCCTGCGCCAGTCGGCGGCCTACCACGTCGCGCCTTTCGACGGTGCCAACATCGAGCGGGCCTCGCTGGAAGTTAACGGCATCGATCCGCATCATCCGCTGCGCCCGGCCATCCCGGAGCGTGACGCGCTCGGGCGTATCTTTCGGGTGGTGCGCGAGCAAATGAAGATCTCCTGCTGCAAGCGAGCAGTGCTGGTTGGGCACAACGCGCATTTCGATCTGGGCTTTCTCAATGCCGCGATCGCGCGCACCGGCATCAAGCGCAGCCCGTTCCACCCGTTCTCCTGCTTCGATACCGCCACGCTCGCAGGCGTATCGTTCGGACAGACGGTGCTACGTCGTGCGGCAACCGCGGCCGGCATGGACTGGGACGACGAGGCCGCGCATTCAGCGCGCTATGACACCGAGCGCACTGCGGAGCTGTTCTGCACCATCGTCAATCGCTTCAAGCCGATCTACGACAGCGTGCCTCCGCTTCCACAGAATTAGCTATTCGACGGGTCTGCAGCCACGCACCCAGCCACTATCGCAACTTGATTCCTATGTCCGCGACTTCTTCTCATATTGACACAGATCACCCGCTGCTCGGCAGAGTCGGCCTATGGTTGAAAGCGCTGCGTTTCGCGGGCGTTTTGTTATTGGGCACCGTACTTCTGCCGGTGGTACCCCTGCTTGGCCAGCGCAGCAAGCATCTGGTCAACTGGTGGCTGGGACGCATGCTCAACGCGCTGCATATCCGCCTGGATATCGATGGCACACCGCCATCGGGGGCAGCTCTGGTGGTCTCCAATCATTGTTCCTGGCTGGATATTCTCGTACTTGGGCGCGTATTCAATACCGCGTTCGTGTCCAAGGCCGAAATCGGTGGCTGGCCGCTGGTCGGATCGTTTGCGCGTGCCGGTGGCACCGTATTCATTCATCGCGGCTCTGGCAAGACCGGCGAGACCAGTGCGCAGATACGGGCCAATCTGGATGCCGGACGCTCGGTCCTCTTCTTCCCGGAAGGCACAACGACGTCGGACCCCAATCCAAGACATTTCCACGCCCGCCTGTTCGCGGCGGCCATCGACGGCGACCACCCCGTATTGCCGGTGAGCCTGCGTTACTGCGACGCCACCACCCCACCGGGCATGCACCACGCCTTGGCGCCGTGGGTCAACGAGGCTGCCCTCTGGCCGCATTTCCGCGATCTGTTCAAGCTGCGCGAGATGCACGCCGAGATTCGGATCTGTGCCCTGCTGGATCCGCGGGGCTACGACCGCCGCAGCCTGGCCGAAGCCAGCCGCAACGCCGTGGCACATCGCCAAGCCGTAGCCGCCAGCCGTCCACGTGCGGTTATTCAGCCAGCGTCCGCGGAATAAGCGCGCCGTCCGGCGGCAGATTGCGGGCTGCAAAATAATCCTGGCCGTCGGTGCCGTCGTAACGGCGCTCATTGATAAAACGCTTGATCACCGCGGCACTCTCATTGGCTCGGATCAGCAGAAACAGATGGCCGCCACCGCGAACCACGTGCAGATAGGATTTCGGGATCAACCAGTAAAGCAGTCGGATATTGACCAGCGGCGTCACCGGGTCGTCGTCGCCGCCCATGATCAAGGTAGGACAACGCAGGCCGTGCAGCCGATGCACACTCGTCCAGGCAATCCCACTCAGTAGTTGGTTGATATAGCCACGGGTGCTGGGGCCGATGGCTTCCTCGCCGCGACGTTCGATCAGCTCAGGGCGTTGCCTCATCAGGCCACCGTATAGGGCAGGAACTCGCTCGATCAGGGTATCGCGACGCCGGTAGCGCCGCGCGGTCTGCAATCGGCGCCACGGGCTGTGGCGTCCTGGCATGGACGCGATACCGGTCGAGGTTGCCGCCAGCACGAGCCGATTGACGCGCTGTGGATAATCCAGCGCGAACTGCTGCGCCAACAGACCGCCCCAGGCCATACCCGTGACGTTGATTGGTTCATCGTAGCCAAGACGATCCAGCATCGTGACGATCAGCCATGCATGCCACTTGAAGCCCCGGGGAATGGACAGCGACGGTGAATGGCCGGCACCGGGCACATCAAGCGTAATCAATTCGATGCCGTCCAGCGCATTGACCAGCGGCAGCAGCATATCCATATTGCCACCGATGGTATTGAGCAACAGCATCGGTCGCCCGCGCCCGCGACGTAAGCCATAACGTATTCGAACGCCGTCCACGTCGAGCCAGTCGATCTGCATCCGCAGACGACGACCCAGCACCGACACAGCGGCCGGCAAGCGCCGCTTGGCGGGGCGGGATTCAAGTGAGGCTATGCTTGGATTGGCCATGTCGTCAGGCATCTGCGTTTAGACTGCTGCGCGCCGCGCCGGATCCGGCATGTCCAATGTAAGGCGTCATCGTTGTTCGATATCCGGTTCAACCAGGAGTCGTCCCGAGGCGAGAAACTCCTCAATACGACGCGCGGCTTCGTCAGTACGCTCGAGCAACAACCAGTGTCCCGCTCCGCGCATCACTGACAAGGTGGATCGCGGGATCAGAAGCGAAAGCACGCGGGCATTCACCATCGGCACGATCGGGTCGTCATCGCCAGCCAGAATCAGCGTCGGCACGGACAATCGATGCAGCCAGGCCAGACTCGTGGCGCCTGACAGGGCATAGATCTGTGCGCCGTAGCCGCGTCGCGTCGGCGTGCCGGCTCGTTTTAATGCCTCGACAATATCAGAACACTCATCGATTCGGCGTCCGCCGAACAGCTCGCGTGCGTCGCGGCCGTCGACGGCAAGCGTAGACAAGCCGCGCGGCAGCGCCAGTCGGCGCAGACTGCTCACGCGCCCGGGGAACATCAGCGGCCCGGCCGAGGTAGCAATTAGCACAAGCCGCCGTACACGAGCGCCATAGTCGCGAACATAGCGCTGCGCCAGCAGCCCACCCCAGCCAATGCCCATCAGATCGATTTCGGGGTAGTCGAACTCGCCGATCAGCTGTTCGAGCAGTCTCGCCAGCGCTGGCATGCGGCGCATGCGCCCGACGTCGTCCGAGCCGCCGATTCCCGGCATGTCGAAACACAGCGTCGGCGGCGTCAACGCCGTGCAAACACCCGCCAGAACATCCAGATTGGCGAGGAAATTATTGCAGATCACCAGCGGCCTGCCCTGGCCTTCGGTGACCGCCACCTGCAAACATTCGCCATCGACCACGACCCGATACAGCGCGGCTTTCTCAGCGCTGGCGGACATAGCGCCCGGGGGCTGCCTCGATTGGTTCAAAATCGTCGTTGCCATAAGAGTCAGGCGCCACCCGCGTGTCGCCGCCGTGCGCCTGACTCCAGCGCACCCAGGCTGGCCACCACGAATCGTCCTGCTGTTTGGCTGCTTTGCGCCATGCCTCAGGGGTCAACGCATAATCGTCGTGAATGAAGAATCGCGCGTGGCCACTGCCAGGCGGGCAGACGATTGACTGTACGTGTCCGGCACCTCCCAGCACGAAACGCGTATTGGCGCGAAACATCTGCATGGAGCGAAAACAGGATTGCCAGGGCGTGATGTGATCGCGTTCGCCTGCGACCACGAACACGTCGCGATCGATCTTCGACAGATCGATCGGGACGTCATCAACCGTCAATCCCCCGTCTTCGTGCAAGGCGTTATCGCGATAGATCGCCAGCAGATCAGCGTGCAGCCGGGCCGGCAGCCGCGTGGTATCGCTATTCCAGTACAGCACGTCGAAAGCGGGCGGCTCGCGGCCAAGCACGTAGTTATTGGTCACGAAATGCCAGATCAGGTCATCGGGCCGAAGCCAGGCGAAAGCTCTTGCCATATCGGCGCCGTCCAGCACGCCGGCAGTACTTGAACGAGCCAGCGCAGCTCGGATCGCGGCTCGGTCGGCGGATCGGTCGGCGCTGTCGGCACGCGGCGATTCCAGCATGGTCACAAACAACGACAGGCAGGCGATGCGTTCCTGCTGACCGCGGGCGGCGAGCACGGCGAGGGCGAGAGTTGCGGTCAGACCGCCAGCACAGGCGCCCATCAGCTTGACCGGCGCCCCTGCACCGACGGCCTGCACCACCTCGATCGCTTCGATGACTGCCTGTACGTATTCTGCCAGCCCCCAGCCTCGCTGAGCGGCCGTCGGATTGCGCCACGACAGGCTAAAAAACTGCTGCCCCGCATCGAGCGCATGCCGGATGAAACTCTTATCCGGCGATAGATCGACCACGTAGTACTTATTAATCTGTGGCGGCACGAACAGCACCGGTCGGCCGTCTACCTGCGGGGTGCGCGGGCTGTACTGAATCAGCTCGCAGATCTCGTTGCGAAATATCACCGCGCCCTCGGTCGCCGCGATATTGCGTCCCAGGCGAAACGCGGTGGTATCGACCTGGCGCGGCAGACCGTGGTTGTAGCGCAGGTCTTCGGCGATATGACGCAGCCCAGTCACGACCGAAAGCCCACGGCTGGTCACGGCGTTTCGGTAGAATTCAGGGTGGGTCACAAACAGGTTGCTGGGCGCACCCGCAGCTATCAGATGTCGGGCAGCAAACAACAATCGCCGGCGGCGACCGGCCGACAGCTGCAGCGAGTCAAGCAACTCGAGCAGTGCCTGCGACCAGGCCAGATAGCCCTGTAGGACGCGCCGGAACAACGGATTTGTCTGCCAGGCTTCATGTTCAAAACGACGATCATCCGGATCGGGCGCCAGCTGCGACCAGCCCAGCGCAATACGCGCCATTTCAATCGCCAGCCCGGCCTCCACACGCGCCAGGATGATCGGATGACTCAGAAATACACCGACAAGCTCACGCGAACCTGCACGCATATCGGACCAGCGGCTGTCGATGGCCGGATAAGCGCCGCTCAGGTCCCGTTCGACACGCAGGCGCGTAAACGGCTCGGCTCGGCTCGCATTCATGGGCACGTCAGAAGGCCATCGAAATCAAGGTCAGCTTATCTTCACTCATTTTTCTATCTCTCTCGCTACGATCGTTCGAGCCCGACGGCTTCGCATGGCTCGCCTGCCAAAGAGTACCGATCGAATCGACGCGACCGCGGCAATTCGAAAAGCAGGTTCTGCGAGTCTCGTCCTCCCCCCGATGGTTACAATAGCCTGACCTAGTAAGCAAGCGGGGAGAGACTATGCTTGGGGCAATCGGCGATCGCTATGATCGCTGGGTATGGCAGCCAGACCTGGAACACATCAGCGGTCCACGACGATGGTTACTGATTGCCGCACGCATCGTCGCCGCTCTGATCAGCGATATCCAGGCCGGCGATATCACTATGCGCGCGATGGGGCTGGTGTATACGTCGCTCGTATCGCTGGTACCGATGCTGGCGCTGGCCTTCTCTCTGCTCAAGGCATTCGGTGTCAATAATGCGCTGCGCCCGGTGCTGCAGAGGTTTCTGTCGCCGCTCGGTCCGCAGAGTGCCCAGATCATCGACAAGATCGTGGATTTCGTGCAGAACGTCCAGGTCGGGGTTCTGGGTGCGATCGGCATGGTCGCGCTGATCTGGTCGGTGCTCAGCCTGATTCAGAAGGTCGAAGCCGGCTGCAACTATATCTGGCACGTCCGCGCGGCCCGATCACTCGGGCGCCGCGTCACGGAATATCTCAGCGTGTTGATTGCCGGCCCGCTGGTGATACTCGCGGCTACCAGCATGACTGCCTCGGTGACCAGCAACGCAGCCGTCGGCTATCTGTATTCGGTAGAACCCTTTGGCGAGGCCTTGTATATCGCCGGCCGCCTGGTGCCCTATCTGCTCTACAGCATCGGTTTCACGCTGTTGTTTGCCTTCATGCCAAACACCAGGGTCCGCCTGCTGCCGGCAATCGGCGGCGGCATATTCGCCGGCGTGCTCTGGCAGACCGCGACCTTCGCCTTTGCGCTGTTCGCCAGCAACGCAGGCAACGTCAATGCGATCTATTCGAGCTTCGCCATCCTGATCCTGCTGCTGATCTGGCTGTATGTCTCCTGGATGATCGTGCTCACCGGCTGTCGCGTCGCGTTTCTGCTGCAACACAATGAACGCCTGACCCGTGGGCCCTATCCGCCACATCTGGGCGAAGACGCGCGTGAACGGCTCGCGCTCATGATTCTGGGCCTTGTCGCCAGGCGTTTTCTGGACGGCGCGAAACCATGGCAGGCAGATCATCTGGCGAGTGCCCTGCGCGTTGCACCGGACCACGTGAATGCGCTAGTAGATGACATGGTTGCCGCCGGGCTGATCATGGAAACCGGCGACGAGCGGTCCAGTCTGATGCCACGTCGGGATATCGAACAGGTACAGCTCAACGATGCGCTGGACACCATCCGCCGCGGCGACCCTGCGGCGTGTCCCCGCCCCCGTTCCAATGTGCCGGTTTCCCCGATCGAGGCCTGGCACGCCGCCGGCGAACGTGCGCGGCGCGATGTATTCCGTGGACTCACACTGCGCGAGCTGGCTTTGAGCCTGGACGAAAGCAGCAGCAAAGCGCCGATAGACAATACAAGCCGCTGATTCGCATATTTTACCCAAGACTGCGATCGTCCCTCGTTCTGTCGCAGACTGAGCTCGCGCGCACGACTGATATACTCGAAAACAATAGATCGACGACACGATTCGTCGCGATACGCACTTCTGTGCCAGAGGGAGAATTCCGTGCAAAAGCATTGGCTGGAGCAATATCCGCAAGGCGTGAACGCCGAGATCGACCTCAGTGCAGATCGGTCTCTTGTAGATCTGTTCGATGAGGGATTCAAGGAGTTCGGAAAAAGTCCGGCGTTCTCGAACATGGACGTCGACATGAGCTACGCCGAACTGGATGCACGTTCCCAGGATTTTGCCGCCTATCTGCAGCACGAACTCGGTTTCGCCAAGGGCGATCGCGTGGCGATCATGATGCCCAACCTGCTCCAGTATCCGATTGCGCTGTTCGGTATTCTGCGTGCCGGCATGGTAGCGGTGAACGTCAACCCGCTCTACACCGCGCGTGAGCTGGAACACCAGTTGTCAGACGCCGGCGCGCGAGCGATCGTCATCGTAGAGAACTTTGCCTCGACGCTCGAGAAAGTGCTCGACAAGGTCGCGGTCGAGGCCGTCATCACCACCCAGATCGGTGATTGCCTGCCCACCGTCAAGCGCACCGTGGTGAATTTCGCGGTCAAGCACGTCAAACGCATGGTGCCGACCTTCAAGCTGCCGAGTGCGATCGGTTTCAACACCGCCCTCGCTGACGGTGCGAAACACAAGATGACGTCGGTTCAGGTCAACGGCGACGATATTGCTTTCCTGCAATACACCGGCGGCACCACCGGTCTGGCCAAGGGCGCCATCATTTTGCATCGCAACATGGTAGCCAACATCGCCCAGGCGCAGGAATGGCTCGGCCCCTGGACCGAAAAAGGCCGCGAACTGATCATCACGCCGTTGCCGCTTTATCATATCTTTGCGCTAACGGCGAACTGCCTGGTCTTCTTTCAGCAGGGCGGCAAGAACGTGCTGATTACCAACCCGCGCGATATTCCGGCGCTGGTCAAGGAGTTCGGCAAACACAAACCGACGGCTTTCACCGGCGTGAACACCCTGTTCAACGCGCTGGTGAGCGACGAGAATTTTGCCAAGCTTGATTTTTCACGACTGAAGTTCACGCTTGGCGGCGGCGCGGCGGTTCAGAAAGCCGTTGCCGAGAAATGGCATGCGATTACCGGCTTACCGTTGATCGAGGCCTACGGTCTGACCGAAGCCTCGCCTGCGGTCGCTATCAATCCGCTCAATCTCGACTCATACAACGGTTCAATCGGCATACCGATACCTTCGACGGACGTATCGATTCGCGACGAGCAGGGCAACGAAGTCGCACAAGGCGAGCCCGGCGAGCTGTGTGTCAAAGGGCCGCAGGTCATGCCGGGCTATTGGAACAAGCCGGAGGAGAACGACAAGACGTTCTTCCCCGACGGTTACCTGCGCACTGGCGACATCGCGCGTTTCGACACGCGCGGCTATCTGTATATCGTAGACCGCAAGAAAGACATGATTCTGGTGTCCGGCTTCAATGTCTATCCGAACGAAATCGAGGACGTCGTCGCCCAACACCCAAAAGTGATGGAAGCGGCCTGTATTGGCGTACCGAACGAAAAATCCGGCGAAGCGGTCAAGATCTTCGTAGTCAAGAGAGACGAGAGCCTGAGCGAGAAGGAGTTGACCGATTTCTGTCGCGAGGAACTGACCGGTTACAAGGTGCCCAAGCACATTGTCTTCCTGAATGAACTGCCGAAATCCAACGTCGGCAAGATCCTGCGCAAGGACCTGCGCGACCAGTGATCCCCGGATTCAGCGCCGATCCGCCAAAACCGGGTGCCTCGCATCCGGCTTTTTCATGTTCGCTGGACGGGATGTTTATCCGCAGATCTGCGCACGTCTGCGGACAAATTACCAAGCTATGCCAGCAGATACAGACAAGCCGACAGGGTGATCAGCGAGCCGATCGTGGACAGCAGAATCGTCCATATAACGCCAGCGATCTCGCGCTGATAGAACTCGGGCAGCATATAAGGCCCGAGCGTTACGGTGACACGCTACTATTTACAAAATTTACAAAATTAATGGGCTGGCTATTATCGACTCATGGCCTGCTTACCTCGAATCACCGTGCCTGGCGTCGCCCATCACGTTACGCAACGAGGCAATCGTCGGCGGACGGTATTTTGGCAAGCAGACGACTATGCGCTGTATCGAGACCTGCTCGCTGACCAATGCTCAGTCAACGGGTTGGCGGTCTGGGCCTGTTGTCTGATGCCAAACTACGTTCATTTTATACTGGTGCCTTGCAACGAGGATGCTCTGTCACGGGCTATTGGCGAGACACACCGCCGCTACACTGGGTATATCAACGCCCGTCTCCGGATGACTGGCCATCTCTTTCACGGGCGTTTTGGCTCGATCGCCATGAATCCCGTCAAGGCGCAGTTGATCCGGCAGGCGAGCGACTGGCCATGGGCCAGCCCACAGGCACATCTGGCGGCTCGCGAAGACAAACTGGTCAGCGTCCAGCGGCAGCCATCTCTCGGCCCACCCTGCAATAAAGCCGTTCCCAGCTCTCTCGATCTGTCGCATGAGTGCTGGTAGCGGCAATCGCAGACACCGGGGCGTCCTCTGGATGTTGTTTACCCGAAGATCTCCTCTACGTTCGATTATGCGGCCGCACCAGACGCGCAAGCCAACGTATCTTGCCCTGTGCGATCGCCCCAGAGACCAATACCCCGATGACTATGGCGCCTTGCGCCGCTTGGTACAGAAACTGATTGAGTTCCAACGCCACGAACCCTGCCTTGATCATATTCAAGACAAACGCAGCCAACAAAACACCCACAACAGTCCCGAAGCCACCCGCGGGGTTTACACCGGCTAATACCGTGATGACCACGGCAAGTAGAACGTAGGAACCCGCACCGAAGTTTGGGGTGGCGCCCGCGGTACGACCAATGAAAATCATGCCGGCGACAGCGGCCAACATCCCGCTGACCGTATAAATAACCAATTGCACACGTGGTTCTCGAATGCCTGATAACGTTGCTGCGCGAAGATTTGCGCCAACCAGGGTGGCTCGGATACCGAAACGGCTGCCATTAAGCAGCAAAGCGACAAGCAGTGCGCAGGCGAGAAGAATGATCGTTGGCATAGGAATGCCGCCCGGACTCAGGTTGCCGATGGCCAGAATCGGCGGTGGTACACCGAGCAGCGTAGTCCCCCCAGTCCAAGCCATGGCCAACCCACTGTACAGTTCCATCGTCGCCAGGGTCGCGAGGATCGCGGTAACACGCAGCCTACCGATGATCAGGCCATTGATAGCGCCGCAAACCGCACCGACTGCGAGCGCAATCACGACACCGGTCGCAATCACCAACGGTCCACCATCTCCCGGATGCGCTGCGCCAACGAAGGTGAAGAACTGAACCATTGCCACGCTGGATAGGTCCGCAATCGCCACGACTGAAAGGTCGATGCCGGCAACGACCATCGACAGCATCACCCCCATCGCGAGCAGAGCCGTCTCTGGCACCTGAAAACCAATCGATGTCATATTTGCGACAGTCGCAAACCTGCCCGGCGCCAACACCGTGAAGAGCACAAACACCAAGACCGTCACGCCAAGAATCCTTGCTGAGCTATGCTCGTGGCGCAGCGCCATAACTGTGCGAGCTAGTGTTCGGCTCGCGGCAGAGTTTCCCTTCATGAACGGACTCTGCGCATTGTGAAGCCTTTGAAGAACAGTTTGACTAAACCGCTAGTTCCAGGGAAATACCCAACCTGCAGAACGATGCCTATAAACAGAAGAATGCCAATCGCCGCGTCGTCCCAAGAACTCTGCACACCAAGGATAATCAGGCTGTACTGGATCAACTCGATGAGCAGTACGCCGAGGACGGTGCCCGTAACACTCCCCCGACCGCCAAAAATCGAAGCCCCTCCCAAAACCACCGCAGCGATAACTATTAGCTCGTCGCCGACAAGATCCTGTGGGTTTGCAAAGCCGATGAGGCTGACATGCACCATCCCAGCGGTGCCGGCTAATGCACCTGCAATGCAGAATACGATCGTCTTGATCATCCCGACCGGAAAACCTGCGCGCCGAGCCGCATCTTCACTACCGCCAATCGCATAGATGCCGCGGCCGATCACGGTAAACCGCAGCCCGAGTGCGACCAATAGGCACACTATGCCGACCGGCACGACCAACATTTGCAGCCCTGCCAGTTGACCCGTCGCTGTGTGCGTGCGCACCAAATAATCCATATTGAACGACTGCAGCGACTCGGGCAGATTGCTAATAAAGGCGGAGCCTACGAAGGCCAGCATTATTCCGGCGAAAATCCCTCTGGTGGCCAATGTGACGATCAGCACCGAGAGATTACCAAAAGAAACAACCAAGGCATTGAAAGCGCCTAAACCCGCGCCGATGAGCGTCGATACAACAAACATTAGCCAAAGATGGCCGGGAAGATGGCCTCCAGCCACCAGCACCGATGACGCGTAGCCCGCGAAGATACCGACCGCGTCGAAAGACACGTCGATTCCGCCCATGACTAATACCAGCAGTACGCCGAGTGCGAATAAGACTGGTACGTAGGAGTTGCGCAAAATGTTGAAGACCGTTGCCCAGCTTAGAAAGCCAGGGTTCAGTACCCCTACGACCAAAGCCAGAACGACGATTGTCAGCGCGACAATCCCTTCGTTATTGCGGCCGCGCATACGGGCCAATACGTTACGGGCTTTCATAAGCAATTGTCAGCAATAGCGGCAGTAAGATTAGCCCGAAAAGTTCGAGAACAGTTTTCACGCGGCCAGCTCGTCGAAAATACGGTCTTGGCAAATCTCTGATTCGCACAGCTCGACAGCAACTTCACCGTTGCGCATCACGATGATGCGGTCAGCCACCTCCGCCAGTTCCGGCACGTCATCGGAAATTATGATTATCGAGGTACCGTCGGAGCTCAAATTACGAAGTAGTGAAATAATTTCCTGCTTGGAACCGATATCCACGCCTACCGTCGGGCCATTTAGAATCAATATTCGTGGCTTCTGGACGAACCATTTTGCGAGCACCACGCGCTGCTGATTCCCGCCTGAGAGAGTGCGCACGGGAGCCGAGCTTGAGGGTGTCTTGATGCCAAATGCCTCGATCATCCGTTTGGCAATGGCCTCGACTGAATGTCGCAACACTAATCCGAAAGTGTGAGGTATCGCTGCGGTACTAGCGGACACGATGTTTTGTGCGATGGTGTGGTCAAGGAATAAACCCTCGTTGAGACGATCGCCGGGTACGTAACCTATACCCAGTTCGATGGCATCCGGCACATTCCGGATGTGGCGCCGCTTGCCGTCAATGCTGATCTGACCGGATGTGATGGGATGGACGCCAAATAGTGCTTCGGCAACGGTTTCACGCCCCGAACCAAGCAGCCCAGTTATTCCAAGGATTTCTCCATGATTTAGCGTTAATGAAACATCGGAGAGCTTACCCTCCACGCCGATGTGGTCCACCGACAGGGCGATCCGCGACGAGGCGCTCGCCGTCTGTCGACGCTGCGGATCGTCGATTCGCTGGCCCGTCATTGCCTCGCTCAGCGAAGCATGATCGAAGTCCGCCACCGCGCCCTCGGCCACAACTCGCCCGTTTCGCAAGACCGTTATTTCGTCCGCGATATGCAGCATCTCGTCGAATTTATGACTGACGAACACCACGGCAACGCCCTGATCCCGGAGCAGTCTGACAGTCACGAACAACGCATCGACCTCGCGCTTGGTGAGCGCGGTGGTAGGCTCGTCCATAATGAGAACCTGGGCGTCCTGCGCGAGTGCACGACATATCGCCGTAAGTTGACGTTGCGCAATCGAGACCTCGCTCGCCAGCTCGGAAAACGGTAGATCGACCCCAATTCGAGCGGCGGTCTGCTCGGCGATGACACGGGCTTCGCGGGGACTGTATCGCTGGCGGCCCTTCGCGATGAGTGGCGCGATCACAATGTTTTCCTCAACACTGAGATTCGAGAACAGGGATAGATCCTGGTAGATGATCTGTATACCACCCTTGATGGCAGTGCGCGGCGTCAGGGACTTATATGAATGACCATCGAGGCTAACCGTTCCAGCGTCCGGCACCTCGACCCCGCTGATCACCTTGAATAGGGTTGATTTCCCCGAACCGTTTTCGCCAGCCAGGCAATGCACTCTGCCCCGCTCCAGCGATAGCGATACGCCATTGAGTGCGTGTACCCCTGCGAATTGCTTCTGTATGGAGTTAACGGATAAAACCGTATTGTTCGCATTGTTCGCCATGTCCTGCACGCCTATGACATGTACATCATGCGGGCTCCGCACACTTAAATTAATTGGCTCGCTCCGCGAGAACTCTCGCTCCCGCGGAGCGGGTATCGCGCCTACTGTTTAGAAGTGATAATTACCGATATTTTTCTTAGTCAGCTTCAAAATGGCGTCCCCCTGAAAACAATGTGGGCTATCACCCTTGCCAGTACACTTCTTGATGTCGGTGTAGCCGGGCACATGGAGGTTCGTACCGGCCTCAACCGTCTTACCCTGAAGCATCATCAGTGCACCGTTCATTGCGGCATGTGCAGTGAGCGACGAATCCCACAGGAAAACATCTTGTATCGTACCTGCGTTGACATACCTCCTTGTCAGCGACGGCACGCTGGTGCCCACGATACATACTTTCTTGTTTAATCCGAGTTCTGTAACCGCTCTGGCAATTCCCGGGATATCGGTCGAAGCACTTCCGATAAACCCTTTCAGGTTCGGGTACCGGGTGAGCAGTTCCTTTGTTTTTTGATAAGCGACTTCCGAGTTCTCATTGGCCACGACCGGATTGGTTGCACGAGAAATTTCAGGGAACTTGGCTTTCGCCTCGTCCAGTTCCGCTTGAGCCCAAGCCATATGACTTGCAGCCGTCAAGTGGCCGACGAAAGTAACGTACTGCCCCTTGCCTCCCATGCATGAGCCAAGCGAATCCATCATTTCCTGGCCATACTTGGCGTTGCCGAACGCCTCGAGGTCAAAATTGGTGTTCGTCATCTGCGGCGCTTCTTGCGAAAAGACGAATATGCCGGCCTTCTGAGCCTTACCCAGGACGCCCTCAAGCGCTTGTTGGGAGTTCGGATCGATACCAATAGCGGTGGGTTGCTGAGGGATAAGGTTCTGGATTATCGAAACCTGCCCTTCTGCGGTAGCCTGCGACGGGCCTGTCTGCGTAGACTTCACCCCAGTCGCTTTAGAAAAAGCGACGACTCCGCGATTCATATTTTGGAACCACGCATTAGCGGTGACTTTGATGACGTTGACGAACCTCATCTCGGATGGCGCGGGCGTGCCGGCCTGCGCGGACGCGCCGCCAACCGCCAAACCCGTAGCCAATACGCCAGCGCTAAACGCACTCAACCACTTACTCTTATTCATGCCACTCCTCCTAGTCAGCGCAGCCAACGTACGCGATATCCTATATTTTCTTTGGCTCTTATAGTAAATCAGAACATTAGGTCAATTTTTTCGCCTTCCCCGCCGGACGTAACACCGTAGACTGACTTTACCCTTCCGAAAAAGCGGGGGAAGGGGAGGTTGACTATAGGGCATCCTAGCACTAAGTCATAAATCTGTAATTACTGGATCACGACAGCCCTTCAACCAGGTATTGAGCGTTGTGCGGCATCTAGACCTGCAAACTGGGAACGCTAATGAAACCTCACGCGTCTCAGTGGTTTGGAAGGCCGCTCGCTGTCCCTTCTCATCCTTTAGTATCGTTTAATAAACGTTAGGCAACAAAAACCGAAAACGCAAGCATCTTAAATAGGGAACCCTCAGGGACTGACCCCAATGGCCCGACAGATAGCAAACCTGACTGCAGGCTGCGGTGGTCACTCGGGCCATAGCGGCTTTTATAGACCTGGAACGCCGCCAAGCAGATAAAGCAAGACCGAGAGCGTGATCAGCGAACCCAGGGTCGACAGTAGAATAGTTCTGGAAACGACCGAGGCCTCGCGAACGTAGAATTCGGCAAGCATGTAAGGCCCTGTCCCGGTCGGTAGCGCCGCCAGCAACAGCGCACACTCGGCCCATAACCGAGGCAGGTCGAATACCCAGAACGCAAGAACCGCGGTGATTGCCGGTTGTACGATCAGCTTGAGGAAGACCAGGGCGCTGACACCGCGCGTCGAGCCGCTGTGACGTTCGGCAAGGAAAGCCCCCAGCGACACCAGCGCACAGGGCGTCGTGGCAGCGCCGAGCAGATGCAGGAACTTGGCTGCAGGTTCGGCCAGGCCAGCCCCGCTTGCAGCCCATAGCGCACCCGCGACAGGAGCGACCACGAGCGGATTTCTTGCCAGTGCTGCCAACACTTTCTTTACAGCCGCCGGCAACCTCGGATCATCCTGCAGCCCTACCTCGACTAGCACCACGGCGATAGCAAACAAGACACACACGACAACCAGAGTGGCGATCAGTGCTGGAGCGAGGCCCGCATGGCCGAATACCAGCAGGCACAACGGAATACCGATATAGCCCGTATTGGCATAAGCCGCGCTCAAGCCGTCGATACTGGCGTCTGCCAGGCCACGCTGTCCGCGGCAGCGCCAGATCAGCGTAGCGACAAACACGCTCATGGTGCCCAGCACGCTGACCGCGACGAACTGTGGATGCCAGAGCGCCGACCAACTGGCCGTCGCCGTGGCCTCGAACAACAGAGCGGGCAGACACAGCCAGACCACGAACCGGTTCAGTTCGGCCGCAGCCGTGGGCCCGAAGCAACCGCTGCGCAGACAGAGATAGCCGGCCAGGATAAGCCCGAAGATCGGCAAAAGCACATTGAAGACGGACGCCATGAGCAAAAGCCTTGAGGAAAGATGCTGTACGGTACAGGCATCCGGGTCGAGCGTCCAAGCCGCGGGGCCCTGCCTTCGGGTCAGACGGCAGCGTCGGCGATGATCATGTCAGCGGCTTTTTCTGCAATAGCGGTAGTCGGCGCGTTGGTGTTGCCGCCGACGACGGTCGGCATGATCGAGGCGTCGACCACCCGCAGATGGGTGATGCCGTGTACGCGCAGCCGGTCGTCGACTACCGCCATGTCGTCGCTTCCCATGCGGCAGGTGCCGACCGGATGATAGATAGTCTCGGCGCGCTTGCGGACATAGGCTTCTATCGCGGCATCGTCATCCACGTGGCTTCCCGGTTCCAGCTCGCGCTCGAAGTGCTCCATCAGCGGCTCGGCCCGCATGATCTGGCGGCCGATCTTCACGGCCTGGACCATCTGTGCCAGATCCCGCGGTTCGGCCAGATAGTTGGGGTCGATCAACGCGTGATCCCTGGGATTGGCGCTTTTCAGCGTGATGCGCCCGCGCGATGCCGGATGCAGGTCGCAGATGCGCAGCGTATAGCCATGATGCTTGATCGTATTCCACATGTTGCCGTGATCCTGTTCGATCGTGGCGATGAAGTGGAACTGCATGTCGGACTGGCGTGGATTGTTATCGCTGCTGATGAAACCACCGGACTCGGCGATGTTGCTGGTGAGCTGACCCTGGCCATACCGGTAATACTGATACAGAGCAACCGGCGCGTCGATAAGAATGAAGCGCGCGCTCAGCCGCAGACTGAGCCGGGTCTTTTCGATATCGATCACGCTGATATCCAGATGATCCTGCAGATTGCGGCCCACACCGTTCAGCTCGTGCACCAGCTTAATGCCGTGGGGCTCAATCTCATTGCGAGCGCCGATGCCTGACAGCATGAGCAACTGGGGCGAATTGATCGCGCCGCCGCACAGCAACACCTCGCGGCGTGCCTGGACATCACGGGTGCCGCCAAACCAGCCTTTCCGGTAACGCACACCGGTGGCCTGCTTGTCATTGATCAGCACACGTGTCGCCTGTGCGCGCGTGATGACGGTCAGGTTGTTTCGATGAACGACCGGATGCAGGAAAGCATCGGCATTGGAACAGCGCCGACCGTTGTTCTGGGCAACGTTGTACAGACCGAATCCGTGGTCGGTGGCGCCGCCGAAGTCCGCGTTGCGCTGGTAGCCGCAGGCCACTGCCGCTTCGATGAATTTCTCGTTCAACGGATTGTTGCAGCGCCCGCGGCTGACCGTGTAGCTACCCTGGCCACCGTGGAATTCGTCTTCGCCGTCCTCGAAGGATTCAGACTTGCGAAAATACGCCAGCATATCGCGATAGCCCCAGCCGCGATTCCCCAACTCTTCCCAGTAGTCGTAGTCGGCGGCGGCACCTCGGGTATAGCACTGGGCATTGATCGCGCTGGATCCACCCAGGGTCTTGCCGCGCGGCCAATACAGGCGGCGGCCGTTCATGTGCTGCTGGGGGACGGTCCAGTAATACCAATTGAACATCCGGGACCACATGAGCCCGATGATGCCGATCGGAATATGAATCAACGGATTCCAGTCCGCCGGACCGGCTTCAAGCAGACAGACTGTTAGCGTCGGATCCGCCGACAGGCGATTGGCCAGAACACAGCCGGCCGAACCGCCGCCGACAATCACATAGTCGTATGTCTGCTCATCGCCTGCCATTAACGGCTCCTGTCTACCGTGATTTTGATCAGGGCCTGTTGCCGTTTCATACGGCCCCGCGTTGTGACCCACAATCTTGTCATACAAGGCGCAGAGCGCCGGCCGCAGTCATTCTGCGGTCAAGCTCTGCAACGCCGGATGGCGGGATTTTGGGCCGCAACCCGGAGGGACGGCGGCGCGGTGTCGTATGA
>JAQIBT010000002.1 GCA_027858915.1 Salinisphaera sp.
TGACTTCCAGCTTCAGGGGAATCGAATGGATCTTCAACAACGAGTACGAAATCAAGCGGTTGGAAAACAACGGCGCGTCACTTCAAGCGCTCTTGGCCTTAAGTACCTACCTATGAACAGGCCCTAGGGATAAACGGTACGGGCCCCCGATAAGAGGCATCTTATACTTTTGTCTGAAAATGATATTGACGATAGACTATCTATAACCAATAATATCGGCCCAACCATACCTAATGGATCTGCCGGATGGCTGTACGCCTGCCCGATTCCATTCGATCGCGCGTGACTTATATGCTGGCGAAGGCGCATCAGCGCCAGCTGGCGTTGTTCGAGCGACATACGGCAGAACTCGGGATCTCGGCGCGAGAATATGCGGTGCTGCTGCTGCTCGAGGGACAGGACCATATCTGGCAGAGCGAGATCGCCGACGCGCTCGGGCTCGACCGCACGACCGTCACTTATCTGGTGGATGCACTCGAATCCCGCGCCTGGGTCGCCCGCCGTCGCGATCCAGCCGACCGCCGCGCACACGTGGTCACCCTGACCGACGCCGGACGTGAATCCCTGGACCAGCAGGTCCGCCCCGCAGCGCGCGCTGCCACCGACGAGCTGCTGGCGCCGCTGGATGCGACCGAGCAGGCGCAGTTGCGCAGCCTGCTGGCCCGACTCAATTCGGATTTGCCATGACTCGATCAATCAAAGCCCATCGCCGGGTTCTTTCCGTCGGTCTGATTGCCGTCGCCTGTCTTACCGCCAGCGGTCTGGCAGTGGCCGCCAAACCGACGCCACGGCCACTGTCGCTGGCCGAGGCAATTCACGATGCGCTGGCGACCAACGTACAAACGTTGCTGGCCCGTGCCCGCAAGGACGAGGCGGCTGGGCGACGCGTGACCGCACGTTCAGCGTTCCTGCCGCACCTGTCGGGCGTAGTCGGCGAGTCGCGACACCGCACTAACCTGGCCGCGCAGGGCTTTTCCTTCAACAGTGACGTGGCAGGTGCCGGCGCGGCCGGCGGCGGTATCGGTCTGAATTTTCCGACACTGATCACTTACAACACCTTCGATGCGCGCGCCAGGCTCCGCCAGACCCTGTTCGACTACAGCGCCTGGCAGGACTACAAGAGCGCGAAAATCGGCGAGAAAGCGGCAGGCGCCGAGATCTCGGTCGCACGCGAGCAGGTCGCCACCCAGGCCGAACTCGACTACGTCGCCGTGCTGGCCGCGCGTGAGTCAGTCACTGCGGCGCTCGCCGATCTGCATCTGGCCGGTCAGTTGCTCAAGCTGGCACGCGATCAGGAACACGTTGGGGTCGCCACCGGGGTGGACGTCACTCGAGCGCGTGCCCGTCAGGCGCGGGCAAAGGCGACGCTCGCCCAGCGCCAGACCGACGTCGTACGCACCGAAATTCAGCTGGCGCGGACGGTTGGACTGCCGATGGACACACCGCTCAAGCTCACCGATCCGCTGGTATTTCGTCCCATGCCGCTGCCGCCCGCCGGCCCGGCCATCAAAGAGGCACTGGCCGTACGGCCGGAAATCGCGCTCGCACGAATTCGTATCGATCAGCGACAGACCCAGTTGGCCTCGGCGCGCGGCGAGCGTCTGCCGACACTATCGCTGGGCGCCGACTATGGTGCCTCGGGCAACACGCCGCAGCGCCACGATGAAGACACCTACAGCGTCGGCGCCCAGCTCAATATTCCGATCTTCGACGGCGGCGCGATTGCCGGCCATATCGATACCGCTGCCAGCCAACTGGATCAGCAACGCATCCGCTATCGCGATACGCGTGAACAGATCGAACAGGATGTGCGCACCTCGCGCCAGACGATGCATACCTTGTCTGCCCAGGTACGGGCCGCGCGCGCTAGTCTCACGCTCGCCAAGGACGAGCTCAGGCGTTCCAGCGATCGCTTTCAGCACGGCGTGGCCGACAACCTGGAACTCGTCGACGCCCAGTCCTCTCTGGCCGACGCCCGCAACACCCGTATCAACGCGTTGGCCGAGTACACCCGGGCCCGCATCAATCTGGCAGCCGCGCTTGGGCGCGCCCAGCAATTCAATCTTCGAGAACCGATGACGCCATGAGTGATTCCACCGCGGCCGATGACCAGCCCGCCGCTCGGTCGTCAGGGTCCGCTACGACGAACGGCAACGGCAAGAAAAACGGCAAAGGCAGGCGCGTCGCACTGATCGCGGTCCTTCTGGTGGCGGCCGGGGCACTAATCTGGGGCGTTTACTGGTTCCTGCACCGCAACGAGGAGTCCACCGACGATGCGTTCGTGCAATCGGACATCGCCCAGATCGCGCCGCGCGTGACCGGCACTGTCAACAAGGTGTTCGTGCGCGACAACCAGCACGTGGACAAGGGCGATGCGTTGTTCACGTTGGATCCTTCCGACTATAACGCTGCACTGGCCAAGGCCGAGGCCAATCTGGAAGCCGCGCGCGCCGAATACGATGCCAGCCAGAAGAATCTCTCGCTGATCCGCCAGACCAGCGCCGCCGATATCGACAGCGCCAAGGCTGCGCTCGAAAACGCCCAGGCCGAAGCCCAGCGTACGGCCGCCGACGCCCGCCGCTATCGCGCGCTGTATGCCAAGCACGAAGTCTCGCGCCAGGATCTCGACCGTGCCACAACCGCGGCCAAATCCTCATCGGCCAAGGTGAAGCAGGCGCGCGCGCAGCTCGCCCAGGCCCAGGCCGCGCCCGACCAGATTGCCGTGCGCAAGTCGCAGGCCTCTTCGGCCCAGGCCAAGATCGCGCAAGCCAAGGCCGAGCTGGACCAAGCGCGCCTGAACCTGTCCTATACCGATGTGCGCGCGCCGCACTCGGGCCAGATCTCGAAGAAATCCATCGTCGCCGGCAGCCACGTATCGGCGGGCCAGTCTGCCATGGCGCTGGTCGAGGACGATCCGTGGGTGGTGGCGAACTTCAAGGAAACCCAGCTGACCCGAATGAAGCCAGGCCAGCCCGTGGCTATCGAGATCGATGCGTTTCCCGGACGCACCTTTGCCGGACGCCTGCAGTCGATTCAGGCGGGCACCGGCGTGACCTTCTCTCTGCTGCCACCACAGAATGCGACCGGCAATTTCGTCAAGATCGTGCAGCGCGTGCCGGTGAAGATCATCTTCAGCAAGCCGCAACAGCTCAAGGGTCTGGCGATCTCACCCGGCATGTCGGCGGTACCGACCATCAATCTGGCCGGCGATATCAAGCCGATGACGCCGGCACAGCACCCGGCAACAGAAACCGCGGCCCGCAGCGCCGCTGAGCCGAAGGCAACGCCCGGGTCATGAGCGACATCGACCGGGCTGCCCCGGCCGAGCTGGCAGCCAATCCGCAGTACCCGGCAACCCGCTGGGTGGTCGCCGGCGTGGTCGGTCTGGCGGCGTTCATGGAGGTGCTGGATATTTCCATCGCCAACGTGTCGCTGACCCATATCGCTGGCAGCCTGTCGGCCAGCCGGGACGAGGCCACCTGGATCCTGACGGCGTATCTGGTCGCCAACGCGATCGTGCTGCCGGTTTCCGGCTGGTTTTCGCAGGTACTCGGCCGCAAGCGTTTTTTCCTTGGTTCGATCATTTTTTTCTCGATTGCCTCGCTGGCCTGCGGGCTCGCGCCGTCGCTGGAATGGCTGGTGATATTCCGTATCATCCAGGGCGCAGCCGGCGGCGGCCTGCAACCCGTCGCCCAGGCCATCCTCGCCGACTCCTTTCCGGCGCGCGAACGCGGGCTGGCGTTTTCGATCTACGGTGTGGCGGTGGTGTTTGCGCCGGCTATCGGCCCGACGCTGGGCGGCTGGATCACCGACAATATCAACTGGCACTGGATCTTCCTGCTCAACGTGCCGGTGGGCATCGTGCTCGTCGCACTGGCCAGCGTCCTGGTGCACGACAGCGCCGCCTACGAAAAAGCCCGCAAGGCCAAGATGGCCGACGGCTTCTCGATCGACTATGTCGGCTTCGGCCTGTTGATTGTGGGCCTCGGCTGTCTGCAGATCATGCTCGACAAGGGCCAGCAGAACGGCTGGTTCAGCTCCACTTTCATCACCACAACCGCAGTGATGTCGGCGCTGTCGCTGTTTGCGCTGGTGTTGTGGGAGCCGTTCCAGCGCCATCCGATCATGGATCTGACGCTGTTCCGCTACAAGAACTTCGCGATCGCCAACATCATGATGTTCGTGCTCGGCTTTGTGTTGTTCGGCTCCACCCTGTTGATTCCACAGTTCGTCCAGGAGGTGCTCGGCTATACCGCCACGCTGGCGGGTTTGGTGATCTCACCCGGCGGGCTGGTGATTGTGTTCATGATGCCGATCGTGGGTATTCTGTCGGGCCGACTCGATGCGCGCTGGATGGTTGGCGGCGGGCTGGCGCTGGTCTCGATTTCCATGTTCCACATGACCGGCTTCGATCTGAACACTTCATTCAGCCAGCTGGTGTTCGCCCGTTGCCTGCAGACGCTGGGGCTGGCTTTCATCTTCATCCCGGTCACCAGCATCTCCTACGTCGGCGTGCCACCGGACAAGACCGATCAGATATCGGCGCTGGTGAATCTCACCCGCAACATCGGCGGCAGCGTCGGCATCTCGCTGGTCACGACCGGGCTGGCCCGGCGCGGGCAATATCATCAGAACGTGCTGGTCAGCAGCATCACACCCTACGATCATCAGACCCAATCGGTGCTCGCTTCGCTGACCCAGCATTTCCAGCAGATGGGCGCGAGCCTGGAATCCGCGCGCCACCAGGCCGAGGCCACTATTGCGCACCTGGTTGCCCAACAGGCCCAACTGATGTCGTTTCTTGATGATTACTGGATCCTGGGGCTGATAATCGCCTGTATGGTGCCGCTGGCGCTGCTGATGTCCAGCGGCAAGGAAGACGACAACGAGCCGCCGCCCGGAGCACATTGAGTGGGCAGACTGCAAGCATAGACAGTCCGCAAATACACGCGAGTGACCGCAAACAGGACACCGGGTTTACATAAAAGTCGCTGCGTCCCTGGAATCAACGTGCAGCGCTGGTCAATTCCAGGCGCCTGGCGTTTAGTTGCGGACTATCCTGCAAAACGCAGTCCTGCAGTCTGTGAAGACCCTTATCGAGTGCGTTGCCAGCCCGCCGCGTCGTGGCGGGCTGCACCCACTTCTCCAAGCCGGATCAGATGCGCCTCGACCTGCGCTGCTGCCATGGGCAACAGCTGCGAATCCAGTTCGGGGTACAGGCGAGCCGCGATCGTGTCCGGTTTCATCGGTATCGCTTCGAGCGCGTTCAGTACCTGGGCTTCGCGGTCACGTCGATGCGCCATAATGCCGGCAATCGTTGCCGCCGGATCATCCAGCAGGCGTCCGTGCCCGGGCGCAATATGACGCATGGGAATCGCTGCCAGCCGGTTGAGCGTTGTCATGTAATCGGTCATCGACCCGTCCGGCGGCAGAATTACCACAGTGACATCTGCCATCACACTGTCGCCGGCAAACAGCAGGCCGGACTCAGACGCCAGAAAACACAGATGATCGGCGGCATGGCCCGGCGTATGCAGCACGTCGAGCCTTACGCCGCCGAGCTCCAGCCGCTCGCCGTCGATCAACGGTCGGTCGACCCGGAGCGGCGCGTCGTACGACCCCAACGTCGTCTTTTCAAACGCGCCAATCCACGCGCCGCTGCGCCGTGCCAGCTCGGGGACTCCGCCGACGTGATCCGAATGACGATGAGTCAGCAACAGACCGATCAGTTCCCCGTCGCAGGCAGTCAGAAGCCGTTCGAGGTGAGCCGGATCGTCGACGCCAGGATCGATGATCGCAAACGGGCCGTAGCCAACGATATAGCTGTTGGTGCCGGGACCCGTCATCGGCCCCGGATTGGATGCGGTGAGCCGCCGTATGCCAGGCGCGATCGACACCAGCTTGCCCGCTTGCGGCTTGTGGTTCATCGACAGCTCGCCGCCAGCCCGGCCAGCGCGCTCGCGACGTCGACAAACCCTGCCAGGGTACGCAGCGATTCACGAGTCGGGCGCATGAGATGCCGCCGCCCGGCGCCGGCTTCGATCAGCGCTTCGGCCGGCCGCACCCAGCGCGCCGATACGGTTTCTGAGCCGTCAGCCTCGGCGACCTGGTCGGACGGCGCTCTGGCGGCATAAAAGCGCGTGGCATAGCGTTTGGGCGCACCGGCCGGCGTTGTCCAGTCGGCAAAGAACACCAGTTCGTCGATCGCCATCGACAATCCCGACTCGGCCAGGAACGTGGCCCAGTCGAGCCGACTGGCATTCAAGGCGTCGCGCAGTCGTTTGCGATCGGGCTCGGCCGGCAAGGCGCCGCGCGTGGCGGCCAGCAGACCGGCTTCCTCGAAACACTCGCGAATCGCAGCGACCCGGAACCGGGTATCGCCCGATGGGTCATGCGTATCTGGCGGCAATGCATCGACGTCGGCCGCATCGCAGGCGCCGCCAGGAAAGACATAGGCATTGGCCGCAAAGACGTGACCCGGATGGCGGCGGAGCAGCAGCACCTCGAGACCCCACGGCCCATCGCGCAGCAGGGCCAGCGTGGCCGCATCGCGTACGGTCACCTTGGGAGTAGGATAGATCAGATCGCTCATTGGCGTAGCATAACGCCGATAGATGACGCATCGGAGTCGATCTTGCAGCCGCCCGCCGCGGGCATGCTCAGTCGAATGTACCTGCGTCGTGCCGATTTATTATCTCGAGTCGGACGCCAGCAGCCGTCGGCGACTTGCATCACATTCTCCGGCGTCGAGCGACCGACATCGTGAATCGTCATATTACGGAGGCAATTCTTGAACAGCACAACCCGCTCCTCGGAGACACCGGACGACAGCGTCGTTCGCGATCTCTACGATCTGGTGACCGGCGACGAGAATGCGCGCGTTTGCCGGGATATCTCGGCGTCGGCCTGTCGCGAGCAGCCGGTCAATTTCTTCATCCATCTGGTCTCCCTGCTGGCCAACAAGGCCGGCGACCTGATTGCCAGCCCCAAGCTGGTTCTGCCCTGGCTGCTGGCAACCATCGGCGCGCCGACCTGGATGGCTGGCATGCTGGTACCGATCAGGGAATCACTGGCCTTGCTGCCGCAGCTGGTGATCGCCGGCTGGATGCGACAACAGCCACTCCGCAAATGGTTCTGGGTCGTGGGCGCTGCCATCCAGGGACTGAGCGTGATCGCCATGATCGGCGCTGCGCTGATCTGGTCGGCCGCGCTCGCCGGAGCAGCAATTCTTTCACTGCTCGTGGTGTTTTCGCTGGGCCGCGGCGTCTGCTCGGTGTCCTACAAGGACGTCCAGGGCAAGACCATCGCCAAGACCCGCCGCGGCACGCTGTCCGGATTTGCCGCCGGCGCAGCCGGCGGGCTGGCGGTAATCCTGGGTATTGCGCTGTGGTTCGTCCCTGCCTCAAGCGCGCATCTGACGCCGATTGTCCTTCTGCTCGCCGTGGCCGGTGTGCTCTGGCTGATCGGCGCAGCCGTGTTCGCGACACTGCGTGAGTTTCCCGGTGCGACCGAAGGCGGCGGAAATGCCGCAAAGACTGCGCTCGCCAGCCTCGACCTGATTCGCAGCAAACCCGGATTTGCGCGCTTCATTGCGGTACGCGGCCTGCTGGTCGCCACCGCGCTGACCGCGCCCTACTATGCTCAACTGGCGCACAGCGCCGGCGGCAACGCGATTGCCAATCTAGCCGTGCTGCTGGCGCTCAGCGGCCTGGCCTCGTTGGTCGCCGCCCCGTTCTGGGGCCGCTTCTCTGATCGCTCCTCGCGCCAGGTACTGCTGATTGTCGGCATCGCTGCAGCGATACTCAACGCCGCCATCGCAGCGGCGTCGTTCGCGCATGCCGGCAGTGCCCTGGGCGTGTGGCCATTCGCAGTCGGATACTTTCTGTTGGCAGGGATTCACGCCGGCGTCCGCCTGGGTCGCAAGACCTATCTCACCGACCTCGCCAGCCAGAACGACCGCGCTCAATTGACCGCCGTCGCCAACACGACGATCGGCGTCGTCTTGCTGGCAGGCGGCGGCATGGTAGCGGCTATTGGCAGCCTGGGCGCCGATTATGCGGTCGCTTTTCTGGCAGTCCCTGCGCTGATTGCCGCCTTGCTGGCCTATAAGCTGCCCGAAGTCGAGCCACGTGATTGAACAGCCGGAGGCGAGAAATCCACCTCCGGCTACTGTCGTTCATCAATTTCGAACGTCCCTTCAGTTCATCATTGATTGCCGCCAGTGCTGTCGGTTGACGACGAACTGTCGGACCCGCCCGACATACTGTTTCCGGACATTCCGTCGGATGTACCCTCCGACATGCTGTTGTCCGACATACCGCCGCCGGACATGGTATTGCCCGACATGCCGTCGTGGGACATGCCGTCGTGGGACATGCCGTTGCCAGACATGCTGCCGCTGGGCATTCCATTGCTGGACATGCTGTGGCCGCTCGACTCGCTCGACATGTTGCCGCTGGACGACGAGGAACCGGTGGCGGCAGCAGCAATACCGATGCCACCGACGCTTAATGCGCCCGCCGTCATCGCGATAAAAAGAGTTGATTTAAGAGTTTTATGGTTGGAACGCATATGCAGACTCCTTGTAAGAATCGTAGCGACGAACCCTAGCAGCGGTCGTCGTACCGGTTGAATCCGGTTTTGACGCCGCTCATGAATCCGACGACGCCTGACCTCACAAGAACAGATGTTCGATCCCCCTACCATCCGGGCGAATACGTATGACACGCATCGGCAACAGAATCCGTGACCATCGCCGACATCCTGATGCTCATCTTTAAGCGCAGCTACTCACGCGACGTCGCCGACGCGCGTCGCCGTGTTAGGCAGAAAGCATTTTATCCGCAGATTACGCAGGTAACGCCGATTCAAGACAAAGACGCTTGATTTATTTCGGGTGCGGATGAGGGCTGGACTTTGCGTCAACTTTTGGCAGCTGTGCCCAGGGCCTTTAGCGACGATCCAGCGGGTCGAAGCCCGTGTCACGCAGCAGCTGGGCCGTCTCGTACAGCGGCAGGCCCATTACGCCGGAATAGCTGCCGGACAGAGCGCTGATGAACTGCGCGCCAATGCCCTGGATGGCATAGCCGCCGGCCTTGCCGATCGGTTCACCGCTGTCCCAGTAGCTGGCAATCTGGTGGTCGGTAAGCGGCACCATGGTGACGTCGCTCACGCACAGACGAGTCGTGGTGACGCCACCGGCCGATACCGCCACGCCGCTCAGCACGCGATGCGTGCGGCCGGCGAGTGCCGCCAGCATGCGTGCGGCGTCTGCCCGGTCGACGGGTTTGCCGAATATCTGGCCCTCTACCGCGACGACCGTATCCGAACCGATGATGCGTGCATCGGCGTACGCGATGGACAACGCTTGCGCTTTCATGTGAGCCAGGCGCTCGGCCAGCGCTTCGGGGGTTTCGTCCGGTCGCGGCGTTTCGTCGATATCGGCGGCGACCGCGGTGAATGTCAGACCCAGCTGCTCGAGCAGGCGAGCGCGCTGAGGTGAGGAAGAAGCGAGTACCAGCCGCGCTGGAGGGGCACTGGCTACGGGATCAGTCATGTGATTCATAACGACGTGATGTGACGTTCAGCGTTCTATGGCCGCACAATCCAACGGATGGATGCGCAGCAGGGCCGCAATGGCTCTGCTCTGGCATGCGTTTACCGTGTCCATAGGTCCTGAAACAACGCCGGCGCGGCAGGAATACATCCCGACGCGCCGGCAATATGTCTTGCTTGCGAACCGTTGCCCGCGGGTAACGGCAGTTATCGCTTATTCGACGGTGACGATCTTCATGGCGTTGGTACCGCCGGCGCCAGTGAAGTCGCCCTTGGTCAGAAGCACGCGATGACCCGTGCTGACCGCGCCAAGCTCCTTGAGACAGGCAATGGCTTCGTTGACCGGCGCCAGACCGTTGAGTTCGCTCGGCTTGAAGTGCACCGGATAGACATTCCGGCACAAGGCCAGATACTGCTCGGTGCGATCGTACTGGGTCAGCGCGTAGACCGGGATCGAGGTGTCCTGGCGCGACATGAGCAGCGCCGTGGTACCTGATTCGGTGAGCGAGATGATCGCATCGGCGTGCATATTGCCCGCGGTATACATGGTCGCCATGGCAATGGCTTCGTCGGTCTTGCGAAAATGCGAAGCCAATCCGCTTTGCGCACGACCCCGGCCCGACTCACGCTCGGCGCCCAGGCAGATGCGGCTCATCGCCTCGACTGTCTTGACCGGATACTTGCCGACGGCCGACTCGGCCGACAGCATCACGGCATCGGTGCCGTCCAGCGTGGCATTGGCGACGTCCAGCACTTCGGCGCGGGTCGGCGTCGGGTTGCTGATCATCGATTCCATCATCTGGGTTGCAGTGATCACCAGGCGATTCATCTCGCGCGCCTGGGCGATGATGCGTTTCTGCACGCCCGGCAGTTCCGGGTCGCCGATCTCCACGCCCAGATCGCCGCGCGCCACCATGACCGCATCCGATGCGGCGATAATCTCTTCCAGCGCGGTAATCGCTTCGGCGCGCTCGATCTTGGCGCACAGACGTGCGTTGCCACCTGCTTCGCTCAGCATGCGGCGGGCCAGATGCATATCGGCCGCGTTGCGCACAAAGGAGACGGCGAGGAAATCGGCTTCCAGCTCTGCGGCCAGCTTGATGTCCTGCGCGTCCTTATCCGTCAGGCCGCCGGCCGACAGGCCACCGCCACGCAGGTTAACGCCCTTGCGGCCACTGAGCGTGCCGCCTACGTCGACCCGAGTGACGATGCGCGGGCCATCGACCTCGGTGACCGTCAGCGCAATCGCGCCGTCGTTGATCATCAGCTGGCTGTCCTTGCGCACATCGGCGAGCAACGGCTTGAAATGCAATGCCACCGCTTCCGAGGTGCCGGCATCGGATTCCATCTCGGTGTCCAGCGTGAACGTCTGGCCGTTCTTCAGCTCTACCGAACCATCCACGAACGATTCGATACGAATCTTCGGGCCCTGCAGATCGGCCAGTACACCAATCGGCTTGCCCATCTCGCGCGCTACCGCACGCACGTTGGCCACGCGCTGACGATGATCGTCTGGCGCACCGTGCGAGAAGTTGATCCGCACTACATTCACACCGGCCGTGAACAATTTGGCAAGCATTTCCTTGCCGTCGCTGGCCGGGCCGAGGGTCGCTACTATCTTGGTCTTTCTATTCATGGTTGCGGACGCTAGCACAACGACCGAGGCCACGGCACGCCAGAGGCACAATCTGGCCCCGGATCCGCGACGGAAACAGCACGGAAAACAGCCTTTCAGCCCGTGGCTGGATTCAACGCAAACGCCTGTCCGGACGGGCTTTTAGCGGGGTTCGCACCTTGCGCTCTGAGTTAGCCGAAGCGTGTCTGAAATGGCTTCTTGTCGGATGGCCCTCGCGGCCCGAGTGACTCGCTTGCCGCAATATTGCCGGGGCCTCGTCAGCCTGCCATCGCGTCTTTCCAACTCACGTAATCGTAGCCGTGACGCTCGGCCACCGGGCGGCAGGTGACTTTGCCGGCGTGCACGTTCAAGCCGCGCGCCAGATGTTTGTCGTCGGCCATTGCCTGCCTGGCGCCCTTGTCGGCGAGCGCAATCACGTGCGCCAGCGTGGCGTGATTGAGTGCATAGGTAGACGTGCGCGGCACCGCACCCGGCATGTTGGCCACGCAGTAGTGAACCACGCCGTCGACCACATAAGTCGGCTCGGCGTGCGTGGTCGGGCGTGATGTCTCAAAGCAGCCGCCCTGATCGATGGCCACATCCACCAGTACGGCGCCGGGGCGCATCTGCGACACCATGTCGGCGCTGACCAGCTGCGGGGTCTGGGCACCAGCCACCAGGACCGCGCCGATGACGACGTCCGCTGCCAGCACCTCGGCCTGGTTGGCGGCCATGCTTGCATAGACGGTGCGCAGCGCCGGGCCAAAACGCGAAGCCAGATGCCGCAGCACGTCGACATCCCGGTCCAGCACCACCACGTCTGCCCCCAGACCCAGCGCCATGGTGATCGCGTTCTCGCCGACCACCCCGCCGCCGATCACGACCACCCGCGCCGGTGATACCCCGGGTACTCCGCCCATCAGCACGCCGCGCCCGCCGGCTGTCTTTTCCAGGCAGTGCGCCGCGGCCTGCGCTGCCAGCCGCCCGGCGACTTCCGACATCGGCGCGAGCAGGGGCAAGTCGCCATGCTCGTCGGTAATGGTTTCGTAGGCAATACAGGTCGCACCGGATTTGACCAGATCGGCGGTCTGCTCGGCATCCGGGGCCAGATGAAGATAGGTGAACAGCAGCTGGCCTTCGCGCAGACGAGCCCGTTCTTCGGGTTGCGGCTCCTTGACCTTGACGATCATCTCGGCGGTTTCGAATACACTCGCCGCGTCGTCCACGATCGTAGCGCCGGCCTCGACGTAGGCGTTATCGTCACAGCCGATGCCGTCTCCTGCACCAGATTCGATACTGACCTCGTGCCCACGATCAACCAGTTCGCGCACGCTGTCCGGCGTCAATCCGACCCGGTATTCATGATCCTTGATTTCGGCTGGCACTCCAATACGCATCACAACTCCGGTGTGGGATCCTAATAACTGATCATGCCACTTCCGGGCCTGTTGTTGGACGTTTCGGCCCACACCACAATCTTTTCGAGGCTTTGATAAAGACAGGCAAGGGAGACCACATGAGTAACGAGCGTCCTCGGATCGGAGTACCGGTCGACGTCAAACTGATAGGCGAGGATCCGACCCACGCCGTCGGCGAGAAATACCTGGCTGCCGTCGCGCACGCTGCCGGGACGATTCCATTGCTGCTTCCAGCGCTCATCGCCGGCGCCGAAATGCCCTCGCTGACAGCCGAGGTGAGCGCAGACGATCTGCTCGACGGGCTGGACGGGCTGTTTCTCACGGGCAGCCAATCGAACATGGATCCGCACCACTACGCCAGCAGCGCGCCTGGCGTCGGGCCTTTCGATTCTCAACGCGACAGCGCGAACCTAGCGCTGCTGCATGCCGCCATAGCGCGTGACATGCCGATCTTCGCGGTCTGTCGGGGCTATCAGGAACTCAATGTGGCCTGTGGCGGCACCCTGCATACGGCAGTGCACGACGTGCCGGGGTTCAACGACCACCGCGCCGATCACGAGCGCCCCCGGCCAGAGCGCTACGCGCCCGCCCATCCGGTGAGACTAGTCGACGACGGCCTGCTGGCGCGTCTGACCGGCGAGCGCGAGGTCATGGTCAATTCGCTCCACGGCCAGGGTATCGATCGGCTGGCCGATTCGCTGATCGCCGAGGCCACAGCACCCGACGGCCTGATCGAAGCCGTGCGTCATCGCCACAGCTCATTCACCATCGGCGTGCAATGGCATCCGGAATGGCGCTATACCGACAACCCGGTTTCAATGGCTTTGTTTGTCGCGTTTGGCGACGCCGCGCGTGTGTATCGGCGCGCGCACAAGTCGGGTTGAGTCCGAGGGCCGTCCGGTGAACCGCAGCGCCGAGCATTATTGTGTTACACGACGCTGCGCTTTCGCCTATCATCCACGGGCCGGGGCGGCCGGGATGCTGTCGGACGCAAGCGATCGTATCTCGCCGGCGCAGTAGATTGGCTTGAATCCGACAGCCGCCTGGGAGCCTGGGCCCTAAACACATGCGGCTGCGAACGATTCCTACGGCCCGGGCTCCTAGCTCGCCGGCTCCCCGCTCACATCATCGCCGCAGGACACGGTATGGCTACGGACTCGCCTGCAACAACACCACTGCTTGTCACCCTGCGGCGTTCCGCGCCGTTGTTGCTGATCGTTGTTATTGCCGCGCTGTTGCTGATCGAGGCAAGACACGTCGACCTGCGCGAAATCCAACGCACGCTGGCCGCTGTGGCGCGCTGGAAGCTGGCAGGGCTCGGTATCGGCGGCCTGATCGCGGTCGCGGCCATGGCGCTCTACGACATACTGGCCGCGCATACGATCGGCATCCAGCGGCGTATCGTCGATGGGCTGCGCACCGGTGTGCTGGCCAGCGGCGTGAACAACGTAGCCAGCCTGTCGGGCATCACCGGCTCGGGGCTGCGCGTGCTGCTGCTGGTGCGCACGGGCATCGACTCGGCCCAGGCCGTGCGTTATGCCGGGCTGGTGGCATTGGCCTCGCCGCTGGGCCTGTCCGTGCTCGCCTGGGTCGTGCTGCTGACAGAGCCACGTCTGTTGCACGCCGCTCCGGTGCCGATCTGGGCGATCCGTGCCGCACTGGCGGTATTGGCGGCGTATCTGCCGGGCTATCTGCTGTTGGCGATGACACCGTTGTTTCGGCGCGGACGGCTGGCCGCTGTCGAACGCCTGACGCCTATCCAGGCCAGCGGTTTTGTCGCGGCCTCGGTGGTCGAGTGGCTGCTCGCTGCCGGTCTGTTCTGGCTGTGTCTGTTCTGTGTGGGTCAGACTGTTGCGCCAACGGCAGTGGTTGCCGCCTTCGTGCTTGCCGCGACGCTTGGCATGCTCAGCTTCCTGCCCGGCGGCCTTGGGGTGTTCGATGTCACGCTCGGCGCGCTGCTGGTCGCACGCGGCACCCCCAGCAGCGCGGTCGTGGCAGCCCTGGTGCTGTATCGCTACGCTTATTACCTGGTGCCGCTGATTGCCGCCCTGTTTCTCGGCTCGCAAGAGCTGACCACCAGCCGCATGGCCGACACGCTGCGACGACACCCGGTCGTCAATCTGATGCAGTGGCCGCTCGCTCGGGCCGTGGACCTGGGCATCCGCCTGCTGTCGTGGCTCACCGCGTCGGCCGGCATCGTGCTGCTTGCAGGTGCAGCGTTTCCCAACCTGCTGTCGCATACCCGAGTGCTGCGCGACTGGCTGCCGCTGACGGCGGTCGAGGCCACGCATATGGCCAGCGTCGTGGTCGGCCTGACGCTGGTCGCCGCAGCACGCGGTCTGTCGCTGCGCCTGACGCGCGCGCTGTGGCTGGCTATCGGCCTGCTGATCGCCGGCGCGGCGTTCGGCCTGATGCGCGGGCTGGATTACGGCACCAGTATCCTGCTGCTGGTCGTCGCCGCCCTGCTGTGGGCGAGCCGAACCTCGTTTGATCAGCAAGGCAGCCTTGGCCGCCAGCTCGGCGCCTGGCAGTGGACGCTCGCCCTGATCGCAGCGCTGGTGGCATACCTGATCATCGGCCAGACGTTTTACAACGGCGGGTCGTTCGATCCGTTCCGGTTTGCCTTCGGCGCCCACGAACCGCGTTTTCTGCGCGGCGCGCTGGTAGCCACCATCAGCGTGATCGTGCTGGTGATCTGGACCTGGCCTCGTTGGCCGCGGCCAACGCTGCAACTGCCGGACCGCGCCGCACTCGACGACCTGGCGTCCTGGCTGGAGGCTCACGGCTCCAACGGCTATTCGCATCTCATGATGCTGGGCGACAAGGCGCTGTTTCATACCCGCGACAACACTGCCATGATCGGCTACGCGGCGATTCGTAATCGCCTGATTGCGCTGGGCGATCCGGTCGGCACCGTCGATGCGCGCAAACGCGCGATCAACGCCTTCCGCCAGTTCGCCGAGGCCCAGCAGTGCACGCCGGTGTTCTATCAGATCGAGCCGGACAATCTGTCGCTGTATCTCGACAACGGCTTTTCGCTGTTCAAGCTGGGCGAGATCGCCCGCGTCGATCTGGTCAATTTTTCGATGACAGGCAAGGCCAACGACGACAAGCGCGGGGCACTCAACCGCGGCAAACGGCTGGGGCTGAGCTATGAGCGCATCGAACCGCCGTTTGATGCAGCACTGATGGCCGAGCTCAAGACCGTATCCGACGACTGGCTGGGTGAAAAACCGGCCGAAAAAGCGTTTTCACTCGGCCGCTTCGACGTCGACTATCTGCAACGCGCTCCCCTTGCCGTGGTGCGTAATGCGGACGGCGCGCTGCTGGCCTTCGCCAGCATCCTGCCGAGTTACGGCCACCGCATCGAATATTCGATCGACCTCATGCGCCATCTTGCCGATGCCCCGAGCGGCACCATGGATTATCTGTTCCTGCGTCTGATGCAGGACGCCCAGGGTCTGGGCTATCAATGGTTCTCGCTCGGCATGGCGCCGCTGGCTGGCGTCGGCGACACGCCGTGGGCCAGCACCGCCGAACAGCTCGCCCGGCTGGCATTCGAGCACGGCAACCGGTTCTACAACTACAAGGGCCTGAAAGCCTTCAAGGACAAGTGGAAGCCGGTGTGGCACTCGATGTATCTGGCCTATCCGCCCGATACTCGGCTGTCTGCCCTGCAGCTGGATATCGCGGCACTCGTAGCCGGCGGCTATCGGCGTATCGTCGCCAGCTGATAGGCGAACCTGCTGTCTGCTGCCGTGCAAATTGTCTTGCGCCTGTGCCCAACGCCACATCTTTTGCGACCGATGACGACGCGTCTTCGGAGGCTGCTATATTGAAGATCAAACGTGAGGCGCCCGGTCGTGGCCGCGCAGTGGGCATTAATTGCAGCGGTCCTTCGGACGATACGTTTACGTTACAGTGTACAAAATGACAGTTAGCAGAATAAGGGCAACGTCATGGCCGATGAAACCGAAAATATCGTTCTGGAAAATCTCCGCCGAATGCGTACGCAGTTGGACAAGATCGAAAGCATACTAGAGCAGCATACCGAGCAGTTTGCCGAGGTCAGACGCGGCATTTTCCACCGTGCGGCGCGATCAAGCGGCCGACGCGGAAAGCATTATGGTTCAAAGCAACCGTTTTGACCGATTTGAACAGCGCCTTACGCGCATCGAACGCCGTTTGGAACTACGCGATGACGCCTGACCGCCGGGCGTAGGTCGGATTAGGTGCTTCCCCTTAATCCGACAGCCAAGCCACCGAATCGGACAGTCGAACACCTACTCTATCTTTCAATCCTGCGCCGGCATCGCTTTCCGCAGCCGCTTGACCGCCTGGCCGTGTAGCTGGCACACGCGTGATTCGGTCACGCCGAGCACCACACCAATCTCACGCAGGTTGAGATTTTCCTGGTAGTACAGACCCAGCAGCGTCTTCTCGCGCTCGGGCAGGGTCTCGATCGCTTCCATCAAGTCTTCGCGACGGGCCGAGGCAAAGCTGGCCATGAAGGGGTCGATCGAGCTTTCGACCTCATCGGATACACGGCTGGGCTCGGAAAACTCGTCGCCGTTTTCCTCATAGCTGCCGATGAACCCGTGGTGGACGTCGTTGGCGAGCTTGCGATATTCGGCCAGCGAGACCCCCATCTCCTCGGCAATCTCGCGCTCGCGCGGCGCCCGGCCCAGCCGATTGGCCACGGCCGACGCGGCCCGATCCATCTCGCGCCCGCCACGGCGCACGCTCCGCGGCATCCAATCGCGGCTGCGCAGCTCATCGATCATGGCTCCGCGTACCCGCTGCGACACATAAGTCGCAAAGGACGCGCCCTGCCCTGCATCGAAGCGATCAAAGGCATCCAACAAGCCGACCATGCCGGCCTGAATCATATCGTCCAGCTCGACGCTGGCTGGCAGGCGCACCTGCAGCGACAGTGCATGCCGCCGCACCAATGGGATATAGCCTTGGATGGTTTCCGAACGCTCTTTTCGTCCTTGGGCCGTATACATCGGGCGCTGCCTCGAGACAGATGAGCATGAGCCGCTCCCCAGCGCGCGGCTTGATGGTCACATTATTGCCAGCGCCCGAACCCTGCCATCCCGCAAACAGCATTTAATAACGCGCCCTGATCGGCCGATAGACCAGCGGCTCGCGTCGAGATCTGCTTGTTGCCTTGTTTCGCGCTCCTTGAAAAAAGTCTTAAAGAACTTCCTGACGCGACCGATATGTCACCAGCGGCACGAAACACCGGCCGCAATGGCCCACCCGCCAAGTTTTCAACCATAAGGAAACGCAAGTCATGTCACTCACAGTCAACACCAATATCCTGTCGCTGACCGCTCAGAACAATCTGAACCAGTCGCAGAAGTCCCTCAACACCGCCATCGAGCGTCTGTCCTCCGGCAGCAAGATCAACAGCGCCAAGGACGACGCCGCCGGCCAGGCCATCGCCAACCGTCTGACCTCGCAGATCAGAGGCCTCAACCAGGCGTCTTCCAACGCCAACGACGGCATCTCGCTGGCCCAGACCACCGAAGGCGCGCTCAACCAGGTCAACGACAACCTGCAGCGTATTCGTCAATTGAGCGTGCAGGCAGCCAACGGCACCAACTCAAGTTCCGATCTTCAATCCATCCAGAAGGAAATCAGCCAGCGCCTGGCCGAGATCAACCGGGTCTCTCAGCAGACAGCATTCAACGGCACCAAGGTGCTGGACGGCTCCAAATCATCCATCAGTATCCAGGTCGGCTCGCAGGACGGCCAGACCATCTCGATTAACTTGCAGAGTGTCGATTCCAACAGCCT
>JAQIBT010000042.1 GCA_027858915.1 Salinisphaera sp.
ACGACTGCTGCGCCCCGTATTCGCGAGCCCGACCGCATGGCGAGTCTTTGAGACGGTAATCGGCCTAACGATGTGGGCTATTGCAGCCCGGCTATTTCTCGTCATGTGAGTTCGCGAAAACCAACGCATGCCATACGAGGTGAAACAATATGTCGAGCGAAACGACCGTGTCGCGCCGAGAATTAGCGCGCCGCTTTAAAGGCGAACCCAATGCAGCAATTTTCTGCATGAAGATCTCGATCTGGGTCGGTTTAACCGTGGCCGGCGGCGTGCTGGCCCTGAGCCAGAGTTGGGCACTCTGCTTGATAGGCACAGCCCTGCTGGGGACGATGTTTGCCCACGGTGTCGAGATCCAGCATCAAGTACTGCATGGCCAAGGACTAGAAAACGCGGTTGCCCACGAGGCAGCGGGCATCGCCCTCGGCGTTCCGATGCTGGTGTCTTACGCCGATTACCAGGCTAGTCATTTGAAGCATCACCGCTATCTCGGTACGTCCGATAATACGGAGTTTTTCGATTACGGGGATCAGTACGGCGATGGAGTCACGGCGACAGTCGGCGTATGGGCCAATCGGCTGTTGATGCCCAGCCACTATCTGGAATTCGTCAAAGGCGTCTACCGCGCTATTGTCACCAAGGACGATGAGCGACATTCCTCGAGCGTGAACCGACGCGTTCGCCGGGATCATCGGATCATACTTAGCCTGCTGATCGTGGCGGTCGGCACCTCTATTGTCGTGGGCTCGACAGCGATCCTGTGGCTTTGGGTCATTCCCATGGCGTTGATCGCGATTCCCATTCACGCTCTGATCGAGTTGCCCGAGCACTACCAGTGCAACACGGATTCAACCGATGTCCTTGAGAATACACGCACCATCTCGACTCATCCGCTTCTTATCTGGTTCACCAACGGCAATAACTTCCATGCGGAACACCATTTGCTGCCGTCATTGCCGATCGATCGCCTGCATGATTTGCATCGCGAAATCGGTGATCAGGTAACTTTTAGGCACTCGTCGTACCGAGATTTTTTCCGAAAGCTATGTAATGGTGAGTTGGTCGACAAGGTTTGATGGCACGCTAGTTCACCCGCTTTTCGAACCTGGCAGAGCATGGCTCTGTCGCTCTGTACATGCTTTCGATTTTGAGCTGCTTATGATCGCTTTGAGTCTATTCTGTTAAAAAACTACGAAAATTGAGGGAGGCTTGGTCTTGTAGCTTTTCAGATGTCGTCATCATTTTAAATGTCGGAAAACATCTGTTTAACGACAGGCCGATGCTTGCCACGAAAATCACGCCGTCGATGCCCTAAAAACGTGCGGAAAACTCTGTCGCTATCGACTATTATACGAAAACCACCATTTGATGGTTTTCCGCTTATGTTGATCGGCTACATGCGCGTCTCGTCCGATTCCGACCGGCAGACCACGGCTTTGCAACGTGACGCCTTAATAGCGGTAGGCGTGGATCCCCGTCATCTGTTCGAAGACCACGCATCCGGGGCCAAGGATGATCGACCCGGTTTGGCCGAGGCGTTGGGCTACGCCTGCGCCGGCGATGTACTCGTCGTATGGAAGCTGGACCGGCTCGGCCGCTCGCTGTCGCACTTGCTTTCGATCGTGAACGCGTTGAAAGATAAGCAGGTGGCGTTTCGCTCGCTGACCGAAGGGATGGATACCACGACGCCATCGGGCGAGTTGTTGTTCCATTTCTTCGGCGCGCTTGCGCAGTATGAACGGGCTCTGATCCAAGAGCGTGTCGTCGCCGGACTGGCTGCCGCCAAGCGTCGTGGGCGAGTTGGTGGCCGACCCCCGGCGATCGTCGGCGAGAAACTGGACGCGATTATTGACGCACTCGACGATGGCATGTCGAAGGCCGCCGTCTGTCGCAGCTTTGGCGTGAAGCGCACCACCTTGATCGATACTCTCGCTCGCGTCGGCTGGCCGAAACCAAACCAGCCGGAAACATAACCGGATGCCGAACGCGGACAGCAGCACCGAAGACACGTGGGCGCTGACGCCCGCGGAATACGCGCTGGTGATGACGAAGAGCCGCGGCAATCGCCTCAGCTTCGCACTTTTGTTGACGTTCTTCCGAGAGCGAGGGCGCTTCCCGCGCGAAGAAACCGAGGTGGAGCCACAGGGGATCGCTGCGCTGAGCCAGCAACTCGATCTACCGACGCCAAAGAGTGATGAGGCGTTGCTCACCGGCCGCACAGCCGAACGCTGGCGTGCCGAAATACGACACCGGTTCGGTTTCCGTGAAACCACGGTCGCGGATGCCGAGATGCTGACCGTTTGGCTGCGTGATCACGTCGCGGGGGAAGTGGGCGGCGAGATCGAGCCATTGATTGAGCGGCTGGAGACACGTTGCCACGCGTTGGCCATCGAGCCGCCCACACCCGACCGGGTGGAGCGTATCGTCCGCACCGCGCTACGCGCCCACGAAGAGCGCTTTCACACAGAAGTATACGAGCGGCTGTCGCCGGAGACGCGTGAACGGCTGGATGCTTTGCTGCGTGCGGAAAAAGCGGATGGCGATAACGCGCTGGAAGACACGGGAGGCGCGGCGGCCGTACTGCTGAAGCTGCGCGGCAACCCCGGGCGAGCCAGCCTGGCCAGCATGCAGGAAGAACTGGCGAAGCTGGAGCTTATCCGGCAGATTGCGTTACCTGCCGATCTTTTTGACGACACGTCGCCACGCGAGCTGGAACGCTGTCGGTGGCGGGTGTCGGTCGAAGCGCCGCACGAACTCCGCCGGCATCCTGACGCAGCACGCCTCACCTGGCTGGCCGCCTTTGTCTATCTACGCGCCCGCAGCCTGACCGATGACCTGGTGGACCTGCTGATCGAGACCATCCACCGAATCGGGGCACGCGCCGAGCGCAAGGTCGAGCGCGAGCTGCTGGACGACCTCAAGCGTGTCACCGGCAAACAGAATCTGTTGTTTGAACTGGCCGACGCCTCGTTGGCCCGGCCGGACGGCGTGGTGCGTGACGTAGTGTTTCCTGTGGTCGGCGAACAGAAACTGCGTGATCTGGTCAAGGAGTGGAAAGCGACCGGCCCGACCTATCGTGTGACGTTGCGCACCGTAATCCGCAATTCGTACCGAGGACACTACCGCCGTATGGTGCCCAGGCTGCTGGCCGCGCTGGAATTCCGTTCCAACAACGAACGTCACCGGCCGGTCATGCATGCGCTCGAACTGGTGAAACGCTTTGCGGATACCAAGGTGCATACCTTTCCACCGGACGAAACGGTGCCGCTGGATGGCGTTGTACGCGGTCTCTGGCGTGATGCCGTGTTGGAGAAAGATACCGCCGGCCTCGAACGGGTCAACCGGATCACCTACGAAATAGCCGTACTGGAGGCGTTGCGTGAGCAGCTGCGTTGCAAGGAAATCTGGGTGGTCGGTGCGAATCGCTACCGCAACCCCGATGAGGACCTGCCGGCCGGCTTCGACCAAAACCGTGATGCATACTACCAGGCACTCAATCTCCCGCTCGATGCGGAGCGCTTCATTGCCGAACTGCAAGCCGAGATGCGCGATGCATTGGGCATCCTCGATACGGGACTGAAGGAAAACCGTTTCGTCCGCTTGAGCAGCAAGGGCGGCGGCTGGATTACGCTGACCCCGCTTGATGCACAGCCTGAACCGACCAACCTGACAGCGCTCAAGGCCGAACTCAACGCCACCTGGCCGATGACCAGCCTGCTCGACATGGTCAAGGAGACTGACCTGCGGCTGGGGTTCACCGATGCGCTGAAAAGCCCGACGGCCTACGAAACGATGGACCGTGCCGTATTACAACCCCGTTTGCTGCGGTGTCTTCACGGCATCGGCACCAATGCCGGTTTGCAACGCATGGCGAGCCTGGACTCAGGCACGACAGCCAAGGACTTGGCCTATGTTCGCCGCCGCTACATCAGCGTCGATGCACTACGTCGTGCGGTGGCCATCGTTGCTGATGGGACGCTGCACGCACGTAACCCGGCGATCTGGGGCAGCGGTACGGCTACCTGTGCCTCGGATTCCAAGCATTTCGGGGCGTGGGATCAAAACCTCACGACGCAATGGCACGTCCGCTACGGCGGGCGCGGCATCATGATTTACTGGCACGTGGAGCGTAACTCGCTGTGCATCCATTCTCAGCTCAAGTCGCCGTCATCGTCCGAGGTGGCATCGATGATTGAGGGTGTCATCCATCACTGCACCGAGATGGAGGTCGATCGTCAGTACGTCGACTCGCACGGACAGAGCACGGTGGCCTTCGCCATTTGTCGGCTGCTCGGTTTCCAATTATTGCCGCGGCTGAAGGCAATCCATTCTCAAAAGCTGTACCGGCCCGAGACTGGCAAAGCAGACGCCTATGCGAACCTGAAACAGATACTGACACGCCCGATCGACTGGGCACTCGTGCGGCAGCAATACGACCAGATGATCAAATATGCCACGGCGCTGCGCCTGGGCACGGCCGAAACCGAAGCCATTTTGCGACGCTTCACCCGAAAGAATGTGCAGCATCCGACCTATAAGGCGTTCGCCGAACTGGGCAAGGCGGTCAAAACGATCTTTCTATGCCGTTATCTGCACTCCGAAGCGCTACGCAGAGAAATCAACGAGGGACTCAACGTGGTCGAACAATGGAACGGCGCCACGGACTTTGTGTTCTTCGCACGTCGCGGCGACATGTCCAGCAACCGCCGCGAAGATCACGAGGTCAGCATGCTCGCGCTTCATCTGGTGCAAAACTGTATGGTCTACGTCAACACACTGATGATTCAAAGCGTATTGGCCCAACCGCATTGGCCGGAAAGGCTGACTTCCCGCGATTATGCCGCGTTAACGCCACTGATATGGGGACACGTCAACCCTTACGGCCGGTTCGAGCTCGATATGAATGCCAGACTGGCGTTGCTGTGATCCAAATGGCGGCTGGTGACACGACTGTTGGGTCTACCCCGACTGACGGTGTGCGGAAAACCCTTATCGATGCGGCTGCGCGCGTCGACCGTATTCCCGTATTGGAGAAGAAAGGCGATGCGCTCACGCCCGCACCGGAGCAGTCTGGCGGGCTGTTCATGTGATCGCATGTGGGCGCACTGTCAGCTCGCCAGAGGCATCACCGGAGCTTTTTGCGGATTTTTTGGATGCCTGCCCGGCAGGCGCTTATCGAGGGTGACGAATGCAATTTGCCCCGTACCGAAAGGAATTGATTGATGATCGCGCCTGTGGCCGTTGCTGGCACTACCGCCTTTGTTTGGTATGGCTTCTCCGTTTTGCTAATGGTGGTCTTCTACGCGTTAGCGATGGCAGTGGTCGTTGCGATGGTGTTTCTGTTTGGAACTACGTTTTCTCCCGATTGTGATACAAGTGCGCGACGATGATGCGTGACGCTCTCGCCGAGTTGGACCAGCAGGCGATTAGCGAGCTTCAGGCCCGCGACCTGCCGGCGACCTCAGTTGCAGCCCAGAACGATACTGAGGCAGTGGCCATCTGGCTTCGTACTAAAGCCCGGCGCAGCCCGTCGACGTTCGATCGGTACTCGCGCGAAGCACGGCGCTTTCTGGAGCACCTGAGTCGCCGCGGTCGCGTGCTTCGATCCGTAACGCTGGAAGATGTCCACGCCTACGAGAAGGCGTTGCTACTCGGACAGGTGACAGGGCGCGCGAAATCGCGGGCTGGTGTCGAAGGTGTGTTCGACGTTCTCGGCTCTATGTTCGGAATGCTTACGGCAGCCGGATACTTGTCACGCAACGTGCTTGTGCTTCGTGAATCGCTCCACATCCAAGGCAACACCGGAATTGAGCGGTTCCTGTCGAATCCCGAACTCGATGCGCTGGTGGCCGCTGCCGGCGCGCTCGTCGATGACGCCGAGCAGGGCTTCAATAACGAACGGGCCGCGCGTCTGCGTTTTCTGCTGGCATGGTTTCTCTCGACCGGTTCTCGGATCAGCGAAACCCTGAAGTCGCCAATGAACGCCGTGTATATGACACAGGAGGCAGGGCAACTTCAATGGAATTGGCGCGTGGTTCGCAAGGGCGGCCGCGAAGACGACATACCCCTTCGGGACGATGCTCTTGACGCGTTGGTGCGCTACCGGCAGCACCTCGGACTGCCGCCTTATCCATCACCGAGGCGAGAGGAAGGCTTTCTGGTGTACTCCCTCCGGAGGACATCTCGTAGACCGCTATGGCGCGGCACGATCAGTCAGGAGTTAAAAGGCTTTTTCCACGAAGCAGCGGGGCGTCTTGAGGACGCTGCGCTCCGGGCACACATGATGCAGGCGACTACGCACTGGTTGCGGCATACCGGCGCCACCCAGCTGCTCGACGCCGGGGCGTCCATGCGATTCGTGTCCAAGTTGCTAGGCCATTCGAGTATCACCGTGACCTCGAAGATATATGACCATGCCGACCGCGCGACCTGGCGGAACGAAATGGACAAGGGCAAGCAGTTTCGGTTCTAGCCCGAGTTGCTTGTATAGAGGGTCGGCCGGGATTCATACCAAACTCCTCAAAAATTTTATAAGGTTGTCGCCGCCGGCGTGACCGCTATCTATACCAGCCGAGCTATCGATGACATGGCTAATACGCGACTGAGACAGAAACCGCCCAGCTGCCCTACCTGTGGGGCCGACATGACCCTCGATCGATATGCGATG
>JAQIBT010000034.1 GCA_027858915.1 Salinisphaera sp.
GATGTGGGGCGCGACCGGCGGCGCGCTGAGCCTGATGCAATCGACGCGTCCCATGCGCCCCGATGTGAAGCTGGTCACGCTTGATGGCCACTCCATCACGCTGTACGCGATTGCGGCCAGGCATCCACATCAGCCATGGTGGTCAATCTGTGGGCAAGTTGGTGCCCGCCGTGCCGGGCCGAGATGCCCATGCTGGCCGCCGCGCAGGCGCACGATCCAAACGTGACGTTCGTCTTCGCCAATCAAGGCGAATCGGCGAGCGCCGCGCGCCAGTTCCTGTCATCCGAATCGCTGACTCTGAACAACGTCTTGCTGGATAGCGGTCGGCGACTCGCGCGCAGCGTCGGCACCCAAGCCTATCCCACCACGCTGTTCTACAACGCGGCCGGCCGGCTAGTCGACCGGCACATGGGCATGTTGTCGCGCGCCACGCTGACCCAGGCAATCGAGAGCGCCGAGTCCGCATCGGTACACCATTCGACGAAAACTAAGGAGACCAAATGAAAACACTCGCAACGACCCTCGCTGTCACCGCAATGGCCACGCTGTTACCGCTGACCGCCTGCGATGCGAATGACAGCACGCCGCCGTCCGATACGTCATCGCAGACCCATACCCCGTCCGCGCCGGGCAGCCCGGACAGCGGCACGCCGCCACCGATCGCCGCGCTTGAAAAACAGGGGGTCACGGTTGAGGGGAAATTCAAGGCACCGAATGGTTTGACGGGTTACGCTGCCACTATCCGAAACCACCCGCTCGCGATCTACGTCATGCCGGATGGCCAGCACGCGATCGTCGGCACTCTGATCGATGCTCAGGGCAAGGATCTTAGCTCCGAGCCGCTGCAGCGCGTCGCGTCGAGCCAATATCAAAAGATCTGGCCCAAGCTCAAGAGCAGCCATTGGGTCGCCAACGGATCGGACAATGCCAAGCGGGTGGTCTATGAATTCGTTGACGCGAACTGCCCCTACTGCCACAAGTTCTGGCAGGAGTCCCGGCCGTGGGTCGAGGCCGGCCAGGTACAGGTGCGTGAAATCGTGGTCGGTATCCTGACGCCGACCAGCATGCCGAAGGGAGCCACCATCCTCGCCGCCAAGGACCCCACCGCAGCATTCATGAAAAATGAACGCCACTACAGTCGTGGCGAAAGTCGTGGCGGTGGCGGTGGCGGCATAACACCGTTGAAAAACATCCCGGCCGAGGCGAAAAAGAAAGTCGAGGCCAACAACCAAATGATGCAGTCGCTGGGATTTTCCGCCACGCCGACAATCGTCTATCGCGACGACAGCGACAATGTACAGGTGGTTCAGGGTGTACCCCAGGGCGACGAAATGACAGCCGTCATGGGCGGGCCCAAACCGTGAGCATTATGCTTCGCCATAATTTATGACGACAGAGATTCTCTGGGTCATCGGCTAAACGCGCAAGCTCACCGGTATCCTCGGGAAAAATATTTTGGGCTTACGAGCCATACCGGCTGCGATAACGTGCCATGAAACGGCGGTCGATGACATCTTTCAACCAGAAGCTACTGCGACCGCGCCACCATAACGGGCCCCAGCTCGCCAGGCCGCTGCCATCGCCAAGATTGAGGATAGCCAGATAGCGCTTCTGCGGGCGATATTCGTCCAGCGATTGGCCAGCCAGACTGGCCAACAGATTCGCATGAATAAAGGCCGCTTGACGCACGCCGAATACGCCGAGCTTGGGCAAGTGGTGGCCTTCCAGGTACGCGCAGTCGCCGGCGGCGAACACCCGGTCGTCGGCAATCGAATGCAGCTTGGCGTTGATGCGTAGACCCTGCTCGGCATCCGTCGGCAGACCGGTTTCATGGACCAGCTCATTCGCCTGCAGACCGATCGCGGCCACCACGATATCGGCCTCGATACGGCAGCCGGCATTGGTAATCAGTGCGCTACCCTGGCGCCGGGCGATACCCGTACCGAGCCGGATCGCCACGTTGCATGCCTGCAGCTTGCGATATAGCGCCCGCGCGGCACCCGCCGGCGCCTGTGCAATCAGACGGTCGCTAAGGGTTACCAGCGTCAGTGGCATCTCGGCGCGGTGACGCCGACGCAAGGCCGCCAGATTGGCAGCCACCTCGCAGCCGGTCGGCCCGCCACCGACCACCACCACACGCGGTGTCCTACCCGCGCACAAGTCGGTTTCCAGATGCCTGCGCAACCGCCACAGATTGCTCACCGGCTTTACCGGCCACACGCTTGGGTCATCGGCCATGCCCGGGATGGCATCCAGATTCACCCGGCTGCCCACATTGATCGAAAGATAATCGTAAGTCAGCGATTCTCCGCCGGCCAGGTGCACCGATCGCGCACCGGGATTCACCGACGCTACCCGGTCGGCGGTAAACGTGCCACCACCAGCCTCGACCAGCGCCTTGGGGTCGACCTGATCGTCGGCTGCCGTATACATGCCGCCGAGCATCCCGGTAGCCAGACCCGAGTACCAGAAACGACCGGGATCGATGAGAATGACCTGCGCGCCGTGCTCGCGCAGCGCTTTGGCGCGCGCAGCGACATACAGATGTGCGTGCCCCGCCCCAACGAGTATGACGGTGTGGCTCATCGGCACAGGTTAAACGCTAACAACGTTCGCAGTCGTCGTCGCGGGCAGAAAGCTCTGCCCGCGTGCGCAGGCTTTGCACGAAGATCACGGTAGCCGCACGTAGCCTTCGCGTTGATATTTGGCGAGCGCGGCCAACGCCCCCAGCACGACGGGTACGTGGGTGTTGAACGAGGTCGCCTGAAAGCCCTGGTGGGCAAGCGACTGACCACAGACCGCCACCTTGACGCCCGCCTTGGCCAGCGCCTGCAACAGACGGCTTGGTCGTCATGATTGCATTTGTGTTCGGGCGCGGGCCGATCATCGTGTCGATGTCTCGAGTGGCGCCGGATGCGCGGCACTGCCCCAGTAATTGTAAGAGACGACCCGAGGGCCGCGGATATAACCTTGCTGGAGTTCGATCAACTCGAAGCCGGCACGGGTGAGCAAACTGGGAATATCGCGATCGAGCGAGCAATGCCCCGCGATCCGGCGCCATGCCGGGGTCAGCCGTGTCTGCCAGCGGGCCACGGCTGCGTCGGGTGCCAGGCCGTGCTCGCAGAACAGCAGGCGCCCTTCAGGTTTAAGCACACGCTTCATTTCGCGCAGCGCCGCGACCGGGTCGACAATGCTGCACAGGCTATAGGTCACCAATACAGTGTCGAACCGTGCATCGGCGGTGGGAATGGTTTCCGCCGATAGGGGCAGCAGTTCGACACTAAAACGCGCATGGCGCAAACGCCGCCGTAGACGTGGCTGCATGTCGGTCGCGGGATCAAGGCCCCAGATCTTGTGAATAGCCTCGGCGTCGTAATGCACGATATTGCGTCCGGTGCCAATACCCACTTCCAGCACATCGCCACGCGCGAGCGGCACGACGCGATCACGTTGCTGACTTACGGCCTCCAGCCCACAGGCCCAATCGAGCAGGCTCGGCAAGATATAGCGATCGTAGAGGCTCATATCATCCGGCCTGTGGACATTAATCGCCCATCACTGCGACATCATGGCAACAGCACGTAGCCTTCGCGTTGATATTTGGCGAGCGCGGCCAACGCCCCCAGCACGACGGATACGTGGCTGTCGACCGAGGTCGCCTGAAAGCCCTGATGGGCAAGCGCCTGACCACAGACCACCACCTTGACGCCCGCCTTGGACAGCGCCTGCAACAGCGGCGTATTCGGGTTGTCCATGCCGAATTTGGCCTGGTAGTCCGCATTGTCGAGCACGACCGGTGTTGCCTTTGTAATTGCCGCATGAGTAATCTCACGAAATCATGAAATGGAATGGCGCTGGGTTCGGCGGCGTACTCGTATCCGCTACTCGTGATGCCTTTGACGACCTGTAACGCTTTTGGAAAAGCGCGTGCGCCACTTATTCCTGGCTAACTGGCTTGTCCGCCTTGTGCCAGGCGCCGAAGCCTCCGGCCATGGAGACCGGCCGAGTTACGCCCAGCGCCTTCAATATTTCCGCCGCCAGCAGCGAGCGTTTGCCGCTGCCGCAGTACACCAGCGTCGGGGTATCGGCCCCTGCCTCGAGTGCATCGTTCTGCGTGGCTTCCATTTCCAGGCGGCTGCGCGGCAGGCTCAGCGCGCCGGGCAGATGGCCCGCCGCATATTCGTGATCCTCGCGTACATCGAGCACCAGCCATTCGTCGAGACGATCGGCATCCACATCGGCCACATCGATCTGCTCGACCGCTGCTGCGGCCTCTTGCATGCGTTTTTTTGCTGCGTCCTTGATCATATTATTTCCGTTGTATTGACTACATTGAATGAATTGCGTTCTACGTCTACCCGGACATTACGCCTGTCCGCAGGCCAGATTCGCCGGCACCGCGACGTCCATCATTTTCGGATTAGGCAGATCCAGATTGCGCATGATCTGGGCATATTGTTCGGCGGATTTGCCGGCCAGCCGCGGGTTGAAGCGCCGTTCCTCGGCGATTGTAGATACCGTAAAACCCTTGTAGTCGTGTGCCGGGTATACAAACGTCTGGTCGCCGAGTGTGAACAGCTTGTTGACGATCGAATCGTAGGATTTATAGGCGTCTCCGCCCTGGAAGTCGGTCCGTCCGGAGCCGCGGATCAACAGGACATCGCCGGTGAATACCGCATCTTCGCGCTCGCCAGCGCCGTCTAGCAGGAAACTGAAGGATTCGTCAGTATGGCCAGGGGTGAATAACGCCTTGAGATGAACGCCGTCTACATCAACGGTTTCGCCCTCGCTAACGTGATCAGAGACACATTCGGCCCGGGTGTATTCGCCCATCAGGGTCATACAGCCGGTGGCATCGCGCAGGTCGCCCAACGCAGTCACATGGTCGGCATGGGTGTGCGTATCGATGGCCCGCACCAGCTTCAGATCCAGCTGCTCGATCAGGCCCAGATAGGCCGACGCCTGGGTCTTGACCGGATCGATGATTACCGCCTCGCGGCCGACACCGGATGCGATCAGATAGGTATACGTGCTGGATTCCTTGTCAAAGAGTTGACGAAAAAGCATGACGGGCCTCGCGGTTTCAAGACAGTCTGTCGCGGATGGCGACTGCCTATACGTTATACCCCTGTGGGTATGCTAACAAGAGGTTTGGATTCTTTTGTTTGCAAGGCGGCAAACGACATCACCAACCACACGGAACGGGCTGCAACGGCCCTGCCCTCCCGAGCGCATGTCATGCCCGACACGCCCGGGAAACAGCATCGAGTCGTGGCAAGACTGTGAGGGGTCGATCAGAAGGTGCTTGATGGCCCTGACTGGAATTCTGATTCAATCAGGGGCGGCTTTGACCGTAAACTGCCCCATCATGCCGTTATCTTCATGTTCAAGAATGTGGCAGTGATAGATGAAAGGAAACTGCTCACCGGCGGGGTGCTCGAACCGGGACACGATACGTACGGTTTCGCCGCGGTGGACGATGACCACGTCTTTCCAGCCTCGTTCGTGAGATGGCGGCGATGCGCCATTTCGACTGAGAATACGGAATGACACACCGTGCACATGTATGGGATGCGCCATGGTGCTCTGGTTTTTGATAGACCAGACTTCGACGGTATCAAGCCCGACCCGTTCATTGATAACGTGCATGCGCATGAACTGATGGTTAATGGAGAAGAAATCCTCGCAACCCGTGCCCAGGCTCATGCCTCCGGGACCGTTGTGAGCGCGGCTCGATAAGCCGGACCCATGCCCATCATCCGGTGCATCACCTTCCCGCCCTTCATGCCCTGCAAGGTGAATTCGCGCACCGGCTCATCCGACTTGACCTCCTGAATGTGAGCCAATTTCTCGGGCAACTGCCCCCTTTTGCCACGGGCGGCCACGACTCGAAGTTCCAGCAGGTCGAAATGCCCATGGTCATAACTGTCGATTCCCATCGACATGCTGACCAAATTCGGCACCACTGTGCCTGAATCACTGCGCAAAACCAGGCGTTTGCCTTGCAAGCCACGCAAGTCGACGAGCATCTTGTAGCGTTCGGCCGGGGCCATCAACAAGTGCTTCATTGCGACGGGCTGCTCCAGCAATCCGGCGTCACTGCCAACAACATGGAACGACCGGTTATCTTCAAATGCCAGATTGTAAAAGCGCGCGTTGGATCCGTTGAGTATGCGAAGCCGTATCCACTGGGCCGGCAGTTGGACATACGGTTGCTCGACGCCGTTCATCAGAAAATGATCTCCCTTCATTCCCAGGATGTCTGCTCTTTTTCAGCACAGCGTCGATTGGGCACCCATGGTCGAGTGGGATGGCGACTGACGGTGGGCTCGATATTGTTCAACGAGAGAGCTCCGTTCGCATGCGTTCGTAGGTCTCACGGTCGATTTCACCGCGTGCGTAGCGTTCACGCAGCAGCTCCAGCGCCCGATCCTGCCGGGGCATCGGCGATGAGTGGTCGGTCTTGCGACGACCACTGGCGGCGCGCGCCACGCTAACCACGACCCAGACTACAATGGCGAGTATCGCCAGCATGATTAGAAATCCCACGATCGGCATTCCCCACATTTCCGTCATCAAACCACAGCCACCAAAACCACCTTGCATCGCCTAGGGCCTGTTGCCGTTTCGTGCGAGCGCCGCGTTGGAGACCTCAAATCGTCTCAGGCAAGGCGCGAGTCGTCGGGCGTGGCGTGCCACGACCCAGACTTGCCACGCCGCCTGGGGCGATTTGAGGCCCAACCCTTCGGGACAAGGGCTATCGAAGGAGACTCGCCTGGCTGAATCGAACGTAATCAGCCGAGATGCTCACTCAGGACGGGATGCACGCACAAGAAAGATCGGAAAGCGTCGAGTGGTGCCGTCGTCCATCTCTTTTTCCATCTGGTGGACGGTCGAAAAACAGCAATCCACGAACCCCGCAGCCGCTAGCCAGTCCGTCAGTTCTTCCCGGTCGAAGCCATGGTGCGCGATGCCCGGCTTGTCGCCATGGAAAGAGCCGTCTTCGCGATCGAGATCGGCCAGTGCGATGCGTCCGCCCGGTTGCAGCAGCTTGAACAACACATGCAAAAGCGATTTTGTGTCGGCGATGTGATGCAGCGTCATACTGCTCAAGATCAGATCGAACCGGCCTTTGGGCGGCGTGTCCGCCAGATCGCCTTCCAGGGTCTCGATGTTGGCAGTACTTGAGCGGTTAATCTTGTCATGCAGGCTGGCCAGCATTTCACTGGAACTGTCCATGGCGAGCATGTGTCCGACGTGCGGCGCCACGGCCAGCGTCACCATCCCGGTACCGCAACCGAACTCGAATGCCTGCTCGGTACCGGTCAGTGGCACGATTTGTCGAATAGCGTCGGCCACCGCTTTGGCCGTGGCAGCGCGTCGTGGATTGGTATCCCACTCGGCGGCCAGATCATTGAAGCGGTCGATATTCTGTTGGCTCAGGTCGGTCATTGCGTATGCTCACTTGGTTGAAGAACGGCGGGGTATCGGGCCGCTGTCAGCCCGGGTTCGATGTTTGTCGAACACAGCGGCGAATCGGGATCACAATCGATCGACAGGCGTTTGTGGCATACGGGCCTCGCCAGCACCGGTATGCGGCCGTCCATGGGCTGGCTTCGGATCGCCACTGGGCGTACGACGCGCCTATCGTTGTTCATATCAGTGCCGGCACATTGCGCCACAGAATGGTGACGCACATTACAATCAGGAACCAGCCGAATAGCGTTCGCAGCCGTGCCTGTGGGATTCGCTGAGCCATGGCGTTGCCCGCCAGGCTGCCGACAATACCCAGCCCGAGAAAGACAAGAATGATCTGCCAATCGATGGTCGTATGCTGCGCCTCGAGTAGTCCTAGATGTTTGTAGAATCCACTGGCGGAGTTCAGCACGACAATAGCCAAGCTGGTCGCGACCGCACCGCGCATGGGCAGGCCACCCAGGATCACCAGCGCCGGCACCAGCAGAAAACCACCGCCTACGCCAACGAAGCCGGTGACCAGCCCCACCCCCGCGCCGCTCGCCACCAGCACCAGTAGTGACTGGTCGTCGGCATCGTGAACGCTGGCTGCTCTCTGAGGCTTGATCATGCTGTACGACGCAAGCCCCATAATGACGGCGAATACCACGAGCTGCACGGCCCCGCTGACATCGCCGGAGGCGATCGCCCCGGCGTAGGTGCCGGCGACGCCGGGCAGGCCAAACAAGACAAGCAGTCGCCAGGAAATCAGGCCTTGCCAGGCATTGACCAGGGCACCGAACAGCGCGATGCCCCCGACGATAGCCAGCGAACTGGCAATAGCCATCTTGTCCGACTGGCCGGCCATGTAAATAAGAATGGGCACCGTGAGAATGGAGCCACCCGACCCCAGCAGTCCCAGACTCACGCCCACCACGATCGCGCCAAGCCATACCAGTATCATGCTGAAGAACCACCATTGACCGGTGTTCGCGGCCGCTCGACGGTACTGCCTGTCCGGGCCAGCGGCAGCGCACCGGCACTGGATGCCGCGCTATGCGGTGGCCTGCCTTGGTAGCCTGCTTGTCGCGTTATGGCGATGGCCCGGATGGCCCGGCAGATACGGGCCTTTGGTGCGATCTTCATTGTCCCACGGTCCGATTGTGGTGGGTGCAAGGCTGTTTGCATGGACTTGGTGATTGATTTCTGCGCGCCATATGTCTGTCGCGACACGAGCCCGACTCTCGGCTGACCGCGTGCGCGGAAAGATCGGGTTTGCCTCTACCGCGTTTCAAAAACGGTTCAGCGGTATCTTCAGATAAGCCGTACCGTTATCCTCCGGTTCTGGAAGACGCCCGCCCCGTGTATTGATCTGCAGTGCAGCGAGCATCTGCGCGGGTAGCGGCAGCTCGGCGTCGCGCTCGTTGCGCATCTTGATGTAGTCGCGTTCGGTCATGCCTTGCAGATGGGGATTGTGATCGCGCTGTTCGGCAATCGTCGATTCCCATTCGGGTTCACGCCCATCGGGCATGTAGTCGTGGCCCGTGAATACGCGTGTCGCGTCGGGCAAATCGAGAATCCGCTGGATCGATTGGTATAACGTGCCCGCATCGCCGCCGGGAAAATCGGCACGCGCGGTACCGAAATCCGGCATGAACAACGTGTCGTGAACGAAGGCGGCATCGCCGATCACATAGGTGATCGAGGCCAGTGTGTGTCCTGGCGAGTGCATCACGCATGCCTGCAAATCGCCGACCTTGAAAATGTCGCCGTCGGCGAACAGGCGATCCCACTGGCTACCGTCGGTCGGAAAATCGTCACCGAAGTTGTAGATGTCCTTCCACAGCTTCTGTACGTCGACGACGTGCTCGCCGATGGCCCTTGGGGCATCCAGATGCTCCTGTAGATAGATGGCGGCTGACAGATGATCGGCGTGCGGATGGGTATCCAGAATCCAATCCACCCCGAGCTCACGTTCGCGTATCAGCGCGATGATCTCGTCTGCCGATTCCGTGGTAGCGCGTGCGCTGTTGGCATCGTAGTTGAGTACCGGGTCGATGATCGCGCAGCGCTGTGTTGCTGGGTCGATACAGACGTATTGGACGCTGCCGGAGAGCTTTTCGTAGAGCCCGACAACCTCGGGACTGCTGTTTGCCATGACTTCCTTACCTGCTCTGCATGAAATGATAGAGCGCGTCTCGCGGTTCTAACTTTTGGTTCTTTGCTTATAGCCAAATATGATATACCCTATGGGGTATGACAGACAAGTAGGAGAGCCAGATGACTCATGAGACGAGTAAAAATCGCCACCACCGCATTGTTATTGCGGGCGGCGGGACGGCCGGTCTATCGGTCGCGGCCACTCTGCTCCGGCAGTCGCCGCAACTCGATGTCGCCGTAATTGATCCGAGCGACGATCACGATTACCAGCCTGGCTGGACGCTGGTCGGCGGCGGCGACATGCGTGCCGAAGATACCCGGCGACGCCAGGCCGACGTGATGCCGGACAAGGCCACCTGGATCAAGGGAACAGTCAGCGGTTCGCGCCCGACGACAACATGGTCGATCTGGCGTCAGGCGAGCGCGTGACCTATGACTTTCGGGGCGTCGACCAGGACTTGCGAATCGACTGGGACGCCATCGAAAGTCCGGCAGATACTCTTGGCCCCAAAAAAAGCGTGGGGTCAAATTATCGCCAAGGCCCCGTGGCCCCGTCTGCGCCGCACGAATTCGCAAGAGGTCTGGACTGCAGAGCCCAATCCGCCACGGACGAATAACGAGATTTACGTCATCCCGTTTATCGGACGCTCCCATGCAATGTTCAAGTCCGTGTCGATTGTCCATCGGAAGAGGAAGACTTGGGAGACTGGTCAGCCTCTTTTCCCAACTCTGCGCCAAATACCTTCAGGGCTTCGATAATCGGAGTCAGGGTTCGCCACAAGGATTCATCCTTGATCAAGCGGTAAACGCCCATGAGTCCCGGCGCCATGGTCTCGTCTTTGCCGGGCTTGTGAGCGGCGATGTATTCCAGACTGTCGCCCAGCGCGAGCAACAGCTTGCCGAGCTGATTCGGCTCGATGCGCGACAGAGTCGTCGTAAAAGCCACTGATAGATTCTGCAATACTCTGCGGTTTCTGTCGTCATTCAGATAATCGTCAAGGATTTCGCCAAGCGTTTGCATCAGCTGGGCGTGGGACACTGCCATATCGTTGACGAACCGTAACAAACCTTGCTCATGCAACGTTTGAGCCAGGCCAGAGATCTCTACAAACGCCGGTATTGCATTGCGCAATTGCTCAATGTCAACGGAATCGTCAAGAATGTCGCCCAGGGCGGGCGCCCATTGCGCCCGGGAGGAAACCGCATCGTTGGCGAACCGTAATAGCCCTTGCTGATGCAGCGCATTAAGTAGGCCGGCGGTCTCTACAACGGCCGGTATCGCACTGCGTAATTGCTCGAAGTCCGCCGATTCGTCGACGATTTCGCTGAGCGCGGGCATCCACTGCGCGTGTGATGCGGCCAGATCGTTTGCGAGTCGTAGCAGCCCCTGCTCGTGCAGGGTCTGAATCAAGCTGTTCAATTCCTCTTGGGCGTCGGGCGGCCCAGGGTCAACATTAGGTAAAGCCATATCAAATCTCCACGGCCAGTCAGGGTCGGTTGTGCAGCGCAACCGTTTGGAAACAGTGGTCGACGAGCGCCGTCAAATCCGTTAGCGGACGCATCAGGCGCTCCGCCCCTGGGTTGAGAATCAGGGTTGGATAGCTGGGAGTACCTCGGGAAACTCTCGTTCGGCATGCCAGTCCGGGCCAGGCCGACCCTGCACCATGTCCCAATACATCTTGGGCAAGAAGGTTGTCTTCATCCACCAGTAACTGCGCCGCGGAACGCGCGGGTCCAACGGGAAATTGGGCGCGACCGTGCCGCCATAGGTGAACTCGGCCATCATCACCTTACCGTTGGATGTCGTCAGCGGGCAGGACGCATACCCGTCATAAGCTTGTGCCGGTTCATTGCCATCCATCACAGCAAGCAGGTTGGCCACCGCAACCGGCGCCTGTATCCGCACCGCGGCCGCTGTCTTGCTGTTGGGCGTCGAAGTGCAATCACCCAGGCCAAAGACATTGTCGTACTGGTCGTGGCGCAGGGTGCCAGCGTCCACCGCCACCCATCCCGCGTCGTTGGCCAGCGGGCTGTTTTTGATGAAATCCGGTGCCGACTGCGGCGGCACGACATGGAGCATGTCGAAGTCGAGGGTGGTGGGCTTTTTGTCGTCGCCGACCTCGAAGGTGGCCTTCTTGTTCGGGCCGTCTACAGCGACCAGGTTGTGTTTGTAATTCGGCGTCGCGCCGTAATCCGCCATCACCTCGACCAATGCCTTAGAATAAAATGGGATACCGAACATGGCGCCGCCGGCCGTGCAGAAGTGCAGGTCCGCGCTGATGCCGTTGCGCCGGAAATGGTCGGCAGCCAAGTAGAGAATCTTCTGCGGCGCGCCCGCACATTTAAAAGGGGCCGCCGGCTGGGTGAACACGGCTCGGCCGCCCCGGAAATTACGAATGCACTCCCAGGTATAGGGCGCGAAATCGAAGCTGTAATTGCTGGTGACGCCGTTCTTGCCTAGCGTGTCCCCCAGGCCTTCGATCTTGTCCCAGTCGAGCTGGATACCGGCGGCCACGACCAGGTATTGGTAGCCGACGGCACTCCCGTCTTCCAGCGTGACTTGGTTCTGCTCCGGCTCAAAGCTCGCCACGCTTTGTTTGATCCAGTGGGCCTGCCGCGGCATGCAATCCGCTTCGGCGCGCTGCGTCGCCTTGGCGTCGTAGACACCGGCTCCGACCAGCGTCCACGCGGGCTGATAATAGTGGAATTCGCTGGGTTCGATGATTGCAATGTCGAGCTCGGGCCGCTGTTTGAGCAGAGCACTGGCAACGGACAGGCCACCGGCCCCACCGCCCACACACACGATCTGGTGGGTTTTGGATGTATCGTTCGTAGACATTTATGAATTCCTCCATACGGTCACTTGATTATGTACAAAGCTCAGCAGGGCCGTTATTGAGCCTAGTAAGGATCCTTGCAAAAATAATTTGCACATATCCTATGTAATCTCATGCCGCCCTGGGGTGCAGTCGATAGTTCCATTCGCCGTGAAACGCATCGCGCTCGAGGGCCAGCGCGTCCAATGCGTCCTGGCTCACCTTGATGCCCTTTTCATATCGGTTATCGTCGAGTTGGGCTTGAATACGCAGGCCCGATAAAGTTGTGGTGTGGCCAATCAACTGGACCACTGTCTCGCGACTGATCAACGGACGGCCCCGCCAGTTATTGGTGATATGACAGAACATCCGATGCTCGATCTTGTTCCATTTGCTGGTTCCTGGCGGAAAGTGACTGACTTGAATCGTCAAGTTCAGTTCGTCGGCCAGAGTCTGTAATTCGACTCGCCACAGGCGCAACCGAGGCCCGTGACTCCCGCCGCAGTCGGCCGTGATCATTAGATGCTGGGCGTCGGGATAGCGTGGCTGGCCCATTTCAATCCACCAGCGCCGAATGCTTTCGACCGCAAACTGCGCGGTATCGTGATCGAGACGCCTACGCTGACCCAACCTTGATTGGCCGCCATGTCATACACGCCGTACGGCGCGACTTTGCCTAACGCGGGATCCATAAAATCGTGGACGCGTACCGACTCGGGATCACCTTGGGGATGCCATTCGCGCCCGTCGTTCTGGAAGTCTCCGATCAAGTCTTTCTTCTTGGTGTCGACCGAAATAACAGGGGCCCCAGCGGCTTGGTATTGGGCGCTTGTGTTCGCAATGTGTTGGAACTGCGCATCCCGGTCAGGATGCTGGCGACCCTCCCGGGTCTTGCGCGCGGCCTGCAAGCGATACCCCAGCTGTCCCAACAGCGAGCCCACGCTGCGCTGGCTCACGGTGTGGCCCATGGCTTTCAGCTCGCGGGCCAACTGCGACGTACTCTTGCACGTCCATCGCAGAGGCGACTCCGGATCGCCGCGCGTGGTGGGCTCCACCAGCGCCTCGAGATCCGCCAGCAACGTCGGATCCTTGTCGGTCAGTTTCTTGCGACCGCCGCCGGGCGCCCGGATCCGGCGCGGGCCGGACGACGGCGCCAGGCGCGCCGCCGGCGACTCAGAGGAAGAGGCCAGATCTTTCAGGCCTGAATAGATCGTGTTGCGCGACAGGCCGATCGCACGCGCCACCAGGCTGATACCACCGCGACCCAGTGCTTTGGCTTCCACCGCCGCCCATAGCCGCAGCGCGGCTTCATCCAGATGACGCGCCAGGCCGTCATATTTATCTTTGATGCGTTGACTATTCGACATCCCCTCACGATGCGCTTATAACATAATGATGGTCAAGTTGTTCTCGCAAGGTTCCTAATAGCGGATAATAGAGCCATGGCACATAAGGAATTTTGTCATGGCTATCAATCAGGTACAGATGCAGCCGGGGTTGTCGCTGGTAGAGTTCATGCAGCACTACGGAACCGAGGCACAGTGCGAGCAGGCTTTGGCCGCGTCACGTTGGCCTCAAGGCTTTCATTGCCCCGTGTGCCGATGCCGATTACACACCACCTTTCAGCGGGCGGGCCGCGGCACCTGGCAGTGCCAACGCTGCCACCATCAAACGACCGTGACCGCCGGGACAATCTTCGATTCGACCAAGCTGGCCCTGACGGTCTGGTTTCTGGCCATGCATCTACTCACCCAGGCCAAGAACAACGTGTCGGCGCTCGAACTGAGGCGCCAGCTCGGCGTGAGCTGGCGCACCGCCTGGCGACTCAAGCACAAACTCATGCAGGTCATGGCCGAGCGCGAATCGAAACGCCAGCTCTCGGGTCGAGTGGAGATCGACGATGCCTATCTTGGCGGTGAGCGGGCGGACGAGCCGGGTAAGAAAGGTCGTGGCTCACCCAACAAGATTCCGTTTGTCCTGGCCGTGTCGACGACCGATAAGGGCAAGCCCCATCAAGTGGTGATCTGCTGCATGCCATTTACATCGGAGGCGGTTCGGGATTGGGCCAATAAATCGCTGTCGACCCAAACGCAGGCCGTCTCGGACGGCTTGGCGGCATTTCGTGCGCTGCGCGCCGAGGTCGAAAGTCACGTAGCGATCGTGACGGGTTCCGGGCGCACGTCGGCGGAGCATCCCGAGTTTCGCTGGGTCAACATCCTGCTCGGCAACCTCAAGAATGCGTTGACCGGCACGTATCACGCGTTCAAATTCGCCAAATATGCGCCACGCTATCTCGCCGACTTCCAGTATCGGTTCAATCGCCGTTATAACCTGCGCTCGATACTGCCGCGGTTGTTGCGGGCCGCGGCCACCACGAAGCCTTGGACCGAGCAGCGGCTCACCGCTACTGAGCTTTGTACATAATCAAGTACGGTCATGCCGTGATCGTTACCAGAAATGACGTCGATCCAGCCATGGATCGCGATATCAAACTGGCGGGTCATAACATTGTGTTCTTTGCTAATAAGCCTTAGATTATCGTATACCCATCGGGGTATAGATGACAATCAAGAGGGCAACGTGGCCGCCGCAGCACCAACAAACACGCCAAGATCCGGTCGTGACCGCTGGCGGTGAAGTGCTGTTTATCTTCCCGGCGACATCAATCAAGCGTGCGTGACGCTGCATCCAGAGGCTGCTAAAGAAGCAGTTCTTTCAGTGGCTGTACTGGGGCGTCATGTGCAAGGGCAAGGACTGGGCCGGCCGAAACCCAAAGCGCGGTCGGTCCTGACTGAATAGCAGACCCACTTCCACCCTTCGAGGTAACAAGACAGTATGTCTTTCCCATTAACCAACATTGTGAATTTCACCCCGGGCAGCGCCTTGGCCGGTGGCCTGCTGATTGGTGCGGGGGCCGTGGTGCTACTCGCCGGTATCGGCCGTATCGCTGGCATTTCGGGCATTCTGCACGGTCTGTTGACGGACGAACCCGGGCGCGGATGGCGGCTGTCGTTCCTGCTGGGACTATTGGGCGGGGCCTTCCTCTACGTGCTGATCTGGCCCGGCGATATCGTGGCCCGTACTGGATTTCCGACCAGTCTCCTGATCGTGGCCGGTCTGCTGGTCGGTGTGGGTACGCGGCTGGGCTCCGGTTGTACCAGCGGCCACGGTGTCTGTGGTATCGGCCGGCTGTCCGGACGCTCGATCGTGGCGACCGTGATCTTTCTGCTCACGGGCATTGCAGCGGCCGTGTTCCTGCGTCACGGCCTTGGGGTTACGCCATGAAAACGAATCTCATAGCACTTGCTGCCGGCCTTCTGTTCGGTTTCGGCCTGTGTCTGTCGCATATGGCCGACCCCAACAAAGTGCTGGCCTTTCTGGATATCGTCGGCGGCTGGGATCCAAGCCTGGCGCTGGTGATGGGCGGCGCGTTGGCGGTATTCATGCTCGCCTTCCCGTTGATTCGTCGGCAACCCGGGCCGTGGGTCGGTGCCACATTTCATATCCCCGACCGGCACGATATCGATCGGCGCCTGATGATCGGCGCCGCCCTGTTCGGATTGGGCTGGGGGTTGGCCGGATACTGCCCGGGCCCGGCGATCGCGGCGCTCGCCATCAATCCCCATGAAGCGATCCTGTTCGTGTTCGCCGTCATCGTTGGAGGATGGGCCATGCGCGTGATGGATACGCGCCGGGTTGCCCACGCCTAGCAGCTTGTCAGACTCAGGAAGATTCTACTGCGCTGGCCCACCATGCTGGGTACGAACCCCTGAGCCCGACAGGTTGCTAGCCGTAACGGCTCAGAAGATCCGTGGCATATTTCAGCCGCGCACGGGCATCGTGCGCATCCAGGTGGCGGCAAGACAACTCGCGCTCGATGACACAGGACAGCATATTGTAGAACGTACGGTCGAGGGCCTTGCGGGCGGCCGACATCTGTACCGCCACATCTTCACACTCGGCGTCACGCTCGATCATGGCCTGCAAACCGCGTACCTGTCCCTCGACGCGTTTCAGACGACGAATCAACGCGCCCTTGCTGGCTTCCCACTCCTCTTCAAGGTCCAGTGCTTCAGCAGACTCCGACATATCTCTATATCTCTGCGACAGTGTATGGAAACTAGGGCCTGTTGCCGTTTCATACGACACCGCGCCGGCGGCTATATTTTTGCAAGCCAAGACGCAGGGAGCGCGATGTAGCCCAGCTACATCAGCGGGCTGCAACGCCGGATTGCGGAAAAATAGCCGCCGTCCCTTCGGGTTGCGGCCCAAAATCACGCCATTCGGCGTTGTAGAGCTTGACCGCAGAGGACTGCTGCCGGCGCTTTGCGCCTTGTCTGACGCGATTTTGGGTCACAACGCGGGGCCGTATGAAACGGCAACAGGCCCTAGATATTAATTCTAACAAGAAACCGTAGTTGACAGGTCAATCCATATCAGGAGCGCCAATACGGCCAGCATCAAGGCATGAGATACAGATATCGCCAATGGGCCGAGGCTTACGGACAGCATCAGGAGGAGTCCGTCGAAGTCGTTTCGGCCGTGTCGCTGCGACTCACGTGCCGCCAATGCTTGAGGAACGCACCGGCATCGAGTTCGCCTACAATACGGGCCGCACGGCGCTCGCGTCCGTCAGGGCCGAAGAACAGGATCGTGGGCGGCCCGACCACGCCGAGCTGGCGCATAAGCGCACGGGTGGTCGGATTATCATCAGTCACGTCCGGCCGCAGCAGCTGTGCGCCGGCTAGCGCAGACTGGACTTTCGGGTTACCGAACACGGTCCGGTCGATGATCTTGCAGGAGACACACCAGTCGGCGTAAAAGTCGACCAGTGTCCACTGCCCCTGGTTCTTTGCGCGATCAATATCCCGGTTCAGCACGTGCAGATCTGGTACCGGCTTGAAGCGCGTGTTGAACGCGTCACCGCCAGTATCGGCCACGACTGCCGGGACACCGGCGGTGCCGTGCAAGAATGCCAGCGGCCGCAGCGGGTCGTTGGCGCCGGCGGCTGCGCCAATGACCATCAGTACGCCCCACAGGCCGAGCAGTACACCGGCCGTGCGAACGCCAAGCGACGATGCGGCTTGCTCAGCCATGAGTCCCTTGCTGGCCTGCCAAAGCGTCAGGCCGCTTGCCAGCAGTAGCCCCCCCCACAGACCGAGCATGATCGAGGCCGGGGTCACGCGGCTAATCATCCACACGGCGGTGGCCAGCAGCATGAAGCCAAAAACGACCTTGATGGCCGTCATCCACGGCCCCGGCCGTGGCAGCAACTGGGCCCCGACGGCGCCAACCAGCAACAGCGGCAAGCCCATGCCCAGACCGAGGCTCAGCAGCGCCAAGCCACCGAGCACGACGTTGCCGCTTTGCGCGATATAGAGCAGCGCACCAGCCAGTGGCGCGGTCATGCACGGCCCGACCAACACGGCCGAGATCACGCCGAACACCGCCGCGCCGGCCAAGTCTCCGCCACGGCGCTTGGCACTGGCCCGGTTGAGCCGCGCCCGCAGCCCGGCGGGCAATTGCAGATCGAATAAGCCGAACATGGCCAGAGCCAGCACAACGAACACAGCCGCAAAGACGCCGAGCACCGCAGGCGTTTGCAGAACCGCCTGAAGATTGGCGCCAGCGAGTGCAGCGGCTACCCCAAGTGCAGCGTAGGTCAGCGCCATGGGCAGTACGAACGCCAGCGACAAGAGTAGCCCTCGCAGCCCGCGCGCGCCGGCACCGACGATCACGCCGGACAGGATCGGCACCATCGGCAGCACGCACGGGGTAAAGGTCAGCAGCAATCCCATGCCGAAGAACGCCACAAGGGTCCAGCCGATGGCATTGCCAGCGAGCTTTGCAGCGACGGCCTGATCGTTGTTGGTACTAAGGCTCGGGGCTTCAGCAGCCGGGGAAGATGTCCGGGTTGAGGCTGGGCCGGAAGTCGCCGTATCGGCTTTGGACGAGCTCGAACCCCTTCCAATATTGATGGTTTCGTGTTGCGGCGGATAGCACAGACCGGCCTTGGCGCAACCTTGCCAGGACAGCTTCAGCTGCTTGGCATTGCCGGGCACGATGGTGACCGTGACGTCATGATTGAAAATATACTCGTCGCCGAAATAGGGATCGTGAATGAGCTTGCCCTGCGGCATACGCACCGATTCCACTGGCGACGGCTCGCCGGTGACCTTCAGACGCGAGCGGTACAGATAATATCCCGGCGCCACCGACCAGCGCAGCTTCACCGTGCCGGTGCCCGTTATCTCTTTATGATAAGAAAACGCCTTGTCGGGCGATAAAAAAGTCCCGTTGGAAACCGTATCGGCAGCCGACGCTCCGGGACCGCACAATACAATCGCAAAGAAAAGCGTCAGCCACCGATACGGAATTCGAACCATAAATCTGTTGCCCTGTCTGCAATGCACGCAACGATACGTGCAGTCGATTAAGCCAGTATTGATGATTTAGCGCGAGCCGGCTGGACTGGGCGTGTTCGGAGCGGACGCGGGTTGGGTGCACGTCGGGCTCCGCTGTATCAAGATCTAAGCACGCGACATAAGCTGTAACCCTACCAACGTACTACAGCCCTCCGCCGTGCCGAAGATGGCCCAACGAGATTTGGACATCGGCCGGCGGCGCTTTCTGCCGCCGGCCCAAAGCGAAGTCGCCGATCGTTTCGTGCGCTACATACTCGACTGGAAACAGCGCCCCGGAACGTAAGTCATAAGGCATAGCTATTCCCGATCGACTTTTCGTAGGGGGTTGAATATCAGCTAATCAGAACGTACGTTCTGCGTATGAGAACGTGCAATCTAATTTGTTTCTCGAGCTGTCTGGATACATAGAGTAGACACACAATCGACAGAAACGACTGATAACTGAGGTAGCTATATGAATATTTCTGTCAAATCCATACTCCTGACCGGCGCCAGCCGTGGCATAGGCCGCGAGATCGCGCTTGCCTTCGCCAAGCACGGTTGCAAGCTCACGCTGGCCAGTCGCAATGAACAGGCGCTGGAAGAGACACGCGCAGGCGTTGAACAAGCGGGCGGACAAGCGATCGTGGTCGCCGGTGACGTCACCGATGCCAATTGGCGGCAGTCGGTCGTGGACAAGGCGGTCGAGGCCCATGGCGGACTGGATATCTTGGTGAACAATGCCGGCGTCGTATCAGCCGGCGCACTGGGCGACGTGTCCGAGGAAGACATCAACCTGCAGTTGCAGATCAACCTGGTAGCGCCAATTCTGCTGACGCGTGCGGCATTGCCAGCACTGAGAAAAAGCGGCGAAGGCGCGGTCGTGAATACCTCGTCTATCTTCGGGCTCGTGGGCATGCCGTTCTATGCCACCTACGGCGCCACGAAAGCCGGCATTGCGCATTTCGGCGAAGCCATGCGCCGGGAACTGGCCGAGGACGGCATCCATGTGATGACGGTTTTCCCGGGGGCTACCGA
>JAQIBT010000044.1 GCA_027858915.1 Salinisphaera sp.
ATACGCTTTCATTGTGAATCCTTATCTCTTGGTCGAGATCTCAGATTCATGATGACCGCGGTATAGGTCAAACCTTTGGAGTCCCCCGGCAAAGCCGGGGGATTTCCTCAGGTATTAAATGTCGCACCCAGGGCCTGTCACGGGTATTTTGTCGCATTCAGCGAGGCTGCGCGTGTCTGTGGCAAGGCGCGTCGCGCCGGCAACCAATGCGTGCCGCGGTTCGTGGCGTAGGGCTGGGTCATCAAGATGTGGGTCGGTGGCGTCGACGCAGGGCGGGTTGGATACGAGCGCATCAAAGCGCAGCCCGGCGAGGGGTTCGTACCAGTCGCCCTTGACGAACGCGACGTTCGACAAGCCCAGGCGCTTGGCAATAGTGCTGCGGGCCAGGCCGGCGCTCACCGCGATCTGGCGTGCGGACAGCCCCTGGTCCTTGAGTCTGAGAATTTCTCGAATCTTGCGCATGGACACTCTCCTCTGCGGCACGGTCTGCTGCGGCACGGTCTGCTCCTTGGGTCAAAAGGCGCAGAGCGTGCCCGGATCGGTCCGTGCACTGCTAGACAGGGTGGCCGACTTGCGTCGGAATCAGTAGCCGGCATCAGTCGGAATCGGTGGCCGGTTTGCCTCGGAATATGCAGCACCTCGTGGAGGGCGCTCCATAAGCCGAGATCACGTTGCAGATATATAAAAGGCACAAGACAAGATCTGAATCCCGACTGCTGGTTGCTATCGATCCGGGCTGAGGCTTCACGCTGCTGCGCGAGATACTTGCCCTTGTGGGGCGGCGGCTTGATCGATGGCGGTTCATCCCCGCGCCTGCGGGGAACGGACCTGGTGGATAGAGACGGGATGCCCCGAAACCGGTTCATCCCCGCGCTGAAAACCAACAATAAAGTCCGTCGATTTGCAATCGCCAACCCATTGTTTTCATTGGCCCCATAAAAGCCGACAAAACGCCCAAAGTCTGTCCGCCGAAATCTGCCGACAAGTCAATGCGTTACGTGGCCCGCCATTTTCCCAGTCCACCGCGCCTTCACGCCCCACCAGGCGCTTAACAGACCCGGCACCACGAGCTACTCTGCGGACTCAATGCTTGGCTGCTCTGTGAAGCGGCTCCATACCTCCTCGGAGGCCTGTTCCGGCGTGAACCGATCTGGCTCATTCCTGGATACCGACATCGCGACGCTCAAGTACATCTCGTTCTCGTCGGCCCAGACGCAATGGCCTCCATTCTCAGAGCTCTGGGCAGCGTGTAGTCGCGGAGACCGTGGCGCCTCCGGTCGATCCGAGCACCATGTTGCGCGCGGCACCCGGACCAGTCGATAACCTTTTCTCAACCGTCCACGGCAACGGGTTAGAACCTGACCGACGTCATGACGTCACAGACTGCGGCAGGCGTCTTCCGGGCGCCCACGCGCATAGACCGGATTCGGGTGGCTGGCGAGTGCGGCAAGCGCGACCTTCGCCCGTAGTAGTTTGGTCTCAAACGTTTTCGGCGCAAGCCTCGAGGACGCCGCCGGGGCTGCTCAGGCCAGGCTCAAATCCGATATGCACCGCTTGCGTAGCATGCGGGGTCATGATCAGGCGCGCTGCGGCGCGTCCTGGATAATCGTGGGTATCGGGCGGGTCGGTCAGCCCGTCACGCGGACGGATTCGTCTCGCGCTCCCTGTCGCTTTCATGCACGGGGCACACCCGAATTGGGTGGCCGGCGTCCTGTGGCCGCGCCGGTAGCCGGATTGTCGAACGTAGTCGCAGCATCAGCCTAATTTTAACGCTCGTCAGGGCGCAAGTGGCTCAACAAGGCCCGAACTCATTCCGGTGCGGACGCCTCATATTCCCGGCGACAGGGCGCGCTACAAACGCGGGTCAAAGACGAACGCGACCTCGTCGACAATGGAAATCTTGTCCGCCAATGGATGCCGTGGATTGATCAGGACGTTGGTGGCGTACGGCACGACGACAGACGGCACCTCGAGCGCCAGGGCTGTGCCTGCATCGAGCCATGCCGTAACCACGGCGAGCGGGTCATCCGGATGATGTTGTACGCGGTCCAGGCTATGGCCCGGGATCGATAACATGATCAGCCGATAGTCCAATGGACTGTTCGCCACGCTCACGCCGGCATGCACCAGCTTCTCGAAGCCGGCCAATGCCGGATGCTCGGCCGTATAGAGCGCCGGATAACCGGGTGGTGTCCAACGGCCGCCGTAAAGCCGTGTGCCCTCGCCGCTTAGATCGCGGGCATATTGCCGTGCTGCAACGCGGTAGACATATCGGCAGCCATCAGACGGACCCGGCATCACGCATCGATGCCATACATCATTCGCATCAGGACCGCCTCGACCCATTCAGCGCCCGCTTCCGTATCCGCGAGTTCGGCCGGCGCCTCATCATCGAATACCTGATTCGGTGTGTTGAGCCAGTTGTGCGCCCGCTCGCGGTCCCCGAAGGCTTCCTCCGCGATTGTTGTCAGTCGCGATAGGCGGAACAGGTTTTCGGAGACTGCTTTCGACAGGGTTCGGGTCGCGCTTTTCTGGGCGGATGCGACCGTGGTTCTTGGCAGCACTCGGTCAAATAAGCGATGAGCCACACCGAGATGGTTCCGGGCATAGACGGCACTATCAACCGGGAGTCCACGCCGAAGCAGACGGACCACCGCTTTCGGGCTCTCGGTGGATTCCAGTTTGATGATAGTCGGGCCGCCAAGTCCGGCGATTATTCGCTGATCTCGGCTGCCTCCATGCTGGGCTTCGCTCATCGGTACGCGCCTCAATACGACGACTTCGTACTCTCTACCATACGACATCGTAACCCCGGCAGCAAGGAGCAGCGAGCACGTCCGCATTTCTATAGATCGATCGCCCTCCCTATCAGTCAAGGTAGATGACGCCTGAAAGGATTCCGGATTCTTTAACAATGTGCCACCGTCTCCGGCTTGAGCGTCACGGAGGCCGCGAAGTCACGTATGGCGCCCGGCTACCGTTCAGGCTTTGGGTTGCGTGCCGGGTCGTAGACGGCCCGGCGATGCGCCAGGATCTGGCCGGCTGTGCCGTTGCTCGGGTGTGACGTAGTTCAGCGCACTATGACGGTGTGTCTCGTCGTACCAGCGCACAAAGGCCAGCATCCATTCGCGAGCCTGCTCGAGGGTCGCAAAGCCTTTCGACGGGCATCATTTCTCTTTGGTGACGGCGAAATGGATATGGTCCTTGTGCTTGGCCAATGTCGCTGCATCGTAATCGTGCTTTTTGCCAAGGCTGTAGTTCCACTTATTGGGATCGGCCTCGTGGGCCACGCTCGCGTCGAATATTAACTCGTCGATCGAAAGCGTCGTCACCATCTCATCGGTAGCAATCGCCGGCAGCAGGTCCTTGGCGATCGCCGCGTTGCGAATGTCGACCGCACGGCCATCGCTGTGATGCCTGTCGATGCCAATCAGCGAACTGATGCTGATCTTCGAGGAGGCGGTGTCGGCGAGGTGCAGCACCAGAGCCTGCAGCGTCGCGGTCACCTTGGAATGCGACGAGGGAGCGACGAGGGTCAGGTCTATCTTCGTACTATTACGCTACGTTTGATGGCACGCATTATCGCGCTCGCCGCGGTGATTGCAATCCAAAGCAATCGGCGATCTGCAAGTGGCTATTCCACTCTCGAGACACGCCACGATGGATGTCGGGTACAAACTCACACCTGCATCTGCAGCAATACAAAGGTAGACCCAAGCTGCTGACGTATGTGTCCAGCCGGTGTATGCGTCAAAACTACTTTATTCACCGATGCGAGAATCCCTGATTGCAGCGGCGAGACAAAGCGCGATTTGCAAGAGCTTTTTGTCCTCTTTATGGAAACAGGCAACCTGTAGGCCCACTGGCAGCGCGTTGGGCTGGCGGCGTAATGGCAAGCTGGCAGCGCACAGGTCGTAGGCATTAGCCACCCGACTGAAGCTCAAAGCTTGTGCCGTGAATTTTGAAGCTTCTTCTAGATCGGCGATCTCGCTGACCGGCCTAGGAAGTAAAGGTGTTGTTGGCGACAGCAGCGCGTCGACTCCATTCAGCTGCCGAGAAGCGGCCTTGACCAACTCTCGGCGGCAGCGCGACAGACGCAAATATTCCACGGCTTGTAATCTGATTGCTCCGTCGATGCGACTACGGGCTGTCGGATCGATACGCGCGCGCTCCGAAAAATAGCGTTTTTCTCCGAGCGTCGCCATCAGATCGGCAGCCACTAAATTATTAAAAATTTTCGATATAACGCCCTGCTCCGCAGCAGTAGGCCAGTTCAATGGTATTAATTCGGCGCCTTGACTCTCGACTTCCTCCAGAATCGACACGTAGCTTTGATGAACGTCTCGGTCCATAGCGTAAGAATCGGTGGATACGATCCCGAATCGTAGGCCAGCCAACGCGCGGGAGCGTGGTATTTCAACGCCTTCAAGAGCGCAGTAAGCGGTGACAGCGTCCTCCGCACTAGCCGTCAAAAGGCCGACGCTATCGAGGCTTGGAGATAACGGAAAAATGCCGTCAAGCGACCAGGAGCCAGTTGAGGTCTTCAACCCGAAGATCCCGCACAGCGCCGCAGGGACACGCACAGAGCCACCTGTGTCGGAGCCTACGGCTAAGGCACAAAGGCCAGCGCTTACCGCTACAGCCGAGCCGCTGCTCGAGCCGCCGGGCGAGCGTTTCGTCACTAAATCCGAAGGATTCCAAGGCGACCTGTTTACAATATTATGCGCGCCGGCGGCAAATTCGGTAGTCCGAGTCTTACCGAGTATCACGCAACCCGCACGTTTCAGCGACCGCACGAAATCGCCTTCCGGCCCAATGCAGTCGGACACATCCAATTCGGAGCCAACGCAGGTCGGCATACCGTTAACCGTAAAGATATCTTTAACTGCGATTGGGACACCCATTAGCGGGCCAAGATCGGTGCCCGCGGCGAGTAGTTCGTCGAGGCCGCGGGCTGCGACGCGCGCCTGCTTCGTCGCGACATGCACAAACGCTTCCAGCTTTGGATTCAAGGCTTCAATGCGCGCAAGATAAGTATCGGTGGTCTCTTGCACCGAGGTTCGACCGGTACGCAGCCGTTGCGCAAAGCCTTCAATGCCGTTTTCATCAAGTGGGCTATCAATTAGTTTGATCATGGTCTGATCCTGCGTACTTTGCCGAACACCGCGAGTTTAGTCCGAGTCGCATCGGCATAACGGCTCGCTTGCGGGGCCGATCGCACGGTAAATGCTTCTGGCCTCATCCACTTACCTCAGCATATGTATTCGGCACTCACGAGATTGGCGGACTCGCATAACATTGCTAAACGCTCAGCTCATTTTTAAAAAAATTCCAGATTTTCTCAGATCCGTCGGAGTGGTCATGTACGATTCGAACGGCCCTTAAACAGAGATTCGTACTCAGCAGCGTACTCCGTAAATCTATCAGTTCGGCACGCAGAAGACTGGCTTCGGCCACAGATTCCGGTACCCACGCTACGCCGACGCCTTCCAGGGCCAGCTGAACAAGTGCATTGGTCAAAGCAGTTTCAGCTTTGTTACGCAAATGAAAGCAATTCTTCAAGGGCGCAAGAATTTCCCGGTTGACTATCCCTCCAAGAAAGACTTCGGCCGGATAGGTGACTATAGGCAGCTCGTTCTTCTCATAGCTGGCTCGGAGCGCATCCCCATGTTTCGCACCAAAGACGGGAATCAAAGCGACATCACCTAGATTGCATTCTTCGGTGAGGTGGCCTTCGAGTGGCATCGTTTCATCCCGGTAGCGATACGTCAGCGCAAGCTCCGCCTGGTTCGTCGCCAGCATGAAAAAGCACTCAGCGCGGTTGGCTGAAATAAGAGCAATTTCGACGTCCATCTCGTCGGTAATACGTTTTATCAGCGCTGGCGCCACCATGGTCGCGGTGGAGTGCTGAGCTGCGATTACGATCCGTTTACTGGCTTTTCGATCGGCTTGGCGCAACTCGTACAGCAGATCACGAATTTCAAAATCAATCTCTTCGAGCTTTGGCCGCTGTTCCTTAAGTGTTTCGCGTAGCTGCGCCGGCTTTTTTGTGCGGTCTATGAGCGTAATTCCGACATACTCCTCGATACATTGAATCCTTCGTGAGAAGGCAGGCTGACTGACATGCCGCTCTTCCGCGGCCCGCTTGAGAGAGCCTGTTCTGAGCACCGCGAGCAAGTCTTCGATCCATTCAAGGCGCACAGCAATACCCTAAAATGCAGGAAACGCATATTAGCGTGCAAAATATGCACTTGTAAACCGGTCGCCGCTCGGCTAGAAATGCGTTAACGGCAATTAAAAATTACGGAGTTCGGAATGGATCTGGCGCGTTTCCCCCGCATAAGGCTTGGTCACACCCCTACGCCGCTCGAGCCATTGGAGCGCTTGTCAAAGGAATTGGGTGGGCCAGAGCTGTGGATCAAGCGCGATGACTGCACCGGCTTGTCGACTGGCGGCAACAAAACTCGAAAACTGGAGTTTTTGATGGCTGAGGCCCTCGCCCAGGAAGCCGATATGGTGATGACGCAGGGTGCCACTCAGTCCAACCACGCGCGTCAAACGGCGGCGGCGGCTGCCAAGCTGGGTTTCAAGTGTCATCTTCTGCTTGAGGACCGAATCGGCTCGACTGACGCCAATTACAATAACAACGGCAATGTATTCCTAGACTTGCTACACGGCGCAACCGCCGAGTACCGGTCCTCCGGCCTGGATATGAACCAGGAGATGGAAGACGTTGCAGAGCGGTTTCGAACCGATGGTTTGAAGGTTTATATCATTCCCGGGGGCGGCTCCAATCCTACTGGCGCACTCGGCTACGTCAACTGTGCCATGGAGCTTCTCGGTCAGGTCAACGACCAGAGCCTGCCCATCGATCATCTGGTGCATGCAACCGGCAGTGCCGGCACGCAAGGCGGCCTGATCGTCGGATTGAAAGCCATGAATTCGCATATCCCTCTATTGGGCATCGGCGTGCGCGCTCCCAAGCAGAAGCAAGAGGAGAACGTGTTTCGTCTAGCCCAAGCTACTGCGGAGAAGCTCGGTTGTCCCGGCGTCGTCAAGCGAGAGGACGTAGTCGCAAACTCCGACTACGTGGGCGAGGGTTATGGATTACCGACAAGCGAAAGCATCGAGGCCATCCAGATGTTTGCCGAGCTCGAGGGCCTTCTTCTTGACCCGGTCTATTCTTCCAAAGGAGCAGCGGGTCTGATCGATCTCATCCGTAAAGGACACTTCAAACGCGGTGAACGGGTGGTGTTTTTGCATACCGGAGGCTCTGCTGGCTTGTTCGGATATACGAGTTCGTTCGATCTCGGTGGGATCGTCCACACAAACAAGAACAGCAACTAATGCAAGAACAGCCGTTCAAAGGCGACTTCACGCGGCAGGAGCCGATCGCCGAGGATGCGATCTCTGCCGCGGTGAATGTTATGCGCTCCGGACGGCTGCATCGTTACAACACACCCTCCGATACGGCGTCATATGCTTCTGAATTGGAGGCGGCGTTCGCGCACTACACGAACAAATCATATTGCCTGGCCTGTACTTCCGGCGGCTATGCAATGCATGTTGCACTGCGCGCGGCCGGCCTGAAGCCGGGTGAGACAGTGCTGACCAACGCGTTCACGCTCGCGCCGGTGCCCGGTGCCATCGTCAATGCGTCGGGCGTGCCAGTGTTCGTCGAAAGCACTGTTGATCTCGTCATCGACCTTGATGACTTGGAGGACAAGCTGTCGTCGACGGGGGCGCGATGGCTGCTTTTGTCCCATATGCGCGGGCATATGGTTGACATGGACGCGTTGACAACCTTGCTTTCGCGATTCGAGGCGAATCTCATAGAAGACTGCGCCCACACCATGGGTTCGCGCTGGAATGATTCCATGAGTGGAACATTCGGCCTAGCCGGTTGTTTCAGCACGCAGACTTACAAGCATATGAATTCGGGCGAGGGCGGCCTGATTGTATCGGACGACGCCCGTTTTATGGCGAAAGCGATACTGCTCTCCGGTTCCTACATGCTTTACGAGCGGCACGGCGCAGCACCAGATCAGGAGATATTCGACGGCCTCTGGCTCGATACGCCTAACTTATCCGGGCGGATGGACGATCTCCGTGCCGCCATCCTACTGCCACAGTTAGCCAGTCTTCAGGAAAACATCGATCGCTGGAATGAGCGGTATATGGCGGTTGAGGCGGGATTGAAGAACGATCGATTCATCGCGATGCCGAAAAGGCCGGACGCAGAGCATTTTGTCGGCAGCTCGATTCAGTTCAGGATTCCGACGTTCACCGCCGACCAATGTACGGAATTCGTCCGACGCTGCGCGGATCTCGGTGTAGAACTGAAATGGTTCGGCCGTGACAAGCCGGTTGGATATACCAGCACTCACCATCACTGGGGCTATACGCCGGGCGGCGTGCTACCGAGAACAGACCGAATTCTCGCTCGTCTGTTCGATATGCGGATCCCGCTTACGTTCTCGGTTTCGGACTGCGACCGGATTAGCCGTATTATTCTTTTCGTCTTAACCCGTATGCGACACCCGCAGGCGGCCGATTGATGGCCGGCCAGGGTCATCGAGTCATCGGCGTACTGGGTGGCATGGGCCCCGAGGCCACTGTCTGGCTGATGCAGCGTATTCTCGCGTTTACGCCGGCAGATGACGACTGCGATCACATCCCGCTGCTTGTTGACAGCAATACACAGGTGCCCTCCCGTATCAAGGCGATCCTCGGAGGATATGGAGAAGATCCCACGCCAGTGCTGTGCGATATGGCGCGGAAATTGGAGAAAAGTGGTGCCGACGCGCTCATCATGCCCTGCAACACCGCTCACCTCTATGCGCCAGCCATTGCCAATAGCGCCTCTATCCCATTGCTTAACATGCTGCAATTGACGGCCAGGCAAGCAGCCGTGTCGCAATATGGTGAAACCAATAAATCCATAAGTCGGGTCGGCATGCTCGCCTTGCCTGCAGTAAGGGCGACCGGAGTGTTTGATCGGGAGATCGAAAAGGTCGCGCTCGAAATCCGATATCCGGACAACGCCGATCGCTTGCTAGCATGTATCAAAGCGGTTAAAGCGGGGCGCAATGATCAGCATACGCTGACCATATTGGATGAAGTCATCGCTGAGCTCGAAGTCAGCGGCGCACAAGCCATTATCATCGCTTGTAGTGAGTTATCGCTGTTGGCGGACCAGCTGACGATCTCGACACTAAAGATTGACAGCATCGATGTACTGGCTCGCGCGGCCGTCGAATTTTCAACGAATAGTGAGGTTGCTTAATCCAGATCGACTGTATGGCGGACTCACATGGCGTTCGCTATATTGAACAGATGTTCTTATTAAAGAAATACCAATAAATGCTTTGAATAGCAACAACTACAGCGGTATGTATAAAGAGGAGAGTGATAATGAAGTCTACAAAAATATTCAGCACGATTACCGGTATCGCCGCGCTCGCGTCACTAGCGGTGTTTTCGTTTGCTAACTGCCAGGCGGCCGAAACCATAACGATTGGCACCTACAACGACCCTGTGCCCATGCAGGCCGCGGCACATGAGGGCAAGTTCTCCAAGGCGACCGGCTGGAAGGTCGACTGGCGCAAGTTCGACTCAGGGTCTGAAGCGATCGCCGCTTTGGCCTCGGGCGATCTCAAGATCACGGAACTTGGTTCCACCCCACTGGCCATTGCTGCATCGCAGGGCGTGAACCTGGAAGTGTTCATGGTTGATTACGTGATCGGCAAGAGCGAATCGCTAATCGTTCGTAACGGTAGCGGCATCAAGAAAATCTCGGATCTCAAGGGTAAGAAAGTCGCCGTACCCTTCGGTTCCACTTCAGATTTTTCGCTACGCGGCACGCTAAAGCACGCCAACATTGACCCCCGCGATTTAACCATACTCAACATGCAGCCTGATCAGATCGTTGCGGCTTGGAAGCAGGGCTATATTGACGCTGCCTTCGTCTGGCCCCCCGCCCAGAGCGAGATTCTTAAGACAGGCAAGCGCTTGGTCGGAGCCGATCAGGTTGCGGACTGGGGCTATCCCACGTTCAATGTTCTTGTGGTGAACAAACAATTCGCCGAGAGCCACAAGAAAGAACTTGTCGCTTTTATCAAGGAGCTCGGCAAGGTGAATCATGAGTATCTTGCCGATCCATCGTCTTGGACACCGGAGAACCCCGTAGTCAAGGCTGTGGCCGCCCAGACCGGCGCGACGCCCGCTCAAGTGCCCGAGGTCATCGGCGGTTACAAGTTTCTGCCTTTGAAGACGCAACTCAAAGACGCCTGGCTCGGCGGCGGCATCGCCAAGGCGATGAAATCCACGGCCAAGCTGCTCAAGTCCGAAGGCCTCATCTACAGCGTCAGCGATGATTATTCCAAATTTGTCACAACGGAATACGTCAAAGCAGCAGTAAGCCAAGCGCAATAGCAGGTCTGCGGGTATTGATGGCTCTTCCGTCGCCGGTGGGGACGGAGGAGTCACTGAGCCATTACTCGGCCATTAACGTAATAATGCAAGTAAAACCGGATACAAGCTGCTATCCCGCCACCTGCCCCTTCTCAGGTGATTTTTACCGTTAACAAAGAGTTCGACAGCCCGATGAGGTTTCCAACATTATGCGACTTCAGATAGAAGATGCATCAGTGGTCTTTCCCGCTCCCAAGGGGGCTGCGCCGACGGAGGCACTCCAGAATATTCAGTTGACGATCAACGATGGTGAGTTCGTCGTCGCAATCGGAGCGTCGGGATGCGGCAAGTCTACCCTGCTGAACCTTATTGCCGGCTTTTTAGCGCCTACGTCAGGCGACATTCTCCTTGACAGCGACTTGGTGCAGGGGCCCGGGGCGGAACGGTCGGTCGTATTCCAGAATCACGCGCTGCTGCCGTGGCTGAACGTGCAGGAAAACGTGGCTTTCGGGCTGATGCTGCAGGGGGTGTCCAAGGCTAAGCGTTACGAGATCAGCGATCGATTTATCGATCTGCTCGGATTACAGAACTTCAAAAAAGCGTCGACCTACAACCTGTCCGGAGGCATGCAACAGCGCGTAGGCATTGCACGCGCACTGGCTTGTGATCCCAAACTGCTGCTCATGGACGAGCCGCTGGGCGCACTGGATGCGTTGACCCGTGAGCGGGCACAGGAGCTGATCCTGCGCGTTTGGGAGGATACTGGAAAATCCGTGTTTTTCATCACGCATAGTGTGGAAGAGGCCCTGTTTATGGGCACTCAGCTTATTGTGATGTCACCGCGCCCCGGCCGCATCGCGCACCGGTTCGATTTGCCTTTTTCCCGGCAGTTTCTGCAAGGCACGCCTGCCCGTTCGGTTAAGGCGTCCCAGGAATTCATCGCCCTGCGAGAGAAAGTGCTAGACATCATCTTTTCGGATCAGGAGATGCTATGAATGATACCGCGAAAACTTCGAACGCGAGCCGGCGTTTGGGCCTCTTGGGACGCTTGTCGCGCAGCCGACCGACGCAGCCGGGCGAGACCTACGGCGTGCCCGGTTCGGGCGAAACCCGTTATCTTTCGGCTGCGACCGTGATTGGGATGCTCTTCGCGTGGTGGCTGATCACGACGCTCGGCTGGGTCGCGCCACTGTTCCTGCCATCGCCGCAGGCTGTTATTCACGCCTTTATTACTATTTCTGAAAATGGTTTCACCAACACACCGCTTTGGCAGCATGTTCTGGTTTCAAGCGCCCGGATGCTAGTGGCGTTTTTCTTCGCCTGCCTGTTTGGCATCCCCCTGGGTTTGGCGATCGGCATGAGCTCGGTCGCGCGCGGCATGTTTCATCCGCTTATCGAGCTGTATCGACCCATTCCGCCTTTGGCCTATCTGCCGTTGATGATCATCTGGTTCGGCATCGGCGAGACGTCCAAGGTGCTACTGATCTATCTATCTTGTTTTGCGCCCATCGTACTGGGATGCAGCGCCGGCGTGCGCTCGGCATCCATTGAACAGATACACGCAGCCTATTCCTTTGGTGCGACACGCTGGCAGGTGCTGCGTCATGTCATTCTGCAGGCTGCGCTACCGGAAATACTGACTGCCATGCGGATTGGCATCGGATTCGGCTGGACTACGTTGGTTGCTGCTGAACTCGTGGCCTCCAGGGAAGGCATCGGCTACATGGTGCTGACCGCGTCAAAGTTCCTGCAAACCGGCGTGGTCATCATGGGAATCATCATAATCGCTGCGATCGCCTACCTGTTCGACTGGGCTATTCGGTACCTCGAACACCGCCTTGTCCCTTGGAAAGGCAAGGTGTGAACGCACTATCAATCCGCTGCACGGTCCACAGTCATAGGCAACAGATTCATGGGCCAGGGGCAGGCAGGCTCACAGGCTTCCACAGGCTCAGGCTTCAGAGGCTTCAGAGGCTTCAGGGTCAGGTCTATCTCCGTAGCATCCGGAACGATGCACTGTTTTGACCTGGGCCGCTCATAAGTACGATTGATGCCGCACCAGGACGAAACGACTGACAAGGCTGTCAGTCCGACCTGCGCGGAGCGTCAGAGTTGGTCTTGTGCGCGAAACAGAATCCTACAGTCCATGATGTCTTTCAGATCGCCTAAAGCCGAACGCGCCCAGACGATACTGGGCGGCAGATCGATGACAGCGTTCGTTGAAGCGCATACATAATAGGCTGTCGGAGTGGTTCAGCCTAGCCAGTTTTCGACTCGCAGGTTCGGGACGCGGCAAAACTCGCCGGTGTTGTGGGTGACCAGCGTCAGATCGAGCGCGAGCGCGTGGGCCGCAATCAGTTGATCGTTCGCGCCAATCGTCTGCCCTTGCGTTTCGAGTTCGCACCGCAGTTTCGCGTAATGCTCGTCTATAGCCCCGTCCAGCGGGAGCACGACAAGTTGCTGTAGCAGCGCGTTCACCTTCTCTGTCAGCTGTGGAGCCGCTTTCTTCGCCGCGCCGTAACGTAGCTCGCAAGCGACGATGACGCTCGTGCTACAGACCGCTGGCCCGACTTCGGCGATTTTTTGCGCCGCCGGGCCGCTAGGCCGCTTGATGACATTGGACAGAATATTGGTGTCGAGCAGAAATCCGTGATGAGCCATTTTAAAGCCCAAAGTCTTCGCTTGGGTCTGCGGGCGGATCGTCTATTTCAGGGAAATCTTCGTCCAGCGGCTCCCAGGACGCCAGCAATTCGAGCAACCCAGGCTTGCTCGTAATCGGTTCTATGATCAACCGGTCGCCTTCTTTGCGGATAATAGCCTCGTCGCCGGGCAGTTCGAACTCGCGAGGAATACGCACTGCTTGATTTCGGCCGTTCTTGAACAGTCGGGCATGGCGCTCGGTTACCATTTCGTCCCTCGGCATGTTTGCCATATGCCAGCCTATGCCATATTAGTTTGACTATCAATAGACGGTGCGCATCGGCCGAATGTGCATTCATAGCCGAGGACAGATCTTCCCTGTCCGCACTGTACAAGGGTCAAGGGCGATGGTCAGGTCTATCTTCGTACTATTCTGTTAAGGTCTACTGGCGCGCACAATCCGACCCAGTGTGATGAATTTCAACGCGAAGTAACCGAGTATTTGCGATTAGCTATACTAATCGCGCTCGCAACGCGCCCAACACGCCACGTCTGCTTTGCGCCACAAACGTGGCATTCGCAGGCTCGATCTGGCGCATCTCGCCGAGGAGATCGAGAGCATGGGCAAAAGCGAAAAACGCGCTTTGATGAGCCAGATCGCGCGTCGACTCATGCACTTGCTGACGTGGGATTTCCAGCCAGAACGCCGATCGCGTAGTTGGCGGCTGACCATTGCCGATGCACAGACCAAGGTCCTACGTCTTCTCGACGACAACCCCAGCCTCAAGGCCACGTTGCCTGAGCTAATGGCCGCAGCTTATATCGATGCGTGCCGCGGAGCCGCGATCGAGGCCGAACTCGATTTGGAGATATTTCCTCAGGTCTGCCCGTATCTTTACGAGGACGCGATCACGTTTCAGCCATAGCCGCGTCCGACGCGAAATCCCCAGCGGCCCGAGCGGCCGATCTTGAGTCGTGCATCCAGCCAAGTAGATCCAACTTCCCAAGGCCCTGTTGCCGTTAATCATGTACAGACGATCAAGTAGCAACGATTCAAAATTGCACCGGCTTTATCGTCGATGATGTCGGCCATATCGACTGCGGCCGGAAGCGTCCAGACGATATTGATCGGCATGGGCCGGCGCGCTTATCTGGAAGACTGATTGTCCATCTGTACAGCTAGCGTTGCGAACCGGCAGGACCGATCCGCAACGCACGAATCCAATCCGCTACAGCGAACAGCCAGTCTCGTCGACCGGCGGCGTCACGTCCTTGCCCTCATAGGCATGCACGTCGGTGAGGCTGCGAATGTTGTATTCGCTGTTCATGGCATCCGGCTTGCCCACACGTGGCCGACCAACGCCTGATAATCGCCGGGACGCAAGGCGATATCGCCCATGGGCGTATCGAACCAATAGCGCGTGCCAAGCCAGGCATTTTCGGGCATCTGGTCGCCAGTGCGGTGAGCACCCGCTCGCGCAGCTGGGCAATGCTGGGCACCAGGCCCTGGGCCACGCCGGAGCTGTCGATACCCATGAGCGCGTCGACCCGATCCTGATAGACCAGCTTGCGTGCCGCCTGGGTGGCGATAGCGGACTTGGCCTGGCTGTCCTCGAACTTGTGCGCCAGTGGCCGACCCATCACCCCGCCGTCGGCGTTGATCTCATCGACGGCCAGCTTCAGCCCTTTTCATTGATCTTGGCCTTTGACCGCATAACGTCGGGATTATTCATGGCCTTTAGGGTCTGCTCGCGCAGCACGTTCTTTCGAATCTTGCCGGTGGCGGTCTTGGGCAGTGCGCCGAAGATCACCTGCTTGGGCGCCTTGAAATGGGCCATGCGATCGCGGCAGAAGGCGATGATGTCGGCCTCGGCCACGGTCGGGCCGGTGCGCAGCGTAATGAAGGCACACGGCACCTCGCCCCATTGGTCGTCGGGACGGGCCACAACGGCGGCTTCAGCGACGGCTTCATGGCCGTAGAGCACGTCCTCGATCTCGAGGCTGGAGATGTTCTCGCCGCCGGAGATGATGATGTCTTTGGCGCGGTCCTTGATCTCGATATAGCCGTCGGCGTGGGTCACCGCCAGATCGCCGCTGTGAAACCAGCCGTCGGCAAAAGCTGCGTCGGTCTTGGCCTGATTCTTCAGATAACCGGCCATCACCGTGTTGCCACGAATACAGATTTCGCCGACCGTTTCGCCGTCGAACGGCGCGGCCGTGCCGTCTTCCACGCGCAGCACGGCAAAATCGTCGATAGCAAAATTGGCCACGCCTTGCCGAGCCATGCGCGCGGCGAGCGCTTTGATGTCCAGATCGGCCCACTCGGGCTGCCAGACACACAGCGCTGACGGCCCGTAGGTTTCGGTCAGGCCATACAGATGGGTCACTGCAAAGCCGATCTGCCGGGCACGAGAAATCACCGCAGCCGGCGGGGCTGCGCCGCCCAGCGCGAAGTCGGCGGTGACGGTCAGGCTCAGGTCACGCTCGGCGAAATCGGCCAGCAACGTGTTGAGCACGATCGGCGCGCCACACAGATGGGTGACGCCGTGGGCTTCCATGCGCTCGTGGATCAGCCGGCTGTCGATGGCCTCGAGACAGACATGGGTCGCGCCGGCGGCAGTCACGGCCCAGACATAGCCCCAGCCATCGCAGTGGAACATGGGCAACGTCCACAGATAGACCGATTCGGCCGTCATGTTGAAGGCCATCGCGTTGCACATGGCTGCCAGATAGGCGCCGCGATGATGATAGACCACGCCTTTCGGATCACCCGTGGTGCCCGATGTATAGAGCAGCGTGAGCGCGGCCCATTCGTCGTCGGGCTTTTCCCAGTCGAAGTCGGCGTCGCCGTGGTCGACAAGCGTTTCAAAGCGTTCGCCTTCCAGCCGGCCGGTGGCTTGCGCGTGGCTGTCGATGACAACAAGTTTTGGCGGCCTATCCATCTGTTCGAGCGCCTGGCCCACGGTGTCGCCAAAGGCATGATCGGCGACCAGCCAGCTGGCCTCGCCGTGGCCGAGGATGAAAGCGATGCCAGCACCGTCCAGCCTTGTGTTAATGGGATTGAGCACCGCGCCCAGCATGGGCACGGCATAGCGCGCTTCGAGCATCTCGTGTGTATTACGGCAGATGATGGCGACGGTATCGCCTGCCTTGACGCCGCGCTTGGCCAGTGCGCTGGCAAACCGCCGACAGCGCGCGTCGAATGCGCGGTAGGTAAGCGTTACGTCGCTGTCGATCACCGCAAGCTTGTTGCCGTAGATATAAGCCGAGCGCTTGAGAAACGCGAGCGGCGTCAGCGCCGAATGATTAGCCGGGTTGCGAGCGAGCTGTTCATAGTCTGCCAGTGCCATCGGTTGTCCTCCGAAAGGCCTTGTTTATCTGATTTGTAGCGGCCAGAACTCTGGATGGCGCCGTACCGCTGGTCTGGCTGTGTCGATCCGCTCCGCCGGTCTGCCGGCGCCAGAACGCGTTGCCCTCATTCATCAGCGTGCGCGAGAACACCATCAGCGGAATCAGTTCATCATCGACAAGAGCGCGAATCCGCTCGCAGTATTCCTCGATATCGCCGGGGAGCCGGAAATCCATGGGATTCCTATAAAGAAGATTGCAGATGGCCACCGTCGACCACGATGGTCGAGCCGGTCATATAACGACCGGCGTCGGAGGCCAGCAACAGCAGCGCGCCGGCCAGATCGTCGACCTCGCCCAGGCGCTTCTGTGGAATACGGCCGATCATCTTCTGGCCCGGTTCGGAGTCGAAGAAATCACGGTTCAGATCGGTAGCGATATAGCCCGGCGCGAGTGCGTTCACCCGGATGCCATAGCGCGCCCATTCTAGAGCAAGGCTGCGGGTGAGCTGTTCCAGCCCGCCCTTGGAGGCCGCATAGGGCGCGACCATGCCCGCCACGCGCTGACCCAGAATAGAGGTCACGTTGACCACGCTGCCGGGCTTATCGGCCGCTCGCAGGCGCCTTGCGCATTCGGTAGCGACCCGCCAGCAGCCTGACAGATTCACCTCGATTGTCTTCAGCCAGTCGCCCTCGTCCATGTCGATGGCCTTGCCGGCGAGCGCAATCCCTGCGTTGCAGACCGCAATATCGACGCTGCCGAACGCATCTTGTGCGATGTCGAAGGCAGCAGCGACCGAGTTCGCGTCGGTCACGTCCATCGGCGCCACGCGGGCCTTGCCGCCAGCTGCACGAATCTGTGCCGCGACTTCCTCAAGCGGGCCTTCGCGTCGTGCACAGAGCACGACAGCGGCGCCGGCATCAGCCAGCGTGTGGGCAAAACCGCTGCCCAGTCCGCCGCCGGCACCGGTGACTAGCGCCACTCGGCCCGTAAGATCGAATCGGTTGTTTATGTTTTGGATCATGAGAACTCCTCGGCCGTCAAGGTATAACGAACGTTCTTTCGTCACAACGCCTTGTCTACGTATCCGACAATAGACGTGATCATCCATCTGCTGTTTTTTCTAGGAAATTGATCATTCGGCTCATCGCAAATCTCCAGTAGATCTACACGTACGTGTAGCTGAAATAAACGCAGCAAACGCTCGGCATGGCGTTTCCGCTCATTCGCTCGAGCGGAAATAACCCGACGAATCTGTGGGCTATCGCTTTTTTACGAAAAGTGCCGTCCTGACTTACACAAGACCTGCCAGGGTGAGCCGCCGTTACACCACGCCCGCTGCATGCCGCCCTGCGTTGCGCCCGGAAAAGATACAGCCGCCCAAGAACGTGCCTTCCAGCGCGTTGTAGCCGTGGTATCCCCCGCCGCCAAAACCGGCGCATTCGCCGGCGGCATAGAGGCCAGCAATAACGTCGCCGGCGGCGTCCAGCACCTGGCCGTCGACGTTGGTATGCAGGCCGCCGAGGGTCTTGCGGGTAAGGATGTGCAGGCGCACGGCCACCAGAGGGCCGTTGGCCTTGTCGAGCAGGCGGTGCGGTTTGGCCACGCGGAACAGTCTGTCACCCAGATAGCCACGCGCGGCATGGATGGCCATAACCTGGGCGTCCTTGGCGTAGCCGTTGTCCATCTGGTTGTCGCGGGCGACGATCTGGGCGCGTAGTGACTGGATGTCGATTCGATTCTCGCCCGTCAATCGATTCATGCCGGCCACCAGTTCGTCCAGCGTGTCGGCGACGATGAAGTCCTCACCGTGCTGCTTGAAGGCTTCGACCGGCGGCGGCGCGCCTTTGGACAGGCGACTCTTGAGGACTTGTTTCCATTGCTGCGAGGTCATGTCCGGGTTCTGTTCGGAGCCAGACAAGGCAAACTCTTTTTCGATGATTTTCTGGTCGAGCACGAACCAGGAATATTCATGCCCGGTTTTCAGAATTTCCTTGAGCGTGGCGAGCGTGTCGAAGCCCGGTAGACAAGGTGCTGGCAGACGTCGGCCGTTGGCATCGAACCACAGCGACGACGGGCCGGGAATGATACGGATCCCGTGCATCGGCCAGATCGGATCATAATTCTTGATGCCTTCGGTGTAGTGCCACATCCGGTCGTCGTTGATCACCGCCGCGCCAGCGGCCTGGGTGATGCCGAGCATGCGGCCGTCGACGTGGTGCGGCACGCCGGCGATCATGTGTTTCGGCGGCGGGCCGAGGCGCTCGACGGGCCAGTGTTGGCGTACGAGGTCGTGATTGCCGCCTATGCCGCCGCTCGTAATCAACACCGCGCCGGCTGTGAACTCGAAATCGTCGGTTTCTTCGCGGCTGGATTGCTGACCACGCTCTACCGGATCGGCCGCGAGACAACGCCCGGCGACGCCGGTTGCCGCACCATTGGTGACGACAAGACGATCCACACGGTGTCTGCACGCCAACCGGATACGCCCGCTGTCAATATGCGCTTGCACGCGGCGCTCGAACGGGGCGACGACGCCGGGGCCGGTGCCCCAGGCGATATGAAACCGGGGCACCGAATTGCCGTGGCCGTCGGCCTGCGAGCCACCGCGTTCAGCCCAGCCGACAATCGGGAACCAGCGCATGCCTTGTTCGTACAGCCACCCGCGCATTTCACCCGCCGCAAATTCAACGAACGCTTCGGCCGTCTTGCGCGGCCAGTAGTCTTCCGGCCGGTCGAACTGGGCCGAACCCAGCCAGTCCTGCATGGCAAGCTCGGCCGAATCCCGGATGCGCATGCGGCGTTGTTCGGGCGAGTCGACCAGGAACAGCCCGCCCAGCGACCAGTGCGCCTGGCCGCCGACCGAGCTCTCGGCTTCCTGCTCGACGATACATACCGTCTTGCCAGAATCCGCCAGCTCGGCCGCAGCGACCAGCCCGGCCAGACCGGCACCTACTACGATCGCGTCTGTTGTGTTGTCCATTCTGCCCTCCTGAACCTGGCTCGCCGCGCAGAGCTGATGGTGCAGCCCCGACACTACAACGGTTGGCACGAGTGCGGGCAAAGCTCGGGGCTGTTATCCGCAGTCGAAAATCATCAAGCATTCCTGCTTTGAATCTGCGTCATCTGCATCATCTGCGGATAAAATGTCTTCTGTCTTAGCACTGGCTACGCGCGTTCGCGGACACGATTTCTATCTTTACTCGGTATATCAATCAGCAGTCATGCGTGTTG
>JAQIBT010000054.1 GCA_027858915.1 Salinisphaera sp.
CCGTTAGCCGTTAGCCGGTGCTGTCGGGCCGAGCAGGATATCGACGGTATGGAAAGTGGTCATGAACAAATGTCGGAACAGCTCACCCAGTTGGGGCGTCAGGTAGAACAGCATGGTCAAACCGGCCAGCAGGGTGAGTGGAAAGCCGATCGAGAAAATCGATAGTTGGGGTGAGGCGCGGTTGAGTATGCCCATGGCGATGTTGATGGTCAGCAATGAAGCGACCAGCGGCATGGCAAGCGACAACCCGGAAGCAAATACGGTGCCTCCCCAGTTGGCGGCGAGCTGCCAGCCGCCGGCGGTGATCGTACCGCCGTCCAGCGGAAGACGGGTGAAGGTGTCCGCGAGGATGCCAATGATGACCAGATGGCCGTTGAACGCAATGAACAGCAGCATTGCAAAGGTGTTGAGGATCTGCGCCAGCACCATGGTGTTGGCACCGATGGCGGCCGAGTAGAACGATGCAAAGCCCAGGCCCATCTGCAGCCCAATAATATCGCCGGCGGCCTGTACCGCAGCGAACGCGACACGCATGACCAGCCCAATCGCTACCCCGATCAGGATCTGCTGAATCAGCAGCCAGACGCCGGCAAACGATACCGGGGGAATATTGGGAATGGCGTGCAGCGTTGGCGCAATGACCCAGGTGATCAGCAAGGCAAGCCCGATCTTTGCAGTGCGCGGAACCGAGTTCTCCCCGAACACCGGGGCGACGGCCAGCAGCGAGAGAATACGCACGAACGGCCAGAAGAAGAGCATGACCCAGCCGGTGAGCTGGCCGGCAGTGAACTCGATCACCGGCCGACCAGTTCCGGGATGTGCAGGAACAGATGACGCGTGAAGTCGCTGATCATCGACAGCAGCCACGGGCCGGTAATAATCAGTACCACGAACACCGCGAGGATCTTGGGAATGAACGACAGCGTCATTTCGTTGATCTGGGTCGCGGCCTGGAACAGACTCACCAGCAGGCCGACCAGCAGAGCGGTCAGCAGCATGGGCGCTGCCATCATGAGGGTGATCTTCATGCCCTGATAGGCCAGATCCATTACTGTGTCCGGTGTCATGGCGACAGACCCGTGATCGTCAGGTGAAAAAACTCTGTGAAAGAGAGCCGAGCAGCAATGTCCAGCCGTCAACCAGCACGAACAGCATCAGTTTGAACGGCAACGAAATCGTCGCCGGCGGCACCATCATCATGCCCAGGGCCATCAGCACGCTGGCCACCACCAGGTCGATGACCAGAAACGGGATGAAAATGGTGAAACCGATCTCAAACCCGGTCTTGAGTTCGCTGGTGACAAAGGCCGGCAGCAGCACACGCATCGGAGTGTCTGCCGGGGTGGCGATCGGGCCGACCTTGCCGATGTTGGCGAACATGGCGATATCGGTTTCGCGGGTCTGGCGCAGCATGAACGTGCGCATCGGGCCGGCGCCGCGCTGCAGCGCCTGCTGGAAGGTGATCTGGTTGTCGGACAGCGGCTTGTAGGCCACCTTGTAGACCTGATCGAAGACCGGTGACATCACGAAGAATGTGAGAAACAGCGCGAGCCCGAGCAAGACCTGGTTCGGCGGTACGCTCGACGTGCCCAGGGCGCTGCGCAGCAGACTCAAGACGATGATGATGCGCGTGAAGCCGGTCATCATCAGCAGCGCTGCCGGCAGGAACGCCAGCGACGTCAGCAGCACCAGCGTCTGTATTGAAAGCGTCCACGACTGGCCGCCACCGGGCAACGGCTGAGTGACTATCCCTGCGGGCAGCGTGCCGGCGGTCTGGGCGGTCGCACAGAAGGCGAGCGTCACGCCCAGAATCAGCAGCGCGCACTGGGCTATTCGCCGCGTTGATGGCGTCACGGCGCTTGTCGCGAATTCTTGCGACCGCTGTTGCCGGCGATTCGGGCCGCCAGTTTGTCGGCAAAGCCACGACTCATCGGGGCCGCCGCCGTATCGGGCGGCGTTTCGCCGGCGGGCCGGCGATGCAGGCAGTTAACCCGGCCTGCTGATACGCCCAGCACCAGCCATTCGTCTTCGATCTCCACCACCACAACCCGCTCGCGATTGCCCACGTTGCGCGCGGCGACGATCTTCAGCAGTTCCGGCCGACCCCCGCGGGCCATGCCAAAACGCTTGAGCAGCCAGGCAGCGGCCAGGATGATGATGATCACCACCGCCAGGCCCGCGGTTGTCCGGCCGATCAAGGCCGAACCGATCGGCGAGGCGCCGTTGTGTGGCTGCTGCCCCGCGGCCTGTGTCTGCGCTGTGGTGCTTGCGGCCGGCTGGGTGCTCGTTTGGCCGGCCGTCTTGTGCTGTTCGAACCATGACGGCGCGACCTGCCCGTTTTCCGGCGAGGTGCTGGGGGAGGGCGCGCCGGTGGCAGCGCTGGTGGTCTGGCGGGTCTGTGTCATTGATTGAGCTTGTGGACCCGTTCGGCGCGCGTGACGATATCGGTAATCCGAATTCCGTACTTGTCATCGACCACCACGACCTCGCCCTGGGCCAACAGATAGCCGTTGATCAGAATGTCCATCGGCTCACCGGCCAGGCCGTTCAGTTCGACAATCGAGCCCTTGGCCAGGTCCAGCAATTCGCGAATGGTCAATCGCGTCTTGCCCAGTTCCACGGTCAGGGTGACCGGGATCTCCATGATCATGTCGAGATCGCGCGGCGCAGACGCACCGGCCTCGCCGCTCAGAGGCTGGAACAGCGACGCGCCGGATGCTGTTCTGGACGAGGGATCGCGACTGTCGGCGTCGGGCTCTGCCTGCACTGCCTGCGGCTGGGCTGCCTGTTCAGCCATCGCCTGGGCCCAATCGTCGCTGCTGTCGGCCGCACTGTCGCCGCCGGTATCGGCACTGGCCTGTTCGGCCATGGCAGCGGCCCAGTCGTCGTCAGTATTGTCGGGCTGGTCGGTGTGGTTATCGGTGCCGGTCATGGCTGGGAGTCCTGATTTGATGGGTCGAAGCCCGTGGTCGCCGGTTGGTGATCGATCATCCGCGTGACGCGCAATGCCTTGCGGTTGTTGAGACGGCCGAATACGCAGCGAAATACGGGCACATCATCAACCTGCGCCGTGATTTCCTCGGGCAGGTCGAACGACAGTATGTCGCCGACCTGGAGGCGTTGAACCTGTCCCAGCGTAGAAGGGATCGCGGCAAAGTCGGCGGCCAGTTCGACATGCGACTGCTTGACCTCGCTGGCCAGGCGTGAAACACGCTGGCGTTGTTCTTCCGGGTCGCGTTTTTGCAGTGGGCCGTTCAGCAACTCGCGGATCGGCTCGATCATCGCGTACGGGATACAGATATGAAAATCGGCGTTGAACGAGCCGATCTCGACGTGGAACGTCGTTTCGGCGACCAGTTCGTTGGCCGACGTGGTGATGTTGGCGAACTTGATCTGCATCTCGGCGCGCTCGAATTCGAGCTCAAGCGGGTAGACGTCCTTCCAGGCCTCGCCGTAGCTCTCCAGCGCCAGGTTCAGCAGCCACCGGATGATGCGTTGTTCGGTGGGCGTGAATTCACGCCCCTCGGATTTGGTCAGCAGGTGGCCGTCGCCGCCAAACAGGCTGTCCACCACCAGGAACACCATATTGGGCGGAAACACCACCAGCGCATTGCCGCGCAGCGGCTTCATGCTCACCAGGTTGATATTGCTGGGAACTGGCAGGTAGCGGGTGAAATCGGAGTATTTCTTGATCTTGACTGCACTGGCCGTGACGTCGGCGCTGCGCCGGATCAGGTTGAACAGCGACATTCGAAAATGACGTACGAAACGTTCGTTGATGATGTCCAGCATCTGCAGCCGGCCGCGAACCACGCGCTGTTGGCTGGCCGGATCGAACGGCTGTATACGCTTGCCGCCCGGCTTGGTATCGCCGGTTGCCGGCGTCGGTTGGCTATCGCCGGATACGCCGCTGAGCAGCGAGTCGACTTCTTCCTGGGAAAGCATTGGATCGTCTGCCATGGCGCTACTGCAGGATGAAATCGGTGAACAGGACGTTGGTCACGGCCAGCGGCTTGCCGTCTTTCTGATACGGCTTGCGTACCACCTCGCGGATCGCATCGGCCAGCGCCCGCTTGCCCTGACTGGTGGTCAGGTTCTTGGGTTGCTGATCGCTGAGCGTCATCAGAATACGGTTGCGAACCTCAGGCATGAATGTCTTGATTTGGTCAGAGGTTTTTTTGTCTGCCACCTGCAGTGACACGCCGATATACAGCACTCGCCCGCTGTCATCGGACAGATTGACCGTGAACGGCTTGATGGTGACGAAGGTGGGGTCAGGCGGCGGTACCGGCTTGGCCACTTGCCCGGCAACGGCCTTGGGCTGAAGGAAATACATATAGCCGGCCGCGCCAATGGCCAGCAGCGCAACAACCAGCGCCACAACAACCAGCAACGTGCTGCGGGCCAGGCCTGAATGGCGGTACGGCGGTGACTTGGGACGAAAAAAGTCAGTCGACACGGGATTTCCTGTAGCGAGAAAAGAGGAATGCATGCGTGCCAGACCGCAGCGATGACTAGGCAAAGGTATCGACGCTGCCCCGCGGTGTGCGCACGGTCGCAGTCGGCACGCTGTTGAGAGCCAGGGTGTCGCTGATGACAGCCGGCGTGCCGTCGATGGATGCGGTCCGTCGGCGCGAATCTTCGGAGAACTGGCCGCCCGAGCGGGGTTGCGATTGATCGCCCACTGACGCCTGGCCGAGCGCGAGGCCGCCGGCCGCGAACGCTTGGCGTAGTTGCGGCATGGCCGCTTCGATGGCCTCTCGTACGTGGGCATGCGGTGATACGAAATGCAGCTGTGCCTGATTGCTGGCGTCGAGCTTCAGCGAAACCTGAATCTGACCAAGATCGCGCGGATGCAAGGTGAGTTCAGCCCGACCGTCGCCGTTGGCCGCCAGCCGCAACGAATGCTGGCTGATGGATGTCTGCCAGGCGGCGCTGCCGAGCGGGGCGGCGATGTTGTAGGTGGCGGACGGCGGGGCTGCCGACGGCTGTGCGCTCGGTGCGCTGGCATGGCTCGACTGCGCGAGGCTGCTCGCAAACAGATTGTCGCTGGCGCGCGCCTTGCTGTCGCCCGCCCGCCGGCCGTCGCGCAGAAAATTCATGGCGAAGGCCGCTGCCGAACCGTCAGGCGCCTGTGCCGAGGCATTGGCTGCCGTCTGCGCGGCAGCGGTCTGTGCAGCCGTATCGTTCTGCGTCCCGGCCACGTTGGCGGCCGATGAATTGCCGGCCAGAAGGCGCGGGTCGATCCTGGCGCCGTGCCCGTGCAATGCCTGCCTGGCGCGACCGCTCGATCGAGCCGTGCTGCGGTCGCTGGCCGGTGTATCAGTTGGTCGTGGTGCCAGGGAGGCCTGCGCGACAATCGCCATCGTCGGATTGCCAGCAGCGGCGTCGATCTTGTCGGCATCCACGTGTTTGCGTTTATGGCCGTCATGGCCTGCCCGGGCCGAGCCGTGGGTATGCGCTTCGGTGCTCTGATCGATTATCATGGCAACGGCGCGTTGGGCCGGCTGGCCGGCTGCTTTGTTGGCGGATTCAGCCGAGGCGCCGGCACGCGCACGATCCATTCCGGCGAGCACACGACGGGCTTTGCCCTGAGTCTTGCCGGCGGACCTGTGGTCTGCTTCTGTCTGCGGTTGGCCCTTGGCCGCTTTGGGCGTCGCCGTATGCTGTGGCACGCCGTGGCTGGCACAGGTTGATTTTGTAGTCTGTCCGGGTTTATCCGACGAGGTTTTTTGCCCGTCAGGCTGCGCCGGGTGGCGGGCATTGGCGAGCGTACGGCTGAATCCGTCGGCGTCGCCCGACTGTGCCGACTTGTGGGCCGCGCGTGTCGGCTCTGACGAGTGGCTCGGCGAGCCGGCCGATGTCTTGAGCAGGGTGGCATCCATGGCCATTGCGGTATATCTCGGTGTGATCGGGGTTTTTACAGAAAGTTGGTCCGGCGCATCCGGCCGGCGGCTTCGTCGTTGAGCTGCTGTTCGCGACGGGTTTCGGCGCGGTCGGCGACTGCCTGCTGGCGCGTAGCCAGGGTGTCGAAGGATTTCAATCGGCGGTGGCGGTCCTGCCAGTGCGTCTGTCCATCGCTGACTTGTTCGCGGCTGTTTTCCACCGCCTGCTCCTGTTGCCTGATGGCCTGATCGAGCGAGGCCAGAAATCGCTGGTAGTTGTTCAGGCGCGCCATGCTCACGCCGTCGGCCATGGCGGTTTCCAGGCGCTGGCGATATTCCTCGCGATAGGCGATCAGTGAATCGAACTGCGATTCGCTCTGCGCCAACCGCCCACGCAGCTGTCCAAGCGCCGACGCGGCGGCGTCACGTTGTTCGGTGGCCAGGTCGATCAATGTGTCCAGGGCATGACTCATGAAACAGCCCTGGCTTCGGGTTTCAGAAGCTCTGCCAACTGTTCGCAGGCCATGTCGTGTTCGCTGCGTTCGTCGATGCTCTGCTGCAGAAACGTTTCCATCTGCGGGTACAACTGAATGGCGCGATCGAGCGTGGGATCGCTGCCTGCGGCATAGGCGCCGACGCTGATCAGGTCGCGGTTGCGTTCGTAGCGAGAGAACATGCGTTTAAAATACTGCACGCGCGCGAGCTGCGTTTCGTCGATAAGCGCTGTCATTGCGCGGCTAATCGAGGCTTCGATATCGATTGCCGGATAATGTCCTGCCTCGGCCAGCCGGCGCGACAGCACGAAATGCCCGTCGAGAATAGCGCGCGCAGAATCGGCAATCGGATCCTGTTGGTCGTCGCCTTCGGTGAGTACCGTATAAAACGCGGTGATCGAGCCGCCGCCGGCCTCGGCGTTGCCGGCGCGTTCCACCAGTGTCGGCAGGCGCGCAAATACCGACGGCGGGTAGCCCTTGGTGGCAGGCGGTTCGCCGATTGCCAATGCAATCTCGCGCTGGGCCATGGCGTAGCGGGTCAGAGAATCCATGATCAACAGCACGTTCTGGCCGCGCTCGCGGAAATCCTCGGCCAGGCGCGTAGCGTAATCGGCCCCTTGCAGTCGCAGCAGCGCGGAGGTATCGGCTGGTGCAACCACCACCACCGCGCGTGCCAGGCCGTCGGCGCCCAGAATATTGTCGATGAAGTCCTTGACCTCGCGCCCGCGCTCGCCAATCAGCCCCACCACGATCACGTCGGCACGGGTAAATCGGGCCATCATGCCCAGCAGCACGCTCTTGCCGACGCCAGAACCAGCAAACAGGCCCAGTCGTTGACCGCGGCCGACCGTCAGCAGGGCATTGATGGCACGAATGCCGACATCCAGTACGTCTTCGATAGGGGCGCGATTGAGCGGATTCAGTCGCTTGGCACGCAGCGATGCATGGTGCGCACCGGTCAGCGGACCGCGGCCATCGAGTGCCCGGCCGCGCGCGTCCAGAACACGGCCAAGCAGGGCATCGCCCACCGGCAGTTTTTCGGCTGCGCCGGGCGGTGCGCCGGGCGGCCCAAGCACCGGCCAGACGCGTGCGCCCGGTACCATGCCGGTGGTTTCTACAAACGGCATGAGCAACAGCCGGTCGCGATCGAAACCCACCACTTCGGCTTCGGCGTGATGCTGGCCATCCACGTGCTCGATCCAGCAGTGCGCGCCCAGCGGCAGCCGCAGGCCCACCGCTTCCAGCACCAGCCCGTTGGCGCGGATCAGCCGGCCGCGGCTCCGCGTGCGCGGCGCGACCTTCACGCGTCGCTGCGCCTTGGCCAGATGTTCCTGCCACTGGCCCAGCAAGTCGTCGGCGGTTGTGGTCATAGTCTAGTGCTCGTGATGGCCGACCGCATGCAGTAGCCGTGCCCAGCGATCGGCGGCGCTGGCGTCGATCTCGCGTTCCTCGGTTTCGATCCGGCAGTCCCCGCGCGCAAGGTTGACGTCGCCGCGTGCCTCCCAGCCGGCAGCGGCGAGGGTGTGCGAAAGCTGCACTTCGGCCAGCGCCAGATCGTCGATGTTGAGATAGAGCGTGGGCGCGCCGTCCAGGTCCGGATGGTCTTCCATCAGCTCCTGAATATCGTCGAGAATATGTTCCGGCTTGATATCCAGCGCGCGCCCGGCAAGCTGGCGGCCGGCTTCGATCGCCAGCTCCACGAGCTGGTAGGCCAGCCGGTCGCCGAGCTGGTTGGCGGCGGCCTGAAACGCCAAGGCAAGCTCGCCGATGGGTGCCACACGCAAGGCAAGCTCTGCCGCCAATGCGGCTTCATGCTCGGCACGAACCCGGGCCTCGGCTTCGATCAGACCGCGTTCCAGACCTTCGGCATGGCCGTCGGCATAGCCCTTGGCTTGGGCTTCTTCCTTGGCGAGATCGAACAGCGTCATGCTGATCTGATCCTCGCGCCGGCGATTGGCCGTGCCGCTGGGGACCGCCGGTGATTGAGTGCGGGTGCGTCGTTCCAGCGGCGCGAGTGTCCACGGGCGCCAGGACTGCTGGGAGGGCGCGTCAGACATATTCCTCTCCGTCGCCGCCCAGCGCTATTTCACCGCTGTCGGCCAGGCGGCGCACGGTCTGCAGAATCTTCTTGCGTTCGGCTTCGACCACTGACAGCCGCAGTGGGCCGCGCATCTCCATGTCCTCGCGCAGCAGATCGGCGGCGCGGTTGGCCATATTGCTGGTAAAGCGTCCGAACAGGGCCTCGGAGGTGCCTTTGAGGGCTGCCGCCAGGGTCGCGGTGTCGATGTCCTGCAATAGACGTTTGATGGCGCGGTCGTCCACACGCGCCAGGTCCTCGAATACGAACATCTCGTCAACGATGCGCTGCGCCAGGGTTTCGTCGTGTGCCCGCATGCTGGCAATCACGCTTTCCTCCTGGCTGGAGGGCATCAGGTTGAGAATCTCGGCGGCGGTATTGATGCCGCCCATCTTGCTGCGCTTCATATTCTGACCGCTCAGCAGGCCAGACAACACCTGGGTCAATTCAGCAAGCGCGGCCGGTTGCACGCCCGAGAAGGTCGCCACGCGCAACAGCACATCGTTGCGCAGCGGCTCATTGAAGCAGTTGATGATCTCGGCGGCCCGCGGGCGTTCCAGATGGACGATGATCGTCGCCACAATCTGCGGATGCTCGTCGCGGATCAATTCGGCGACCACCGACGCCTCCATCAGATTGAGCGCATCGATACCGGAGCTCGGCGAGGCTTCGAAGATATCCTCGAGCAGGCTGGCTGCGCGCTCCTCGCCCATGGCCTTGGTCAGCACCGCCCGGATATGATCGCCGCCGTCCAGATTGACCACGCCCAGATCACCGACTTCATCGTTGAACTGGCTCAGAACGGCATGCACGCGGTCGTTGGCGATGTTCTTGAGCGAGGCCATCTGGCTGCCGAGGCGCTGTGCCTCTGCAGCGGTCAAGTGCTTGAAGATCTCGGCGGCCACGTCTTCGTTCAGCGCCATCATGAGAATAGCGCTGCGTTCCAGGCCGTCCTTGTTCATATCCATGTCAGCCATCGCTGCGCATCCAGTTCTTCACGATCATCGCCACCAGGCGCGGGTCGTTCTGCGCCACATCCTGCGCGTTGCGTACCGCTTCGCCGCTTTGTTGTCGCCGATAGGTGCGCAGAGCTTCCTCCTTGTCCGCTGCGGGCTCACCGCCGACCGCGACAGCCGCCGGCGCTGTGCTCGATACCGGCTGTATGGCTCGGTTGAGCAGCGGCCGCACCAGTCGTCGCCACAGGAAGAACGCCACAATCGCGAACAACAGGTATTTGAGAGCCGTGATCGCCATGGACTGCAACTGGCGATCCTGCCACCACGGCGGGGCGGCCGGTGCCGTGGGCGCGCTGCTGTGGTCGGTGAAAGGCATCTGTACGATCTGCACGCTATCGCCGCGCGCCTGCGAATAGCCGACCGCGCTGCGCACCAGGTCGGTGATCTGCTGCATTCGGGCCTGTGACAGCCCGGCCGGTTGCTGAGGTGGTTTGCCGGACGCAGTGGACGGCGTTGGGCTAGTCGCTGCGGTTCTGGCGTTCGCGGCCGGCGTGGTGGGACTGGGGGCTTTTTCGTTGATGACCACCGCCACCGACAGTCGGGTAAGGCGGCCCACCGGCTGTTTGACATGGCGGATGACGTGGTCCAGTTCGTAGTTGATTGTCGAGCTGCTGTCGGATGAACGGTTGCTGTTATCCATGGAGGTCAGCCCGGTGGATGAGGCCATCTGCATGCCGCTGCCGGCATTGCCTTGCGAACCGGATGTGCCAGCGCGGGCGGTGCCTTGTGGCTTGGGCGCATTGATCGGCGACGGCTGGTCGGGTGACGGCTGATTGCTCAGCGCGCCGGGCACGCCGCCTACCCCGCCACTGCCGTTCAGGCGGTTGCTGCGCTGTTCGCTGCGAACCGCTGCCTTGCCGGGTTCCTGATTGGGCGAGTACTGTTCCTGGGTGCTTTCGTTACTGGAGAAATCCACATCGGCCGATACCTGGGCGCGTACGTTGTCGGCGCCCAGGATTGGTGCCAGCAACGCCTGTACCCGCTTGCGATAGTTGTCCTCGATCTGGCTGACATAAGCCAACCGCGTGGTGTCGGCGCCGTCGTCACCGGCGTGCTCAGGCCCCGACAACAGATGCCCCGAACTATCGACAATCGTCACCGCGTCGACCGTTAAATCCGGCACCGCGCTCGCCACCAGATGGCCGATGGCTTCGACCTGTCCGTGGCTGAGCGCACGGCCGTGATAGAGCGTGAGAATGACCGACGCGGTCGGCGGCTTGCGGTCGCGAACGAATACAGTGCTCGGCGGAATCGCCAGCTGTATGCGAGCGCCTGCCACCGAGTCGATGGACTGGATCGAGCGCGCGAGCTCGCCCTCGAGTGCGCGGTTGTAGTTCACTTTTTCGGTAAATTCGCTGACGCCGAAGGCCTGCTTGTCCATCAGCTCGAAGCCCACGCCGCTGCCCTTGGGCAGCCCGTCGCCGGCCAGCGTCAGCCGCATGCGGTCCACATCAGCGCGCGGTACCAGAATCGTACTGCCGCCGGCAGCGAACTTGTAAGGCTCCTGGAGTTGATCGAGACGGGCGATGATCTGGCCGCCGTCCCGCGCGTCCATGCCGGAGAACAGTACGGCGTAATCCGGCGTGCGGCTCCACAGGAACATACCGACCAGCACCGTGGCCGCCGCGGCCACACCGATGATCAGCGGCAGACGCGGAAAATTGCGGAGCTGGCCCAGCAGATTGGTCTTTTCACTGTCGGTGGTGGACGCTGTATCGCCGCTGCTCATGCCCTTCCCTGAGTGTCATCCGCCCCGGCGGGCGGCCGTGGACTCGCTCCGCTTGCAGCCTGTGCGCAAGCGGCCCCCTCGATCCGTCCACGGGATCGGCAGCCATTATTGCGAATCGCAGCCAGGGTGAACGCCCGAAAAGCCCGCTATTTGAGCGCTATTTACATGAATTGGCTCGCGGCCGGCTCCGATACCCTTCCTCGGGACAAGGGCCGCGAGCGCGATGCCCATGGCCGGGTGAACGAGGGGAACACGAGATGCCAGTATCAGGTGTGGGCTTGCAGGGCGCTATCAATCAGCTGCAGAGCGCGGCCAATCAGGCCGCCGGTCAGCAGAACGGTAAAAAAGACGCAACGCCCGAAGGCAGCTTCGCGAGCGCGCTCGTCCATACGATCGACCGCATCGACGCGCTCAAGCATTCGGCGATCGAAAGCGGCCATGCTTTCGAGAAAGGCACACCCGGCGTCGCGCTGAACGACGTCATGGTCAACATGTCCAAGGCGAGCGTGGCCACCGAGATGGGCATCCAGGTGCGTAACCGTGTGGTCAATGCCTACAAGGACATCATGAACATGCAGGTGTAGCGGAGTAGATCGTCCGCTAGGGCCTGTTGCCGTTTCGTGCGCGACCGCGCCAAGGGCTGTTTTGCGGCAATACAGCCCTTGTCCCGAAGGGTTGGGCCTCACATTGCCTCAGACGGCGTTGCAAGTCTTGATCGTGGCCAACCACGACCGGCGCTCGCGCCTTGCCTGAGACAATTTGAGGACTCCAACGCGGCGCGCGCACGAAACGGCAACAGACCCTAACGATTGGCCCGGCCAGATCGGTGAGGGCTAAATTCTGGGCACTGAATGCCGATAGTTCAGCATGCCGCACAACGACAATACAGTCGTGGCGTGGTGCCGAAGCGGGCGCCTGCGTTCCGCTGCGTCAGCCGCAACGCGAAGTTGCGAAAAGCACTGAGAGGGCCGCCCATGATTGCCAGACTCACGCCGCTCAAGATTCGCGTTGCACGTCTCGAGCGACGGTTCGCCGCCGGGTTCGAGCAACCGTTCACACTGGATGACAGCCGATTCATTCAGGTCGGCGAGCATCGAACGCCGCTGCTCATGCATGGGCAGACGGCTTTGAACCTCAGCTATGAAACGCTCGATCGTTTCACCGCTGAAACCGGCGCCACTGCCACGCTCTTCGTGCGCCACGGTGAGGACTTCGTGCGCGTGAGCACATCGGTGAAAAAACAGGATGGCTTGCGTGCGATCGGCACGGTGTTGGATCGTTCGCACCCGGCTTATCGGCTGCTGCTGTCGCGGCGATCCTATACCGGCTACGCCACTATTTTCGGCACCCAGTTCATGACGGTCTACACGCCGCTTTGGGATGCCCAAGGGCGCGTGATCGGTGTCCGATATGTCGGCCTGGATGTCGATCATATGCGCAGCCTCGGCGCCGCTTCGCGCGTCGTGCTAACCATGGTCGGGCTCAACGGAGCGGCCGCGCTCGGCCTGTGGCTTGGTGTGGCCGAGCCGGGGGTCGCGTTTCTGGCGTTGGGCGCCGTATCCTGTGTGTTGGTCCCGGCGGTTGTGTTCTGGATGTTGCAACACGACGTGGCGCAGCCGATGAGTGTTAGTCGCAAAGCGGCCCTTCGAATCGCCGACGGTGACCTGAGCGCGCAGGTGGCGGTAAGTCGGCGTGACGATGTCGGCCGCCTGCTTCAGGCCATCAACGGAATCAGTGTGGGCCTGGCCGAAGTCGTGGGGCGTGTGCGTGGGGCCAGCGAACGTATTCTGGCCGCTTCCCGGCAAGTCGCCAATGAAACGTCCGATATGTCGGCCCGCACGCAACGCCAAGCCGCGGCACTGGAACAGACCTCCGCGTCAATGGCTGAGATGACCGCCGCCGTCAGCCAGAACGCAACGAACACGGATGCGGCCAAAACGCTGGTTGCCTCGGCCGCCGAGTTGGCCGACGAGGGCGGTGAGCTGGTCGACCAGGCCACCGCGCGTATGGGCGAAATCAAGGCCAGCTCCACGAAGATTCAGGACATCGTCGGCATGATCGACGGAATCGCCTTCCAGACCAACCTGCTGGCACTCAATGCCTCGGTGGAGGCGGCACGCGCCGGTGAACATGGCCGCGGTTTTGCTGTGGTCGCGACCGAGGTCCGCCAACTGGCGCAGCGCTCAAAGGGTGCGGCCGGTGAGATCAAGACGCTTATTACCGAGGCGGTGCAGAATGTGGACGCCGGCGGCGCATTGGTCGAACAGGCGCGCCAGACCTCACAGCGTATCGCCGAGACCATCCAGAAGTCGTCGCAACTGATGATGCAGATCGCCGCGGCCGGTGATGAGCAGAGCAGGGGGATCGAGGAGGTCAATCAGGCCCTGGCGCAAATGGATGAGGCCACCCAGCGCAATGCGGCCCTGGTCGAACAGCTGGAAAATGCCGCCATGGGCCTGCAGTCTCAGGCGGGCGATCTGCAGACCGCCGTGGCGATCTTCCGGACGACGGACCAGGCCGAGATCGCCCGTCCTGTTAGCGATTCGGCGTATCGTGAAGCCACCGACCGGGGCGCTGTTGCGGCCCGGCCGTGGGAGTCGATAGGCGCGCCGGTCTTGGAGAAAGCTTAGCCGATTGTCTTTTTTCAACTCTCCTCTGCCGGAAAGCGGTAGACACAAAATCAATCGTCAGTCTTCGCGCCGAGTCCTCGGCCGGCCTCGCGCCCT
>JAQIBT010000114.1 GCA_027858915.1 Salinisphaera sp.
GTGCTGGTGTCGAGATCCTCGACGCAGGCGTTCTGACGAAGCTTCGCCCGCGTGAGCCGGCTTTTGAGTTGGCGGTTGGCGCGTTCGGTGTCTTCACAATCGACCAGCAGGCCGAGGCGGTCCTCGAAGGGCATGTCCTCGATACCGGGCATTTGTTGCTGGGCTTCCAGCGCGGCGGCCATGCCGGTCAGGCGCAGGGTCTGGAGTTTGGCCAGGGTGGGATGTCTGAGCATGGGGATCTGCCTTAGTGGTAATAGTCCGCGCCGCGGACGTGGTCGTGCATCAGCGGCAGGGTGGAAGACGGGGCGGCGGGTGGCGGTGGTCGGTCGAGTCCGGCCTTGAGAATCGAGGCGACGCTCTGGTAGCGATAGGCGCCGGCGGCCACGGCCCGGGCACAGGCGGCCTCCAGTCGCTCGGGGCCCACGCTGTCGGCCAGACGCAGCACGCCCAGGGCCGCGCGCATGCCCTGCTGGGGATGTTTTCGTCGGGCCATGATGCCGCTCACGCACCCCGCGGTGGCCGGACCGATCGTCTCGGCCCAGCGCACCAGCCGCTCCGGCGACCACTCGGCGTAGCGTCGATGCGACTCGGGCATGTGGGCGGTGATCGTGGTGTGCTGGCCCTGGGCCACGGAGCGCAGATGGCTGGCCACACGCTGACCGCGATGGAACACTTCCACCGTCGTGGCGGTATAGCGCAATTCGACCTCGCGCCGGACCAGCGCATGGGGCACCGAGTAATAATGCCGGTCCAATTCGACGTGATAGTCGATATGGACGCGAGCCCGTTTGTACTGCGCATACTCGAAGGGCGTGGCCGGCAAGGGCCTGAGGGCCGGCCGGTCGATGGTCTCGAACGCCGTGACCCGCGAGCCGGGGAGCTTGCGAAAAGGCCGGGCGTTGAGCGCGATGAGCCAGCGCTGCATCGCGCGGTTAAGCGCGGCCAACGAGAAGAAGGTCTCGTGCCGGAGCCGGGCCAGGATCCAGCGCTCGACGATCTGGACGCCCACCTCGGCTTTGGCCTTGTCTTTCGGGCGGCGTACGCGCGCCGGCACGATTGCCACGCTGTAGTGATCGGCCAACGCCTGATACGCCGGGTTAATATCCGGCTCGTAGCGATGCGCTCGGGTCACGCCGCTGCGCAGGTTATCCGGGACAATGATCGCCGGAACACCCTGGAAGAACGTCAGCGCCCGGCCGTGAGATGCAAGCCAGTCCGGCAGGCCCTGGCTCCAGGTGGCCTCGGCATAGGTGTAGTTCGAGGCGCCAAGCACGGCGACAAAGATCTGGGCGGTCCGTAGTTCCCCCGTGGTGCGATCCACCACCGAAGCCGTGTGACCGGCGTAATCCACGACCAGCTTCTCGCCGGCGCGATGGGTCTGGCGCATGACCGTGTCGACGCGGCCCGCCCAGGCCCGGTAGAGATCGCAAAAGCGGCTATAACGATAACCGTCCGGATGCAGTGCCTGGTACTCCTCCCACAATAGCTGCAGCGTCACACCGGGGCGTCGCAGCTCGGTATGAATCCGCTGCCAGTCCGGCAGCGGCGCCGAAACGCCGGCGCGCGGGCGCGGCGGGTACAACTGGTCTTCGAGCCTGGCCTCGGACAGCGTTTGTGCCTGAGCGGCGCTGAGTCCGGCTGCCTCGGCACGCCGCAGACACTCGGCAATAGTGCTGCGGGCCAGGCCAGCGCTCACCGCGATCTGGCGTGCGGACAGCCCCTGGTCCTTGAGTCTGAGAATTTCTCGAATCTTGCGCATGGACACTCTCCTCTGCGGCACGGTCTGCTCCTTGGGTCAAAGGCGCAGAGCGTGCCCGGATCGGTCCGTGCACTGCTAGACAGGGTGGCCGACTTGCGTCGGAATCAGTGGCCGACATCAGTCGGAATGGGTGGCCGGCTTCCGTCGGAATCGGTGGCCGGTTTGCCTCGGAATATGCACCCATCATCACGGCGACCCCCGGATTTATCGCCTAATTGTCTTTTGTGCGCCTCGTCGGCGCACGATGAGGCGGTTCGTCCACACCGAAACACGCCGAAAACCGCTGTTTCTGGACGGACACTATCTAAAGGGCAAAACAGCCACGTTAAACGGACGGCCCCCGTGGGAGTGCACCATCTGTTCTGTAAATCGGCCTGAGCCGGAGAGGCGACAGGCCACCCGCTATCCTCTCGTTGGAATTCATTGGACGTGAACGACGAAAGGCCGCCCGGGCGGCCGTGTTCCCGGCAGTCGCCTGGCAACGCTGTCAGTTCCACCTGCAGCAGAATGCCGGGCAGTACGTGCCGAAGAAGACGCTAAAAAAGCCGGTGGCGGCCGATATCCGTGCGATCTTCGACGCACGCCTCCGATGAGGCCGACGCCAAGCGGCTGATCGACCGCTTCATCCGCACCTACGAGGCCAAGGCGCCGAAGCTGGCCGAGGGCTTGGTGGTGCTGGCGCTACCGCGCCACCATCGCCGGCGGCTGCGCACAAGCAACGCCATAGATGTCGTCAATCGTGAGATGAAGCGACGAACCCGCGTAGCCACGCTGTTCGCCAACGAAGCCAGTTGCCTGCGACTGGTCACCGCCGTCGCCATGGAGATCTCGCAAGACTGGCAGACTGGGCGGTGCTATCTGAATATGAGCGAGAACGAGTAAACGATTACGCCAACGTCAGGATCGCGTTTTTACAGAACGGGTGTTGCTTACTCGCTGCCATACATTGATTGATCCCATTCCGTCAGCAACGGCCGGTAGGGCGGTCGTCACGACCAGCGCTGAAGAACCCAGAAAGGCGAGTCCGTTAAGCATGAACAACTGGTTATAGGGCACGAGGAAAAAAAGTGCGGTGGCCAGCGCCGGACTGAGCAGATTCCCCAGCTCGTAAGCCAGGCGCGACAGCGACAACGCGCGCGTGTATTGGGCTTCATCCGGAACCACTTCGGGAATCGTGGCCTAGAATACCGGTGTAAAGCCGGCATAGCACGCGTTCAGAAGAAAGATTAGCACATAGATCTGCCATACCGCCGTCACCCAGGGCAGACACAAGACAAACCCGGCCCGGAGTACGCCCAGCGTCACCGGCCACTGGCTGGCTACAGGATACGGTGCCGGGCAGCGCCTGGACTCCACATCAACCGGCTACACCCATGGGCAGCCATCGCGTCATGCTGTGGTGATCCGTTGGGCCGCGGTGATAGCGGACGAATTCGGCACCTGAAATGAGGCGGGCGATTTTTGTCTGGCCGCTTTCAGTGACTCATTCAAAATCCCCACGCGACAAAGCCAGCCGTCTTCCGGCGCGCCGGGTCACGCTGGCTCAGCGCGGCTTACGCACCACAGATGCCACCTGATCAGCCAACTGTGCCAGGGCGCGGCTCATGGCCGCTGCAATATCGCCGCCCTGGGCCGAGCGGGCCTGGACTTCAATGTCGGCATCCCGCCCAGCCACCGGAGCACGAGTCCGGGCATTCACCAGCGTCCAGTGCGCCTGCAGGGTCACCTGGTTGTGCGGTCCCGCGGAGAAAGTCTGGAATGTCACCAGCAGAAACCGCATGGGCCCGGAGGCGGGTCGCGGCACATGCGGAAGAATCACACGATCCGGCGGCAGTCGCGCCGCCAGATCGGAGGCCAGCGTCTGCTGGATCAACTGACCCAGCGGCCCGCCCCATTGCACGGTGTCATCGACGTCGAGACGATTCGAACCGGTGCGGCGGACCAGGGAAAGCCGGTCGAGATCGGGGGGCAGATCAATGCGCCCGACCGCGATCGGGACGATCTTTACTGATTGGGCGGCTCGGTGCGTGGCAGTGGGCGCCTGCGTGTTCAGCCCGATGAACTGCGTCGCCGGGCTGCTGGCGCAGCCGCCGAGTCCTGCCGCGAGAAACCCGCCGAGAATGGTAACCCCTGCAATGCGTCGGATCATCGGCCGTGCCTCCCGCGGATGAGCGATTCCGGATGGCGTTGCAGGTAGTCCGCGAGTACGCGCACGGCGCGCGCGGTGCGGGTGAGCTCGGCCACCAACTGCTGCATGCTGTTGTTGCCCGCGAGCGAACCGCCGGCAAGTCGGGTGATGGTCTTGGCGGTACCATCGGCCGCATCCGCGACTTGGCGCAGGCTCTTCAGCGTCGGCTTGACCTGACCTTGGGCTTCACCGGTAATTGTCTGCATGTGCGCCAGCGTCCGGTTCAGGTGGTGAATGCTCTGTGTAAGCTCGGGTGAATCGGCCAGCGCCTGCGCCCGGGCTGTCAGCTTGAGCAGGTGATGGCCGATCGCCTGAACCGGCAGCCCGCGGATCTTGTCGTTCAGGTTCTGGGTCAGTTGGCTGACCGAGGTCATGACGGTACCGATATCGCTCACGCCGATCGCCGGGATACGAGGCGGCTGGCTTGCGGTGTCCAGAGACGCCTGACCGGGGCTACCGGCCATCACGAGCGATAGTTGCTTGTTGCCCAGAACCAGATTGCCGGTCGTCAGCTGCGCCCGCAGGCCCTGGTGGATCAAAGTAGCCAGCACGTGCTTGAAAGACCGGGTCGACGTGTTCGCACTGGACGGATGGGCAATACCGAACCGGTCCGGATACAGATCGAATGTCACGGGGGTGATCATTCTCTTCTGCTTGGGGTCATACGCCAGCGAGACGCTGCGCACGGTACCGACCCGAATACCCTTGAGTTCCACCGGCGACCCGGCCGAGATTCCGGCCGTCGAGCCGGGAAAGCGCGCGCTGAAGGTGACGTGGGGGCCAGCCAGGGCATGGTGTGCAGCGCTCGCGCTCGCATACAGCAGGGTGTCCGGGCTGCTGGCCTGAGACGATCGAAGCGCCGGCTTCACGCTGCCGAAGGTCACCGCTCCATTCAGGAGCTGACTGATGGGCGGCATGCGGAAACTCACCCCACCACTGCCCGTGGACAGGCCCAGCCCCGATGAGCGCCAGAACCGGACATTCTTGCCCAGATGCCGATTGAAGGGAGCATTGACGAACACCGTAATGCTGATGCCGTCGTGCTGCTTATCGTATCCGGTCGCCATAACCTTGCCGGCATCGAGCCCGCGATAGAGTACCAGCGATCCCTGATGCAGCCCCCCCGTGGTCGCTGCATGCAGCGTCAACAGGCGGCCTGGCTTGTCGCCGGCGGTTGTCGGCGGCTTCAGGCGCCCCTTGAACGAGCGGGTCTGCTTGCCCGGGCCCGGGCGCATGGTGATATAGGGCCCCGAGAGCAGGTTACCGAGTTGCCCTGAAAGGATGCTCGGCTGATTCACCCAGAAGACCGTGCCGGTTCGCAGGAATTTGGCAACGCTGCTATCGACCGAAACCGTCACTTTCACCGCGTGCCGGTCGTCGGTGAGCGCCACACTTTCCACGTTGCCCACCTGCACGCCCTTATAGCGCAGTGACGTGCCGCTAGCCGAGATCCCGGCGGCTTCGGGAAAAGTGATCGTGATGGTCGGCCCGGTCAGCAGCCAGGTCCGGGCCGCCAGATACGCAACCAGAATCATGGCGGCCAGCGGCACCGACCAGATCCATCCGCGCCACGGCGTACGCCGCATGCGTGCTTTGGGCGGGCCCGTCTCCGGGACAGCACCGTTGCCGGGTGCGGCACTCGACGCGTTTGAGTCGTCCGATTCGCTCATAGATGGTGTTCGGCGGCATCCCACATCAAGCGGGCGTCGAATGAACGGGAAGCCAGCATGGTCAGACTAACGACTAAGGCGAACGGCAAGGCGGCTTTCCCGATGTGGACGTTGGCCAGACCCGAAAACGAAATCATGGGCACCATCAGGGCAGCGATGAACGGGTCCGTATTCGACCACCGGCCGATCCGATGAATGATACGCGCCAGACGTGTGCGAAAGCCCAACAGCCGGCGAGACGGGCGTCGCACACTCATCAACAGCCAACTCAGGCCGATCAGCTTCAGCATCGGGATCACGATCGAAGCGGTGAAGATGATCGCGGCCAGTGACCAATACCCCGCCTGCACCAACTCACGCACCCCCTGCATGATCGTGTACGGCTGCACCCCATCCGGCTGTACCGTAATGCTCATTGGATAGTAATACGCTGGAAAATACAGCACATAGCTGGCAACAACCAGCGCGGCGGTCCGATTGAGCGAGTTGGGCTTGCGCAAATGCAGGCGATGCCGGCACCGCGGGCAGCGGCTGCCCTCCCGCGACAGCGGCAGAACCAGATTGCAGACGTCGCAGCTGATTGCGGGCTCGTCACTCGGCGCCGGCCAATCCGGCATGATCAGGCGCCAGACGTGATGCTTTGAAAAGGCATACGGCGTGAGTATGAGCAGAAAGGAGGCGGCAATCAGGCACCAGCCGCCCCATTGCACCTGTGACTGCATTTGCACTTGGGTCCGCATGTAGACCACCATGCCTGCCAGTACCAGTACGTCCGGCATGGCCCACAGACGCAGGCCATGCGCATAGCGGAACAGGCGCCCGAGCCCGCGTGGATGATGCCGCATTCGAACCGCGGTGAGCACAATCGTCATCAGGCCAACGTAGACCATCGGAAACACGAGCGTGAAGGCCGCGAACAGGGCCGATAGCAACGGCCAATGCTCCGCGAACAACGCATGCACTCCGGAGGCGATATAGCCGTGTCGGACATTGCGGCCAATCGACACCCGCATCAGCGGCAATAGATTGGCCGGCAGCAGGAGCATCAGGGTCGCCCAGCTCCAGGCGAGTGCTATCGTCAGTCCGGCGCTATCCGCCTGATCGAGCAAATGGCCGCAGCGGCAGCACTCGGCCACCGTGTTCGGCCTCAGATCGGGGATCAGCTGCTCTGCGCCACAGTCCGGACATGCAATGGCCATGGCGCGCTCCTCGTCTGACGAAACCCCTTGATGCACCGGCGTCGCGCGTCAACGTCACTGCGGGATTCTGCGCAAGCCCTCGCACGGGAGAGATCCCGACGCCCAGCCGATGCCTCGGCACCGTAGTTTATAGTCGATCACTGCGCTAGGCGAGCACAACCCGAGCCACTGCAAAAACCGCAGCCCCATGCACGCGGCGCTCAGATGCCCAAAAA
>JAQIBT010000115.1 GCA_027858915.1 Salinisphaera sp.
ACAAAAAATAGCAATTGAACCCCCCCCCCCTTTTATTTTATGATACTTCTGTTGGAAGGTGGCGAAGATCACTCCGGGGGAGCCATGCATCGTCCAGGACCGTTCGCTTGGCGCGAAACTCAGCCTTTCACGAGCCGGGATTGGACTGAAGCACGCTTTAGCCGGACGACGTTTGTTGCTGTCACCCGACTCGTGATCTGGGCATTGGCCATGTCTATCTGCACGCCGGGGATTACCGCCGCGCACACGATTTACCGGGGCAAGCGCGGGGCGAAGCTCAAATTAATCCTCGATGCGGGTGTGGGCCTATTTTCCAGCCAGGATGATTACTCGGGCCAGCACCGGGGCACCGTGAATTGGAGCCTCAGCGCCGCCATAGTTGGGCTGTCCGGCGAACTGCCGGTCGCCGGGGGCTCGACGCTGTATGCCAGGGGCAGCGGTTTCGGCATGGTGGTCGGCGGCGACGGTGATGCCGCCGGGGTCTATCGCGGCGGCTACAGCGACCTACGCCTCAACGAAGCCTATGTCGGCTGGCGCTCCGGCACGCTGTTCGGGGTGAAGAACGCGATCGACGTTTCGTTTGGAAAACAGTCGCTCACGATCGGTAACGGCTGGCTGGTCGACGGCGGCGCGCTGGTGGCCGGCACCGGTCTGGTGTTCGACCGGGCCGCTATCGCGCGCTTTCACCTGAGCGCCAACTTCAGCGCCAAGGCGTTCTATCTCGATTCGGGCGATGCCATACAGGGCAAAACCGACCTGGCCGGCGCCGATCTCGCCTACTCCAATCACGCCGGCGACATGCTCGGCGCGACCTATCTGCGGGTCACGGATGTCGACCCGAGGGCATTCGGCGGTCTTCGGGCAGCCAGGGCCGGTTTGAACACGTTCAGCGTTCGCGGCCGGAGCGATCTGGGCCTGGACAATGCGACATTCTCTTTCGAGGCCACGCGCCAGCGCGGTCATCCCACCATCCGCGGTCAATCACGCGACGTGAAGGCTTGGGCGTGGTATGCGCAAGCCGATTACCGTTTCGCCGACTGGCCGGGGACGCCGAAGCTGATCTACCGCTTCAGTTCGTTTTCCGGTGATAATCCGCAGACGCGGACACTGGAAGGCTACGACCCGCTGTTCTACGGCTTCTACCGGCAATACGGCACCTGGATCCAGGGCGACGTCGCCGGCGTTTATACCGGCCCCTTCAATAGCAACGCCGATATACAGCATGTCGGGCTGTATGTGCATCCGCCAGGCTTGCGGCGCGCGGGGGTGATGTTTTTCAACTACCGAACCCGTCAGACGTTTGGTGGCGTGAGCGACGATTTTGCCCGGGAATGGGATTTCTTTTTCGATTGGATGCCCAGGCTAACGTGCTCGTATCGCCGTCTTTCGTCATCTTCGATCCCGGCCCCGGCGCGACGGCGGTGCTTGGCACGCGTCGGACCAATCACTTTTTACAGTGCATCGCCATCTGGCGCTTTTGAACTGCGAGCGGGCGGGTTCCGCCTGTGGCGTTCATCCACGATGAAAGCGCGTCATCCGGTTTTCGAGATCAACGTGTCAGGCATGTCCGGGCGTACTTCATCGGGGATACAGTCTTCACCGAATCGATCCACGAGCAGGGCCAACGGGCGCCGCAGGATGTTCGGCCGGTGCGTTTTGCGACTAGAGTGACGCGCGCTCAGATAATGTAAATACCGAAGGTTTCCGCGGGCGCTGTTCACATCCAAGCCGCCAAGCGTGTAGTCCAGCGTCGGGGTTAAATCGAACGCATCGGTCGCCCCGTAGAACAGGCATAGCTGCGCGCGGCACCTCGGCTCGCTTCGGTACATATCGGTCGCGACAACTGCCACGGCATCATGATCGGAAATGGCGGACAACGCCTGGCATTGCAATGTCTGTATATAAAGGCGGAAGTCCGCTGCGTCTGCCGCGAGTTCCCGCGCCTGGGCGTAGAAGGCCAGTGCTTCGTCACTGCGCGCCTCCCAGGCATACAACTGGCCTACCGTTGTGAACGCGGTCGCAAACGCCGTTGTGGTTTGCAGTGCACCGGCGGCCAACTCCAGGGCCAGCGGGCTATGCGCCTTGTTGACGAAATACAAGAGCTTCGCGGCGGTCAGCGCGAAGATACCGTTGCTCTGGAGCGAGGGAAGCGCGGACATGACCAGTTCTTCAATTTCAGCTTCGTCCTGCGGGTAGTTTTGCCGTGCCGGGCCGGCAAGGATTTCGCGGCCGGCGGCGACATACTTGAAATGCAGCGCCGTCGCGAGCAGCAGTTGGTTCGTGGGATTGTGCGGATCATCATGCAGGGCCAGCCGATATTCGCGCTCGGCGGCCTGATTGGCGGCGGTCGCCATTCGATACCGGGCGGCGGACAGCATTGCCGCCGTCTCTTGATCATTCGGGCGCTCGTGCACGCGCGCTTCGAGTCGACGTACCGTCTTATCCCATTGCGGCCGGCTTTTGGCGAGCAACACCGCAGCTTGCTGTTGACGGATCGCGAGTGGTTCGTCATCCGGCGTGGCCGCAGCGTCTTCAGTGTAGGTGAGGCTGCGCCGAATATCCCTGAGCACATCCCGGGCCCGGCGCGTGGCGATCACCGCATCGGACGGTGCTTCCGGATCGGGGTCGTTGATGCGGAACCGATTGATGCTGACCACGACGCCGGCGGCAAAACGCTTGAGCGTCACCGCGCAATCCAGGCGCTGTTCGGCGGCCTTGAAAAAATTGAGCTGCACGGCGAATCGAGGCAAATCCCCTTCGAAGTGTTCTGCTGCCGGGCAATCCAGATCGAGCGCGACCGTATGCCGCTGCGCCGTGTCTCGATCGAGTGCCCGTATCAGCCTGCGGATAAACGCCCAGCCGGCCTCGGCAAGATGCCCGCTGAACTGAGAACCTCGTACGGGGCCCACAACGATAAATGCGCCGGCCGACGGGCGCTGCGTTTCCACGCGTTGGGCCACCCACAGATAGCCCTCGCCGTATTGGGTGGCGATATAGCGCGGCTTGGTTGCCGAGTCCTGCAGCTTGCGCCGCAAGCGATTGATGGTGAAATCGACGTTGCGGTCTGAGACCTCGGATTTGTCCCCCGCGATGGCATCCAGCAGGCGCTCGCGATGCAACACCGTATTGGCGTTGTGCGTCAATACGCCGAGTAACGCACGCTCGGCCCGAGTAAACGCGATCTGATCGCCTGTTGCCGCGTGGACTGCGGTCGCGAAATCCGGTGCAACCCGCCAATCACCGTAATAAACCGGGTCCACCATCGTTCAGTCCCCATACACTTCGAACTGGACGCGCGCCGCAACCTCAGCGCGGGCCCGCACCGACGCGTTGTTCCATTTGCTCTTGTCGGGCTTTTGTACCGATAAGCTAACCGATAAACCGTACTTGCCGCAAAGCACCCAGTGCGCAGAGGGCCATAGTCGAGATTGGTACGCCAATGTACTCGACTATATCGAGCGGGCCTACAACCCTCGAAGGGAAAGCAGGGTCAGACCGATTGGCGAGGGCGCAGATCGTGGACTGAATACCGCGATCCGCGCTCTGACGCCGTGGCTTGAAAATCAGAATTGGCCGATTTCAACGCCCGCGGTATGAAGCCGCCATGCAGCGCGCCCCCCCCCAAGTTACAGATGCAGACGATGCGTCAACATATTCGGATCTCGGGGGCGATTACCCCACCGCGTTTGCCAGGATATGGGGGCTCTTGTGACATGGTTTGAGCCAATTATCCGCTCAGGGCGTAGAGGCCGAGCGGCGATTCAGGCACCGCGCTCTGCCGGATTTTTAGTTTGAAATATTCAGTATCGAGCAGCCCA
>JAQIBT010000159.1 GCA_027858915.1 Salinisphaera sp.
CGTGCTGGGCTACGAGACGATCACGGCGTTCATGTACGAGGCCGGCTTCATCGGCCTGATGATCTTTGGCTGGGGCAAGATCAGCCGCGGCATGCATCTGTTTGCTACGTTCAACGTGATGGTGTCGTCGACGCTATCGGCGTTCTGGATCATGGATGCCAATTCCTGGATGCAGACGCCCACCGGCGTGAAGTTTAAAGACGGGATCTTCCATGTCACCAATTGGGGCGCGGCGATCTTCAATCCCAACTTTATCACCGGCTTTCCGCATATGTGGATTGCCGCCCTCGAGCTGGCGGTGTTCTTTGTAACGGGCGTATCGGCCTGGTTCATTCTCAAGGGCCGGCACGTGTCACTGTTCCAGCGCTCGTTGACGTATGCGCTGCTGGCGGCCGTGGTCGTGGCGCCGCTGCAGATCTATATCGGTGACGAACTCGGTCTGACCGTCGGCGAGACGCAACCGGCGACGGTGGCGGCCATGGAAGGCCACTACCACACCTATAACGCCGACGCCAGCGTCAATACCGGTTGGAACGTGCTGGCATGGCCCAACGATGCCAAGGGCAAGAATGATTGGGCGATCAGGATCCCGCACGCGCTCAGTATGATCGAGACGCGCACCTGGAGCGGCAAGGTCACCGGGCTGGATCAGTTCAAGCCCGAAAACAGGCCGCCGGTCTGGGTGCCGTTCTATTCGTTTCGCGTGATGATCGCGATCGGTGGCTTTCTGTTCCTTACGGCGCTGTGGGGCGTCTGGCTGATGTGGCGTGGCCGGCTGTCAACCGCAGCGGTATCAGAGAACCGATGGTTCCTGCGCCTGCTCGTGTTCAGTGCCTTCCTACCGTATCTGGCGATCTGGACCGGCTGGTGGACGCGCGAAGTCGGTCGCCAGCCCTGGCTGGTCAACGGCATGATGCGGGTCTCCGAAGGCGTGAGCAAGATGACGATTCTTGAAGCCAGCGTGTGGCTGGGCGGTTTCATGGTCTTTGAACTGTTCGTGTGGTATTTCACCTGGTATTTCCTGGCCAAGACAATGCGCGACGGGCCCGATATGGACAGTCCAGTGGAATACGGTGGCAGCCAGCATCTGGGGCAACTCGAGACCCCGGCGCGCGACGATGATGCGCTCGAACCCGCATACGTACGAAATAACTGATCAGAGGTTCCTTGAGGAGACCGCCAATATGAACACAACCGCTGATCCGAACAATCTTTTACAGGTCCAGCATTTCCTGATCTATGCCTGGTGGCTGGCGCTGGGTCTGGCTTTTCTGCTCTACATCGTGCTGGATGGCGCCGACCTGGGCGCCGGCATCTTCTCGCTGTTTCTGCCGGACGAACAGGAGCGTGGCGCGGTCATGGCTGCGATGGCCGGCACCTGGGATGCGAATGAGACCTGGCTGGTGGTCGCCGGCGGCGTCTTGTTCGGTACCTTCCCATTCGTATACGGCTCGGCCTTTCACTATCTGATGCTGCCGCTGATGATTGTGCTCTGGAGCGTCATGATGCGGGCCGTAGCGCTGGAGTTCCGCCATCATGCAGTGCGTAGTCAGTGGCTCTGGGATGGCTTGTTCGGCATTGGCAGCCTGTTTACGGTGTTCTTCGCGGGGATGGCCATGGGCGCAATACTCAAGGGCTTCCCGCTGACCCAAGGGCAGGTGCCGACCTATCCCGGCGGGCTGCTGCGCTTCATCAGTCCGTTCAGCGTCTGGACTGGGATCGGCGCGGTTATTGCCGCCTCGCTCGCAGGCTGCATGTTCATCAGGGCGCGCTTCAAACCGGATGAAGACATTCGCAGACGCGCGCTTCGCTGGGGCAATGTGCATTTTTTCCTGGCGCTCGCAGCGGTTGTCATCACGGTCGTCTGGACTATCCTGGTTTTTCCATGGGCGGCCAACAAATGGCTGGGTTCCTACTTCTGGATCTGGCTGATTGTGGCGGCCGTGATCGTTTTCGCCGTCGTTCAGATGCGGCGCGCATCGCACAACGAGCGCGATGTGACGGCCATTCTCTGGCTCAATATAGCGATTGCGCTGATGTGGTTCAGCATGATGGCCACTATGTTCCCCTGGATCGTGCCCAACACCTGGACCATCTTTTCCGGCGCCAGCCCGTCGGTTTCCCTGGTCACGTTCACCTTGGCCATGGGCAGTTTCCTACCGGTAATGATCGCGTACAACTTCTATCAGGCATGGGTGTTCCGGGCGCGAATCAGTAAGCTGACGTCCTACGGCGACTAGTGTTCATGTCCTCGCAAGCGCGCATTCAGAACCTTCCGCTGAGCTTCAGGGCGCTGTGGAACATGCGGCTGCCAGCACTGATCGTCTGTGCGCCGGTGGCCGGTCTCTGCCTGCTGGATCTTTTCTACGGATTGCCGAGCAAACTCTGGCTGCTGGCAGGCGGATTCTTTGTCTTCAGCCTGGTGCTTCTGGGCACCCTGGTTCGGGGCGAGGCACGGCGTCTTCGACAAACCGCCGACCATCGCTGATTTGCGCTACGCTTACTGGTACCGGCGCGCCCTGTCGATCGCGACCGGGAAAGGTTGACGATGGCTCGCCGTTCGGGGCCAATGCCCCGGTCCACGGGCAAGGCACTGGGTGTCTGGCTGCAGAGCCAGGCCACCCGGGTACGCGCCCCGCTCACGGCTGCTGTCGGCGTGGGGGCGGTTGATGGGCTGCTGATCATCGGCCAGGCCGGGTTGCTGGCGCTGATCATCAACGCCGTGGCCATTGAAGGCCACGGCCTGCGGACCGTATGGCCTTGGCTGTGGTGGCTGCTCGGCGTATTTGCTGCACGCGCGATTGCGGCAGCACTGATCGAGACCACGGCGTTCGAGGCCGCCGCCCGCGTCAAGCTGGCCATCCGCACCGAGCTCTATGCGCATATCCAGGCGCTGGGGCCAGGCTGGGCCCGCGGCCAGCGCAGCGGCGATCTGACCAATACGCTGGTCGACGGCGTCGAAGCACTGGAAAAATACTATGCGGCTTATCTGCCGCAGATGCGCCTGGCCCTGTTCGTGCCCATTGCGATTCTGATCGTGGTCGCGCCTACGGACTGGGTATCCGGGCTGATCATGCTCATCACGGCCCCCTTGATACCGTTGTTCATGATCATCATCGGCAAGGGCGCCGAACAGCTCAATCAGCGCCAGTGGCGGCGTCTTGCCCGTATGAGCGCGCATTTCTTCGATGCCATTGAAGGCCTGACTACGCTCAAGCTGTTCAACGCCAGTCGGCGCGAAGCCGAGGTGGTGGCCCACATGGCCGACGATTATCGGACCAGCACGATGGCCGTACTGCGCGTGGCGTTTCTGTCGTCGCTGATCCTGGAGTTTCTGGCGTCCCTGAGCATCGCGATGATCGCCGTGTATATCGGCTTTCGGCTGTACGACGGCGAGATGCTGTTTCTGCCCGGCCTGTTCGTGCTGCTGCTCGCGCCGGAGTTCTACAAACCACTGCGCAATATGGGCACCCAGTATCACGCGCGCATGGAGGCGATCGGGGCCGCCGAGCAGATCGTGGACATCTTTAATACGCGCGCAGCCGAGAACAAACCGGAAGGCAGTGCGGTACTGGACAACACAAAGCCTCTCGAAGTGGTGTTCGAGGACGTGGGTTTTGCCTACCACATCGATCAGCCAGTGCTCGAGCACATCAATTTCACGCTCGAACACGGGCAGCGTATCGCGCTGGTAGGCGCCAGCGGCGCCGGCAAGACCACGCTCAGCCAGTTGCTGCTGGGCTTTATCAGCCCGAGCCGGGGCTTAATCCGCGTCAACGGCGTCGACCTGCGCGAGGTGGCCAATACGGTCTGGTTGGAGAAAGTGGCCTGGCTGCCGCAGCGTCCGACGCTGTTTCACGGCAGCGTACTGGACAATATTCGCCTGGGCACGCCAGACGCTGATATCGCGGCTGTTCGCCAAGCCGCTACCCTGGCCAACGCGGCCACATTCATCGACGCCCTGACCGCCGGTTACGACACCCCGCTCGGCGATCGCGGCCAGGGCCTGTCCGGCGGCGAGATCCAACGCATCGCGCTGGCGCGTGCGTTCCTGAAAGATGCAGAACTGGTCGTGCTGGATGAAGCCAGTGCCAGCCTGGATCCCGATGCCGAACGCCTGATCACCGAATCCATCGAACGGCTGGCCCGTGATCGCGCCATGCTGGTGATTGCTCATCGACTGGATACGGTCCGTCGGGCAGACCGTATCCTGGTGCTCGATCAAGGCCGCATCGTCGAACAAGGCGATCACGAGACGTTGCTCGCCGCGGGCGGCCGATATGCCGACATGCTGGGGCTTTATCGCAGCACGCCGACATGAAAGAGCTGCTTCGCCTGCTGCAGTTGTTCCGCCCGTATTGGCGCGCAATGCTCGCCGGCATTGGCCTGTCGGCAGCCGTGGTGCTGACCAACGTTGCATTGCTGGCGGTCTCGGGCTGGTTCATTACTGCCATGGCGCTGGCCGGCTTGGGCATGGGAACCATCAACTATTTCACGCCGGCCGCCGGAATCCGAGCGCTGGCGATCATACGGGCCGTCGGGCGCTACGGCGAACGGCTGGTGACGCACGACGCCACGCTGCACGGGCTGGCCGAGCTGCGTGGTTGGTTTTACCAGCATCTGGAACCGCTGGCCCCGGCGCGCTTGCAGTTCTATCGCGGCGGCGATCTGCTCAGCCGTATACGGGCCGATATCGATACGCTCGACAACTTCTATCTGCGCGTACTCGCACCGAGCGTAGCCGCCGCATTCAGCGTCCTGCTGATGACCGCTTTCATAACGCTTTACAGCGGGCCCGTGGCGCTGATCAACCTGGCCGGTCTGCTGGCTGCCGGTCTGGTGCTGCCGTTGTGGGCCCAGTGGCTGGGCAACGCCCCCGGCGAGCGCGCGGTCAGCCGGCGTGCCGATCTGCGCGCTGCGGTTGCCGACAGCGTGCGCGGGCTCGGCGAACTCGAGGTCTACCAGGCCAGCGCGCGCCAGGCCGCCACCATCGACCGGCTCGGCGCCGAACTGATTGCGCCGCAGCGCCAACAGGCCCGGATTGATGGCCTGTCCTCGGCCCTGTCGGGGCTCGCCAGTCGGCTGACGCTGTGGCTGGCACTGCTGGTCGTCATTCCGCTCGTGGCCAGCCAACAACTTGGCGGCGCCGATCTGGCGATGATCGCGTTCTTCGTACTGGCGGGCTTCGAAGGCGTAGCCGCCCTGCCGCTGGCCTTCCAGTCGCTGGGCGAAACCTTCGCCGCGGCCCGACGGATTTTCGAGATCGTCGACGCCGAACCGATGGTGACCGACCCGTCACATGAAGCCGATTTACCGGCCAAATTCGATATCGAATTCAAACAACTGCGCATGCGCTATGCACCAGACGGCGGTTGGGCGCTGGACGGCATCGATCTGAAGGTTGCGGCAGGCGCACGCGTTGCCATCGTCGGGCCGACCGGTTCTGGAAAAACCAGTCTGTTCAACGTGCTGCTGCGGTTCTGGGGATATCAGGAAGGCAGCCTCGACCTCGGCGGTCAGCCACTGACCGGTTTTTCCGGCGAGACTGTCCGTAGCTGGTGTGCGGTCGTCGCTCAGCAGACCCATCTGTTCAATGCCAGCGTGCGCGACAATCTACTGCTGGCCTGCCCCGACGCCAGTCAGGATGCCCTCATCGCGGCACTCCGCCAGGCCTGTGTCTACGATGAAATCGCTGCGCTGCCGCAAGGCCTGGATACGCTGGTTGGCGAAATCGGCGCGCGCCTGTCGGGCGGCCAGGCACGCCGGGTCGCCATCGCCCGTGCCCTGCTCAAGGACGCACCGATCCTGCTGCTGGACGAGCCGACCGAGGGCCTGGATGTGACCTCCGAGCAGGCGGTGCTGCAGGCATTGGAAGCCCTGATGATCGGACGCACGACGCTGCTGGTCACGCACCGACCGCAAGCGCTGCGTTATGTGGATCACGTCGTGGTTTTGGGTCGCGGGCGTGTGCTCGAACAAGGCAAGCCTGCCGCGCTGTTGCAGGGCGGCCAGTATCTGCCGTCGTATGCCAGCATCAATTGAACTTCCGCCGATTATTGATGTCATTTACACAGGCTTGGGCCGTATAATGACTTAAGCATGGTTCCTGCCCGCTGCCAGATAAACGGACCCGAGCTGACGAAAAACCGGGCGACGCAGATCCCGCCATTTTCGATTTTATTTCGAGGATCCTAATGACCAACTCTCACGCTTTATCCACCTACCCGCTGGGGCCAGGCGTCGTGCTTGCCAAGGCGGCTGCCTATGTACATACCTCGGTGACGCATAGTTCGCCGGCGTTCGAAGTGATGACCGACTTCGCCAAGGTCAGGGCTGCCACCATCAGCCCGTTGATGTCACTGGCGCAGGCCGAACAATCGATGATCTATCAGGGTGTACGACTGCTGTTCGTGATTGACAATGCAGCGACGATCGTCGGCCTGATCACCACCACCGATATGGCCGGGCCCAAGCCGATACAGATCGTGCACGACAGCCATCTTCACTATGACCAGCTGACGGTGGCCGACGTAATGACCGGTCTGGACATGCTTAACGCCATCGAGCTGGAGCGGATCGAACGCGCCACCGTCGGCGACGCCATCGCTACCCTGAAAACTTTCGGACGCAATCATCTGCTGGTGGTCGAAGGCGCGACCGGCGAGACACCGCGACGGGCTCGCGGGCTGATTTCACGTTCGCAGATCGAACTCCAGCTCGGCGAGCTAATTGACATCACACCCGTCGCCCGCAGTTTCTCAGAGATCGAAAAAGCGCTGCTGTGAGTCTCGCCGGTGCCGATGTATTTCGCCCGAGCAGAGCGTACCGCTCTATTCACACGCTCTGTGTCTCAACCGTCTGCTCCATCCAGCCGCGGTCGCAGATAGATCGCGCCGAAGTGGAAACTCCAGGGAATGAAGGCAGCAAGCCATAGCCCGGCAGCAAGCAACACGAAGCCCGGATAGGCATAGCCGTGCCCAGGCAGCGGGATTTCGGCAAGCACCCGCGCGACGGCGGTCAGTTGGACCAGGACAAAAGTCCATAAAACGATTCGGTCGGCAACCAACGGACGGCCGGAATGCCCCAGGCTGACGCGGGACGCCATCGCCACCACCATGCCGGTTATAAAACCGATGCCCAGCGCGTGCATTGGCGCCAAGCCCAGATCGAAGCCGGCCCCGGTCCACTGCAACAGGCATTGGGCCGTGTACAGGCTCATCGCCACGAACAGCCAGGCAAAGCTGATATGCAACATGCCGAGCAGTGGCACCCGCAGGCTGCGTAACAGACCCCAGCGCACACTGTGCCAGCCCGCAAGCCCGGCCAGCGGCAAATCGGCCCACAGCGTCCAGGAAGAGCGGTCGATAAGCGCCAGCAGACAATGGGCGACGACACAGAGCAACGTGGCTGGCAGCGTCCAGTTGGGTCGAACAACCTTGTAGTCCTTGAGCACGCTCGCGCTGAAAAACGGAATCATCCGGTGGCTGACCGCCACGATCAGGGGCACAAGATAAAGCCAGACGCCGATGACGGTCGCGGCGTGGCGGAGCCCGGGCTGCGACGTCCACAGCCAGAGCGCGTGCACGACCGCCCCGGCGCAGCCTGCCGTTACGCAGGCCAGTGGAAAAAGCGCAAAGCGCTTGTCCGGGCGACGGGATCGCCACCAGACGCGCCCCAGCATCCAAAGCCCCAAGGCCCAACCAGCGGCGAAAAGCGCACTGCCGGCGAAAGCCAGATCGCGGCCGATGAACAAGCCCAGATAATAGCCGGTAAGGCCAGTCGTCATTAATCCGGCAATCGCCGCATAGGCAGGCCGGCCCAGCGCCTCGGTCGCCAGCCAGCGAGGAAACACGGTGGTCAGGAAACCAAAGACAAAGAACGTGAACAGCCCGTAAAGCATCAGAAAGATATGGATCGAGGTGTCGTCAACCGCTAGCGACAGAACAGGCACAGCAGGGATGAACCGGCCGGCCAGTACGACCAGCCACAGAAGGACGCTCACGACGAGCTGAATCGCGCCAATCAGGAAAAAGAGCCGATGGGGCGCGGCCAGGACCTGTTGCAGCTTCATACGACGCCGTATGAAACGGCAACAGGCCGTGGAATCATGGGCACCAATGTGTCCGGTCCTGTGTTGGCCTCTTGGTTCATGCTCGCTCCCCTCTGGTGGTGTGCGTGAACCAGACCGTCAGGCCAGCAGACCTCAGGCTCGCAGCGGTTCGACCTTTTGATCCAAAAGCGTATTACCTGCGTGCAGGTGTTAGCCTTGATTCGTATCAAGGTATTCGGTCAATGGACGTCGTGGGCTGGCGCGATCAGAAATCGATTCGCGCGTCCGGCGACCGGTATCTGTTGTCACATCTGGCTACCGGGCGGATTTGAAGGAAGGGTCGAGCATGTTCGTCATCGTATATCGCGCGCGGGACTGCCGATGAGCAACGCTACCGACGCGCTCATGCAGCGTTTGCGAACGCATTATCTGTTCGCAGACCTGGATGATGTCCAGCATGCCCGGTTATTGTCGCATCTCCATGTTCGGCCGTTCTCGGCGGGGCAATCATTGTTCGATCACGGCGATCCCGCCCGCGTTTTCTTCGTACTGCACTCCGGCGCGGTCAAACTCTATCGTGTCTCTGACGATGGGCATGAAAAGATCATGCGGCTGATCGCGCCCGGCCAGAGTTTTGCCGAGGCCGTCATGTTCATGGAAAAGCCCTGTTATCCGGTCCATGCCCAGGGTTTGCACAACGGTGTGCTGATCGCGATCGAGGCCGCTGCATACCTCGAGGTCATGGAGGCGTCTTTTGCCACCTGCCGGACGGTATTCGCACGCATGACCGAACGCATCCAGGCCCACTGGGACGAAATCGAATCATTGACGCTGCAGAACAGCCGTTATCGCGTGGTGCATTATCTGATCGGCCTGGCGTCGACACACGACGTGGGCGAGACCACGGTGACGCTGCCGGTGTCCAAATCACTGATCGCCTCCCAGCTCGCTATCACACCCGAAACGCTGTCTCGTATATTGCGTTCGCTGAACGAGGCGGATCTGATCGAAATGCAGGGTAATCGATTGTATATCCCGAGCCTGGCGGCACTGCGTGAAACCATGATGCCTTGATTCATTCCGAGGGTTGCCAAATCCGCTCACCAAGCATACCCCTATCGCGAACCGCCGGATTACTGCTCGCTGACAACCAGCCGCGGCCGGGCGATATCCAATGACCGAACATCTTGCCGACTGGTATCTGCAGATCCGTATGGTTCACGTCGCATGTGTGGCGACCAGCATCACCTTGTTCGTCGTCCGCGGCAGCTGGATTGTGCTATCGGGCCGCGGCCTGTGGCGTTGGCTGCGTGTTGCGCCGCATATCGTCGACACTCTGTTGCTGGCCAGCGGACTCACATTGGCGTTTCTGATCCAGCAATATCCGTTTTACAACAGCGACTGGTTGACCGCCAAAGTGATCGGCCTGGTGGTGTATATCGGGCTCGGCGTGACGTTGTTCCGTGGCCCTCGATCGCGCGCAGTGCGTGCCATGGTGGGCTTGATGGCAGTGCTGGTATTCGCTTATATCGTGAGCGTGGCGCTCAGCAAGCAACCACTGGGACTCTTCGCGAGTTATTGATCGTCAACTCGCCGTGGCGACGGCCATGCAATATAGCCACATCTCGCCGGTGCCGGGCAACTATCGCGCCAGGCCGACGCCAAGACAGTTTATCCGCAGATCACGCAAACCCGGACGGCTGCCATTCGTCCATCATCTTCTGCCGTGCTACCGCCAAGCGTCGCGACATCAGGCCAGAAAAACGCTTGAACAATTCATAGCCGAATCGAGGGTCCGACTCACAGTGCGCCAAGAGGGCATCGCCGTCGAATTCCAGCACCTCGCCGTCTTCCAGAGCCCGTGCCTGGAAGTGCCAGCGATACGGCGGTATCAGCCAGGACCAGCCCGCAATATCGCCGGGGCCCAGGCGCAGCATCTCTGCCGGTGGCCCAGTAATAGCGGCCACCTCGATGCTGATACGGCCTTCAAGCAGCAGGTAAAAGCGATCGGCGCGGTGCTCGTGGCGATACAGCGTCTCGTCCTTGCGGATTCGACGCGGCGTTGCGCACTCAGCGAGTACCGTAATGAACGAGGGCTCCAGGCCGAGGAAGAAATCCTGTTCGGCCAGATCGCTCTCTATATGATGCTTATCCGTCATGAGGTCACCTCCTCGCGCGGGTGCGCCGGGTTACATATTGTCCGCGGGCTAGACATCCGCTTCATTGACCGCCGTTCCGATCATAGCGCGAATGCGATGCCTTGGGGCTCGACGTGGCTATGGCTGAACTCAAAAGCCGTGGCTGCCGGCCGCTGCCGCGGCGATGATGACAACGCCAAGCCCAAGCAATACCGCATGCAGCCGATGAAAACGTTGCCACGCACGGGCCGGATTACGATTTACCAACAGAGAACGCTGCAAAAGCCCCGACGGTTCGACGATGAACAACATCACGAAGAACAGCAGCCAATAGCCCATCATCGCGTCCACCCACCAGAAATGCAGCATGGTCAGACGCGGCCATGCACCTAGCGCCCACAGCAGGTAGCCGCCGGACAGGCCAGAGAGCAGGATCGCGATCCGGGCCTGCGGCGCGAACCGTCGCTCAATGGCACTGAGCAATGCATGAGGATCATCGGCGCAATCCGCACTTAGCGCCGGCAGAAAGACCAGGGTCACAAACGCCAGTCCGCCGATCCACCAAACGACGGCCAATAGATGCACGGCGATAGCAAGCCCTAGCAACGTCATCACGCCAAGTCGTCGCCCCGGCCGCTGGGTGACTGTCCTAAGACGGGATGGTCTTCGTTTACCAACATACCTGCGGTCCCAATGGCTGGACGTGATATTCGTGCCGGCCGCTGACGTGCCCAGGCACGCCACCAGACCGGCCATTCTTTAATTTCGAATTCCAAATCTATTGCCTTCGCGAGCGACTCGCATTGATCTGCGTCAAAGGCGGACGATAAGTTCTTGCCGGCGGAACGATTCGTTAGCTCGATGGACAAGTCGGCCGCTGCTACGCCAGACCATTAACCTGCATGGTGCAATGACATGTGATCAGCGCGATGCTGCGCGCACCATCGACGCCCGGTTTTCTGGCAGGCACTGCTTGCTTCGCGGCGTATATCGCCTGCCCATGTAATCCGGCCGAGGATTGCACGCACGATAGATGTCGCACGATCATCGCCCGCTCTGAATACACGCAACGCAGGGACCCCGCAGGATGCGGTCAATCAGGTTCGTCGAGCCCGTCGTCATGCTGGCAACCGTGGCTCAATGGCTGATACTGGCCACGTTGACGGGCACCTTGGTCGGCGCCGGTACAAGCCTGTTCCTGCATACGTTGTTCTTCATGACCCACACGACAGCCACAGCACCCGTCTGGCTGTACATGTTGCTGCTACCCCTGGGTGGACTGGTACTGGGGATATCGCCGTAACAAGAGCGGCCTGAAGGACTCGGCTATTGCCGCGGTTCATCGGCAATCGGGCCGGATGCCGTTCAGGACCGCTTATATCAAGCCACTGGCAGCGCTGGTGACGCTTTCCCGGCTATCGTTGCCGGCGTGGCGAGTTTTGAAATCAGCAAACTGGTCAGGGTGCCCTATGAGTACTACAGCATCGGCTTGCCGGACCAGTTGTGTTATATCATATTATCAGGACCGTCATCATCGGGATCATCGGTGACGTGGTGGCGTGGTTTTTTGTGACTCTGGTGCAGCTGTCGCGGCAAGGCTTCGATCGTCTCAGACGCCAGTTCAATCTGTGGCCGCCGCTGATGCCGCTGTTGGGCGGCATCATTCTGGCTCTTCTGATTCTTGTCATTCCCACCGATTATCTGGGCCTCAGCCTGCCCTTGATGGACGGCGCGCTGGCCGGGCACGCGATGCCCTACCTCGGATTTTTGTGGAAATCGCTGCTGGTGGCGATCACGCTGGGGTCCGGATTCTATGGCGGTATTGTCACGCCACAGTTTGTCATTGGCGCGGTCACCGGTACCGCGTTCGCCTATTTGCTGGGCATCAGCCCGGCCCTGGGCGGCGCGACTGGCCTGGTATCCGTGGTCGCTGCGGCATCCAATGCGCCGATCGCGGCGATTCTGATGGGCGTCGAGCTGTTCGGCCAGATGACTGGTACCATCTACGTGACCGGCGCCAGCATTGCAGCCTATCTGGTGATCGGCCATCGCAGCGTCTATCCCGACCAACTGGTGGCTTTTTCCAAGACCTCCTGGCTGGTGACCCAATCCGGTCTGCCGCTAAGCCTCGATACGTTTCATCTGTCCTACGGTCTGCGCCGATGGATCAATCGCCAGCGCAGCCGATACCAACGGGCGCGAAAGCTCCGATAATCGTTGCTCCCAGCAGGCCAGCGTGACAGCAGCGCCTTCGATACGTCTATCTGCACGTACGCATCACGCACAAACCCATCACGCGCCGGGTCCATTCCCGGCAATGACAAACAGATAACGTTTCGGCTCGTGATGGCTAGTGTCCTGGGCCGTCGGCCAGCTCTCGTAGCATATAAGGCAGAATGCCGCCGTGCCGATAATAGCCCGCTTCCGCAGGCGTATCGATGCGCACGCGGGCATCGAATCCTGTGGTGTTACCCTGCGGATCGATGACCTGCACGCGTACCGTGGCGGCCGGTGTCTCGCGACCTTCGAGACCGGTGATTTCGAATGTTTCCTCGCCCGTCAGGCCTAGCGATTCCGAGTTTTCGCCGTCGACGAACTGCAGTGGGAGCACGCCCATGCCAATCAGGTTGGAGCGGTGGATCCGCTCGTAGGACTCGGCAATCACCACTCGTACCCCAAGCAGCAGCGTGCCCTTGGCAGCCCAGTCGCGCGAGGAACCCGAGCCGTATTCCTTGCCGGCCAGAACCACCAGCGGCGTCCTCTCGGCTGCGTAGTTCACCGACGCATCGTAGATCGTGGCGACCGGGCCGTCGGGCTGGGTGAAATCACGGGTGAAGCCGCCTTCGGTGTCGGGCGCGAGTTGGTTGCGCAGCCGGATATTGGCAAAGGTGCCGCGGATCATCACCTCGTGATTGCCACGGCGCGAGCCGTAGGAATTGAAATCCTTGCGCTCGACGCCGTGCTCGCGCAGATAGACGCCGGCAGGCGAGTCCGGCGCGATCGCGCCGGCCGGGCTGATATGGTCGGTAGTGACCGAATCGCTCAGTTTGGCCAGCACCCGCGCCCCGTGGATATCGGCCAGCGGTTCGGGTTCGCGCGTCATGCCGTCGAAATACGGTGGCTGGCGGACATAGGTGGATTCGGGCTGCCATTCGAAGGTATCGCCGGCCGGTATATCCATCCCTTGCCAGCGTTCGTCGCCGGCATAGAGGTCGGCATAGCCGTGGGTGAACATCTCGGCGTGCAGGCTCGCCGCGATCGTATCTTCGATGGTCTGGGGAGAGGGCCAGATATCGTGCAGATAGACCGGCTTGCCGTCGCTCCCGGTGCCCAGCGGCTCGCGTAGCAGATTGACGTGCAGGCTGCCGGCCAGGGCATAGGCCACCACCAACGGCGGCGACGCAAGAAAGTTCATCCGGCATTCGGGATGGATACGTCCTTCGAAATTGCGATTGCCCGAAAGCACCGAGCACACGGTGAGATCGTTGTCATTTACCGCCTGGCTGACTGCCGGAATCAGCGGCCCGGAGTTGCCGATACAGGTGGTGCAGCCATAACCGACCAGATAGAAACCCAGTTGTTCGAGATAAGACGTCAGGCCGGCACGTTCGAGGTAATCGGTCACCACGCGTGAGCCGGGTGCCAGCGATGTCTTGACCCACGGTTTGCTGACGAGGCCTTTCTCAACGGCGTTTTTGGCCAGCAGCGCCGCGCCGATCATCACCGACGGATTCGAGGTGTTGGTACAGGAGGTAATCGCCGCGATTACAACAGAGCCGTTGTCGATCTCGCACTGGCTGCCATCGTCCAGCGTCACGCTTATCGGCGTGCTGGGCCATTCGTGGTCCTTGCCGCAGTCGCAGGCCATCTGCGGCTCGTCCCCGACGTGAGCCTGGTCGATCGAGACCGAATCGCTGGCAGGGAACGACTCGCCCGAGGCCTCGTCCAGCCCGACAGCGACGGCTTGCGTCTGTGTCTCGCCGGCGAGCAGCGCACTGACCGCGTGCGGGGCAATACGCAGCGGCACGCGGTCGTGTGGGCGCTTGGGCCCGGCAATCGACGGTTCGACACTGCCGAGGTCGAGTTCGAGAGCCTGCGAATACTCAGGTTCATGGTCTGGATCGTGCCACAGGCCCTGCGTCCTGGCGTAGGCCTCGACCAGTCCGATCTCATGCTCGGACCGGCCGGTCAGGCGCAGATAAGACAAGGTTTCGTCGTCGATCGGGAAGATCGCACAGGTCGAGCCATATTCCGGGCTCATGTTGCCGATGGTGGCGCGGTTGGCCAGCGGTACGTTGGCCACGCCCGGGCCATAGAACTCGACGAACTTGCCGACCACGCCGGTGGCGCGCAGCAATTCGGCGACCGTCAGCACCAGATCGGTCGCAGTAGTGCCCGGCTGCAGGGCGCCCGTGAGCTTCAGGCCTACCACCTGCGGCAACAACAGGCTCATCGGCTGGCCCAGCATCGCCGCTTCGGCTTCGATACCGCCCACGCCCCAACCGAGCACGCCCAGGCCATTGACCATCGGTGTATGCGAGTCGGTGCCCACCAGCGTGTCCGGATACGCCAGCGTGTCGCCGTCGGTCTCACGGGTAAACACCACGCGGGCCAGATATTCGAGATTGACCTGATGACAGATCCCGGTATCCGGCGGCACCACCTTGAAGTCGTCGAATGCCTGCTGCCCCCAGCGCAGCATCTGATAGCGCTCGGCGTTGCGCTCGAACTCCCGGGTCGCATTGGTCATGAAGGCATCAGGCCGGCCAAAGGCATCGACAATCACGGAATGATCGATCACCAGCTCGGTGGGGATCAACGGATTGACGCGCTGTGGGTCGCCGCCCAGATCGGTGATCGCATCCCGCATCGCCACCAGGTCGACCACACAGGGCACGCCAGTGAAATCCTGCATCAGTACGCGTGCCGGCGTGTACTGGATTTCCTCGCTGGGGGCGGCATCGGGCTGCCAGGCAGCCAGCGCCTCGATCTGCTCGGCGGTGACCAGACGTCCGTCTTCGTTGCGAAGCAGGTTTTCCAGCATCACCTTCAGGCAGTACGGCAGGCGGTCCGAACCGTCGATGCGGTCGAGGCGATAGATGGTGTATGTGGTGTCGTCGAACGTGAGCCGGCTGCGGGTGTCGAAGCTGTTGGACGTCATAGCCGTATCCTTGTCTGGCGGGACATGTCGATCGCGCCGGCTGGCGCCAATCCTCATACTCTGCCGGGCAAGCAAGGCCTGTCGTTGATCCAGATCAAGTCACCCACGGCCATGACGTCCCCTTAAACGCTATAGATCCGGCGACACCCCCTGATCGCATTTGACGCACTCCAGCTCAAAACCGCGCATCGATTCCCGCCCGGCGGAGGTCGTCACCCAAGGGCGATCGACCCAGGGCGGGTTGTGACGCACGTGCTGGCAATGGCCGCAGGCGAGCTCCGCGACCCAGTGTTGTTCTTCGTCCCGGTGATAATCGACGATCGGTTGTCGCATGTGGCGCGAGTGGGCTACGGCCTAGGTCGCAGCCAATGCCTGCTCCAGATCCGCGATCAGATCATCCACGTGCTCGATGCCGATCGACAGGCGCACCATGTCCGGCGTCACGCCGGCGCTCTTGAGCTCGTCTTCGTTGAGCTGGCGATGGGTCGTGGCGGCGGGCATCGACGCACAACTTTTGGCGTCGCCTATGTTTACGAGCCGGATGAACAGCTTGAGGGCGTCATAGAACTGAACGCCTGACTCAAGGCCGCCGTCGATACCGAAACTCAGGATGCCCGAAGCCTGCCCGCCCATATAGTGCTCGGCGAGATGATGATCGCGATGGCTCGCCAGGCCGGCATAGCTGACCCAGCTCACGCGCTCATGGGCTTCCAGATATTCGGCAATTCGCTGGGTGTTCTCGCATACGCGTTCCATACGCAGGGCCAGGGTTTCCAGCCCCTGCAGAAACTGCCAGGCGTTGAACGGGCTCATCGCGCCGCCCATGTTGCGCAGCGGCACCACCCGCGCGCGGGTGATAAACGCCGCTTCGCCGACGTCTTTGGCGTAGTTCACGCCGTGATAGGACGGGTCCGGTTCGGTGAGCAGAGAAAAACGCTCGGCGTGATCCAGCCAGGGGAAACGGCCAGAGTCGACAATCAGCCCGCCAATCGTGGTGCCGTGGCCACCGATATACTTGGTCGCCGCATGAACTACGATATCGGCACCGTGCTCGATCGGCCGCAGCAGGGTCGGCGAGGGTACCGTGTTGTCCACGATCAGCGGCACGCCGTGGTCATGCGCGATCTTCGCCAGTTTTTTGATGTCGGCGACATTGCCGGACGGATTACCGATCGATTCGCAATACACGCCCTTGGTGCGTGCATCGATCAGGCCTGCCATGCCCTCTAGATCGTCCTTGTTGGCAAACCGGACTTCCATGCCCTGGCGCGGCAGCGTATGCGCAAACAGGTTGTAGGTGCCGCCATAGAGCTCGCTGATCGACACGATATTGTCGCCTGCCTCGGCGATCGTCTGCACGGCGGCGGTGATGGCGGCCATCCCCGAGGCCATTGCCAACGCACCGACGCCGCCTTCCAATGCTGCGATGCGTTGCTCGAGCACGCCGCAGGTCGGATTCATGATCCGGCTGTAGATATTACCCGGCACCTTCAGATCGAACAGATCCGCCGCGTGCTGGGCATCATCGAACGAATACGAAGTGGTCTGGTGGATCGGCACGGCCACAGCGTGCTGGTCGTCCGGCGTATAGCCGGCATGCAAGGCGATGGTTTCAGGTTTCATGGGCAGGCTTCCTGGCTGCTGTGTATCACTTTTATCACGATTATAGGCAGGTGTGATTCAGCTTTTCGCTATGGGCTGGCGCAACGCGCCCCGAGTGCTATGGTTTTACTGTAGCCATTGATTTCGCAAGGAGATGATCCATGACGCAATCGGCAGCAAAGAAACGCAAGGACCTCACGCCCGACGCCGAGCGCGCCTGGCGCAATTTCAGCAAGACGGTATTCGCGCCGGGCGCGCTGGATGCCAAGACCAAACAGTTAATTGCGGTGGCCGTGGCGCATGTCACTCAGTGCCCTTATTGCATCAAGAGCCATGCCCCTGCTGCCCGGCATGCAGGGGCAACCGAGGCCGAACTGATGGAAGCAATCTGGGTCGCCGCAGAAATGCGCGCCGGCGGCGCGGTCGCCCATTCGCATCTCGCGTTTGCGGCATACGATGTCGACGGCAAGCCGGAATAGCCCGACAGTACAAACGAAACGTGCGCTGACCGGCACGGGTCGCCAGCCTGCCTATGACGCATAGCTTTTATACCATTGGCCATTCCACTCGTACGACCGCCGAGTTCGTCGATCTGCTGCAGGTCGGCGGCGTCGAGCACGTAGTGGACGTTCGTGCCATGCCGCGATCGCGGACCAATCCGCAGTTCAATGGCGATACGCTGACAACAGCGCTCGCGCCGTTCGGTATCGGCTATACCCATGTGCCAGCCCTGGCCGGCCTGCGCAAGCGATCGCACACCGTGCCCGATGACGTTAATGCCTACTGGCGAAACCGCAGTTTCCACAACTATGCGGATTACGCATTATCGGCACCGTTCGCCGACGCGCTCACAAGGCTGATCGAGCAGGGCCACCGACAGACCTGCGCGCTGATGTGTGCCGAAGCCGTCTGGTGGCGTTGTCATCGCCGTATCATCGCCGATCATCTGCTGCATCGCGACGAAACGGTGTACCACCTGATGAACAGGGACCGCGTTCAGCCGGCAGCCCTGACTGCGGCCGCGCGCGCAGGTGGCGGCGGCGAGCTGATCTATCCCGCCGAAGATAATCGCTGACCCAGCCACGACAGTAGGTTAGCTCATGTTCCGTGAGTGCCGGCATGGAATACAGCCAGCGGTGCGGGATTGCCTTCGTCTCCGTATAACAGCAGGTAGCGACCGAGCGTCTCGATTCGGATCGTGCGCTTGAGCGCGTCAAGCATCGACTGCTGGGTGTCGTCATGGCCGGCACAGGCCATGCGCGTGGTCGCGATACCGCTCACCGACAGCTTGTCTCCATGCTGCCGATAAGCGCCCATCAGGCGATTGCAGCCGGTCGACCCGCTGATGCGTCCGGTCTGATCATCGAATCGGATATACACCGGTTGCGGCAGCGAGGTTTCAGGCGCATTGACAAGCGTCCACCGCGGCCCGGCCAACGACAGGCCGTCGGATTCGGCCAGCCGATTCAGCTGGTACGTCGATCCGGAACCCACCGGCTGTCCGTTGGCACCCAGCGCGGTCAGGCCGTCGTGCCCGTCAAGACGCCACAGGCTCTGGCCAGCGTCATCGGCATCGGTCGGCGTGAGCACCAGCCGCGCCGGCTCGGATAGCGTCCGCCAGCGCCCAACTTCGACAACATCGGCTGAGCGAGGCGCTGCGTGGTAGTGCTGGCTGAGCACATAGGACTGGTCGCCCCCCAGGATCAGGCGATAGTCAGCACCCGCGCAATGGGTGCACGGCAGCGTTCCTGCGTAGGCCGCGGGAAGCGGCCCGAGCTGGTCGACCTGTTCGCCCGGCCGATGAGCACAGCCGGCAAAGATCAGTAAAACCAGACCAAGCGCCCATAGCGGCAGACTTCGATAAAATACGATGGGTAACGACATGACAGCAATCGTCCGAACAGCCGACAGAAACCACGCCAGTCTATCAACCGGGCGTCTAAGTCAGGCATGTGAATCAAACCCGCAAGAGCTGATGGTCTTGCAATGCGCGAACTCCGCAGCGTGCTTGACGGCGATGCAAGTCTCGGCGACGTGACAATAAATAGCCTGCGGATCGGGCGATAGTGGCATTGGGCAGGCGCCGGCTGACCGCTATGCTGGGAGATACGTTCTTCATCGGCTCGTCGCTCATGCCGCCAGACAATCCTTCGAGACCTGCCGCCAACGGCACTATCGCGCGCCAGCACGCGGTCTACAGCGCCGGGCTGGCCGGGCATAGACCGCTGCTGCCAACAAACGCAGGCGCTCTGGAGGCCGCTGCCGAGCATGTGTTGTCGCCCAAGGCGTTTGCCTATATCGCCGGGGGGGCCGGCGCGGAACAGACCCTGACCGGCAACCGTGCCGCACTCGACCACTGGCAGATCGTGCCGCGCGTGCTAAGCGACGTCAGCACGCGTGATACATCAATTTCGCTGTTCGGCCATCGTTATTCTCAGCCGTTTCTTTTGTCGCCTATTGGTGCGCTGGAACTGGTCCACGGCGAAGCGGATGTGGCAGTGGCGCGCGCCGCCGCGGCTGCCGGCGTACCGATGATCTTCTCCAATCAGGCCAGCCGATCGATGGAGGACTGTGCGCTGGCCATGAACCGCGTGGCCGCCGGCGCGCCACGCTGGTTTCAGCTGTACTGGCCAAAATCGGATGCGCTGGCCGAATCGCTGGTCACGCGAGCCGAGGCTTGTGGCTGTCATGCGCTGGTCGTCACCCTCGACACCACCCTGCTCGGCTGGCGGCCACGCGATCTGGATCTTGGCCATCTGCCGTTTCTACTCGGCCAGGGCATCGCCCAGTACACGTCAGACCCGGTATTCCGTTCGCTGCTGGCTGATACGCCCGACGACCGTGGCCGACCGCCGATCAACGCCACCACCCTGCGCAACGTACTGGCCACCGCGCGACATTTCCCAGGCTCCAGCCTGAAGGCCTTGACCAGCGGCCAGGCGCTGGCCGCAGTACGTCAGTTTGTGGCGACTTATTCCCGACCCAACCTGACCTGGGCCGGTCTGGCCTGGCTGCGCGAGCGCACGTCCTTGCCGATTCTGCTCAAGGGCGTGCTGGCTGCCGACGACGCACAGCGCGCGGTCGAACAGGGCGTCGACGGGCTGATCGTGTCCAACCACGGCGGGCGCCAGGTCGACGGTGCGATCGCGAGTCTGGATGCGCTGGTCAATATCCGCCGCGTATTGCCTGATCTACCGATCGTGCTTGATTCGGGCGTTCGCGGCGGCGCCGATATCTTCAAGGCACTTGCGCTGGGTGCCGATGCGGTCGGCATCGGCCGACCCTATGCCTATGCGCTGGGCATTGGTGGCGAAAACGGGGTCGCCGAGTTGCTGGCCAACCTGGCGACTGATTTCGAACTCACGATGGCTCTGTCAGGCTGTGCTGATATCGCTGCGCTGCGCGACGGTACCGAACGCATGACAAGAACCTGATGCTAGAACTTGCCCCCTGGCTGCTGGCCGCTGCCGTTGTTGCCCTGATCTGGTGGCGCGCCATGGGCGCGCGCACCGCGGCCAGGCGCGCGGCGCAACGTGCCTGCAAGGACGCCGAAGTGGCTTTCATCGACGAGCTGGCCTTCAAGCGTATCGGGTTGACCCGTGACGCAGGCGGGGCCTGGCGGGTCGCCAGACGTTATGGCTTCGAGTTCTACGAGCGTGGCGACCGCCGCTACGCCGGCACCATCGAAATGCACGGCCAGCGCGTGGTCAACGTGTTCATGGGACCGAGGCCGCTGCATTGAACGACCTGCCGCTTCCAGTTCACATGGCAGGCAGTCAGTGCGTGTTTAATTCACGCTTATCTGTGTGAATTGGCGGACAACCAGGCTTTTCGTCTTTCAGTCAGCCGGCTGGCGCGGATCGGTTTCGGCAACCATGGGTTGATGTTGATGTCGTTCGCGCAGGGCCAGCAGACCGGGAAAGCTGGCGAAATCGAACAGCTCGCGAAAGAGCATCCAGTCCAACGAGGCGTACGCACAGATCGCCGGATAGTTCCACTCCTGGAAGGCTCCCTGCTCGGCCTGGGCATCCATCGAAGCGACGCAGGCCGCTATGCGTTCTTGCTGGCGCTGGATAAACGGCATGTCCTGACCGATATCGATGCCGGAGCGCGACGCCGATAACAGTAGAAAAGCCGAATCGGTCGCACCGTCGATCACCGTGAGCTGGTTTTCCTGTGCCCAGCTCAGCGGGGCAAGGTCCATCTGTGCCGACAGATATCGCGCGATCACACGTGAATCGAGCACGGTCTGATCATCGTCGATCAGCACGGGAATTTTCATGGTCGGATTTGCCTGCCGCAGGGCCTCCCGGTCGGCCCCATATATATCGATGCCTCGGAACACACAGTCGCGCTCGCCCAGCAACAGCCGGATACGACGTACGAAAGGCGACGCGGCCGATCCCAGTAATTCCATGGTCTTCTCCTATGATGTTGAACGAGGACACGACGACCGACTCGCTCGTGCTATGAGAGCAGGCTAGACTGCCGGCTGACTCGAATCATCGTATCGATATGTCTGATCAGAAAATCACCCTGCGCTTCCTGGCCGAACCGACAGACGTGAACTTTGGCGGCAAGGTGTTCGGCGGCAGCGTGATGAAATGGATCGACCATGCCGGCTATACCTGTGCCGCGACCTGGTCGCATCATTACTGCGTCACAGCTTATGTCGGCGGCATCCGATTTCTCAAGCCGATCCGAGTCGGCGATCTGGTCGAGCTCCGGGCCGAGCTCATGATGACCGGCACCACCAGCATGCATATCTCGGTGAGCGTGTATGCACGCGATCCCAAATCGGACGAGGACCGGTTCACCACCCATTGTATTCTGGTGTTTGTTGCGGTCGACGCCGATGGCAACCCGACGCCGGTTCCAACATTTACCCCGGCCACCGATCAGCAACAGCGACTGAATGATTTTGCGCGCCACGTGATGCATCTGCGCAAGAATATTCATGAAGAAGAAGCCCAGTTCCTGGAGCATATGGAAGATAACAGCGGAACATAAGCAAGCCAAACTGGGCGCGACCGGACAATCGGGAACCCGCGCGCTGTGCGCTTGTCTCTGTGTGATACCTATTCAAGGCTCTGATATGCAACGACGTACGCTGCTCAAGGCTTCGCTCGCGCTGACCACGCTTGGTCTGCCAGCCATTCCGGCTCTTGCTGCCTCTCCTGTATCGCACGGAGCCGGCAAGCCGTTCTCCTTTGACTGGCTGAAGGACAAGGCACAGAAAATGTCACGCCAGGCCTATCAGTCGCCCAAGGAAAAACTGCCGAAACAGCTGGCGGATCTCGCGCCGCTGGATTACCAGAAAATCCACTACAACCCGAACGATGCGCTCTGGTCGAGCCGGCCGAACGCCGATCTGCGTATCCATTTCTTCCACGTCGGCATGCATTTCAATACGCCAGTGCGTATGCACGCCATCGATGCCAACGACCGCTCGCACTTGATTCATTTCCAGCCTGGTCTGTTCGACTATGCCGGCAGCGGCGTGGATCCGAAGGCCCTGAAGAACCACGACCTGGGCTTTGCCGGTTGGCGTCTGGCGATCCATCCGGGCGGCAAGAGCGTGCACGAAGTTGCTTCGTTTCTGGGTGCCAGCTATTTCCGGGCGATCGACAAGAACAAGCAGTATGGTTTGTCGGCGCGCGGCCTGGCGATCGACACGGACGTACCCAGCGGTGAGGAATTCCCGGACTTTACTCAGTTCTGGTTCAAGCAGCCTGCCGACGGCAGCGACAAGGTCACGGTCTATGCACTGCTGGATTCACCCAGCACGACGGGCGCCTATCGTTTTGATATCGATTGCCGCGAGCGCGGCGTAGTGATGGAGATCACCAGCGAGATCTATACTCGCAAGGCCATCAAGCGGCTGGGCATCGCGCCCATGACCAGCATGTTCCTCAAGGGCTCGTCGCAGGAGAATGCCCGCGACACGATCTATCCGCGCATGCACGACTCTGATCGATTGTCGATGTGGCGGGGCAACGGCGAGTGGATCTGCCGGCCGCTGTACAACCCGCCAACCATCCAGTTCAGCACCTTCCAGGACGAAAACCCGCACGGCTTCGGCCTGGTTCAGCACGATCACAAGTTCGATGACTATCGCAACGTCGTGGCCTGGTACAACCGTCGTCCCAGCCTGTGGCTGGAGCCCAGAGGCGACTGGGGCAAGGGCCAGATCGCGCTGCTGGAAATGCCAACGGTCGGCGAAACGGTCGACAACATCGTGGCGTTCTGGATTCCGGAAAAGCCGGTGACCGCCAACGATCATCTATCCTATGCCTACACGCTCTACTGGTGGCCCGAGCCGCCGGTATCGCCGTCGCTGGCTTCGGTCGATGCCACCTGGTCGGGCATGGGCAATGTGCAGGAAGGCTGGATCCCCGGCAATCGATCGCCCAAGCAATATGCCCGTCGGTTCGCCATCGACTTCACGGGCTCGCCGCTCGACGGCCTGCCTGACAATGCCAATGTGACGGTCAACGTCAGCGTTTCCCACGGTCGCGTGAGCTGGTCGACGACGCATCAGATGCAGCCGATTCATGGCTATCGCGCGATATTTGACTGGATGCCGACCAGCGACGATACCGCGCCGGTGACCATGCGGGCCTATCTGCAGGACGGCGACCGCACGCTGTCAGAAACCTGGCTGTACCAGTGGGTGCCGCCGGCGCCGGCAGCTCGCCATTACTGATGCCCGACTGATGCTGCCCGAAGGGCGCTGCGCCGGCGTTCGGCCGCCTCGTAAGCCCTGATGGCGTCGGCGGACATTCTAATTGCCGCACGCCTGGTGGCTGAGCTGCTGATCGTTGCGGTACTGGTCTACGGCGCAGGCGCGCTCTGGTTTCGCGGGCCAGCCCCGGAGGCACTGCGCTATGTGCTGTTCGGCGTATGGATCATCAGCGGCGTGGCCGCGATCATCGGGCTGGTGGTCACCTATTGGGTGACGCTGTGGATCTTTGCGGGAGCGACACTGGTGTTTGCCGGCTGGTGGACCTGCATCACGCCGTCTGCAGACCGGCCGTGGGCGCCAGACGTGGCCCGCACGCTGGGGGTTGCACGCGATGGCGCGATGGTGACACTCACCAACGTACGCCACTTCGACTGGCGAACCCACGACGATTACACCGCCCGGTGGGAGACCCGCCAATACCACCTCGACCACTTGATCGCGGTCGATCTGGTCGCGTCCTACTGGATGGGTCCGGCAATCGCCCACACGCTGGTTTCGTTTGCGTTCTCTGACGGGCGCCATCTCGTATTCTCGGTCGAGGTTCGGCGTCTGGCAGGCAAGGAGTTCTCGGCACTCGGCGGCCTGTTCCGGGAGAACGAACTGGTGCTGGTTGCCGCCGACGAGCGCGATATCGTACGCACGCGTACCAACGCGCGCGGCGAAGACGTCTATCTGTATCGCGTCGCCCTGCCACCGGCCGATATCCGCGCGCTGTTCGAGGCCTATCTCAAGACCGCCGGCCGTCTGCGCGAGCGGCCGCGCTTCTACAACACGCTGACCTCCAACTGCACCACCCTGATCTACGACATGGTCGAGCCAATCGTGCCCGGCGTGCCCTGGAACTGGCGCTTGCTGGCCTCGGGCTATCTGCCCGAATATCTCTACGATCTGGGCGCGCTCGACACGCGCCTGCCAATGGCTGAACTCCGCCAGCGCGGCCATATCAACCAACGTGCTCTGGCCTCGGATATCAACGGCCACGCCAGCCCTGATTTCTCCAGCGCTATCCGACGCGGCCTGCCGTATCCGTCGAGCACCCCGGCACCGCCTCCTTAGCCGTAAAACGATTTGCCACCGGCCCCATATGGCGTTGCGGTCAGATAGCATGCGACGATTGCTGTGTGGTGATCATGCATCACGCACGACGATTGGATTCGACCGCATCGTTTCACTGACTGCTTCAGGGAGTTGGCATGTCATCTGGTGTATTTCGCAGCATGACTATTGCCGCGCTCATGCTCGGTATCCCGCATGCGGGGCTGACCGCAGACAGCACGGCGGCGAATAAATCCGGCGACGCCGCCGAACGGTCGGCTGTCAACTCACATCCAGCCAGCCACACCCCCACCCAATGGAATCTGGGCGATCTGTATGCCTCGCCGGCGGCTTGGCGGGCCGCCTATGTCAAGGCTGGCCAGCAGATTGACGATCTGGCGCGCTTCAAGGACCAGCTCAGCCAGGGTCCAGAGACGCTCAACCGAGCGCTGGACGCCATCAATCAGGTCGAGAAGACGGCAGTGCGACTCAACGTATACGCCAGCTTGAAGGCCGACGAGAACCTGCGCGACAGCGCTGCCCAGGAACGCCGCGGCAAGGCCGATCGGCTGATGTCGCACTACAGCGAAGCAACCGGCTATGTCCGGCCCGAGCTGACCGGCATGGATCAATCTACGCTCAAGCAATGGGCCAGCCTGCCCGTGCTCTCGGTGCACCAGCATTTCCTGCACGACGTGATCCGCGAAGCCCCGCATACCCTGTCACCGCAAACCGAATCGGCGCTGGCGGCCTTGGGGCCGGTCAACGGCCAATCCGATACCTTCTCGCTGTTATCCAGTGCGGATATCCAATGGCCAAAAGTCGTCATCGACGGCAAGCCGCGGACTATCGACCAAGCCGGCTATACCCGTTGGCGTGGTGACGGCGATCGCCAGGTACGCAAAGCCGTGTTCAAGGCGTTCTGGTCGACCTACAGCCAATATCAGGACACCTTCGGCTCGCTGCTCAGCCAGACCGTGCTCCAGCACGTAATCGATGCGCGCCTGCATCATTACGACAGCGCCTTGGCAGCCGCTGTCTCGTCCGACGATATCCCGGTCGGCGTTTATCACCAGCTCATCACTTCGGTCAACGACAATCTGGATACGCTGTATCGCTATCTGAAGCTGCGCAAACGCATGCTCGGTGTGGATACGCTGCACTACTACGATATCTACCCGCCGCTCGTGAAAAGCGATAAGCGCTTCACTATCGATCAGGCACGCAGCCTGTTACGCACCGCCACCCGCCCCCTGGGCGCGCATTATCAGCAGCTACTGGACAAGGCCACGGACTCGCCCTGGACCAGCGTCTATCCGAGCCCCGGCAAGAGCCCGGGTGCTTATATGGCCGGCGCGGCCTACGACGTGCATCCCTATGTGCTGATGAACTTCAACGGCGATTATGAGAGTGTCTCGACCTATGCCCACGAATGGGGCCACGGCCTGCATACGTTGCTGGCGGACGAAAAACAGCCCTATGCGACCTCGGATTATCCGATCTTCACGGCCGAGGTCGCCTCGACCACCAACGAAGAACTGCTGGTCGACCATATGATCGCCCAGGCAACGACCGATCAGGCGAAGCTCTACTATATCGGCCAGGCCCTCGAGTCCTTGCGCGGCACCTTCTTCCGCCAGGCCCAGTTCGCCGAATTCGAGCTGGCTATTCATCAGGCAGCAGCAAACGGCGAGTCGCTGTCCGGGGAGCGCCTGACCCGGATGTACGGCGCCATCCTCGACAAGTACTACGGCGTCAAGCAAGGCATCACCGCAATCGACCCGCGGGACAATATTGAGTGGGCCTATGTCCCGCACTTCTACTACAATTTCTACGTCTACCAGTACGCGACATCGATCACCGCTGGGCACTACTTCGCCAGCCGTATCGAGAAAGGTGACACCCACGCAAGCAAGGCCTATCTTGAAGCGCTGTCTGCCGGCGGCTCGAAAAGCGGGTATCAGCTGCTCAGGAACGCAGGCGTTGATCTGCAGACGGCCGCGCCGTATCAGAACTTGATCGACTACATGAATCAGCTGATGGATCAGGCAGACAGCATTCTCGACAAGACCTCGAACCACAGCTGAGCGGGTGTCGATCATGACAGCTGGTATCGTTGGTATATGAACGATTCAAGCAACGCCCCCAGTCGGGTCGCCGTGATCGGCTACGGCCTGGCCGGTTCGGCTTTTCATGCGCCGCTGATCTACGCCACCCCCGACCTGACGCTGGCGGCTGTGGTCACCAGTGACGCAGCCAAGACCGCCGATATCCATCGTCGCTATCCGAATGTGCAGGTGCTGCCCGATGCTGACTCGCTCTGGGCACAGGCCAGCTCTCTCGATCTGGTCGTGATCGCGGCCCCGAACGCGCAGCACAGCCCGTTGGCTCACGCAGCACTCGAGGCCGGGCTGGCGGTCGTGGTCGATAAACCGCTGGCGTCCAGCTACGACGAAGCACGGGCCCTGGCTGAGGACGCTAGAGCGCGCGGGTTGGCGCTCACGGTATTCCACAATCGGCGCTGGGATGCTGATTTTCTAACCGTTCGCCGACTGCTGGATAGCGGCGAACTCGGCACGGCTCAACGCTTCGAGTCGCGTTTCGAGCGCTGGCGACCACACGCCAAGCCCGGATGGCGGCGGGCGGCTGATCCGCGCGATGCCGGCGGTGTGCTGTTCGACTTGGGCAGCCACTTGATCGATCAGGCCATGCAACTGTTCGGCGATGTCCGCCAGGTCTATGCCGAACTCGATCAGCGCTACCCGGACTCGGAAGTCGACGACGACAGTTTCGTGGCCCTTACCCACGGCAACGGCGTGCGCTCACATCTGTGGATGAGCAGTTTCACGCCGCAGCTCGGCCCGCGTTTTCGCGTACTGGGTGATCGGGCCGCGTATGTCACCTACGGCCTGGACCCACAGGAAGCCGCGCTGCGCGCAGGCGTCATGCCAGGCGATCAAGGCTTTGGCGAGGAAGCAGAAAGCGCATGGGGCCGGCTGGGGACAGAAGACAATGTGCAAATCGTGCCCAGCGAGACCGGTCGATACATAGGTTTCTACGAAGGCGTCGCCGCCATGCTGCGCCAGCGCGCTGCGCCGCCGGTCGATCCGATGGAGGCGTTGCAGTGCCTGGCCGTGATTGATGCCGCCCAGCGATCATCCGCCGGCCGAGAGGTAGTCACGCTATAGGGCCTGTTGCCATTTTTCATACGTCCCCGCGTTGTGCCCCCCTGGAAATGTTTATCAGGGCGCGTCAGACAAGGCCAGAGCGCCGGCCGCAGTCCTCTGCGGTCAAGCGCTGCAACGCCGGATGGCGAGATTTTGGGCCACAACCCCCAATAAATTTCGACGGGACGGCGGCTATTTTTCCGCAGTAAGGCGTTGCAGCTCGCTCATGTAGCTGGGCTACATTGCGCTCCCTGCGCCTTTCCTTGCGAAACCTAGTGTATATAACCATGGGCCGCCGGCCGCGTCAGCCGAGGCCGGCCAATCCCAACCGCCGCCGGGCCGGCGCTGACACACGGCCCAGCAAAGACTGCGGCTGTTGTCTATGCCAGACATCAGCCGGCAGCCGCGCGGTGAGTTCGACGAATCGCTCGGCGCAGACCGTCCAGGAGAAATCGAGCGCGAAGGCACGGGCGGCTGTCGGCGACAGCCTGCTCGCGCCGCGGATGGCACGCGCCAGATCATGGTCCAGACAGGCCACATGGGGCGCCTCGCCCAGTATGTCTTTTGGGCCAGGCACCGGGAAAGCGGCTACCGGCAAGCCGCTGGCCAGCGCTTCCAGCATCACCAGGCCGAAGGTGTCGGTCCGGCTGGCAAAGACAAACACATCGGCGGCCGCATACCAGCGCGCCAGGGCCTCGCCCTGCTGCCAGCCAGCAAAGACGACGTCAGGATAGCGCTTGGTCAGCTCTGCCAGCTGCGGGCCGTCACCCACCACCACCTTGGTGCCTGCTACGTCCAGATCGAGAAACGCACGGATATTCTTTTCCACCGCCACCCGCCCGACATAGATCATCACCGGCGACGCACCGGCCAGCTTGTCGACGTCGGGCATCGGCCGGAACAGGCGCGCATCGACGCCGCGCGGCCAGATGGCGGCGTGCGGGATCCCGCGCGCGGCCAGCTCGTCGGCGAGCGTACCGGTCGTTACCATCACTGCCTGTGACGCCTGATGGAAGCGGCGAATCACGCCGAACGTCAGGCGTTCGGGCACGCCGAGACGCATCTTCAGATACTGCGGGAAATGCGTGTGGTACGACGTGGTGAACGCCAGATCACGGCGCCGGCAGTAGCGTCGCGCGGCCGTGCCCAACGGGCCTTCGGTGGCGATATGGATAGCATCAGGGCGGGCATCCGCGATCATGCGGCCGACCGCGCCGGACGTAGCCAGCGCCAGCCGGATCTGTGGCTCGCCAGGACACGGCAGGCTGGCAAACTGCTCCGGGGTAATTGTGACCACCTGGTGGCCCATGCGCGACAGCTCGTCGACTACGATAGACCAAGTACGCACCACTCCGTTGATCTGCGGGTGCCAGGCGTCGGTGACGAGTAGGACCTTCATGCTGCGGCCTTCTGGCGGCTGGCGTTGTCGGCAGGCATCTCGTGGTCTGCGCCACGTCCCCAGTAGAGCAGCTCCATCTGTCCGGCGAAATCCTCTGTCAGGGCAGTACAGGATTCCACCCAGTCGCCGTCGTTGCAGTATTCGATGCCGTTGATTGGCTTGCGTGAAGGCGTGTGGATATGACCACAGATGATGCCGTCCATGCCGCGGCGTAACGCTTCGTCGGCCAGCGCTTCCTCGAAGCGGCCGATGACGGCCACGGCGTTTTTCACCTGATGCTTGATGAACGCCGACAGCGACCAGTACGGATAGCCCAGCCGGCGGCGCATGGTATTGAACCAGCTGTTGCCGACAATCACGCCGCGATAAGCATAATCGCCCAGCACGGCCAGCCAACGCGCCTCGGTGCAGACCGCGTCGAAGGCATCGCCGTGAACCACCAGATAACGCCGGCCGTCGGCGGTGTCGTGCACGCATTCATTGCAGACCTCGATACCGGCCAGATCCAGCGGTAGAAAATCGCGCAGTACTTCGTCGTGATTACCCGGCACATACACGACGCGCGTACCGTGTTCGCGGTGCATCGTGAGCACGGCCTGAATAACCGCGCTGTGGGTGGCAGGCCAGTAGCAGGCTTTCTTGAGTGCCCAGGCATCGATGATGTCGCCCACCAGATAGAGTATGTCGCAGCGCACCGCGGCCAGAAAATCCAGCAGCCGCTCGGCACGACAGCCGCGGGTGCCCAGATGAAAGTCCGAAATCCAGACGCTGCGGTAGCGATGTTGCCCGCGGGCGATGGCGGAAGATGGCCGAGCCGCGGCCGTGATGGGCCGGGTGACTGGCGCATCGCGATCGGCCGGAGTGGTCTCGAGGACGTCGTCTAGGAACATGACAGAGTCTCCACGCTGAACCTTGCTGGATTATCGGCGTGGCATATGACGCGGTCGTGGCGGGCGTCTGACGCGTTGATGACAGATCGAAATCGCGATCAGCCACTCTTGCCAAGCAGAGCGTCAGATTGCCGGGGCTGTCACGATCCGGTCACTGTGACGCGCGACGCTTGATGGTGTGACTACCGACACGAGCTTTTTCATGCGCGATATTAATCCTCTGTGCCCCAACACTAGCGCGATGGGCGAACGGATTCTGATTCTCGGCGGCGACGGCTTCTGCGGCTGGCCGACCGCGCTGCATCTTTCGGATACAGGCTACGAGGTAGCGATCGTCGATAATCTGTCGCGACGCATGATCGACGTTGAGCTAGAGGTCGAATCACTCACACCTATTCGACCGATGAGCGAACGACTGGACGTATGGGCAGACATCAGCGGCCATGCAATCGATTTCCACCGCTTCGACGTGGCCCGGAACTATCAGCGGCTGCTCAATCTGCTGCGTGATTTCGCCCCTACCGCGATCGTGCATTTCGCCGAGCAGCGGGCCGCGCCTTATTCCATGAAATCAGCCGCCCATAAACGCTATACGGTCGATAACAACGTCGGTGCCACGAATACCCTGCTGGCCGCGCTGGTCGAGTCGGGCCTCGATGCACACGTTGTGCATCTGGGCACCATGGGCGTCTACGGCTACGGCAGCGCCGGCATGAAGATTCCCGAGGGCTATCTGACCGTGCACGTCGAAACGGACGATGGCCGGTTTGCGGCCGATGAAATCCTTTATCCGGCGCATCCCGGCAGCATTTATCACCTGACCAAGACCCAGGACCAGCTCATCTTTGCCTATTACAATCATAATGATGGCGTGCGCGTGACCGATCTGCACCAAGGCATCGTCTGGGGCACCCAGACCGAACAGACGGCACGAGATGAACGGCTGATCAACCGCTTCGACTACGACGGCGACTACGGCACCGTGCTCAACCGGTTCCTCATGCAGGCCGCGATCGGTTATCCGCTGACCGTGCACGGCACCGGCGGCCAGACCCGTGCGTTCATCCATATCCAGGATACGGTGCGCTGCGTGGAGCTGGCGATCAAGAACCCGCCCGCCGTCGGCGAGCGCGTGCATATTCTCAACCAGATGACCGAAACCCATCGCGTGCGCGATCTGGCCGATCAGATTGCCCAGTGCACGGGTGCCACGATCGATTTCGTGGCCAATCCGCGCGTCGAAGCTGCCGAAAACGATCTGCACGTCGCCAACGACACGCTCATCGCGCTGGGCCTGTGCCCGACCACGCTGGCTATCGGCCTGTTCACAGAAGTCACCGATATCGCCGCGCGCTACGCGCACCGGGCCGATCCACGTCGTATCGCCTGTCGCTCGGCCTGGCGCGCCGACCGGCAGAGCGCGGACCACAAGAGCACAGTGTCCGCGACGATTCCCGAAAAAAGCCCGATCACGGATGCTGGCAAAGAGCTCGATCAGCTCTGGCAGACAAGCTAGACGGTCTGCCAGAACGCCGGATCAGGGTTGCGCAGCGTCTCCCGCAGGATGCGCAGGCCGTCGGCCAGGCGCTCGCGGGTAGGCGCAGCGCTGATGCAGACACGGATCGCTTGCGGCGCCGGCTCGCTGCCGATACAGAATGCCTCGGCCGGCGTGACCGTCAGACCGCGTCGAGCCAACTGATCGACGAGCGTGGACGCGCGCAGCCCAGCGGGCAGCGGCAGCCAGAGATAAAAACCACCGGTCCGGCCGGCATAATCGATACCTTGAAGAATATCGGCCGCCAAAGCGTAGCGGGCATCCATCTCGGCAGCCTGCCAGGCGCTCAGGCGCGCTGCGTCGCCGGACTCGATCCATTCACAGACAAGCCCTGCCATCAGCGGCGGCGGCATCCAGCACTGATTGCGCAGCGCAACCGTCACGCGCGTCATAATTGATAGTGGCACACGCATCACGCCAGAACGCAGGCCGCCCCCCAACAGCTTGGATACCGAGGCCAGATAGATCGTGCGTTCGGGTGCCAGCCGATACAACGGCGTGCCGCGCGTGCCGGGCGCAACAGGCAGCACGTCGTCCTCGATCAGCCAGAAGTCGCGCTCGGCTGCCAGTGCTGCCAGATCACGGCGTCGGCGTTCCGACAGCTGAACCGTCGTGGGATTCTGATACTCGGGCATCAGATACAACACCTTGAACCGCTGCTGATGATGACGACGCGCCAAGGCTTCGACGTCGATACCCTGCTCGTCGAGCGCAAGGCCCAGCGTCTTCAGCTGCATTTGCTGGGCAAGGCTGATCAAGCCGGGATAACTCAGCACTTCGGTTGCCAGCCGGTCACCGGGCGATAACAGGCTGGCAAAAGCCAGTGCGATCCCGTTCATACCGCCGAGGTTGACGACCAGTTCATCGGCGTCTATCTCTTGTCCGGCGCCAGCCAGCCACTGCGCATAGGCGGCGCGATGCTCGGCCGATCCGCCGTGTGGCTGATAATCCAGCGCGCCGGTCAGAAGCATGTCCGTCGATTGCATGACGGCCATGGCTCGGCGCAGCCCTGCCTCCCGCTCTGGCGTTGGCGGCGGTAAGGCCAGTCCGAGGTCAAGCAGCCCGGCCTTATCGCTGGCTTCTGGCAGCGGGCCAGACAGCTGATGGCCGACCGCCTCAGCCCGCACATAAGTCCCGCTGCCGACCCGAGCTTCTACCCAGCCTTCGCGTTCTGCCTCGCCGTAGGCCCGCGTTACTGTGCCGGTCGTCACGCCGAGCGCATACGCCAGACGCCGTTGCGGCGGCAGCTTGTCGCCCACCGCCAGTTCGCCGGCGCTGATGGCCTGTGCGATGGCGTCAGCCAGCCGACGATACTTGGTGCCGCCCGCAGCCAGCGCGGGAACCCAAATTGTCATGGTGACAATAAACTTATTGACTGCATCTTAGCCTGCATTACTCTTGCATCTACGGAAACAAAATCGCGATTCATTAAAATTGAACCCGTACAATGAGACGATCACGGCGGCTTGTCCAGCCATCGATGAATCGTCTGGAGCACTGCTCGTGTCTTTCGCTGCTGCCTTCCCGCTGATTCTCTTTGCCGTGACCATGACCGGTACGCCAGGCCCCAACAATGTCATGCTGACGGCCCACGGCGCATTGCACGGCTATCGACGCACGCTGCCGGCAATCCTGGGCATTCTGGTCGGTGGCGTGACGCTGTTCACGCTGTTGGCCCTGGGTCTCGGTGGATTGTTTCAGCGTTATCCCCTGCTGCAGACAATTCTCAGTCTGGCGAGCGTCGTCTATCTGCTCTATCTGGCCTGGAAGATCGGTACAGCCCCGCCACCTGAGATCGACGCCGTCCATCGCAAACAAGTGCCGCCGTGGTCGTTCTGGCAAGCAGCGGTGTTCCAGTTCGCCAATCCCAAGGTGTGGGTAATGGGAATCACCTTGATGTCCTCCTTCCTGCCCAGCACCGGCTGGCTGATCCTCAATGCGATCGGGCTGGCGCTGGTCATGGAGGCCATCGCTTTTCCCTGTATCTCATTCTGGGCAGGATTCGGCACCGTGATAGCGCGCTGGCTGCGCAGCGAACGCGACTGGCGAATATTCAACGCTGTCATGGGCCTTGCCACAGCCGCCTGCGCCGGATTCATCCTGCTTGATTGACGCCCTGTGCCCAACTGGCCTGGCTCAGCCACGTATTCCTTCAGTTCTCCGCACGCGGCAAACATGCTTTGCCGAGCGTCGACTCGGCAAAATAGCCTGACTAAGTCGCAGTAAATCAACCCAGAACAGGTGCAGCACGCCGAAGCTCTAGCCAGCGGTGCCGTTCAGGCCGCTGAGAAACCAACCATTCCTAGGTAATCGAGAATTCGCGCCAGCGCTTGCCAACAGGCACACCAGCCCACAGCAAGGCCCATGACACGCGTTCATGAACCATTTACAAGTGCCACTAAATGACGCAATTGTTTGTTTAATAATATAAAAATAAATTCACTTGATTTTCTGCAAAAAAAAATTTTCGACGGACTTGTAAACTCATACTTTAGGCGTAGACTCGCGCACATCGACAAGGAAAAGACGCATAAGCCTGCGTTCTTTCGAACGTTCGCTTGCACTGTCTCTTCTTGTCGATTCTTGAAGCCGGGTTTGTACCCAAGAGGCCTTATTATTCGTTTTAATCATCAGACAGGCATTACTGGCTGATCACCGTCATACGGTCGGGTCAGTGCAGGTGCCGAGTTGAAGGATCAAGCGTTGCAAACGTTTGGTTTAATTCGAGGAGCATTGATCATGGATACTTTAAAACTGAACATCACGAACACGGTCGTTGTCGCTGCCCTGATTGCGATTTCGATGTGCATGCCCGTGGTGGCGGCCAGCCTGGCCAACCACGCAGGTACCGGCACCCACGTCTCCGAATCCGCTTTCCCGGCGCCGCAGACGAGCCTGAATATCGGACGTTGAGCGCTGGTTCAACGAGTCGCAGAAAATACCCGGCCCTGGCCGGGTATTTTTTTGTGCGCCAATCTGCCGTCCGTCGATGCCTTGCGGCCCACCGGTGGGCCGCGGCGAATTCAGAATCACTATTCCGTCCTATGCGACAGTAACGAATCAGCAGCGCTTCCAATCAAGAGAATACTAATGAACGAAAATCTGAGCCAGCGGATCGTTCTGGCACTTGGCCTGGTGATTTCAGGCGTTGCCTGGGCAACGCCAGACACCGGTTCCAGTCAAAACAGCAAAACAACCGAGCTCAAGCTGTCTACGGCCAGCCATATCTTCGATACCGGCGACCTGGACACCCGCATCAGCGCCTGTCAAAACCTGAATACGTTCGTCAACGCTCGATGGATTGCTGCCCACCCAATTCCCGACGACAAGATTCGCTGGGGCTCGTTCGACAAGCTCGCCGAGAAAAGCCTGGATGATCAGCACGCGATCGTGACCCAGGCGGCAAGCGAGGCCAATCACGTTGACGCCGATTCGATCGAAGCGAAGATCGGCCATCTGTTTGCTTCCGGTATGGACGAACAAGCCATCGACAAGGCCGGTGATACGCCGATCAAGCCGCGCTTGGCCAAGATCAACGGCATACGCAACCGCAAGCAGCTGGCCCACTATCTCATCCAATCGTTTGCCGACGGCCAAGGCCAGGTATTCGATCTGGATGCCAGCCCCGACTACAAGAACGCGACCCGCATCATTGCTTATGTTTATCAGGGCGGCCTGGGCCTGCCGACACCGGAGTACTACACCGACAAGGCCTATGCCGACCAGCGCGCGGCCTACGTCGATTACATGAAGAAGAGCTTCCGGCTGATCGGCGAGTCGGACCAGCAGGCCACCGCCGATGCCCAACAGGCGATGGCGTTCGAGACCGACCTGGCTCGACATTCGCTCAGCCAGATCGAGATGCGTAATCCGGACAACCAGTACCACTTCGTCACGCTCGACGAAGCGGCCAAAGCCAACCCGCATTTCGACTGGGCGGCTTTCTTCAAGGCCCAGCACGCCGACATCAAGCAAGGTTTCTCGCTGTCCGAGCCGAAGTTCTTTGCCGAATTCGACCGCTTGCTGGCACAAGCCCCGCTCGATCAATGGCAAGCCTATCTGCGATTCCACACCGTCGACGATGCCGCGCCCCTGCTGTCGAAGCCCTTTCGCGACAATCATTTCGCGTTCTACGGCACCACCCTCAACGGCCAGCCGCAGCAAAAGGCACGCTGGAAACAGGTACTCAACTCGGTCAACAGCGGCATGGGACAGGCGCTGGGCCAGTTATACGTGAAACAATACTTCCCGCAGGACGCCAAGGCCCGGGCGCTCAAGCTGGTCGACAACGTTCGCGCAGCGCTCAAGACACGCCTGAAAAACGTCGACTGGATGAGCGAGGCCACCCGCCAGAAAGCGTTGGATAAATGGTCGAAATTCCTGCCGAAGATCGGCTATCCAGAGACATGGCGTTCCTGGGACGGGCTGAGCATCTCGCCGGATAACTATTACGCCAACGTGGAAGCCGCAGCCCGGTTCAACCACGACTACGAGATGGACTACGTCGGCCAGCATCGCGATCGCCAGCGCTGGGGCATGACGCCGCAGACCGTCAATGCCTATTACAACCCGACCGACAACACCATCAACTTCCCCGCCGCGATTCTGCAACCGCCGTTCTTCTATGCGCACGGAGACGATGCGGTGAACTACGGCGGTATCGGTGCCGTGATCGGGCACGAGTCGAGCCACGGCTACGACGATCAGGGCAGTCAGTTCGACGGTAACGGCAATCAGAAGAACTGGTGGACTCAGGCCGACCGCAAGGCGTTCGATGAGCGCACCCAGAAGCTGGTCGACCAGTTCGACCAGTACGCGCCGATTGCCGACAAGCCGGACCTGCACGTCAAGGGTCGGCTGACCCTGGGCGAGAACATCGCCGATCTGGACGGGCTGACGCTGGCCTACGACGCATTGCAAAAAGCATTGGCCGACAAGCCGAAAGAAGCCCGCATGAAGATCGACGGCTATACTCAGGACCAGCGTTTCTTCATGTCATGGGCGCGCGTCTGGCGTGGCCATATGCGGCCCAAGGCCCAGGAAGTACGGCTGAATTCAGACCCGCATGCGCCGATGCAGTTCCGGGCGATCGGCGCACCCTCGAATATGGACGCGTTTTCCCGGGCTTTCAGCTGCCAGCCCGGCGACGCCATGGTCCGGCCGAAGAACAAGCAGGTCGAAATCTGGTAGGACCGCAGTCACTGACTGCTGTCTGTCCCGCCATGCCTGTGCGCCGTCCGTTGTGATCAACTGGTGATGCCGACTTGATCCGACCGCCGGCGTCGCTATCTTATCGGATGGCGCACCGGCCACCGCCCTTCTCACCGATTCTGTGGTAATTCATGCTCGATATCAGCCAGATCATTACCGATTACGGGCCATGGGCCATTTTTCTGCTGATCCTGATCGAGGATTTCGGCATCCCGGTGCCAGGCGAAACCGCGCTGATCTCGGCGGCGCTGCTGGCCTCGCAGGGCAAACTGCCGATTTTCTGGCTCCTTCCCGCCGCCTGGGCAGGTGCGGTGGTCGGTGACAATATCGGCTATGCCATCGGACGCTTCGGTGGCCGGCGGGTCGTTGTGCGCTACGGCGAGAAGGTAGGTATTACCGACAACCGTCTCGACCGAATCGAAACGTTCTTCGCGCGCCACGGCGCGGTGATTGTCATTGTCGCCCGTTTCTTCGTCGGGCTGAGACAGCTCAACGGTATTGTCGCCGGCATCGGTTATATGCCCGCCGCGCGTTTCATGCTGTTCAACGCCATTGGTGCTGCGCTGTGGGTCAGTGTGTGGGGCTTTGGCGTCTACTGGTTCGGCTCGCACTTCAAGCACGCGGTGGAAACACTCGGGCCGATTGGGCTCTATATCACCGGCGGTGTAGCGGCGATGGCATTCGTGGCCTGGATCATCTGGCGCGTACGCCAGTCGCGCCGGGCAGGCGTCGACGGCTGACTCGTTGTGCTTCGCCGCTGACTGCTGCGGCCAGCGGACCGGCACCGCTGTGCCGTGCACAGATGATGTCAACCGCGCAAGGATATTGATACGCCCCATCGACCTGGCGCAGGATGGAATCTCTCGCAACGGATATAGAGCCCAACCTGCGCGCCCAGCAACAAGCCGGCGGAATAGCAGGCCCCAGGTCGGCCGTGACCACTCGATCAAACGTCGATCAATCCCCGTCCAACAGATCGGCCACTGAATCCAGAATCTGATGCGGTCGAAACGGATAGCGATCAACGTCTTCACGAGAGGCGATCCCGGATAGCACCAGCACGGTATGCAGGCCGGTCTCGATGCCTGCGACCACGTCCGTATCCATGCGATCGCCGATCATGCCGGTCCGCTCCGAATGCGCGCCGAGCTTGTTCATGGCCGAGCGGAACATCATGGGATTGGGTTTGCCGACGTAGTACGGCTCGCGCTTGGTTGCCGCGGTAATCAACGCGGCGACCGCACCCGTTGCCGGCAGCACGCCCTCGGCACTGGGGCCGGTGACGTCGGGGTTGGTGGCGATGAAGCGGGCACCGTCGTTGATCAACCGGATGGCCTTGGTGATCGCTTCGAAAGAATAGGTTCGCGTTTCACCCAGGATAACGAAGTCGGGCGAGACATCGGTCATCACGAACCCGGCTTCGTGGATGGCCGTGGTTAACCCTGCCTCCCCGATCACGTGCGCCGATCCGCCAGGCACCTGGTCCTTAAGGAAGGCCGCGGTGGCCAGGGCCGACGTCCAGAGCTTGTCCTCCGGCACTTCAATGCCGCTACGCGCCAGCCTTGCCGACAGATCCCGCGGTGTAAAGATCGAGTTGTTGGTGAGCACCAGAAACCGCGTTTTCGTCTCGCGCCAGTGGTCAATCAACTCCGCGGCGCCCGGCAGCGCCTTGTTTTCATGGACCAGTACGCCGTCCATGTCGGTCAGCCAGCAGTCGATTTTTCTATCAGTCATGGACGATCTCGCGTGGGTTCAAGCCTCTTCAAGAGCATACGCCAGTACGTATCGTCCAGCAGCGGAAGACGCCCGAGAGAGCGCCCTCCGCACAACCGACGGTCAGAAACTCAGAGCCACAGGCCCAGACCGTTGGCCAGATCCAACACCGCAGCAAACGTCATATACATCAGCCACAACCCGGTCACCACATGTGCAAGCCCTAGCAACCGCTCCGTCGCTGGCGTACCCAGGTCGAAACTGGCAAAGAATTCGAAGAAGTACACGAAACACAAGCCGATGAAGATAATCGCTACCGGATAATCGCCGGCCAGCGAGAAGGAGGTCACTCCAAGCACCGAGATGAGGAAGAATGCCACCGACATAAAGCCATTGGTCCGCGCATCGGCTTGAAGGAACTTGTTGATGCCCAGCGCCAGCCAGTGCACACCGAACACCGTGAAGGCCGTCGCTGCCATGTAGAGCGGCGCTTCCTTGAACACATGGAACCAGGTCAGACCGACGAACAGATAGGTGCCGGCCAGCAGTTGGCACAGGCCCGGCATGAAGAAGCCCCAAACGCCGTTGGCGTGGGCCATGGCCTTGTCATGCGCTGGCCAGCCAAATAATTCCTGGGGCCCAAGAATCAGGTAACCGGTACCCAAGCCAAAGAAGCCCAGCGCGATCGGGGCGAACGACGACGCCGCGAATTGGATTGTATCGATGATGATCACCAGTCAGTGAATTGAGAATCTGCAGCATACAGAATTTCATTCCAGACGATAACGAGCCGGTGCGGCGTCGCACGATGCGGTATTCTCTTTCCGGACCTTTCAATCGATTGACAGCGCGCGATGAAAATCCTTCTGCTCAATGGGCCCAACCTCAATCTGCTGGGCCAGCGCGAACCCGAGATATACGGCCACGAGACGCTCGCTGATATCGAACAGGCCGCTTGCAAGCGTGCCGAAGCGGCAGGTGCCAGGCTGGAAGCCTTCCAAACCAACTATGAAGGTGCTCTGATCGACCACGTCCATGCTGCCCGAAGCGCGATGGACGCGATCATCATCAATCCCGGCGCTTGGTCGCATACGTCTATTGCTATTCTCGATGCCTTGAACAGCTTCGGGGGCAGCGTTGTCGAGGTGCATCTGTCGAATATCCACAAGCGCGAACCCTTCCGGCACCATTCTTACGTTTCGGCGCGCGCCGACGGCGTGATCTGCGGGCTCGGCAGTTTCGGCTATCTCGCAGCCGTGGATTGGCTGACGCGCCAGCCGTGATACTTCAGTCAGCTGGCTTCGTGGGGGAATAACGCCGCTACCCGAATTCGGCGCTTGAGCTCTTTGGTCACGCACTCACCAGCGTTACTGGTCCAATTCACGCCGCGTCGACCAGCGAAATTCGGAGATCCACCGGCTGACCGCTCAGAGCCCCTGCGCCCCTCGGCGCAACCACTCGTGAACGAAAGCCAGCTTGCGATGCGTGTGTTCGGCCAGTAGAAACGGGTAGAGGTCTGACAGGCCCATTGAGCGGTTGACGTGATTGATGCCAACGGCGACCGCAGCTGCCACATAGATCAAGCGCGCGGAATCGGTTTCCGTGTAGGGGTTCCAACCCGGATGCGGAAGTGCTGGGGACGTCAGGCCGGTTGCTATGAAACTATCGGTAATATCCGTCAGGTGCAGCAGGTGCGCGGTAGTTTCGGCCCAGTCTTCATGCGGATGTGCGGACGCGTAGCTGGTCAGGAAGCGTTGTTCCCAGTAGGGCGGTGGGCCGTTGTTATAGTGACGCTTGAGTGCTTCGCCGTAATCCTCGCGTTCGTCGCCGAACATGGTTCGAAAAGCATCCAGAAAATCTGCGCGCAGGCTGAGCCGCCACCACAGCATATGCGCAATCTCGTGGCGCATATGACCGATCATGGTGCGATAAGGCTCGTTGAGTTGCTGTCTGCGGGTAATACGCACCACCGGGTCGGCTTCCGCCACGCTGATGGTAACTACGCCATCGACATGGCCCATCGGTGCCGGCCCGTCGTACTCGGCGAGCATATGAAAAACCGGACGGGTGCCCGGATCTTCCGGTCGGAACCAGTGCCATCGCCCCAGATTATCGAGCGCCCAACGCTTGGCCGCCTCGGTCTGCGCCCAGTTGGCAATCGCATCGTCGATGGAGGGGTCGGGCGCGAGCGCGGTCATGGCGCAGGAGCGACAGAAAGCGCCTTGTTCGGGGGCGATCCAGTTGCAGCCAATGCGCTCCCGGTTGGCACAGAATGGCGGCATCGCCAGGAACGCTCTTGCCTGCGGATCGTAAGCCACCGGCGTACCGTCGGCAGTCGCAAGATTATCGAACCAGAGCGAACCGGAGCCAACCGGATTGTCGAAGACTTGCATGGGCGGGTAACTCCGTGAACAGCGGTGCGTGGCAGGCCTCTAGCCCTATGAATATACGCCGATTTTCTGAAGTTGAATCAGTTCATTTACGTAGCCGGCAACTCCGAATTTCTTCCCGCAGGAGGGGCTGCGCTGTAGGAACCGTGCAAGCAAGGACCTGCCGATTTGAGTCAGATTTCCGGACGGTGGTCCTATTTAACGACGCTGGACTAGCATACGGCTAGATCGGCAGGTCCTAATGAATTCGACGCGTACGTGTGCTCAACCAGAGCGGAAAAATATAACATACTGTCGAGATTCCGCACTTACCGTTCCATAAAGAGAAAATAGCGTTGAGATGACTCCGGCTTCCGCGCGCCGCTGCATTCGCCTAAAGTTTCTCGTTCGCACCGCCGACTAGCCGGCGCACACCTGACACTCCGTGAGTAACTTTCCATTCGTACGAGGCAAGTCATGTTCGATTCATTGCTGCATAAACCGGTCGCCCGGAATCCACTCCTGCTGATCGCCCGCCTGCTGATCGCGTGGTTGTTCGTGCTTTTCGGCTGGAGCAAGCTCATTGGCTTTGCCGGCACCGTGGCTTATATGCAGCACAAGGGCGCCCCCCTGCCAACGGTCGCTGCCGCTATCGCGGTCATCATGGAAGTTCCGGTCGCGCTGGCGATCGCTGCAGGCCTATTCACGCGCCCACTGGTGTTGCTGATGGCACTCTACACCCTTGGCACGGCCTTGATCGGCCATCCCTACTGGACAATGTCTGGCGCCGAGCAATACGCCAACGAGATCAATTTCTACAAGAACATCGCTATCATCGGCGGGCTGCTGGCGCTTTATGTAGCTGGGCCTGGTCGCTACGCAGTCGATGCGCTGATTGATCGACGTTCGGTACCGCGTGCGAGTAACCCTGCGTCATGAATCTGGCGCTATTGACCGGCTACGACCCGCTCGCACCAATATGCAGCACTTTGGCGATCATCGGCCGGCGCTCCCAGACTCTGATCAGCTCACCGTAATCCGGGGTTCAATGCCCGGAAGGCTATCCAACTCAAGGCCAACCTACGGAGCCGGCGCGATCATGGCCGTGCGGCTTTGCGCAGATGCCAACTGGATCAACGGCCGGCATATTGGGGCGCTGGAGACTACACCGGTAAGCCCGGCACTCCAACGATGGTTTTCGCGCGCATCCGACGGATGGATTCAACGCGTAATCGCCTCAACCAGATCGACGGCTCGGGCGTTAGTGCGCGTGCTTGTGAATGTCTGGCAGGAGCCATCAATGATGACAGGACAGATTCTCTCGGCGGAGCGCGGCTCGTTTGGCCTGGTCACTCGAGACATCGATCTTGCCGACGTCCAGGCGGACCAGGCCGGTGCGTTGTCGCAGCTGATTGCTGCCTGCGACGTCGTCGCGTTCCGCACAATCAATCGTTGGACGACAAGGCATTTGTCCGACTGTTAAGCGTCACTGGCGTTGCCGGTCACGAGGAAACCCATCGGCATCCGCTGACCAATCGGGTGGCGTTATATATGTCAACGCCCGAACGCTGCCGGGATATCAGCGGCCATCGCGCGGTTTGCGAACGCCGCTCGATCGCCTGCAAGAGTGGGAAAGTTTTTGCGCTATGTTGGAAGCGTCTTACATCTGAACTCTTTGTTAATGCATGGACTTTCGATCGAAGATCCGAAATAACGATTAAAAACCTAATTTTGCACCTGGGCGCTTTGCTGTTTTTTAATATCTGAGAATAAAAATCGCCGTCGCGCCCTCGGGTGATAGAGAGGCCCCTGCAAGCTGCGCAACTAGCCCGAATTTTGCACAAGGGGAGGCGAACCTCGAGCAACCCATTGATATAATGGGCGTTCAACACATCGGCTTGACCGAGCGTCTGGCGGCAGCCGTCGTATGTCCGGCACGAGGTCGCTGACCTGCTGGCCCAGCGGACCTATCAGGTCGCCAGTGCCTATGAGGACGGCAACGACGCCAATACCCTGCGCCACGATCCGATGTTTCAGATGGGCGTGGGCCGCTCGCCTGGAGATGAGGACAGCGCGCTGGTCAGCGGCGCGACGTTCTCTCG